>CAZPMU010000098.1:0-1743 GCA_964587795.1 uncultured Dehalococcoidia bacterium | reverse complement strand
ATGGCCACTGTGGACAGCAGGACCACTTACTGGGAACAGGCAAAGGAGCAGGGATTCGACCTTTCGTGGCTTAGCAAGCTGCAGGAGCACGTGGCCGGCGAGGGGGTGGAGGAACGGTCCGCCAACGATACCGGGCGAGTCCAGGGTTCAATACCCCGGGGCGACGTCGCCAGGTTTGGCGCCTACACCTTCCGCACCAAGAGCGAAGTCTGGGCCCACAACCTGTCCAAGCTCTACGACGAGTTCATCACCCGCCAGTGGAGTTCGGCCACCGACATTCCCTGGGACGCCATCCAGCCCCTGCCCGACGACATCGAAGCCGCCCAGTGCCAGCTTGCCACCTTCTTCACCCAGGTGGAGTTCATCGCCTCCGACGTTCCCGGCCGCTTCATCTCCACCATGTCGCCGGACTACCAGGAAGTGCGCCTGGCCCTGCTGGCCCAGGTAATGGACGAGTCCCGCCACCTGGACGTGTTCCGCAAGCGGGCCCTGGCCAATGGCGGCGGCCTGATGCGCATGATTGACAGCGTCAGCGACGTGGTGGGCGGCAGCACCGACAACGCCCGCGAGTTTACCGAATTTTCCTCCCGTCTCCACATCACCGGAGAGGGCAACGTGCTGACCCTGTTCCGGCTGGGTGAAATGATGGCCTACAACGAGGCCGAGAAGGCCATCTACCGGCGCTGCGCCCAGGACGAGGCCCGCCACGTAGCCATCGGCGTCCTGCACCTGCGGTACATGAACGAGTTTTCGCCCGAACGCCGCGAGGAGATCCACTGCTACCTGGACGAGGGCGAGTCCCGCCAGGCCACCGGCGCCGGCGGCGAGAACCCGGCCGGCCAGAGCCAGTTGACCAGCGGCGCCCTGGCTATTCTGCTGGGCGGCGGCAAGGACAAGGTGGACGAGGGCCAGAAAATTCTGATGGCCATTCGCCAGCGGCAGACCAGGGAATACTTCCAGCGGTTGAAGTCGGCCGGCTTTGACGACCGCATTCACAACGGCCGGGTAAGCCCCGCCCTGCTGGAGCAGTACAGGGCGGCGGCCTAACCTGATAGACAAAGGCCCTTCAGACCTCCCACGGATGCGCGCGGGAGGTCTTGCTTTGTTTATAATCAGGAGACAGTGCTTGGTTCGCTGGGCCTTAGCTAACGGCTGAAGGATGGCAATGTGGCTACGTTCAGATACAGACCTACCAAGCCCACTGAAACCAAGAGCTATTTCATTGGCCTGATGGCGGGAATGGCAGTTGGATTGGTCCTCCTCCTGGCAATTGTGCTTATATGGGCGCAGTCTAGTCCTTCGATGTTTGGAGACTAACTATGCCAACGCAAGCAACTAATAGCGGCATTGCGGGGAAGAACGAGGGCTTCACTCGACAAAAGCTCAGGTCCCTTGAAAGAAAGGGCTTTTGGATCGGCTTTGCGCACGGGTTCCTCTTGGGTGTGCTGATATTTCCGTTGGTCGCATTTTTGTTCTATAAATTCCTCAGCTTTGCCTTTTATAAGTATGAATAGTCTTGACCTGGAAGTCACTGAATTTACCCAGGCTAACTTAAGGTATTAACTATGGCCCTCGACGAAGAACAACAGCCCCCCGACAGCCCTGAAGAAGGCGACCGGAGCCAGGAGTCGGAAACGCCCTCTGCCGTCAGTCCCGAGCCCCTGGCCTGGATGAAGGACACGTTGCAATGGGGCGTCCGCGCCCGGCCGGGCAGGAAGGGCCTGACCATGCGCGATCTCAACG
>CAZPMU010000097.1:0-2293 GCA_964587795.1 uncultured Dehalococcoidia bacterium | reverse complement strand
TGTCAATCCTACCGAACCGGTTGAAGGTGTCCCGCGCCACGCGTCTAATGTCCCTGGGTTCGGAGAGGTCCGCCGGCATGGCCAGGACATTGTGCTGGGTGCCAATGCGGGCCACTTCAATTTCCGCGGCTCGCAGTCCCTCCTCGTTCCGTGCGCACAGGCAAACCCTTGCCCCTTCGCTGGCCAGCGCCAACGCAACGTGCTTGCCCATCTCCAACCCCGCACCGCCGATTATGGCCACCCGATCAGCCAGCCCAAGGTCCATACTTCAGGCAACTCCCGCCGCCAGCCCAACAGTCGTCTACGTAGCGACACCGCCACTCTATTCAGTAGTACTCTATTCCGCTTCAATTACCACAGTATTACCTTCGGCCAATGGGGCCCGGCAGCCCCGGGTCGTCCCATCCTGTGCCGGATGGTGATTCCCCGCCGCGGACTCCTCTTTCGATGGCGGTATGGCCCCGGCTGCGGCGTGGCCCTGCCCTGGCTTCCCGGTGGATGTACGATCACCAGCGCCCTTACCACGCCGGGGCCTTTGGAAACCGCTCCCAGCGGGTTCATGGGCCGGATACTTCGTTCCAGGCACCGCCCAACGCCGTGCAGGCTGACGACATTGTCCTCAAGGCGCCGAACAAAGCCATTGACGTTGCCGGAGGCGCCTACCGTCGCCGCCATGGATTCACCCGAGTTGATGGCTGTGGCCCGGGCTACCTGCCCAGCCTTCGGCTGGGCCGCCCGAATTCTGACAAGAACTTCTCGATTATCCATTCAAAGCCAAGAAGTTCGCTATTCCTGGACCGCTGACTTGAAGAATTCCCGAGTTGGTGTCTCGCCGGTTCCGTGACACCGGTCGAGACACGGACAACTCCAAAGCGGTGGGGCTGTCCCTATCCCATCTTCGGGGCCCGGCCTGAGCGATAGCCGGAGGGGTTGGCAACTGTTAAAACGTCCGTAGCTACAGGGTCTGCATTGGTAGTCTTTGTTCACTGATGAGGGGGGTTTTCACTTTTTCCTTAATCGCCCTGTGAGGCCTGGCCATACGAACAGGTGTTCTGGTATCATGGACTTATGGTTGCCCACCAGGGAAACAGGTCTTCCACCACGCCAGCTTCTGTGGCAGGAAGTCTGCCCGCCACCTATCAAACTCGCATTGGTCATTTCCAAGGGATAGACCGCAGGGCCGGAGAAGGCCTCCTCTCCGACTATGCCCACCTGTACGGCGGCATAGAGCGCCGGCTCTTTGCCGACATGGTAGCGGGCCGCCCCGCTTCATCTTTGAAGAGTGACTACCTGGAACGCTACCGGATACCGGCCCGGCTGTTCAACTCGGTGCGGGTGTCTTTGGAAGGGAAGATGGCTTCGGTGCGGGAACAGCAGAAGCTGCGGGCGGAGGATCTGGGCCGTAGGATAGCTCGGGGGGAGCGGCAGATGTCCCAGGGTGGACCTGATGTCCGGCGGGACTGGTTGCACCAGAAGAGACGGCGGCTGGGCAACCTGAGAGACAGGCTGGAGAAGCTGGAAGGGGATATTGCCGATGGCCGGGTGCGACTGTGTTTCGGGTCCAGGCGGCTGTGGCGGAAGCAGCATCACCTGGCGGCCAACGGGTACGCCAGCCACCAGGAGTGGCTGGAGGACTGGCAGTCCGCACGGAGCGATGAGTTCTTCGTGCTGGGGAGCAGGGATGAGACGGCGGGTTGCCAGCTGTGCGTGGCCAGGGTGGATGAAGATGGGTCCCTGACCCTGCGACTACGGTTGCCCGATGGCCTGGCCGGTCATTATGGCAAATACCTGACCATGGAAGGGGTCCGGTTCAAGTATGGCCATGAGCAGGTGCTGGCGGCCCTGGAGAGCAATGCCGAGTATGCCGCCTACCGGCGCCAGCACGGGGAGAAAGCCGCCAGGAATTCCGGCCTGGGTCAGGCCATCAGCTACCGGTTCAAGCGGGACCGCAGGGGCTGGCGGGTGTTTGTCACCACCGCCATGATGGAAGTACCCGTGGTCACGGACAGGATGCGGGGCGCCGTCGGAGTGGACCTGAATGCCGACCACCTGGCGGTGGGTGAGACCGACGCCAGAGGCAACTATGTCCGTGCCTTCCGGGTCCCCCTGGTCACCTACGGCAAGAGCCACCACCAGACCCGGGCCGTCATCGGCGATGCCGTGGCCCGGGTGGTGGAGTATGCACGACAGGCCGGCAAGCCCATCGTCATGGAGAAGCTGGACTTCCGGCAGAAGAAGGCTGCCCTGGAGGGCGAGTCCCCCAGGTCCAGCCGGATGCTGTCCAGTTTCAGTT
>CAZPMU010000096.1:1558-3337 GCA_964587795.1 uncultured Dehalococcoidia bacterium | reverse complement strand
CACGTTCCAAGCCTTTAGAATTTTAGATTCTTCACTGCGTTCAGAATGACAGTTTTGGCGGCTCAAGGTTACAGTTGGTTAAAACGCGATTGCCCTGTCAGGTGGACGCGCTGACGACCACGGACCAAGCCTGGTTGGGCGCAGCCTACCACTCAAAGCCCAGGTTGGCGTAGCGGACGAAGACGGTGCCGAAGGGCGCGCCCAAGGGTCCGTTGATGGCCAGGACGGCTATGGTGTGCTGGTCGCCGGGCTGGGCGCTCTGGGTAACCAGCGTCCGCTGGGGGGTGTTGAACCCCTGCACGGTGCCCCGGTCGCGGTTGCACTCCCCGTCAATCCAGATTTCCCCGTAGTCGTCCACGCAGGTCTCGAACTGCACCCGCATTCCGGCCGTGGGGTGGCCGTCCACCGTTTCGGGAATCGTGATCTTAGTCCGGTACCAGGCGAAGGTAAAACCCTTTGACTGGCGCTGGGGCAGGTCGGTGATGACCTCCCAGCCGGAATCGTCATAGTCAGCCAGGCGGGCCGGGCTGGGTTCACCCGTCTCAAACACCAGTCCCCCGTTCTCCTCGCCGGGGACATAGCCCACAGCGACCCTCCAGGTTGCGCCGGTGGCGGCCCGCCCGGATTCTTCACCCAGGTTGATCGTAACTCTTGGCATTTCAATATCTCCTTTTTCTTATTTATCCACAAATATACACGAATGTTCACTAATGGGGATGTTTTCCAGGAATGTCTGGGCAATACAGTCAACATTGCCCGTGGAAGGGAAATTAGTGGTTATTCGTGTCCATTGGTGGATTCAATGACAATCAATATTGGCTGATGAACTCCAGGACCAGGCCGTTCCAGACGTGGGGCCGTTCCCAGAAACCGGCGTGGCCGGCGTCGGACAAGGCCACGAAGCGGCCGGTGGGGATGTGGTCGGCCAGCAGCCGCATCAGGGCCGGCGGGGAAAGCAGGTCGGCATCTCCCGAAAGTATCAACACCGGTACCTCGATGGTGGCCAGTCGCTGGTAAGTAATGGGTTCGCGCAGGGGCTGGGCCGGCAAGGGACCGTAGGGACGGCTCCCTTCCTGGATTTCCAGCCAGCGGGCCGCGCCCTCGGGGTCCCTGCCCCGGTACGATGGCCCCAGTTCCCGCAAGTCTTCGGGCAGGTCCTGGATCTGCTGGGGACGAATCCGGCGCTGCAAATCCAGGTATTCGGCGTCCTGCACGCCGCCGATGGTGTTGGCCGCCACCAGGCTGCGTACCCGTTGGGGATGGGCGAGAGCGTAGTCCAGGGCGGGAATGGCACCGGCGGCGGTGCCAACCAGGTGCACCCGGCCCAGGCCCAGAGCATCCAGCAGGGCATGGAGGTCATCGCCAGCATAGCCGGGCTGTGGCCCCGAATCCGTGGGACGAGAGCGCCCCCAGGTACGGCGGTCGTAGGAAATGCACCGGTACCCCGCGGCAGCAAGGGTTGGCGCCTGGTGTACCCAGCACTCCGTAGTGCCCGTGGCGGCATGCAGCAATACAACGGGAGTGCCTGAGCCTCCCGTATCTTCATACCAGAGGTCAACGCCGGGGAGGGAAAGGTAAGGCATGGGGATTATTCTCCTTTGTGCGGTGTCGGATGGAATTCAGGACGCATTGACACAAGCCGTGGTTATTCCCGATGCAATGTCGCGCTGAGCCTGCCTAAGGGCCTGAAATCCTTCCCCAGAGTACGGTTGCGGGTCGGGGACCCGGTTTGTGGGATGGAGTTTAGATTCTTCACTTCGTTCAGAATGACAGGGTTGG
>CAZPMU010000096.1:0-1458 GCA_964587795.1 uncultured Dehalococcoidia bacterium | reverse complement strand
GTTCAGAATGACAGTCCGTTAAGGCGCGAATGCCCTGGTCCAAACCGGCGGATAAGTCTGCCCCAGCTCAAGTTGAATGGTATCATACACCCACGAAAGCCCCGGCACTGACAGTTTGACTTGAAAACCAACGGAGGTATTCCCATGGCAGAGCGCGTACCCATAGTTCCCGACGGCCTGGCAGCCAACCCCGCCTTTTCCCCAGGCGTTCGGGTGGGTGAACTGCTTTTCGTATCCGGCCAGATAGCCCAGGGCGCAGACGGCCAACTGGTGGGCGGCAGCGACTGCGCCGCCCAGACCCGCCAGGTGATGGCGCGCATTCGAACCATTGTGGAGGCGGCGGGGGCCACCATGCAGGACGTGGTGAAGATTACCACCTTTCTGACCAACCTGGACGACTACCCCGCCTTCAGCCAGGTCCGCTCCGAGACATTCACGGAAAACCCGCCGGCCAGTTCCACCGTGGTGGTGGCCGCCCTGGTGCGCCCGGAGTTCCTGGTGGAAGTGGAGGCCGTCGTCCACATTCCCAATTAACCCCAACTGACATGGATGGACAGGACGAACAGGATGTATTGCCTGCAGGGACGGGAAACTTCGTTCGGGACAGGCAATCCAATCCTGTATATCCTGTCCATTCATGTTTGAATCTACTGCGAGAGAGGTGAGAGATGAAACTGGCCAGATTCAGCGTTGGCCCCTGGGAAAGCTATGGCCTGGTGGAAGGCGACCAGGTGCGCGTCATCCAGGGCAGCATATTCGGGGAGCATACCGTCACGGACGCTTCCTATCCCCTAAGCCAGGTGACGTTGCTGCCGCCCACCGTGCCTACCTCCTACTGGGCCGTGGGTCTCAACTACGCCGCCCACATCGCCCACCAGGAAGAGGCCCTGGACGCTGAGCGCATCCAGCGAGACTCCTCCGCCTTCCGGCCCTGGCAGAAGGGGGCCAACTGCATCATCGGCCCCGGCGAGAACATCGTCCTGCCGGCGGAGTCGGACTACGTGCATTACGAGGGCGAACTGCTCATCGTAATCGGCAAGCCCTGCCGGCGGGTGTCGGTGGAGGATGCGCCCAACTTCATCCTGGGCTACTCCATCGCCAACGACGTGAGCGGGGAGGGTTCCTGGGCCGCCGACCTGTCGAACTGGCGGCGGAAGATGTGCGACACCTTCGGCCCAGTGGGGCCCTGGATTGAGACGGACGTGGACCCCCACAACCTGGAAATCATCACCCGCCTGAACGGGCAGGAACACGACCGGGGCAGCACCTCGGGGATGATTTACGACTGCTACTACACGGTGAGCGGCATAAGCCAGTTCGTAACCCTGCGCCCGGGGGACATTATCCTTACGGGCGCCCCCGGTTCGGTGGAACAGTTGCACCCCGGCGACGTGGTGGAGATAGAGATTCCGGGGATAGGGGTGCTGAGCAACCCGGTGGTGGGGGAGGGGGTGTAGG
>CAZPMU010000095.1:0-3885 GCA_964587795.1 uncultured Dehalococcoidia bacterium | reverse complement strand
CAAGGCTACGGACCGGCCCGGGCCAGGGCGGCCATGCGGCACAGGTGGTAGTAGCCGATGGCTAGGGCCTCCCATTCGGAGGTGGCCTTTCGGGCGCCGATGAGCCGCAGCCGCCGCATGATGGCGTAGGAAAGCTGGTCCTGGGGCACACGGGAATGGCTGGCAATGGCGGCCCGCACCTCCTGCCCCGAATAGGTGAACAGGGGCAGCTGCCGCCCCGATGCCCACTGGGCCAGGGACCCGTCCAGCAGTTCCAGGGCCGGGGCCGGCCAGCGGATTCCTGCCGGCTGTCCGTAGGCCACCGCCACCGGCTGCCAGCGGGCCGCCAGGCTGTCCAGGCTCTCTACCAGGTGGGCTATCCGCTCGGCGGCATGGAGAGCGCGGCTGCGCGACAGGCGGATAACCCCCGTTTCAATTTTCCCGCCGGGCAGGAAGACAGCCCAGCCCGTTTCCCGGACACCGGCGTCCAAAGCCAGCAGGCTCATGGGTTTACCGGCCTGGGCCGAACCAGGTTGGCCCGGCGGCGATGCCGGAGCGTCCCGCCCGTCGCCGTACCGTGATGGAATGCGGTTGCCTCGCCCCGGGTCACGGCAGCGCTCCCGGCCGGGTCGCACGGCGGATGGGACCCGCCGTGGCCGTTTTCCTGCCGCCGGACCGGCCGCTATGACCATCCGCTCCCCTGGCGGCGCGCCGTGATTCTGCCCTGGAGTTCCCCAGGTTTGCGTGGGATGGCAGCCGCGGTGGCGACGGCGGTTCGGCCTGGCCGTAGAGGCCCACGTAGGAATACCGGCCGCACTGCAGGCAAATCCAGTCGCCGGAATCCTCTGCCAGGTCCCCGCCGCACCTGCGGCAGGCTTTCAGGATGTAGTTGTTCAAGGTCCGCCCCCGTCGGTAAATGTGGTAGAACAATTGTTCTATAACGTATGCGATGTTGTCAAGGGGTGGACGCGAGTGCGGGGAGGTCTGCCTCAGGTGGTTCGCCCCGCGGGCAGGGCAGGCAAGACCCTTGTAATCAGATTATTCCAAGGCGGATGGGGGCGTCGCACCGCCGGGACAGGGGGAAGGGGGCAGCGATACCTGGCCGGGGCAACCCCGGCCAGGGTAGCGATGGCCAGCCAAAGGTACGGGCGACTGGGTAATGGACCAGGGTTGGTGGGCTGCAAGGCCCGGGTCCGGTACTGCCACGCCAGGGGTTGGCGCTACCTCGCCGGACGCCGTTTCACACACCCTGTCGCCGGTTTGAAAGCCGGGTCCAGGTCTCAGCATCCGGCGCAGAGTGTTGCGTTCCCGCCCCATTCCTTGCCGCGTCAGCCACCGGCCCCGGGTTTAGAGCGGCAGGTACACCGCCCGTCCCTCCGTGGCGCTTCGGTGCACGGCCTCCGTCCATTCCATGTAGTGGACTCCCGTCTCGAAAGCCACCATATCCACCTTTTCCAGGCCCCTTATGGCGTTGGTGAACTGCTCCTCAACCCGGTACCTGGCCTGGCCCTCCGGAGGGTTGGGCACCTCGGTCAGCTCCGTGTCCCCACGTCGGCCGGCCCACACCCGGCGCTGGGGGTCAACGTGGATAGTGCCGTCGGAACCGAACATCCAGATGTGGCTGCCCCCGTTCAGGCCGGTGGTCGCGCTCATCTGCATGTGTACCTGGGCGCCGTTGGCCAGTTCATAGAGAATATCCACGTGGTCGGGGATGGTTACCGACACCCGGTTGCCGCTCTCGTCCATCCGGTAAGGAACGTGAGTCTTGGACATGGCGAAGACCCGGTTGCCCCGTCCCAGCCAGCGCATCATGGACTCGTAGGAGGCCCCGATGTTCAGGGTATTGTGGCCGCTCAGGGCCCGGTCGTGACGCCAGTGCAGGGGGCCGTCCGGGTCGGCGAAGTTGTTCTGCAGCGAAGTGAAGTCCACGGACAGGAGCTCTCCCAGGAAGCCCTCCCCAATCAGCCGCTTCAGCACGTTGTCGATGGTATAGCTGGTGGAGGTGGGGGTAAGCTGGCAGACCAGGTGCGGGTGGGCCAGGGAAGCCCGGAGCATATCCCGCGCCTCCTCCGCCGTCGAGGCCATGCGCGCCTCGGTCAGGACGTGCTTCCCGGCCTCCAGCGCGGCCAGGGTCATGGTGCGGTGCATATAAGGCCAGGTGCCGATGCAAACGGCGTTGATTTCCTCGTCCTCCAGTAACTCCTGCCAGTTGCCGTAAACCCTGGGAATGTTGAACTGGTCGGCGATGGCCCTACCCGATTCGATGCTGCGGTTGGCCACCGCGATGATTTCGCAGTCCGCTGCTCCCTGGAATCCCGGAATGTGGCGGTTGCGAACGTTCCCGCCGGCTCCAATCAATCCTACGCGAATAGGTACGTCAGCCATAGGTTGCCTCCTGGGCCAGGTTACGAGTTTAAGGTGACGGATCCTGGCTGGCAGGGGTCCCCTGCCTGGAAGGGAGAATATCACCCCGTCTTCGCCGGTGCCAACCACCGGATGGAGTATGGATGCTGACCTCCGCCGGATCAGTTGGGGTGGTCGATTACCTGACCGGCGAAACGCTTAAAGGGCTGGGACAAGGTTCGCCACGGAGGCCGGCGCAGCGCGGGAAGAAGCCGGCGCAAGCGGTCGCCAGGTCCGCCACCGATTCGCGCCGTTCCAGTACCCCATCAGCCGCGTTGAGTTTCCAGATAAAGTTGCTGGCGAAGCCTGGCCCCAGGATGGGTGGACTTGGGCGAAGGCTTGCCGCCGGTTGTTGCCCATCTGCACCTCTTGGCAGGCGACAGAAACCGGATGTGCCCTGGAGGAGTGAATCACGAGGAAGCCCATGGACGCGAAGACTCGACAGGGGCCGGAAAGAACAGGTGGCGGAGGGAGTGTCAGGTGTTAAACTTGATCTCCAGATTCAATTTGACTGAAATTTGAGCGATTCTCGTAGCCTGTGTAACTTTCTGTGTACCTATTTCAGCCGGACTATTTGGAGGCAATTGAGACTCTATGAGTCCTGATCTGCCTCTGGATTACCCTTTGAATCCTACTCTCTGCCTGCGCCAACGTCAATGTACTCAGGATGTCATATCCTGAAGCGCCATCCCCGAAATTACTCCTGAGGTGACCACAACCAGCCCGGATTCCAGCAAGGCTGCGCTTCTTCCAGGAAGAAAACGGCAACGAATTCTCGTCCAAACGCGTCTGTCCTTAGAGGGTCCTCCCGCCGGACGGGAACGGCTGCTTAAGGCCACTCGATGTGGCGCAGGTCATTCACGTCTATGAACACATGGGCCACATTCTCGCGAAGCCACGGCGACGAGGTAGGAAGCCCAAGATGCTCGTTGGCCAGGCTTATGGCAGCCTCCCAGCCTTCGCGGGTAACGGGATCCCTTCCAGGCACCGTAGTGTCGCCCAGGAAATATACGAACACCAGCTTTGCGTCGACCCCGTTCAACTCCCTTAGGAAGTACAGGTGGGCGATGCGGTTGGCGTACTGGTAGAAGCAACAGCTCCAGTCCGTCTCCGACCTGACTCGCAGGAAATCCTTCGTCTCCGACAATGCGCCCCTGATCCTGCTCAAAGAGGGGGGCCCGGCCCTGGATGGGTCGGAATTGAACTCCCGGATGTTCGCCTTTGCCTCCACGAGCAACCTGCGCCCGCTACCGGTTATGGCCAGGGCGTCCCACCGTGGCCCCCAGCGCGGCCAGAAATCGGACAGCCGGAGAGAGGCGGGACGAACCTCCAACCGTTCAAGGAACTCTTGGTCTCTATATTCCCTGAAGCCGTCGGATTCCAGGGGAGAAACCCACCGGACCGGCTCATCCGGGGCGAGTACCGCCGCATCAGCCATTGCCCCGTCAATGATCTCGGCGCCCCGGTTTACCGCCACCTGGAGCCAGCGTTGACTTCCATGCA
>CAZPMU010000094.1:0-4283 GCA_964587795.1 uncultured Dehalococcoidia bacterium | reverse complement strand
GCGGCCCTTGCGGAATCCGCCTCAGGCGGATGAAGAATCCAAAATCCTGCCTGCAAACCAACATTCGGACCCGCAACCCGGCATTGGGGAAGGGCTTCAGGCCCTTCGTCCGGTTCAGGCCGGCACAGACTTCCTGATTGAGTGGCCAGCGAAACTAAAACGCGATTGCCCCGCCATCGGCCAATGTCCAATTGACACTAATCGGCAGGTGTAGTATATGTTCTTCCAGTTCAGGCCAAATCGTCTCATGGCCGACAGAAACCACCTGACAGGTTGCGAATCAGTTGCCTTGATGGCTCATTTGTTTTGCCCTTGGCGCCAATTGTTGCCGATTTCGTAACGCCCAAATTTTCTCGGGCAGGTGGAACTCTTGATGGAGGAGCAGTAGTGGCAAAGTTACTCAGTTTTCGTTCACGGGTATTGATCTATCCGGCAGTGCTGGTGTTGCTGCTGGTCGGGTTAGCCTGCGGAGCCTCCGAAGCGCCTGCATCGGCTCCGGCGCAGGCCCCTGCCGAGCCGGCCGCCCAGCAACAGCAGCCTGCCCAGCAGCCTGCCCAGCAGCCCAGCCAGCAGGAACCCGCTGCCCAGTCCCAGCCTTCAGAACCGGCCCAACAGCCGGCTGCGGAAACCGGTGGTGGTGGCGTAACCCGCCAGGCCGCCTCATCAGCAGCCGAAGCGGCAGCCATCCAGAGCGCTGCGCCCACTCCCACCGCACTGCCCCAGCAGGCCAGGGCGGTGGAAGAAGTGGCCCAGATCGACGCCGAACCCTACGGCATCCTGCGCATCGCCAACAAGGACCTGGGGCCGCCCCAGTTCCTGCCCAAGAACATGGCCGTTCCCCAGGCCACCTATGTCAGCCCCGTAATTTTCGACGCTCTGTGGCGGGTCAGCCCCGGTCGTGAACTGAAGAACGACCTCCTGGAAGACTGGAGCGTATCGGACGATGGCACCGTATGGCGCCTCCAGCTCCGTGAGGGCATTCCCTTCCACACCGACCTCGACGGCAACAGCTACGGCGACATCACCGTCCAGGATCTTATGTGGACCGTTGAGCAGATTATGCTGGATGAGGGCCGCCATCCCGGAAAGACCAATATGCGGCGCATCTTCCAGCGCGATGATACCGAAACCACCATTAATTTCATCGACGACCTGACTGTGGAGATCGACACTGGCTCCCACCAGGCCTTCGACCTGATCTGGCGGTTCCAGCAGTACGGCGCCAACAACTTCATCATGATCGCCAGCCAGGACTACGCCGATGCCGTTGGTGAAGAGCGGGCCACCCTTGAAGGCGTGGGTACCGGCCCCTGGAAGTTTGTCGAATTCCGCACCAACGAGCGCTTCATCTCCGAAGCCGTGCCCGACCACTGGGACAAGACTCCCTACTTCCAGGAACTGCATTACTTCCAGATCGCCGAGGAATCCACCCGCATCGCCAACTTCCTGGCCGGCGAACTGGACACCATGCAGACCTCCCTCGGCTCCATCCCCAACCTGCTGGATGCCGACGGCGTGAAGTTCATGCGCTACGCCGGCGCCCTGGAGCTTCATATTACCCTGCACGGCCAGCTCTATATCGACCGGGAGGGCGTTCCGGAGCGGGATGTTGACCTTCCCTGGATTTCCGCTACGGCCGATACCGGCTCTGCCGAGTGGAAGCGCGCCCGCGACGTGCGCGAGGCCCTCCGCATTTCCATTGACCGTGAGTCCATCCTGGACAACGTGCTGGACGGCGAGGGCTACGCCGACAATCCCTATTGGCGCTGGACCGGCTACGAGCATTTCTTCGATGAAGAGATGCGCAGTACCCTGCCCGAGTACAACCCTGAGCGGGCCAGGGAGTTGCTGGCATCCGCCGGTTATGCCGATGGCTTTGACATCGACATGGCCCTTACCCAGCGTTCCTATCCCGGCACCCCCAAGGTGGGCGAGGCCGTCTGCGTCATGTGGGAGGAGATCAACGTACGCTGCAACCAGCACCGTATGCCCATGACCGCCTTCCGTCCCCACTTCGTCAATCGCACCTGGAAGGGCTACAACACCCACGACAACAGCCCCCAGAACGAACCCCTCGACGCCTACAACCAGGGCGTGTCCAGCAAGGGCCTGATTATGCGCGGCATGGAGCACCCCTACCTCGACGCCCAGGTCGAGGCCATGTTCTCCGAACCCGACTTTGAGAAGCGAATGGAAATCCAGCGTGACACGGCCAAGTGGATCCTGGACAACGCCGTTCACTTCCCCATCGCCGCCATTAACGTGGTTTGGCCCATTGGCCCCGAACTGGACCTGTGGAACTTTGATTGCTGCGCCTGGGACATAGCGTCCAACCTGGAGTATGCCCCCCACCGCGATCAGGTCAGCGGCGAGATCTTCCCCAAGTAGCAACCTGCGGCCTCGACGGCTGCACGCCAGGCATGGAAAGGCGCTCCCCGCAACTATCCGGGGAGCGCCTCAAGGTCACAGGCCCATGGTCCTTGCCGCGAATGCCGGCATCGGGAAGTCCCGGCCCAGTCCAGGAGTTGCCCTGAAGCGGCTGTTGACCGAGGCAGGTGGATGGCCCGCCATGGCGTAAACCCTGCCCCTGGGGGCGGCGCCGGAATGGGTGTTGACCGCTCACCCGACCAGCAACCCGGTCAGCTCCCGCACGCTGCCCAGGCTGTCCATCCGACCGGTGGTGGCGATTACCTGCTCCGTGGTATCTGCCCCCAGGCTCTCAACGGCCAGGGAGCGGAACTTGTCCAGCAGGTCCTCTCTTGGTCGGGGATTATGGCTGTCCCCGTAGTGGGCGCCGGCGCTGTCCACCAGCGTCCGGCCGTCTTCCAGGGTAATGGCCACCCGCGCCGCCGGATAGTCATACCGGCGCATATTCATGCCCGGGTCTGAACTGATCTCAACCCGCTCGGCCAGAGACCGTACCGCCGGGTCTGCCACCCGATCGTCGTAGAAGGCCGGCGCGCCGGTCTCGCCCCCCACCAGCGCTGCGGCCAGGGCGTAGGGAATGGAGAACTTGGCGGAGAGCATGTTCGCCGGCTCCGGGTTGGCCATTATCTGCACGATAGGCGGTGCCGTAACGTCGATGCGCTTGACGGCCTCGGCGGCGAAGCCATCCCGCCGCTGCAAGGCCAGGGCCGCGTCCAGCACCGGATGGTTGTAGAGGCAGCAGGCGTGGTACTTGGTATAGTTCTGCTCGATGCGCAGGGGCCCGCTGGGGCCGGCATCTCCCCAGTCGGCCACCACCGCCTCCGGGTCGAAGCCCTCGCCCAGTAAGCTGGAGTACAGGTCGGCCGGGCCGTCGTTGACGGCGGTGAAACCGCACTGCCCCAGGTAGGCGGCCATAATGCCCTGGAACTCGGACCGACCGGGGTACAGGTTGCGGATGGTGGCTCCCTCCAGGCAGGGAGTCCATGAATTGGCCGGACTCATGGACATGGCCAGATTCATAGCCTGTCGGGTGGCTGCGGCATCGTAGCCCAGCAGCTTCGCCGTGGCCGCCGCCGCGCCAATGGTGCCCCAGGTACCGTGGGAATGGACGTCCGCCCTGGCCTGCACCCCCGTCCCGATGCGGGAGGTAACCTCGTAGCCCACGATCACCGCCTCCAGGGCTGCCTTGCCCGAGGCGTCAACCTCCTCGGCCACGGCAATGGCCCCGGGCGTAACGTGGATGGAGGGATGCCCGCCGCCCAGCCGGCTGCCCTCGTCCAGTTCCAGGGCCACTCCGGCCGTCGCGTTGACCAGGGCCGCAAACACGGGCTGCACCCGGCCAGGCCCGTGCCCCATGATGGTGGCGTGCCCCGAACCGCTCATAGTCCGGGCCAGCGTGGCCAGATTCGCGTTCTCCGCCAGTCGGCTGCCTGCCAGTATGGCTCCAACGGTATCCAGCACCACATCCCGCGCCGCCGCCACCGTGGACTCAGACAGGTCCTCCAGCCGGGTCTCCACCACAAACCGGGAGAGTCTATCGAGGTAATCGGGAGCGTGGTCGTTCATGGGGAACCTCCTGAAGTGGACAGGGTGGGATTCCAGCTAGAGGCATTTTCGACGTGGAGAGAGATGTCCTTTCATGTAATGGCATCCACCGCCGCCACCTCAATCCGGGACGCCCCCTGCATCAAGAGCTAAATGGCCTCTTCCCAATCGTCCGGGGATTTAAACACTGCCTTGTAGGTAAACATAATTGGGCGCTCCCAGGTTCTTACAGGATGTAGTGCCTGGCAATAGAGGCTAACTATCCTCGTCCGCTACACCCACAAGCAGGCCATTAGCTTCGCGGTAGGCTT
>CAZPMU010000093.1:0-4324 GCA_964587795.1 uncultured Dehalococcoidia bacterium | reverse complement strand
GAAGATTTGGGTATGGTTTTATGGTGGAGATGGGTTATGCGGGTTGGCAAGGGGGGAGTGTCAGCGGGGGAGGGCAAACGAGGGAGCGTTGCGATCTTATGGCTGTGACGGTTGGCATGATGGGCAGAAGAAGGTGCCGCGGGCGCGGACACGCATGGCGTTGATGGGGCTGCCGCACCGAGGGCAGGGTTCACCCTCCTTGCGGGGAATGGTCCAGGTGTGGAGGGCCGAAGGAGGGTCTGGCCAGCAATTTTCCCGTGCTAGGTCGTAGGTGGCGATGGCCGACTGGAGGGTGGTTACGATAGAGTCGCGCAGTTTGGCCGCTTCGTCGGAACTAAGGGAGCCGGCCTGCCGGGCCGGGTGGATTCCGGCCTGGAAGAGGGACTCATCAACGTAAAGGTTGCCCAGTCCCGGGGCGAAGGACTGTTCCAGCAAGCGTGCCTTAACCGGTGCAGTGCGCTTCTCCAGCATTACCTGAACATAGAATGCGTCAAAGTCTACGGACAGTGGCTCCACGCCCAATCGGGGCAGAGTTTCTTCCAGGTCTGACGTCAACCACAGATGCCCGAACTTGCGGGGGTCGCGGAACCACAGCGCCCGGCCGTCATCCAGGGAGAAGGTGTGACGGACCATTGGGTCGGGCTCCCGGTCAAGTGGCTGGACGCTGACCCCGCCGGTCATACCCAGGTGGATGATAAACGTGTCCCCGGAATCCAGGGGCAGGAGAATGTACTTGGCGCGGCGGTTGACGGACAGGACCCGCCGGGATTGGAGGCCAAGGACGAAGTCTTCCAGGGAAGGCGACTTCACGGTTGGCGCCCAGCCGACGTTAACCCTGGTAATGGAACGGCCCGGCAAGTCCGCTCGGAGCAGGACTCGCCGGGCGTTTTCGACCTCAGGCAGTTCGGGCATCAGATCAGCTTGTTTGGGAGAGGAGTATGGGGAACTGATGGCATAATTGCCGGCTACACTCGTTTTACCGCGAGAGTTACATCCATACCCTCCACCTTCTGGGTCTCACTGCCTTCCGCGTCATCCAATATACCCGGCAGCAGATGTTCGCTAAGGGTTTCCTGGGAAATGTAGTCGGCATGGCTTTGCATTACCCGGGCCAGTTCCTCGGGCCCCTGATAGTAGGTAACGATTCGGTCGGTCAGGTCGAACTGGGCGTTGCGGCGGAGGCCCTGGATGCGGTGGGCGATCTCCCGGGCCATACCCTCGTCGGCCAGTTCCGGCGTAACCCGGGTGTCGAGGGCCACCAGACAGCCGGGTTCAATGGACACCCAGTAGTCATCCACCGGCTGGAGGCCGTGGCCGGTAAACTCGCCGTCGTCCTGGGACTGAATGGCCGCCCTTACCCGGTCGTAGTAATCCTGGGCTTCGTCCTCGAAATTCTCGATTACCGTTAGCTGCTTAATGTTGAGTTCTTCGAGAATCTGGGACCGGACCTGGTGCAGGTGGGCGGCGTTGCCCCAAACCTTGACTTCGGCCAGGGGCTGGCGGACCTTGACGCCGGCCCTGGAGCGGGCGGCGCGGCCCATGCTGGAAACCTGCATGGCCAGGCGGGTGGCTGCCATCAGCTCCCGGTCGATGAGGGACTGGTCTGCCACCGGGTAGGAATCAAGGTGAACGCTGTCCGGTGCAGAAGGGTCAATGGCGCAGACCAAGCTCCGGTAGATTTCCTCGGCCATGAAGGGGGCCAAGGGCGCCATAAGGCGGGCCACGGTGACCAGGCAGCAGTGCAGGGTGGCGTAGGCGGACAGCTTGTCAGTGTCGTTTTCGCTCTTCCAGAAGCGGCGGCGGCTGCGGCGGACGTACCAGTTGGAAAACTGGTCGATGAACTCCTGAAGCCGGCGGCCGGAATCGGTGGGATTGTAGGCATCCATGTAGCCATCAACCTGTTCTACCAGAACGTTGAGCTCGGAGAGTATCCAGCGGTCGAGTTCGTTTTCGGGCTTCCAGCCGGCAGGGACCTGATCGGGATGGAAATTGTCGATGCTGGCGTAGTTGGTGAAGAAGGAAAAAACGTTCCAAAGGGTGAGCAGCACCCGGCGCAGGGTTTCGTTGACCAGCTTATCGGAGAAGCGGCGGGGTTCGCCGGGATGGGACGCGGTGAACAGGTACCAGCGCAGGGCGTCGGCCCCGTGGGCGTCCAGCACCGTGGCGGGCTGGACCACGTTGCCCACGTGCTTGCTCATCTTGCGTCCGCGGCTGTCCAGGATCAGGCCCAGGCAAATGACGTTCCGGTAGGAAGGCTCGCCTTTCAGGAGGGTGGCGAGGGCGTGAAGGCTGTAGAACCAGCCGCGGGTCTGGTCCACCGCCTCGCAGATGTAGTCGGCGGGGAAGCGGCCGTCGTCGGTCATGGCCGGGTTATCGAAGGGGTAGTGCCACTGGGCAAAGGGCATGGCGCCCGAGTCGAACCAGGCATCCATCACTTCGGGGATGCGCCGCATCTCGCCGCCGCAGCCTACCTGGGAGCAGACAAGGACCACGTCGTCGACATAGGGACGGTGCAGGTCGAGGTCGTCAAGGAGGGCGGCCTGGCCATTGGAATTCGCCTTCAGTTCGGCCACGCTGCCGACGCAAATGCGGTTATTGCACCGCTGGCACTGCCAGATGGGAATGGGAGTGCCCCAATAGCGTTCGCGGGAGATGGCCCAGTCCACGTTATTGCGCAGCCATTCGCCGAAGCGCCCTTCACGGATGTAGTCGGGGTACCAGTTGATGGCGCTGTTGCCCTCCACCAACCGGTCCTTTTGAGCCGTGGTGCGGATGTACCAGGATGACTTGGCGTAGTAGAGGAGGGGAGTGTCGCAACGCCAGCAGAAGGGGTAGGTGTGGCGGTATATGTCCCGGCGATGGAGCAGGCCCCGGTCGGCCAGATCCCGCATGATGTCCTCGTCGGCATCCTTGACGAACTTGCCGGCGAAGGGATAGTCGCCGGTCACCACTCCCTGGAGGTTGACGGGCTGGACGAAGGCCAGTTCCATGTCCCGTCCCAAACCCAGGTCTTCGTCACCGAAGGCCGGGGCGATGTGGACGATGCCGGTGCCGTCCTCCATGGATACGAAGTCGCCGGCGACGACCCGGGGGTCGAAGTCCTGGGTGGACACGAGGTCGGTGACGGTGGACCCGGCGGGACCGGCGCGCTGAACAAACCGGCGGATTTCGCTTCCGTAATGGCCGGGAGAGTAAAGTGGCTCGTATCTCGTACCGACCAGATCGGCGCCTTTAACCTCGTCGATGACCGAATACTCGTCCTGGACGTTGGCTTCGAGCAATTCCGCCGCGAGAATGAGCCTTTGGCGGTGCCCGGCGGACTCCACTTCCACAATGGAATACCGGGCGCCTGCGTCAACGGCCAGGGCGGTGTTGCCGGGGAGAGTCCAGGGGGTGGTGGTCCAGGCCAGCAGGTATGTGGGAATATCCGCCGGGAGTTCGAGGCCTTCGGCGGGCCGGGATATGCGAAACTTGATGAACACCGACGGGTCGGGGGTGTTTTCCTGGTATCCCAGGGCTACCTCGTGGGAGCTGAGGCTGGTCTCACAGCGGGGACAATGGGGCGTACCGCGCAGGCCTTCGTAAAGGAGACCATCATCCCAGAGCTGTTTGAGAATCCACCATCCGGTCTCGATGAAGTCGTTGTGGAGGGTTACGTAGGGGTCCTCCATGTCCACCCAGAAGCCGATGCGGTCGGTAAGGACTTCCCACTCCTTGACGTAGCGGAAGACACTCTCGCGGCACCTCTGGTTGAACCTTTCGATGCCGTATTCCTCGATTTCCCGCTTGGAACTGAGGCCCAGTTCCTTTTCGATTTCCAGTTCAACGGGCAGGCCATGGGTGTCCCAGCCGCCCTTACGCAGGCAGCGAAACCCCTTCATCGTGCGATAGCGGCAGATGACATCCTTGAACACGCGGGCGAGAACGTGGTGTATGCCCGGGCTGCCGTTGGCAGTGGGTGGACCTTCGTAAAGCATGAACAAGGGAGCGTCGGGCCGTTCGGATTCGGTGCGCCGGAAAACGTCGTTTTCCCGCCAGTATTGAAGGATGCGGGCATCAAGGTCCGGCATGTTGACACGGCTGGGTACGGCAGTAAACATTTTCGAACAACCTCTGCGGAGGGGAGTGAATCAATTGGCTATTATAGCGCAAATGTGGCGGTTGTCAGGCAGGGTACAGCCTGGCCGGGAAGGCAATCGCGTCTTGATTTTGTTGGGGAGTCAATCGGGAGGTCAATGTTGGCCTGACCTTGCTGAAGGGCCTGGAGTATTCCCCAATGCTCGGTTGCGGGTCTGAATGTTGGTTTGTGGGCGGGAGTTTAGAT
>CAZPMU010000092.1:0-4375 GCA_964587795.1 uncultured Dehalococcoidia bacterium | reverse complement strand
CAGGGCGGCCACAAGGGCCGCCCCTACGGATGGAGAAAGGTTGTGTTTGGGTCATGGTTTTATGGTGAAGGTGTGATATGCGAGGTGGCAAGGGCGGAGTGTCAGTGCATTGTCCGGAGGTTGTTCAGGGCGAGATGGCGCTCCCCACAAGGGGATGGGATTATTGGCCAGCGCGGCCACAAAGGCCGTCCCCACTGGCCCTTACTCCCGTCCTTTCCTTGACACTGCCAGGTGCCGGTTGTATCCTTTTGCCCGATAGCCGAAGGGAGGTCTTCACCTTGTCCACCCCTGCCACTTTCCTTACTGAAGAGATGCGCCAGCAAGCTATTGGCGTGGAGAGCCAGCCCGTTACGATGGAGGTGGAGAAGGGGCATATACAGCGGTTTGCCGAGGCTATCGGCGACCCGAATCCCGTCTACAACGACGAGTCCGCCGCCCGCAAGTCCAGCTACGGCGGCCTGGTGGCGCCACCCACCTTCCTGCGCTCGGTGCGGGGCGTGAACCTGGAACTGCCCTTCGAACTTTCCTTCAGCCGCCGGTTGGATGGGGGCAGCGACTGGGAGTACTTCCAGCCCGTGCGCCCCGGAGACCGCATTACCGCGGTGGCGCGGGTGGCCGAGATGGTCGAACGGTCGGGGCGGCTGGGCACAATGGTATTTATGACCACAATCACCACCTACACCAACCAGTTTGACGAGGTGGTCGCCACCCAGACCAATACGCTGATAGCATATTAGTTGAACCCGTTCCGCTCATCCTGAGCCTGTCGAAGGATGAACTACAGAGATGGTTCGACAAGCTCACCAGGAGCGGTTCGGCTTCAATCCCCTTCTACGCTCCTGGTTGCTTGTTGAAGGGCAGTATTCGCAGAGGTACCCGAATGGCCGATCAAGTTTACTGGGAAGACGTAACCGAGGGCATGGAGCTTCCTTCCCTGGTCAAGGAACCCACTACCCGCCAGTTGGTCCAATACGCCGGAGCTTCCGGCGATTTCTACGAAATCCACTATGACAAGGATTTCGCCATGGGCAACCAGCTGGACGGGCCAATACTGCATGGGGCGCTGAAGAGCGCTTTCCTGGGGCAATTGGTGACGGACTGGATTGGCTCGCAGGGAACCCTGAAGCGGCTCCAGTGCCAGTACCGGGGGATGGACGCCCCGGGCAATGCGATAACTGCCAGAGGAACCGTTACCCGCAAGTACGAGGAAGACGGGCAGCGCCTGGTGGACTGCACTGTCTGGCTGGAAAACGCCGAGGGCCAGAACACCACCCCCGGCTACGCCACGGTAGTCCTGCCCAGCCGGCAGGGGTGACGGTATGACTTTGGCATCCATTCCCGCACCCCGTCCAGGTGGCCACGCCCCGGAAGGCTACCTGCAGATGAGCAATCACTACTTGCGACAATCCAGGGTGGAGCTGGAAGCCGGCGACCTGGTTCAAGCATCCGAGAAGTTGTCAGGGTCCGTAGCCACGGCTTTGAAGGCCATCGCTCAACAAAGAGGGTGGCGGCACGACAGTCATGCATTGCGGCATGCCGTTGTTTCCCAGCTGGGAACAGAGTTGGGCCCGTTTACGCCCCCAGCCCAAGCGCTGTATCAAGGCAGGGACGCAGGGGACATCCACCACGAAAGTTTCTTTGAGAACTTTCTTTTTGAGGAGGATGTACTTTACGCCATCGAAGCTACTGAAGCCTTTGCGCGAATAATCGAACAACTTATGGACCTTCCACCCAAGCCTTTCACGGTTGCCAGGCCATTGCATGCCCATCGCATTGCTCAACTTACAGGCTACGAGCCGCCTTTGGGAGCCACCGATGCCCTGGGCTTCGCCAACTTTAGCGGGGAGCTGCGGGAGGAGTAAGGGCCGTGGCAGTACCACTCATTCCCCTGCCTCCGCCCGGGGAGCAAAGCCCCGAAAGCTATATGCAGATGAGCCGTCGGTTCATTGAGCAGTCCCGGATGCATCTGGAGGAAGGAGACCGGGTTCAGGCTTCGGAAAAAGTTTCGGTAGCGGTGGCAACTTCGGTGAAAGCCATTGGTCAACAACGCGGCTGGCGACACGACAGTCATGCCCTGCGGACCTCCATCGTATCGCAATTAGGTGGGGAAGTTGGGCAGTCGTCTCAGGCGGCACAACTGCTTTTTCGGGGGCGAGCTGCGGCCAATGAACAACACCAAAACCATTATGAGAATGTTCTCTCAGAGGACGACATATTGCGGGACATTGGCATTGGAGAGGCCTTTGTGCAAGAGATAGCGCAATTGATGACTGCCCCACCCAAGCCATGTACCGTTGCCAGGCCAACGGACGCCCATCGCATCGCCCAGCTCACAGGCTACGAACCGCCTTTGGGCGCCACCGATGCGCCGGGCTTCGCCAACTTTACCGGAGAACTGCGGGAGGGTTAGTCCCTGCCTCTATAGTACCAAGTCAATAATCAAAACCGAGGTTAATGCACACATGGCAGACATACTCAGAGACAAGGTAGCCATCGTTACCGGCTCGGGCCGGGGCGTGGGCCGGGGCGTTGCCAGGCTGATGGCCCAGGAGGGCGCCCAGGTGGTCGTGGTGGATCCGGGCGTCAACGTGGACGGCAGCGGCGCCGACAGTTCCATAGCAGAGCAGGTGGTGTCGGAAATCCGGCAGGAGGGCGGCCAGGCCGTCGCCTGCATGGAGTCGGTGGCCACCATGGAGGGCGGGGAGAAGATAGTCCAGACCGCCATAGACAACTTTGGCAAGCTGGACATCGTGGTAACCTGCGCCGGAATCCTGCGGGACCGGATGATTTTCAACATGACCGAGCAGGAGTGGGACGACGTGATCTCTGTCCACCTGAAGGGCACTTTCAGCGTGGTGAAGAACGCCTGCATCCTGTTCCGGCAGCAGCGGTCGGGCCGCATCATCACCTTCAGTTCGCAGTCGGGGCTGCAGGGCAACTCGGGCCAGGCCAACTATGGCGCGGCCAAGTCGGGCATCGCCGGGTTCACCAAGGTGGTGGCGCGGGATATGGGCCGCTACGGCGTAACCGCCAATTCCATTGCACCCAGGGCCACCACCCGCATGATCGGGGCCATCCCCGACAGCGCGGCGGAGATAAGGGCCCGGGGCGGGGTGCAGACCCTGGACCAGGGCAACGAGCCGGAGACCATGGACCCGGACGACATCGCGCCCTTCGTCTGCTACCTGGCCAGCGACTACGCGGCCAACGTCAACGGGCAGACCTTCCTGGTCTATGCCAGCGAAATTTCGCTGATGTCCCAGCCCAGGCCGGAGCGGTCCATCTATAATGCCGGCCACTGGTCCATGGAAGACATAGCTCCCCAGGCCAGGAACCACCTGACCCGGGGCGTCTACAACCCGGCCCCGCCGCAGGGGTAGCATTTATATCCACGAAGGACACGAAGAAGCACTAAGGTAGGATTTATCCACAAATGGACACGAATGGTCACTAATGAATGTTGAATAGCATGTCCAATTCGTGGGTATTAGTGGACAGATTGGAAAGGGAGCGCGTAAATGCCCAATCTTCTGGAAAACAAGGTAGCAATTGTAACCGGCTCGGGTCGGGGCGTTGGCAAGGGCGTGGCCCTGCAGATGGCCGCCGAGGGGGCCAAGGTGGTGGTCGTTGACCCGGGCGTCAATTTAGACGGCAGCGGCGCCGATCAGTCCGTGGCCGAGCAAGTGGCCGCGGAGATTCGCGAGGCCGGCGGCGAGGCCGTGGCCTGCCAGGAATCGGTGGCCACCATGGAGGGCGGCGAGCAGATTGTCCAGACCGCCATTGACAACTACGGCAAGCTGGACGTGGTGGTTACCTGCCATGGCATCCTGCGGGACCGCATGATCTTCAACATGGGCGAGCAGGAGTGGGACGACGTCATTGCCGTCCACCTGAAGGGCACCTTCACCGTGGTCAAGCACGCCTGCATCCTGTTCCGGCAGCAGCGGTCGGGACGGGTCATCACCTTCAGCTCCACGTCGGGCCTGTACGGCAATTCGGGGCAGGCCAACTACGGGGCGGCCAAAGACGGCATCGCCGGTTTCACCCGGGTGGTGGCGCGGGATATGGGTCGGTACGGGGTAACCGCCAACTCCATAGCCCCCAGCGCCCAGACCCGCATGATTGGCAGCGTACCCGACGAGGCGCGCGACCTGCGGGCGTCCCGGGGTTTGAGCGGCGGCAACGTGGGCGGCCTGCGGGGTGAGCCCGAGGACGTAGCCCCCTTTGTTACCTGGCTGTCATCGGACGAGGCGGCCCACGTCAACGGCCACGTTTTCTACGTAACCGAGGGCCTGGTGAGCATGCTCAACGAGCCGGAACCGGTGAAGACCATGCACAAGGAAGGCCGCTGGTCGGTGGAGGAGATTATCCGGGT
>CAZPMU010000091.1:0-4540 GCA_964587795.1 uncultured Dehalococcoidia bacterium | reverse complement strand
TCCGGGTCGAAGGCAGGCGTCGGCGTCACAGCAGCGCCGTTCGCGATGAGACTCAGATCGCTCAACCTGGCGTCTTCCTCGGGAGCGACCTGCTGGGGAAATGAGTCCCCGCGCCCGCCGAGCCGGGCTTCCGGGTTGACCGGTTGCGCCTCGGCAGGCTGGCCGGTCGAGACCAGCATGGCCAGGACAAGCAATGCTGCAAACAGCGGTATGAACTTGACCGGCAGGTATTCCTTTCTGTTGAACGGCTTGTTTGCTCTCATTGTGCATCTCTCTTCGCGGACGAATAAAACCGCGGTGCATCAAATGCGCTGTGGGGATGAAGGCACGAACATCGGTGTCAGCTGGCCTGCGTGCTTTGCCTATACGGCCACCTTCCCGGCGAAATTTGTTGAACGTTGATCGTGGACCAATGGCGCCAGTGGGCGGAGGCGCTCCTTGATGGGACCTGTCGGGAATGAGGGCGCTTGAACAGGCTGCGGGCTAATGCAGGTTCTTCCATCGACAAGACCTCCTTCCCGAGAATTAAGTGCAGGAAACCCCTGAGAGCCGGTCCCTCACTGGCAAGAGAGCTGGGACGAAGGCTCAGAAGCTGGATGTTTGTGGGCAATATGCAGCTGATAATATAAGTACGCTTAATAAATGGTAGAGTGGACATATACTGTAGGTCAACACCTAGCATTCGGAGGCATACGCCAGGCGTTCTGCCGGCGTTTCGGCCAAAGGCATTCGCCTGTGAGCGGGACGTGGGGCCAGCCAGGGGGTGAGATGTGGGGTGGGAGATTGGGAAAGGCTGCCGTGCCGGAGCGGTCCGGCAGGTCACTGACGTAGAGCAACAATAGGCAAGAGGGGATGTCCGCTGGTGGCGGCCTTGTTCAAGCGAAAGCGGTGGGATTCTGCGACAGTCCAGGGGTCAGCAGGCAAGACACCCGGCAATGGAAAGGCGTCAGACCGCCAGGAAACTGCCTAAAAGGTCCCTGCGCTCTTGAGGGGAAAGGTGAAGCCTGGATGAGCAGGCTGAAGAAATGGGGGCAAGAGTCGCCGCGGCATCAAGAGGGAATGCACCCAAGAGTTTTATCGATAGTCTTGAGATAGTCTCGAACCATCGCCCCCAGCCAGGGGAAAGGGCGCTTTGAGACTATCTCAAAACCAGGGCCGGGACTGGTCCTGTCCACACTGGGTCGCCCTTACAGCGCCTCGCGGCCCACGTCAATGCCCTGGCCGGGAGGCTCAGGAAAGCTCGATGCCGACCGGGCAGTGGTCAGAGCCCATCACGTCGGGCAGTATGAACCCATTGGTCAGGTTGGAGGCGAAGTCGCTGTCGGCGAAGAAATAGTCTATGCGCCAGCCCACGTTCCGCTCCCGGGCGCGGGTCATCTGGTCCCAGTAGCTGTAGTTGTTCGGTTCCTGGTTGAACCGGCGAAAAGTGTCAACGTAGCCGTGTTCAAGGAAGGTGTCCATCCAGGCCCGTTCCTCCGGCAGGAAGCCGGAAATCTTCTCGTTTTCCTTGGGCCGGGCCAGGTCGATTTCCTTGTGGGCGGTATTAACGTCGCCGCACACAACCACATGGCGGCCTTCCCGTCGCAGCTTGTCAACGTAATCCAGGAAGGCGTCGTAGAACTCCATCTTGTAGCGCAAACGTTCCGCGGACCGCTTGCCATTGGGGAAATAGATGCCCAGGAAAACGAAATCATCGAAGTCGGCGACGAGGGTGCGTCCCTCACTGTCGAACCGCTCAACGCCCAGGCCGAAGGTGACACTGCGCGGTTCATGGCCCTCGCGGGTGTATAGGCCCACGCCGCTGTAACCCTTTCGCTCCGGAGTGGTGAACCAGCTGGAATACCCCTCGACCTGCTTCAGGGCTTCGGGAAGCTGGGACTCGTGGGCCTTGGTTTCCTGGAGGCACAGCACGTCGGGCTGCGCTTCCTGGAACCACTCAAGGAATCCCTTCTTGTGGGCTGCCCGAATGCCGTTGACGTTCCATGAAATGAGCTTCATTTTCTACTTCCTCAGCCACGCCCTTCCCTGAGGAAAAGGGGCACTTGTCGTTTACGCCCCATTTTACTACAGGCGAGGGTCCGTATCATAAGTCCGCCATAAGCAGGGTGACGCCGTTCCCGGTCTTTGAGCTTCGATTATGGACGCCATGCCGGGGCCTGCAGCAGTTCGGGGATGTCTTATGCCGCCCTCAACCCAGTCAGCGGAACCGCCCAGGCGGTCCACCTATTCACCGCCAATGTTCAGCTGGCAGCGGGCCCAGCGGTTGTCAACTTGCCGCACGCCACCTGACACGGCCGGCCTTATTGGGACCTTCCTGGATGAACGGAGGGAGATAACCAAACAGGAAACCGGCAAAACACCATGGGGAACAAGCCCCGCAGGCAATAGAAAAACTGGCGGAGAGAGCGGGATTCGAACCCGCGATACCCTTGCGGGTATACCGGTTTTCGAGACCGGCGCCTTCAACCACTCGGCCACCTCTCCGCGTATCCGGCACCGTGCGGCAAAACCCGCTCTTCCCGGCCCGTTAGCATCTCCGGGCTTATCCAACGGGGCCTTTCGGGTTTTCCCAACGGCTGTGGTTTACCAACTCCCCTCAGCTTAACAAATCAACGCCATCCACTCAACGCCATCCACGCCAAGTTTCCTCGTCGTGGATAATCGCCTGCGCCATCGCATTCCGATTCCAGGGGCGGTCTTCGCCACGGAGACTCAGGGGACTCAGATAGGCACAGGGTAGCTCCGGGAACCTCTGAGTAATTTGCAGTTCCTCGATTAAGGGAATCCTCAAAAAACCATTGCCCGGCGTGGGAAAATGAACCCCCGGAATAATGGGCCGCCCTGTGTTAAAATCACCCTCGGCCCGAAATTCCGATAACTATAGCTTTGGAGGACAAACCAGTATGAATGTAATGCAGGCCGTGGCCCGAATCCTTAAACTGGAAGGAGTGGAGTGGGTCTCCTGCTTCCCCTCCAACAACCTCATCGAGCACGTCGCCCAGGAAGGCATCCGCACCATTATGTTCCGCCAGGAGCGGGGCGCACTCATGGCCGCCGACGGCTACAGCCGACTAAACGGCCGCGAAAAGTTCGGCGTCACCATCACCCAGGGCGGCCCCGGCTCCGAAAACTCCATGGGCGGCCTGGCCCAGGCCTACAGCGACAACGTGCCCATTCTCTACCTCCCCGGCGGTCCTGCCCTCGCCCAGTACTCGGTCAAGCCCAACTTCTCCCCCGTACGCACCTACGCCTCCGTAACTAAGTCCGGCGAGGTAATCACCCAGCCCGGCCAGGTAGCCAGTGTCATGCGCCGCGCCTTCCACGCCCTGCGCAACGGTCGCCCCGGCCCGGTCATCGTGGAAATTCCCGCCGACGTGGGGACCATGGAAGTCCCCGACGCCGCCATGTCCTACAACCCGCCCAGGCGTATGCGCCAGGCCCCCGAGGCCAGCGACGTCAAGGAAGCTGTCAACCTGCTCCTCAACGCCCGCAAGCCCGTCATCTGGTCCGGCATGGGCGTCCTCATGGCCGGCGCCACCGAGGAACTGCGCGAGTTCGCCGAACTCACCGAGATTCCCGTTTACTGCACCATGCCCGGCAAGTCATCCTTCGACGAGCGCCATCCCCTGGCTTTGGGTTCCGGCAGCAGCGCTACCTCCCTGCCCGCTCGCACCTGGCTCCAGGAGTCCGATGTCCTCTTCGCCGTGGGTTCCAGCATGACCCGCACCAGCTACGGTCAGCCCATCCCCGACGGCAAGGTCATCATCCACAACGTGGAAAGCATTGACGACATAAACAAGGACTTCTCCGTGGACGTGGGCCTGCCCGGCGACGCCAGGCTGACCCTCAAGGCCATGATTGCCGAGGTCAAGGCTCAGGCCGGCGACAACGGCCGCAAGGGTACCACCGACATTGCCGACCAGATTTCCCAGCTCCGCGACACCTGGATGGCCGAATGGGAAGACATCCTCAAGACCGACGAGTCGCCCATCAGCCACTACCGCGTCATCGGTGAAATGGAACGCACCCTGGACAAGGTCAACAGCATCGTCACCCACGACGCCGGCGCTCCCCGCGATACGATGATGCCCTTCTACACCGGCACCACTCCCCACAGCTATATCGGCTGGGGCAAGACCACCCATCTGGGCTACGGCATTCCCCTGATGATCGGCGCCAAGCTGGCCCAACCCGACAAGTTCTGCCTCAACTTCATGGGCGACGGCGCTTTCGGCATGTCCGGCCTGGACCTGGAGACGGCGGTACGTGCCGGCGCGCCCATCACCACCATCGTCCTCAACAACGGCGGCATGGCCACCTACCCCGGCGGCTACCCCACCGCCAATGAGCTTTACGGCGCCACCCGCATGTCCGGCAACTACGCCCAGATCGCCGAGGGCATGGGCGCGGTGGGCATCACCGTAACCCAGCCCGGCGAGGTAGCCGGCGCCCTCATGCAGGCCCGCCAGCACAACGCCGAGGGCCGCACCGTCCTCATCGACATCCACACCAACCTGGAGGCCCGCCGCTCCAGCTTCTA
>CAZPMU010000090.1:0-4655 GCA_964587795.1 uncultured Dehalococcoidia bacterium | reverse complement strand
CGACGGGGCTGCATGAAGGAAGAAATGAGACCAGCTTGAGCCGACGAGGGTTGAGCTTGACAGATTCAAGGTTTGGAATCAGTATTAGGAATAATTCAGTTGGTACTTTATTCGGGTATCTTATGCTAAATATCAACCTGAGACCATCGCAACTGGCCATCGGAAGCCACCAGATCCACTATGCCTGGGTGATTGTAGTTGTTGGCGCGATGATGCGCCTGAGTTCGTCCAGCTTTCGCACGTCTTCGAGCATCCTGATTCCCCGGCTGGTGGAAACCTTCGGGTGGAGCTACGGCATGGTGGGGGGCGCTTTCGCCCTGCAGTGGGTGGTATCGGGGATGTTCGGGCCGCCCGCGGGGTGGCTGGGCGACCGGTTCGGGGTGCGGATCGCCATGCTGGTGGGGGCGGCGCTGTTCGTGGTGGGTATGGTGCTCACCAGTACAGTAACCAACATCTGGCTGTTCTACCTATATTTTGGGGTTGTACTCAGCGCGGCCATGGGTATCTTCCAGGTACCCCTTACCGCGGCCGTAACCCAGTGGTTCCAGCGGCACCTGGGCGTGGGCATGGGCATATTGCAGGCGTCGCAGGGACTAGGGCCTTTGGTGGCGGTGCCGATAATTGTGCTGGTAATCGACGTTTTCGGCGGCGGCGAGGCAGGCCTGCGAGCGGCCTTCTGGGTGCCGGGCATAATCGGCGGCGTGCTGATGCTGCTTTTGATCCGCCTCTTCTACACCGAGCCGGCATCCATCGGCCTGCGCCCCCTGGGAGCTTCCGAGTCGGAACCGATACGCCGCTTGCAGAGCGGGCCGGCCGCGAAGATGCGGGCCAAGGTTTTTGTGAAGCAGGTGCAGAAGACCTTTGCCTTCTGGAACCTGATCGGCATCCACTACTGGGGGTGCGCCGGCCACGCCATTGTCATGGTCTTCATCGTAGCGATGGCGGAGGAAGCGGGCATTTCCGCAGGCCTGGCGGCGGGGGTCTTCCTGACCCTGTCGGTAAGCAGCACTCTGACCCGATTCGCGGTCCCGGTGCTGGCCGACCACCTGGGCAGCAAGGGCGTTATGGGGGTGTGCTTCTTTCTGCAGGTAGCGCCGGTGGCGCTGCTGTTCTTCGCCGACAGCGTGTGGATGTTCTACCTGTTCGCGGTGCTGTTTGGCATCGGGTTCGGCGGGGAGATGACGGCCTTCCCCATCATCAACCGGCAGTACTACGGCAACGCCCCCATAGGCACCACCTACGGGTACCAGATGATGGGCGCCGGTGTGGGCATGGCCTCCGGTGCGGCCATCGGCGGACTGCTGCGGGACTTTACCGAAGGGTGGACATATCCCGCGTTCATAGTTTCCGGGGACTTCACGGCCACCATCGCGGCCTCGCTGATACTCAGCGCCGTGGGGGTAATTTCCATAGCATTGCTGCCCAACACGGGCCACCACCAACTGCCGGACTGGGAGGAGTCACTGCCCGACGAATTCCGGAGCGGCGCGCCGGCGAACCGGGCCGGAGCGGCCGGGGACTAGAAGACTGTCCAAGAGTTCCGGCTGCCCAGTTTGCAAGTTGGGTTCTATCTCAAGACTCCACCTTTCACCCCCATCCCAACATTCCCCCACCAGATGGGGAAGGGGACTTTGAGGTACTTTCCAAGGGCGGCAATGGCGGGACTTGCGGGGTAGTTTATTATTTAAGCAGACGACCATTTCAGGCAAAGTGGCACAGGTACGCATGGCTGCGAGACAGGAGGGGCAGTATGTTTGACTTGATAATCCGCAACGGCCAGGTGGTGACGCCCTGGGGAGTAGGCGATTGGGACATTGCCATCCAGGGGGAGAAAATCGTCGCGGTGGCTGCCAACCACACCCTGACGGAAGAGTCGGCCCGCGTCATCGACGCAACGGGCAAGATAGTGGTGCCCGGGGGCATTGAACCCCATGCTCACGTCTATGCTCCCATCATGGGGCACGGGGATTTAAAGACGGCGCCCCCAGAGGAAGTTAGCCGGGCGGCCCTGTTCGGCGGCACTACCACGATACTGGACTTCGCCATCCAGTACCCGGGCATTGACATCAGCCAGGCGATCAACGAGCGGACCGGTGTATGGCAGGGCAACTCTTACGCCGATTACGCTCACCACCTGATGCTGCTGGGCGACATTTCGGACAGTGTGATGGGCCAGCTTAACGAGCACATACAGGACGGGTTCGCCAGCGTCAAGATTTTCACCACCAACATCCGGCCGCCCAGCATGGCCGGGGAACCCCGTATGGTGCGCATGGGCCACCTGCACGACCTGATGGAGCAGGTGCAGCGGCACGGGGCAATGCTGATGGTCCACGCCGAAGACGACGACATGGTGCAGCACATGTACCGGAAGCTGACGGAGCAGGAGCAGACGGAGTGGTGGAACATGCACCTGGTCCACAGCAACGAGTCGGAGGACGTATCCTTCCGGCGGGTACTGCGGGTGGCCGAGTGGACCGGTTCGCCGGTCTATTTCGTCCATGTGAGCGCCAGGGAGGGGCTAACGGCCGTGCTGGAAGCCCGGGCCAACGGTCGGCCGGTCTATGGTGAGACTCTGCATAACTACTGCTGCTTCAATGCCGAGAATTACAAGGAAGAAGACGGCATGAAGTACCACACCTACCCGTCCCTGAAGTCGGAAGAGGACCGGAAGGCCCTGTGGCGGGGCATCATTGACGGCGGGCTGAGCACCATGGCCACTGACGAGTACTGCACGTCGTGGCACGTGAAAGTTGCCGGGCGGCAGGTTACGGATGTAACGGGCGGCCATAACGGAGCGGAGACCCGGATGGGCGTGACCTTCAGCGAGGGCGTGGCGAGGCAGGGAATGTCGCTGCAGAGGTTCGTGGACGTTACTTCGGCCAATGCCGCCAAGATAATGGGTCTGTACCCTCGGAAGGGCGTTATTGCCCCGGGCAGCGACGCGGACATTGTGCTGATAGACCCGAATATCAAGCGACCATTGACCATGGTTGACTTCCACATTTCGGACTACAGCATCTGGGAGGGGTTCGAGGCGGCGGGCTGGCCGGTGATGACCATTCTGCGGGGGATGGTGGCAGTGGAGGACGGTCGGCTGCGGACAGGTCACGGCAGCGGCAAGTTTGTGCGGCGCAAGGTTGACGGAACGGTGTTGAACCGGCCGGGGGCGTAGAAACGCCTGACGAGTCTCTTTGCTGAATGGTAAGTGGCGGGGAATCTGCCTTCAGAAGGCCGGTGCAAACAGGGAGGGCTGGTAATGGCGAAACGCCTGATAACCAGCCCTCCTATCTATTCAACGGCCGGGGAAAGGCGCTACCGCGCCCGGGCCAGGTAGGTGTCGGTGGCCCGCTGGAGGCCGGCGCGGCGGTTGCCCTGCAGGAATTCGCGCATGGCCGAGAAGCGGGTGTTGGACTCTTCGATGCCAGCCAGGCTGCCCTGGAAGCGGGGCATTACGTAGCGGGCGAACAGTTCGTAGCTGTGGAACAGGTTCTCCCGGGTGGTCCAGTCCTCGGCGCGGACCAGCAGGCCGCCAAACCCGCCGCTGGCTTCCTGGAAGCGTTCGATGCTGGCGATGGCGTCGTCAGGAGTTCCGACAATCCACTGACCGGCGTCCACCATGTGGTCCACGATTTCGTTTTGCGGTACGTCGGGAATGGGATGGCCGTTGGTGCCGCCGGTGTACTCGGTTACGACGCGACCGGCGCCTACGCGGACCTGCTCGAAGGCCTCTTCCCGGGTTTCCGCCAGGTGGACGGGCACGGACAGGCGCCAGCCACTGCGACGGACCTCCTTGCCATGCTCCCGGGCGGATTCCTCGGCGATGTCCCACTGATCCTTGAGGGATGTCTGGCGAATCATGGAACGGGGGACGCTGAGGGACAGCACGTCTACGCCGTGCTTGCCAGCCACGAAAACACCGGCGGGCGACTGCACCGACGCCACGGCCACGGGCAGGCTGGGCTTCTGGAAGGGGCGCAATTGCAGGGAGGCTTCACGGAGCTTGAACCAGTCGGTCTCGCAGGTGACGGGTTCCTTACCCTCAAACAGCTTCATTATGACGCCCAGGGATTCATCCATCATTTCTCGCTGGCGCTCGGGGTCGATGCAGAACATGTAGGCGTCGGAGGCCAGGGAACCGGGTCCCACGCCCAGCATGACGCGGCCGCGGGTGAGGTGGTCCAGGAGCACCATGCGGTTGGCCACCATGTAGGGGTTGTGGTAGGGAAGGCTGACGACGCCGGTACCCAGCCGAAGGCGGCTGGTGCGACCGGCGGCGGTGGCGATGAAGACTTCGGGGGAGGCGATGGTTTCCCAGCCGCCGCTGTGGTGCTCGCCGATCCAGGCTTCGTCGTAGCCCAGGGCGTCCAGCCACTCCAGCAGTTCCAGGTCCCGCTCCAGGGCCAGGGTGGGGTTTTCGCCCACGCGATGGAAGGGGGCCAGGAAGATTCCGAAGGTCATGTTGTCGGTAAGGGCCGTCATAGCTATCTCCTTCCGGGCGGATTGGGGCGATTGTAGCATAACCAATCCACGAATAGGTACGAAGGGGGTGCAATGAGCGGGATGCATCACCAACCGGTCTTCAGGCAAGCCATTTCAAGGCAGTTGGAAGGTGGTAGGTTATCCGGCGCTAATTGAGGGTTCAGGATGACAGT
>CAZPMU010000089.1:0-5119 GCA_964587795.1 uncultured Dehalococcoidia bacterium | reverse complement strand
GCCACCCACGTGGGTGGTGTTGACTGTTATTGGCCTGGGGGCTTTTTTTACCGCCCTGGACCAGACGGTGGTGGTTACGGTGCTGCCGGCGGTGATGCTGGACCTGCGTATTCCCATTGGCGAACTGGACCGGGTTTCGTGGGTGGTTACCGCCTACCTGCTGGGGTACACGGCATTTATGCCCCTGTTTGGACGGCTGGCCGATGTGTACGGCCTTCCCCGGCTGTACATTGCGGGGCTGGTCATTTTTGCCCTGGGCAGCGTGCTGGTAGCCCTTTCCCGCAGCCTGGAGGAACTGATTGGCGCGCGGGTTATCCAGGCCATCGGCGGGTCCTCGGCGGTGCCCATTGGCTTTGCCCTGGCCGTGAGCGCGGTACCCCCGCAACGCCGGGGGCTGGCCCTGGGCATTGTGGGCGGCGCGGCGGAAGCCGGTTCGATGCTCGGTCCGGCTTACGGGGGGGCCATAGTGGAACTGGCCAACTGGCGGTGGCTGTTCTGGCTGAACCTGCCCCAGGCGCTGGTGGTTGCGCCCCTGTTGCTGCTGCTGCCCAACCGGCGGCAGTCCGGGGTGCGGGTAGACTACCTGGGCGGGGCGCTGGCGCTGGCGATGCTGCTGGCGCTGTCCCTGGGTCTTTCCCAGAAGGGCCTGTTTACCCTGGATTCGGGGCTGCCCTTCGGCCTGCTGGGGTTGGGGCTGGCAATGGCGGTGGCACTGGTATTCTGGGAGCGCCGGACCGTCCAGCCCCTGCTGCTGCCCCTGCTTTTCCGCACGGTGAGTTTTGTAACCGCCAACGTAACCCAGTTGCTTGTGGGCGTGTCGCTGGTAATTGCGCTGGTGACGGCCCCGCTGATGGCCAACACGGTGATGGGCAAGGACCCCTTTACGGGAGCGCTGTGGCTGCTGCGAATGACCGCCGCCATTCCCGTGGGCGCGGTGGCCGGCGGGCTGCTGCTGTCGTGGCTGGGAAACCGGCCCGTAATAGCCGGCGGGCTGTTGCTGATTGCGTTGGGCCTGTTCCTGGTCAGTGGCTGGCCGCTGGACGTGGGGGAGCCGGAGTTGACGCTGCATTTGGTGGTGGCGGGACTGGGCTTTGGCCTGGTGATTGCGCCCATAATGGCCCAGGCATTGAACGCCGCGCCCCAGGAATACCACGCCACCGCATCGTCCATGGTGGTGGTGGCCCGGTTGATGGGCATGACCCTGGGGCTGGCAGGACTGGCGGCCTATGGCATCGGGCATTTCCAGAGCCTGACCGGCGGACTGTCGCTGCCCCTGCCGGTTGCTGGCGAGTCTCCTGCCGAGACGGCGGCAAGGGTGGCGGCTTACGGCGCGGAACTGCAGAACGCCGGACTGGCCCTGTTCCAAAGGTTCTTCCGGATTGCGGCGGTGGCGGCGCTGCTGGCCCTGGTCCCCCTGCTGTTCCACCGCGGTACGAACCAATACCCGGATTCCCGTAAGGAGGTGTACGAGCGGGGAAAGGACGGTTAGGCGACGCCGATCGCTTTCCCTTTCTGCGCGACCGGCAGGCCGCAGCGTTTAAGCCGCCGCTTCGTCATCCTGGAAAATGCCGATGTGGTTGCCTTCCGTGTCCAGGAAGTAGGCGGCGTACCCGACCCCCGGGATAGCGAACTTGGGGATTGTTACCGTGCCGCCGCTACCCGTGATGCGCTCGGCGTACTCGTCCACCGAGGGCACTTGCATTACGATGGTGGTGGCGGCCGACGGTTCGGGCCGAACGAGCATGCCGCCGTTGATGCCCGGCTCAGAGTCATCGCCGGTGTTGATCAGCCAGAAGGAGTCGTCGCCCTCCCACTGGTTCAGGGTCCAGTCGAAAACATCGGCGTAGAACCGCTCGGCGCGGGACGGATTGTCAACGTACATCTGAAAGTGGACTACCCTGGGCATGTATGCCCTCCTTTAAGTCGCAGGGTCAGGCGGCCTCGCTGTTGTCCTCGAATATGCCGAAGGGATTGCCTTCCGTGTCCTTGAAGTAGGCGGCATAGCCCACGCCGGGCACGGCAAACTTGGGCGCCAGCAATGTTCCGCCGCCCGCGGTAATCTTGTCAACGTATTCATCCACCGTAGGGACATCCAGAACTACCGTGTTTATTGCTTCAGGCGTCGGGCGCGGCATCATGCCGCCGTTGATTCCCTCCGCTGGCTCATCGCCCGTATCGATCAGCCAATAGGCGTTGCCACCTTCTAATTCCAGCTTGGTCACAGTCCAGCCAAAAACGTCGCTGTAAAACTGGCTGGCCCGGTCAATGTCGTCGGCATAAACCTCAAAATGCACTACTCTGGGCATAACTCACCTTCCCGCTTGCACCGTATAAACAAAGGTCGGGGTAGGCTAACAGAGAGGAGAGCGGCGGCGCAAGAGGCGAGTGTCAGTTTCCGCTGGGCAAATTCATCAATCCAGGCTGCTCCCAGGTATGGGTCTTGCGGAATCGAGCACGACCGCCAGCAAGGATTTCAGGTTCTTCGGCTCAGGGCTATTGCATTGTAGGGAATGTCATGCTGAGCGGATCCGAAGCATCTGAACTCCAACCCTGAAGCCAGTTTGGGTTCCCAGGTCGCGGTTCCCAGCGAGGACTTCAGACCCTTCGGCAGGCTCAGGGTGACCGGGCTCAGGGTGAAATTGCTCTCCTCATCGAGTGACCAGCCAGATTAAAACGCGATTGCCCTGCCCGTCGCAACAAACCTGTTGCGCTAACCAGTCTGTCTTGAAATAATGGTTGCGTTCCTGATCAGTCCGGTCGCCGACAGCTATGCGTAACACTATCTCACATGTCCGGCACTCCCTTTGCCCCGCCTCTGTCGCCGTCGGCACGTCGATGTCCCCTGGCCCTTTGAAACGGGTCAAGATTGGCGACCGGTCCATCGAATACCGCATCCGTCGCAGCCGCCAGCGCAAGAAGACCTACCAGGTCTCCATAGTGGCGGGCGAGGTCGTGCTTGCCGTCCCTCACAGCACCACCAACAAGCAGGCCGAGGAGATGGTCCGTCAGAAAGCCCGGTGGGTATTCTCCAAGCTGGATGCGGCCCCCGCAAAAACCCGGACTCCCTCATTTCTGTCCGGCGAGAAACTGCCCTACCGGGGTGGCGAACTGACCCTGTGGGTGCAGGGTGTGGTATCCACCACCACCGGTCTGCCTGAAGTCTCCCGGGAGCGGCGGCGGTTGAAAGTCGCCGTCCCCCTGGGCCTGGACGACACAACCCGGGGCCAGCAGATTGAGGCGGCCCTGGTAACCTGGTACATCGGCCGCGCTGGTGAGCAGGTGGAGGAACACCTGGCCCGCTGGCTTCCGGCCCTGGGCAACGGGACCTTTCCCACGGTGCGAATCAGGAACCAGAAACGACGCTGGGGCAGTTGCTCCCACACCGGTAGCCTGCGCTTCAACTGGCGGCTGGCCATGCTGGAACCGGCCCTGACCGAATACGTTGTCGTCCACGAACTGTGCCACCTGACCCACATGAACCATTCCCCCGACTTCTGGGCCCTGGTTGCCCGGCACCTGCCCGACGTTAAGGAACGTCGCCAGCGCCTGAGGGAACTGGAGGCAACCCTGCCGCCCCTGTGACGCCCGCCGGCAGGGCCGCTTCAATCCAAGACGGGTCCGTGCAGCCGTACAGGTACCGCGGAAGGGAAAGCCCCAAGTCCATCATTCCCGAGCAGTCGGGAACCAGGGCAATCGCGTCTTAAAAGATCGCTATCCTGAAGCGCCTGGACTGTCATTCTGAACGGAGTGAAGAATCTGGAATCCTGACTGCAAGCCAACTTTCGCGCCCGCAACCTTGCTTCGGGGGAAGGACTCCAGGCCCTTCGGCAAGTTCAGGACGACATTGACTTCCTGATTGAGTGGCCAGCGAAATTAAGACGCGATTGCCCTGAGGCGGGAACGACGCTACTGGGGGCAACCTGTCCCCGTATGGTAAACTCTGGTCAAGATGCCCATTCCCACACTCCAGCCACAGAAGGAGCGGATGCCATGACCACCACCAGCAAAGACCCGGTTCTGGTTGTCCTTCAGCTTACCGGCGGCAACGACTACATGAACACCGTCGTGCCCTACGGCGACTCCCTCTACTACGATAACCGTCCCACGGTGAACGTATCCCCCGAGCGGGTGCTGCCCCTGGACGACCGGGTGGGATTCAATCCGGCGCTGGCCCCCGTTAAGGAACTGTACGACCGGGGCGACGTGGCGGTGGTCCACGGGGTGGGGTATGCCAACCCAAACCGCTCCCATTTCCGCTCCATGGACATCTGGCATACCTGCGAGCCCGACAAGATTGGCACCGAGGGCTGGCTGGGCAAGGTCATCCGCGACCTGGACCCCCATTCCGAGAACGTGCTGACCGGCGTCAACTTTGGGCGCGGCCTGCCCCGGGCCATGGCCCTGCCCGGTGTCCCCGTCGCGTCGGTGGCGGTGCTGGAAAACTACGGCCTTCTCACCGCCATCCCCCAGGATGATGCCAGGGCCCGGGCCCTGGACGTTTTCGCGCGCATGTACTCACCCGCTATGGGAACCGGCCCCACCATGGACTACCTGGGCCAGACGGGTCTGGATGCCCTGAAAGGCGCCGACATCCTCCGCACCGCGCCGGAAAAGTACCAGTCCACGGTTGAGTACGCCGACAACGCCATTGCCCGCAACCTGCGGGCCATTTCCCAGGTGCTGCTGGCCGACCTGGGGACCCGTGTTTTCTACACCCAGCATGGTGGCTACGATACCCATGCCGCCGAAATGGCGGTTCACACCCAGCTTTGGGCCGAGTTGTCCGACGCCCTTTCCTGCTTCTTCGCCGACCTGCGCCAGCACAACGTGGAAGACCGCGTGGTGATGCTGGTCTTCACCGAGTTCGGCCGCCGGGTCAAGGACAACGGTTCCGGCAGCGATCACGGTTCCGGCGGCCTGTCCATGGTCATGGGCGCTCCGGTCAATGGCGGCCAGTACAACGAATTTCCCTCCATGCGCGAATCCGACCTGCTGGAAGGCGACCTCCACTTCAGCTACGACTACCGCGGCCTCTACGCCACCCTGGTAGAACGCTGGCTGGGCCTCGACGGCAAGGCAGTGGTAGGCGGTAGCTACGAAATGCTGGGGGTGGTGTAGG
>CAZPMU010000088.1:0-5969 GCA_964587795.1 uncultured Dehalococcoidia bacterium | reverse complement strand
CCTGGCAAGGGCAGACACGCAGGTCTGCCCCTACGGTCGCCACCCATCCCCGGGAGGGCGGCTGCAGGGACCGCCGACGGTTGGGGCGGCCTGTTATGCGTGCATAGTTTTATGATGGAGATGGGTTATGCGGACTGACAAGGGGGTGGGGGACTTTATTGGAGGTTTCCCGGGTTAGGTTACATTCCGCTTATTTGGCCAGAGGCAGCCCTGCCTGTTCCATTTGCAGGAGGCGGGCCTTGACGCCCAGGCCGCCGGCGCCGTAGCCGTGCAGGTCGCCATTGCTGCCGATTACCCGGTGGCAGGGAATGACCAGGGCCAGGGGATTTTTGGCCATGGCCTGACCGGCGGCCCGGGCCGCGTTGGGGCGTCCGGCCTCAGCGGCCAGCCAGGCGTAGCTGCGGGTTTCGCCGGCGGGGATGGCGCGGCAGGCCTCCCAGGCGGCGGCAAAGAAGGGAGGCGCGCCGCTCAGGTCCAGGGCAATCTCATCCAGGGCGCCGGTCTCGCCCCGGAAGTACCGCTCCAGGCACTGGCGGGCCTGGGGGAAGGCCTCATCGTCCTGCTGGCAACCACGGATGTCGTCCTCCAGGTCTTCCAGCACCTCATCGGGCGAGGGCTTCATGCTCAGTCGGCTCAAGCCGTTGGCGGTGCCGGCCAAGCCGATCCAGCCGTGGGGCCCGGGTATGATGCAGTATTTTCGGGCGTTCATGTCGTTGCAACCTCCTCGGTCTGGCCCCGCCGGCGCAGCAGGTGGAAGAGGAGTGGCATCCGAATTTCCATCCAGGCTTGGACCAGGCTGTCGGATTCCTCTTCCGTGATTTCCTTGCGGCCGTAAAGGCGCCTTACGTAGCTGGCGATGATGATGGAGAGCTGGTCGCGGTGGTCCGGCATCTCTTCATAGAGCCTTTCCAGGAACTGGAAGGGGGTTTGGTAACTGGCCGGGGCTAGGGCGTTCAGGCGGGCCAGGAAAGCCAGCCGGCGGAAGGCGGTTTCCGGGTCTCTCGCTGGCGACATGTACCGGCGCCACAGGTACCATACCAGCCCGCCAGCTATGGCCAGGGCGCCCAGGACGCCTGCGGCCCAAGGCAGGTATTCCTGTATCAGCCTGATTGCCAGCGGGTCTTCCTCTTGACCGGCCTGCGCTTCGATCAAGAACTCTTCATCGCAGTCGTCATCGTCCTCAAATTCGCACAGCGGGATATCCAGGGCAACGGAAGGCAGGTTGCTTAGATCCGGGGCTGCGGCCGGGGCCGGACGGGTCGCAATCGGTATGGTTGCTCCCGGGGTGGGCTCGAAGCTGATCCACCCGTAGCTCGGGAAGAACACCTCCACCCAGCCGTGACTGTGGCTGTCGGTGACCACGTAGATGTCGTGCTCCGGCACCTGGTTGCCCACGGTGTAGCCCGTTACCATGCGGGCGGGGATGCCCTGGGTGCGGAGCAGAACCGTCATGGCGGAAGCGAAATACTCGCTGTAGCCCGTCTTCTGCTCAAAAAGGAAATAGTCCACGCCGTCGGCGTTGTAGGGCGGAGGCTCGATGGAAAGGGAGTAAGGAAAAGTCTTCAGGTAGGCCTCGATGGCCTTGGCCTTGTCGTAAGGCGTCTCCGCCTCGGAGGTCAGTTCACGGCCCAGCAGGTGGACGCGCTGGGGCAATTCCGGCGGCAGCGCGGTGTACTTGTCCAGGGCCCAGGTGGGATAGTCGAGCCCGGCCAGGCGCAGGTCTTCCGGGGTTGCCAGGGACACGGAGGCCGTAACCTCATAGGTCTCACCCTGCCTGAACTCTTTGCCCGACGTTCTCAGGGAAAGGGTGTCGGGCTGTTCGGGCAATATCTCCGCCACTGTCACATTCTGCACCCAGTCTCCGTCCCTGGCCACGTCCACCAGGTGGTAACCGGGAGGGAGGGCCTGGGCAAGCTGGGAGCGGCTGGCGGTGGGGCCCGACTGACGCAAAGCCCGGTCCAGGTTGATGGTGGCCAGTTCCAGCTTGGGGTAGGTCTGGCCTACTTGCAGGGGGCCGCTCAGGTCAATGTTGTACTGGGGAGAATCGTAGGTCTCGATGCGCACGTCCTGGTCGGAGGAAATGATCTGGCCTCCCGCGAACAGGTTGCGGGTGCGGTAGTTGGGCGTGAGGGTGTGGGTAACCTCGAAGCGCTTTTCGTAGGGCTGCGGCGACGAATGGGTTGGCGTCCAGTCGGTGGGCTGCACCACCGTGCCATCGGTCTTCCAGCCCTTGGGAGTATAGGTGCCGTAGCTGCGGGCCTTCCAGTACATGGCTACCGGCGACTCCACCTGCAGAACGGGCGTGGTGGTGGGGTTGATGGTACCCTGGAAAGCCATGACGTCGCCCCAGATACGGTAGGGCAAGGGCTTGCGCGCCGGCAGCCCCGCGAACAGCCGGTTAAAGTCTTCCTGGTACTGGACATAAGGGGAACGGGTGAACTCGTAGATTTCGTGGGCCGGTTGCCAGAAGCGATCGCCGGGGACAATCCTGGGAACTAACAGGAAGGCGACCAGCAATACCATGAGGGTTACAATCACGCTGTCTGAAACGGACAGCAACCCCAGGTGGCTGTCGGCCTGGAAGCCCCGTTGGCGCCACTCGTTGAGGCGGCGAACGGACTGCACCCGGGCCACCAGCAGAAGGCCGGTGAACAGGTAGAAGACCAGATAGGTGACACCCTCTGAAGGGAGGAAGGTGAGGTTGCTGAGCAGCGCCGCCCCGCCCAGGACGAAGACACCCCAAAAGCTGCGGTAGCGGGAGAACACCCAGGCGGCAAGATAACCTGCCAGCCAGGTGAGGCACATCAGGGCAAAGGCGAAGGGCACCCGGTCGATGTTGATGCCGCCCGATTGGAAGGCTACCCACCACAGGTGGAGCCTGTTGTAGAGTTCGGGGGCGCTGGCCAGTTCAATGCCTTCACCATCAAAGCCAACCAGTTGCGCCGTGATGACCCAGAGGCCAATAGCCAGCCCCAGCGGCAGAAGCAATACTCCCCAGACAGGTATGCGGGACAGCGCCAGCCCCGTCACCATGGCAATCAGTATCAGGTATTCCAGACTGGGCGTGGGAACCCAGTCGCCTCCCCGGTCCACGGACCAGGCTACAACCAAGAGGTTCAGGGCAAGGAGGAGAACTGCGGCCCACCCGTCGGCGGGACGGCCATGCCGCCACAGCCACAAGGCGGCCCTGGTTATTGGCTCGAAGGTGAGGCCCCTGCTTTCGGAAACAGCCGCGGCCTGGTCGGCTGGAACCTGGCCAGCGCTGGCCTGGGTAGTGCTGGTCACGGCGCCACTCCACGACGGGCAGAGTCGTTTGCGCCCTGGTAGGTAAACTGCGCCGGAGTCGAACCCGTGGACGCCTCTCTGCCGCCGCTTTCCTCCTCCGCCCCGGCCCCGGGCGGCGGTGCGATGAAGGGGTAAGGGTGTTCGTAAACGGTCATGCTGAGCGCATCGTTCAGGGCCTGGCCCCGGCGCACTCGGTAGACGGGAATATCGCTGGAAAACAGGAAGTCGAGGGGCGACTGGACTTCCGCGGCGGCCCCGAAGTCCGTGGGTTCCACGTACACCACGGCCACGTTCACGCCGTCGCGGCGCAGACTGTTCAGCGCCGGTATCCACTCCGTCCTACGGGAGGGAGTTACGACGGTCAGCGAGTTGAAGCGACTCAGGTGGGGCTGAAGGTCGTACAGGAACCGTTCCAGGGTCAGATTGCCCAGCGCCCGTACTCCGGCCAGGGCCTCCAGCAGGATGCCGAGGTGGCTTGGGCCGGCGCCGGGCCGCATCAACCAGGTCTGGTCACCGTTGGTGGCCAGGCCCACGGGCATGGAGAGTTCGTCGAACCGGGTCAGCAGGGAAGCCGCCACCTTTACCGACAACTCTTCGCTGTTGTCCACCGGGTCGTCTCCCACGTGGGAACCGCGCTGCATGTCGAGGAGGACCCAGCCTTCGGCGGACAGGCCCATGTCAAATTCCTTGACCATGAGGCTGTTCATCCGGGCGGTGTAGGGCCAATGGATCTGGCGGAAGCTGTCCCCGTAGACGTACTCGCGCACCCCGGAAGACTCGGGAGTTATGTGGTCGGAGCGGCGGGTGACCCGACGGTCGCTGGGCAGGAATGCGAAGCGGGGGTCCAGGTCGGGCAGCGGCTCGGTGGGGGGGAAGACCACGTACTGCTCGGATTCCAGGAAGCGACGCCTGAGCCGGAAAAGGCCGAAGGGGTCCTGGCTGGTAACTTCGACGATACCGGTGTTGAAGACGCCCCGGCGTGCCAGGTAGGTTTCGATGCGCCAGCTGCGGGCCTGGTCGCGTACCATGGCAATGCCCCGGCCGGTGGTGTAGCCGGGAATGTCGGTTACTTCCCGCACTTCGAGCCACGACTTGGGGAACCGGAAGCGGTTGACCACCTGGATTTGGCCGTCGAGGTAGTTGCCTACCTGCCCACGGTGGGACAAGCGTGTAAGGCGCACCTGCAGGCCCTGCAAATTCAGCCAGGCCCAGAAGAGGCCGAAAAGCAGCACCAGGGCGACAACGTATAGAAAACGGTAGAAGAAAGAAAAACCTGTCCCCAGGGTGTAGAAGGTTACCACCCCCAGGAGAATCAGTATGCCGATGGTCCGCTTGCTCAATGTCCGGCTACCTGCAGAAAAGTGTCAGGTACAAAATCAGGTGGGGTAGAATACCACATAATCCGGCTGGACTGGAACTGCCACGGGCCCGCCCTGAAGGATAGCAGAGTTCACTCGGCCCTGGTGGGGGTCAGGGTGAGGAGGCGCAGAAACTCACCAGGAGGGCTCCACTCCCAACCGCCCCACCTGGGGGGAAGGACATCTGGGTCTACTATGCAATTGATTTCCTATTCATCCAGCTGCCCTACACCTGCGCCATTCCCGGGACCGTTATCTGGTTCAAAAGGTCGCTGACCAGTTCATCGGCCCGTATGCCGCGCATTCGGGCAGAAGGAGACAGCACGAGGCGGTGAGACAACACCCCCGGCGCCAGCGACTTTACGTCGTCGGGAATTACGTAGTCCCGGTCTTGAACCAGGGCCATGGCGCGGGCAATTCGGAACAGACCGAGGGTGGCCCGGGGTGAAGCGCCCAGGGCAATGTCGCGGTGGTTCCGCGTGGATTCGGTCAGGGAAACGATGTACTGCCGCACCAGGCGGTCCACGTACACTTCCTTGGCCGACTCCTGCAGGGCGGTGACTTCCTCCGGCGAGGCCACGGGTTCCAGGGAGTCTATGGGGTGGCTCAACTCCTGCCGCTCGATGATGGCCATCTCCTCGGAGAAGTCGGGATAGCCCAGGCTGAGGCGCATCAGGAACCGGTCGAGTTCCGCTTCGGGCAGGGGGAAGGTACCCTCATACTCAATGGGGTTTTGCGTGGCTACCACCATGAAGGGCGGAGCCAGGATGTGGGAGACCCCGTCCACCGTCACCTGCAGCTCTTCCATGGCTTCCAGCAGGGCCGCCTGGGTTTTGGGGGTAGCCCGGTTGATTTCGTCGGCCAGCACCACCTGGGACATGATAGGGCCGGGCCGGAAGTTAAAGTCCCCGCTCTGCTGGTTATAAACCGAAATGCCCGTAACATCGCTGGGCAGCAGGTCCGGAGTGAACTGGATGCGCTGGAAGGAACACCCTACGGAAATGGCCAGCGCCTTGGACAGGGTGGTCTTACCCACCCCGGGCACATCTTCCACCAGGATGTGGCCCTGGGCAATAAGGGTGGCCAGGGCCTGCTGCACGGCAGAGGTCTTGCCGACAATGACCTTGCCCACGTTTTCAACTATTCTGTGACCAACTGCCGCCAGGGAAGTGGTTTCCTGCACTCCCGCCTCCGTTCTTAATCAGATTGACATTATATGTTGACCGCTTATCGGGCCAAAATGCTAGGAGAGTTTACCACAAGCGTAAGGTTTAGACATCCCTGTTCAACGGTGGGCCAGGGCAATCGCGTCTTAATTGCGCTGGC
>CAZPMU010000087.1:0-6681 GCA_964587795.1 uncultured Dehalococcoidia bacterium | reverse complement strand
CCCCTTTGATACCCTGGCCCCTTTCACGCTATACTATTCCACGGGCCTGGCGCCATTGGTGCGTGCGCCAGGCCCCTGTTTTGTCAGCTAACTTCAACCAGTTTCGGGAGGCTCGGGGTGGAATTCAGCATTGCAGTGCTCAGCGGCGACGGCATTGGACCGGAAGTTACCGCCGAAGGGGTGAAGGCCCTGGAGGCCGTGGGCCGCGCCTTCGGCCATACCTTTAACCTGGAATACGGCGACGTGGGCGGCATTTCCATCGACCGGCACGGGACTCCCCTGACCCGGGAGGTGCAGGACCTGGCGGGTTCCGCCGAGGCCGTCCTCTTCGGCGCGGTGGGCGGCCCCAAGTGGGACGACCCGTCGGCAACGGTCCGCCCGGAAGACGGCCTGCTCCAGCTTCGCGCCCACCTGGGCGTCTTCGCCAACATCCGCCCCGTCAAGGTGTACCCCAACCTGGTGGAGTCCAGCGTCCTCAAGCCCGAGGTGCTGGAGGGGGTGGACATGGTGGTGGTCCGGGAACTGACCGGGGGCCTCTACTACGCCGAGCCCAAGGGCCGCCATGAAACGCCGCAGGGCTGGACCGGGGTGGACACCATGCGCTACAGCGAGGCGGAGATTGAGCGAGTGCTGCGGGTGGGCTTCGAGCTGGCCCGGGGTCGCCGCAAGAAGCTGGCCTCCATCGACAAGGCCAACGTGCTGGAATGCTCCCGGCTGTGGCGGCAGATAGCCACCCGCCTGGGAGAGGAGTACCCGGACGTGGAACTGGAGCACGTGCTGGTGGATGCCTGCGCCATGCAGTTGGTGCAGCGGCCCTCCCGTTTCGACGTGATAGTGGCGGAAAACACCTTTGGCGACATTCTCACCGACGAGGCGGCGGTGCTGTCGGCCTCCATGGGCCTGCTGCCCTCGGCCAGCCTGGCGGACGTACCCATAGAAGGGCGCAAGATTCCGGGCTTCTACGAGCCCATTCACGGCACCGCGCCGGACATTGCCGGCCAGGGAATCGCCAACCCGGTGGCTTCCACCCTCAGCGTGGCAATGATGCTGCGTTATTCCCTGGGCCTGACCGAGGAAGCCGCCAGCGTGGAGCGGGCGGTGGACCAGGCGCTGGAGGCCGGCCACCGCACTCCGGATATAGCCGTGGGCGACGCTCACCGGGTCAGCACCACCGAGATGGGCGACCTGATAGCTCACGCGATTACGAATTAGGAGCTGGGGAGGCTCTGAATAAGTCCCTTCCCCCTTGACTGGGGAAGGCCGGGATGGGGGGGTGAAAGTCGCCCAACGCAGGGGCGTTTCTCGAATCTACCCTGCGCCAACGCAAGGATTTCCTTCCGGCATGGTATGGGTCTGGCATGTATCCAATAGGAAGGATTCCAGATCCTTCACTGCGTTCAGGATGACAGACCCGGCCGGTGGCGGTCCTGGCGGAAGGCACGACATTCTTCAAATATTTTCATAGCAGCGCAGACCTTTCAGGCTAAATAAGCTGGAATTCTGCCGCAGGCTATTCGCGCAGGCGCCCGGACTAACCCTGGAATCTTATTTACCATTCGTAATTATTATTTCGTAATTCCAGTTCAAGGAGAACCATGCCTTTCGTTCCCCACGAGGTTGGCTTCATAATCTCGGTACCCGTATTCCTGGCCAGCGCGGTCGCCGTTGTGTTCCTGGGGGTGCAACTGGCCAAGTACGGCGACGCCCTGGCGACCCTGACCGGCTGGGGGCGACTTTTCGTGGGCAGCATCCTGGTGGCGCTGGCCACCTCCCTGCCCGAGCTGTCCCACAACTTCACGGCGGTCCGCATTGGCGAACCGGAACTGGCGTTGGGCGACGTTCTGGGGTCGAACATCGTGAATATCCTGGTTTTGGCCGTGGTGGCGCTGCTCTTTGGCGGCAAGCGCTTTCTGCGGCAAATAGCCCCGGAGCAGGGTTACCTCATCGTGCTGGCCGCCGTACTGACCGGCCTGGCAGTAGCGCTGGCCGCCTGGCACAAGGTGGCGCCCGGGCCTCTCACCGAGGCCAACCTGTGGCAATTCGGGGCCTCGTCCATTTTCCTGCTGGTGGTCTATGTCATCGGCATGCGCATCGTTTACAGTCATCCCGCGGTGTTGCAGGAAGAGGATGAGGAAGACGTGGGCATTTCCCTGGGGCGCGCCTGGAGCCTGTTCGGCGTAGTTTCCCTGGGAGTAGTCGTATCGGGCATTTTCCTGGCTCAAAGCGCGGCCTGGATTGCGGAATCCTCCGGGGTTTCTTCGGGAATTGTGGGCATCCTGGCGGTGTCCATAGTTACGAGTATGCCGGAAGTCTCGGCAACCATCGGCGCGGCGCGGCTGGGAGCGGCAGACCTGGCGGTGGCCGGCATTTACGGCAGCTGCGTATTTAACATAACCATCCTGGCCTATTCCGACATTTTCCTCCGCAGCGGTGTCATCCTGAATACCGCGGAACCGGCGCATTTCGTAGCCGGCGGCATCGCGTTGGGCCTGATTCTCTTTAGTGGACTGCTCATTTGGGGGCGCCACCACTTCTCCCAGCCCGTAATCGTGACGGGGCTGGCGTTGATAGCGGTGGTGTACCTGCTGGGAGCGGTGCAGGTGGCGCTGCTGGGTACGCCGGGGTGAAGGGTAAGTTAGCCACGAATGGGCACGAATAATCACTAATTTATTCTTGCCGGTTTGTGTCTATTCGTGGATCAAGAACCAAAGGGCGCCCCGGTTGACGCGCCCACCCGCCTGCCATAGACTTGCCCCATCTGACCAATTCCATACCGGGGGTCGCTATGACCAGCCCAGCCACCGCCGCCGACTTTGTATCATCCGTTAAACGTCCTGGCGACATTGACGCTTTCTGGGACGACATCCTGGCCCGTACCGCCGCCATACCCCTGGACGCCGAGGCGGCGTTCGACCCGCTGCGTTCCACGCCCCAGGTGGATGTGTACGCCGTCCACTACACCAGCCTGGACCACGTCCGCATTGCCGGCTGGTACGCCCGACCTGCCAACCACGCGGGCCAGTTGCCGGGGCTGCTCATCGTCCCCGGCTACACAATGGAGCCGCAGATTCCCAAGAACTGGGCCGCCAGGGGGTACGCCGCCTTCAGCGTGGCGCCCCGGGGCAAGCTGCGCAGCAACGGCCAGTTCAACCCGGGCTATCCCGGCCTGCTCACCTACGGTATTATCGACCGGAACACCTACTCATACCGGGGCTTCTATATGGACGCCTGCCGGGGTGTGGACTTCCTGCTGTCCCGGGACGAGGTGGACGGCACACGCCTGGGGGTTACCGGCCACAGCCAGGGCGGCGGCCTGGCCATCGTCGTGCCCGCCCTGCGGCCCGAGGTTACCGTGGCCACGTCCGGCGCCCCCTATCTCTGCGGGTTTATGGACGCCATTAACCTGACGGACGGATATCCCTACTACGAGATTAACGACTACCTGCGTCTGTATCCCGAAAGCCGCCAGCAGGTAACCGATACCCTGGCATACTTTGACGGCATTAACCTGGCGCCCCGGGTTACCTGTCCCATCATCGTCAACATCGGGCAGCAGGACAGCACCTGTCCGCCGGAGACGGGCTACGCTTTGTTCCGGGCCATCGGCAGCGAGGACAAGCGGCTGTACGACTACGACGGCCACGGCCACGATGCCAACAACGCGGTACACGCCGGGATTATCGACGCTTTCCTGGCCGAGCATCTGCGGCCTTAGAGACCCCGGAAGAATGTCTTTCCCGTGAAGAGGGGAAGCTCGTTCGCCGCCCGTCGAGGTTCCCGCCTTCGCGGGAACGAAGGATTGTGAATACATACCCCCGTCAGCCCTCGACGGGGAAAGGGACTTTGAGAAGTTACTTGGGGAACGGTACTAATGACCACACCAGCTTACCAACGACCCGCGGACTTTGACGCCTTCTGGCAGGGCGTTTTGGCCGAACTGGCCCAACTGCCAATGGCTCCGGAGGTGGAGGAAGTCCCCCTGCGGTCCAGCGACTTCGCCACCGTGTACGGGGTGAGGCTGACTTCCATCGGCCCCTACCGCATCTTTGGCTACCTGAGCATTCCCAAGGGGGAGGGGCCCTTTCCGGCCCGCTGCTTTCTGCCCCGCTACGGCAGCGTCTCCGACCTGGTGCCCCAGGGCACGGCCAACGGCCAGCGCCGCCGCTACATTACCTTATCCCTGTCCGTTCGGGGGCAGCGCCGCGCCGACAGTCCCTACGCCGCCAGCTTTCCCGGCCAGCTTACCGACGGGATAGACGACCCGGCCACCTACGTTTACCGGGGCATCGTGGCCGACTGCTGCCGGGGCCTGGAGTACCTGGCCCAGCGTCCCGAGGTGGACACCGGCCGCATCGCCGCCATAGGGACCGACCTGGCGTTGATTGCCGCGGCCCTGTGTCCCCGGGTTACCCACCTGGTCTCCACGCCGGTCATCCACCACCGGGTACTGGAGCGGGCAGGAGCTACCCAGGCCTATCCCCTGGAGGAAGTGAACGACTACCTGCGCCTTTACCCGGACCGGCGAGACCTGGTGGCCAACACCCTGGCCCACTACGACCTGGCCGGTTTCGCGCCCACCGTGGAGGCCAACACCCTGCTGATGGCCGACTCGGGAGCCAACGGAGTGCGAGCCGATTACCTGGAAGCTGTGGCCCAGGCCATCAACGGGCCTGTCGAGCTGCACGAATCGGAGCATTCCAACTACAAGGATGGCGCCTTCGCGGAAGTGTGGCTGTCGGAACGGCTGGGGATGGAACCCAGCCTGCCGCCCCACTGGCAGGGGTGGGCGGGGTGGACGGGGTGACCGGGGTAGATAAACAGAAAACACGGTAGTTCTTGTATCCAGACGAAGAGCATCCCACATTGTCGAGGTCTCCGCTGGCGCGGGAACGACACGTTGCATTTGACGACACCCAAGGGAACAGTATCAGCTGTTAGGCTTTAGAACATCCCCCTCTGGGCACTAAAAGAGAGCACAATTTGCCGCGAGGTGACAGAGATGTCCACGGAGGAAAAAACTGCCAGCAAGAGACTCGACTGGGGTGACTGCCCCGGCGTTCAACGCGACCCCGAAAGGCTGGCCGGGGCCTGGACCTTCCGCGACACCAGGCTGCCCCTGCACGCCGTCTTTGAAAACCTGGCTGGCGGCGCCACCATTCAGGAGGTAACCCTCCAGTTCAGCGTCACCGAAGAACAAATCAAGGCCGTTCTGGCCCACGCGGCCCGAATGCTGGAGGAGGACCGGCTCACCGGCAAAGGTCATTGAAGATTCTGCTGGACCACAACACGCCCCACGGACTGAGAAACGCACTAACGGACCACGACGTGCAGACCGCCGAGTTCCTGGGCTGGGAAACGCTACGGAACGGAGACCTAATCAGGAACGCCATCCAATATGGCTATAACCTGCTCATAACCTGTGACCAGAGCATCCAATTCCAGCAGAACCTGCTTCGACAGCCCATTGCCCTGCTCACCATCACCACCAACGACTGGCGCACCATCCGCAGCAATATCTCCCTGGTGACGAACGCCATAGACATGGCACAGCAGGGTGAAAACAACATTCTCAGACTCAGGCCGCCCGCGTAGCGGACTGGACGGGTTCGCGCAAGGATAGATGACTCGAATGTCCACAGACCCCAATAGCTACGGCAACACCCACCACGGAGCAGCGAGTATGAAGTTTGGCATTAACCTGGGCGGGGGCAACCTGCCCCACGAATCGCGCGCCGAGGCATTTGAAGGGAGGCTGGAGAAGTCGCGCCTGGCCGCGAAGTACGGGTACAACTCCCTGTGGACCGGGGCGGCCTACCTGAATAACGACTTCCACGCCACCCTGCTGCTGGCCCGGGTGGCGGCCGAGGCGCCCGACCTGGAACTGGGCTTCGTCGGCCTGCTGCCCCTGTACCATCCGGTGGAGGCGGCAGAGCAGCTTTCCACCCTGGACGTTATCTGCGGCGGCAAGCTGGTGCTGGCCCCGGCCCTGGGCTGGCGCGACTTCCAGTTCGAGGGCTTTGGCATCCCCAAGTCGGAACGTCTCTCCCGCTTCCGCGAGGTGCTGGAGACGATGAAGGAACTGTGGGGCGATGCCCGGGTTACCCACCAGGGCGAGCATTTCCAGATGACCGACGTTCCGCCGGTGGGCGCGCCCCTGCAGCGGCCCCACCCCCGCATCTACATCGCCGCCAACCAGGACCAGGGGGTCCGCCGCGCCGCCCGGCTGGCCGACGGCTGGCTGGTAAGCTCACGCTCCACCCTGCCCACCATTGAGCGGCAGGTGGAACTCTACCGGGAGACAGTGGCGGCCAGGGGCAAGACGGGGTACGTATCGGCGTGGCGGGAGATGTTCATCGCCGAGACGAGGGAGGAGGCCATCCGCATCGCCCGCCCCCACGTGGAGTGGCTGTACCAGGACCGGGCTGCGTCGGGCCACAGCCAGGAACTGCCGGAGGCCGACCGCATCGACGTGGGGTTTGAGCAGGTGCTGGAGGGACGGTTCATCATCGGCAGCCCCGACGAATGCGCCGCCGAGATTGAGAAGTACCAGGACCTGGGTATCGAGGAGCTTGTCCTGCGGTGCCAGTGGCCGGGAATGCCCAACGAGGATTCCCTGCGGGCGGTGGAACTGTTCGGCCAGGAAGTGCTGCCGCGGTTCGGCTGAACCTTAACGGGATCAGA
>CAZPMU010000086.1:3560-6724 GCA_964587795.1 uncultured Dehalococcoidia bacterium | reverse complement strand
TTGGCGGCTCAAGGTTACAGTTCGTTAAAACGCGATTGCCCTGCCCCAACTGTCAGTACTCGTCTATAGGCTCGAAGAATTTGCGTGCCCGAAAGCACACACTTCACCCCAGCCCGTGCCTGGCCAGCACTTCTCGCTTCAGTTCCGCCACTCCATCTTCCAGGTAGCGCCTGCCCTCCTGGCGATAGTTGGTCGGCACATCGGGAATGACGGTGTCGCGCAGGTTGGGTGAAGGGTACTGATTCGCCACGACTTCAGGGATGCGGTCGGGCCATTCGACGCCCAGCATCACCCCATAGGCCAGGGTCCAGCAGCGGGCCACGGCGCCAATGTCATACCCCCCGCCGCCCAGGGCCAGCCAGGGCAGGCCCAGCGCCGCGAACTCCCGTATGATTTCCACGTAGCCCCGGGAGGTCAGCTGCAGGTGGGTTATGGGGTCGGTGTGGTAGCTGTCGATACCCAGCTGGGTAACCAGCACGTCGGGGGCGAAGGCGCGAATCAGGGGAGGCACCACCTCGCGGAAGGCCCACAGGTAGGGTTCGTCCTCGGTGTAAGGGAACAGGGGTACGTTGATGGAATAGCCAACGCCGTTGCCCGCGCCCGAATCGGAAACGAAGCCGGTGCCGGGAAAAAGGTAGCGACCCGACTCGTGGATGGAGATGGTCAGCACCCGGTCGTCGTCGTAGAAGACATCCTGCACCCCATCGCCGTGGTGGGCATCCACGTCCACGTAGGCCACCCGCATTCCCCGCTCCAGGAAGTACTTGATGGCGATGGCGGGGTCGTTGAAGATGCAGAACCCGTAAGCGTGGGTCGGCGCGGCGTGGTGCAGGCCGCCGGAGATGGAGAAGGCCACGTCCACGCGCTGTCCCGCCACCAGTTCCGCCGCCACCAGGGTCGCCCCGGAACTCAGGCTTGCCGCGTCGTACATACCGGGGTAGACGGGATTGTCGCCCAGCGCGCTGAAGCCGAACGGCTCCGGTCGCACCGTGGACGGGCCGGCGCTGAGAGCGCGGACGGCGGCGATGTACTCGGGCGTATGCACCCATTCCAGTTCTTCCTCCGTGGCGGAACGGGGGTTGATGAGCCGGGAGGTGTCGCCGTCGAAGGCGCCGTAGGCCGACAGCAATTCATAGGTATGGCGCAAGCGCACCGGGCGCATGGGGTGGTCGGACCGCAGGACGTGCCGGGAAAGGGCATCATCGTACACAAAGGCGGCGTTGGGCATGGGTCACCTCGCAGGAATTGTTGTCCAGGAATATACACGAATGGGCGTCAATATGGGTCACGGCATTGTCCGGCGGCGATTGTATTTCGCGGATTTCCTTAACCACAGAGACGCAGAGTACACGGAGATTCGCAGAGACTCTCAGTAGTGTCTCTGCGTCCTCTGTGGTAAAAGATAGTTTGCATAGAAGCAAGTGAACGGATTTCCAGTGGACTTGCCTTTCCGCCCTGTTCATTCGCGACAGTTCGTGTATATTCTTTGATAACTTTTTCAAACCCTCCCCGGTACCACAGGCTGCCATGACACCACAACTCGCCGCACGATTATTTGGAGAATCTTTCCAGGCCCTGACCGTTGCCAAGCTGGCCGCCGGAATTGCCCTGTTCCTGGTGGTGCTGCTGATGCCGCGGCCGGAGGGACTTACGCCCGAAGGCCAGAAGGCCCTGGCGGTAATGGTGCTGGCGGTGGTGTTCTGGGCCACGGAGGCGCTGCCCATTTCGGTAACGGGGCTGGCGGGGGTGGTGCTGCTGATAGTGCTGGGGGCCGTGCCCGGGCCGGTGGAAGGCCTTTACGGATTCTCCCAGCCAGTCTCCTATTTCCTGATCGGCATACTGACCATCGGGCTGGGGGTGCAGCGGTCGGGGCTGGCCGAACGGGTGGCCGTCTTCCTGATCCGGGGGGCCGGCGGCAAGCCGGGCCTGCTTTACGTCCAGATGCTGTTCTCCTTCGCGCTGCTGACCTTTGCGCTGCCTTCGGCCAGCACCCGGGGCGCCATTATGGTGCATATCTACGCCCAGGTGCTGGAGCGGTGGGGAGTTCCCCAGGAGCACAAGTATTACAAAGCCCTGATGCTGGCGCTGGGGAGCATGAACCGGCTGGGCTCCACGGCGCTGCTGGCCGGCGGCATAACGCCGGTGGTGGCCTCGGCCCTGCTGGGAGACTTCTCCTGGTCGGGGTGGTTCATTTTGATGGCATTGCCCTTCTACGCCAACCTGGCGGTGGGCGGCGCACTCCTGTTCCTGCTTTACCGCCAGGGCTTCCGCCTGGACGTGTCCCAGGTCAGCGTGGAGCTTAATACGGGGCCGGTGAATTCGGTGGAATACCGGGCCGGAATAATCGTTCTGGCCACGGCGCTGCTGTGGTTCACCGACTTTGCCCACGGGATGCACCCGGCGGTGCCGGCCCTGATAGCGCTGGTGCTGATTCTGCTGCCCCGGGTGGGGCTGTTGACCTGGCAGGACTTTGAGCGGAACCTGGGCTGGACCAACTTCTTCGTAATTGCCACTTCGCTGTCGCTGGCCCACACCCTGGTGGTAACGGGAGCGGCCGGGTGGTTTTCCGAGACGCTGGTGGGCGGCGCCACGCAGGTACAGGACCGGCCACTGTTGCTGCTGCTGGCCCTGTCCGGCTGCGCCGCCGTGGTCCGGCTGCTGATGCCCAACATCGCCGGCTACCTGTCTTTCGTGATTCCGGTGGCCATGGCCAGCGGCGAGGCCCTGGGGCTGAATCCCCTGGTATGCGGAATGGCCGTGGTGGTGGTGGGCGATTCGCTGGTCTATTACAGCGCGGCCGGCACCGCCTCGGTGTTCATATTCCTGCAGGCCAACATACGGAACCCGGAGATTTTCCGCTGGGCCCTGGTAATGACGGCGGTATCTATAGCGGTCCTGTTCCTGGTGGCCGTGCCCTACTGGTCCATGCTGGGGGAGCCTTTGACACGGTAATGAAGGCGGCCCCACACCGTGCCGATGGCCGGAATCGGGGCCAACGTTCCGATTCAAGTGGTTTTGAGGGTGAGACAGGGCAGCCACAAGGGCTGCCTCTACGATGGCCCCTATCCTGACCTTCCCCCGTCAAGGGTGAAGGGACTCTTCAGCAAGCCAGCCACAAGGGCTGCCTCTACGATGGCCCCTATCCTGACCTTCCCCCGTCAAGG
>CAZPMU010000086.1:0-3460 GCA_964587795.1 uncultured Dehalococcoidia bacterium | reverse complement strand
TACGATGGCCCCTATCCTGACCTTCCCCCGTCAAGGGTGAAGGGACTCTTCAGCAGGGCAGCCACAAGGGCTGCCTCTACGATGGCCCCTATCCTGACCTTCCCCCGTCAAGGGTGAAGGGACTCTTCAGCAAGCCAGCCACAAGGGCTGCCCCTACAACAACGTCGAATGGAATCCCTGAATTGAAACGCCGCCGGGAATCAACTCGCCCTGGCGGGCCACACCGGTTCGTGGTAGCCCAGGGGCACCGACGGGCGTGCCCAGTAGGGGCCGGTATCCGACAGTTCCACCGTGGGGGCCAGGTGCTTTAGAGAGCCACCTGGCACGTCGCTGACGGTGGACCAGGACTCAATCTCCTCGGGGGTCAGGTCGGACGGGATACCGGCAAGCTCGTCCTCCGGCACCTGTCCCTGCCCCACCAGCCACCGGCCGGTCTGGGCCAGGGAGAGCCGGACCAGCCAGCTACCGCCCTCGGTGGCGCGGCGGGCCAGGGCCGTGAGCGCGCCGTAGGCCATCAGGTAGCCGGTCAGGTAGTCGATAGCCGACACGGGATAGAACTGGGGTCCGGGCTCGGCGCCGGAAAACAGTTCTCCCTGCCGGTGGGTGATGCCGCTGACGGTCTGGATGACCGTGTCGAAGCCGCGGCGGTCGGCCCACGGTCCCACCCGCCCAAAGGCGCACAGGGAAACGTAGATGATGCCGGGGCGGATGGCAGCCAGGTCTTCCGGGGACAGGCCCCGCTGGGCCAGGGTGTTGGGGCGGTAGCCCTGGGAGAAGATGTCGGCTTCCCGCACCAGGTCCCGCAGGGTCTCCAGGTCTTGACCCTGGCGCAGGTCCAGGTGGGCGGAAAGCTTGCCGTGGCCGGTGTCGTGCTCCTGCCCCTCGTTGAAGGGCAGGTGGGGGCCGGAAATCTTCATCACGTCGGCGCCGTGCTCGGCCAGGGTTCGGGCGCAGGTGGGACCGGCCAGCACCCGGGTCAGGTCCAGCACCCTGATGCCGGACAGGGGACGGTCGCCCTCGGGGAACGGCTGCGGCGGGGCATCGCCAATCCTGTCGATTTCCAGCAGGGGCAGGGACGCCACCGCCGCCGACTGGGGATGCTGGGCCCATTCCTGCATGGTGCGGACCATGCCGCCAGCGCCCCGGGCTGCGATGATGGCCTCCTCCAGTTCCCGGGCGTCCCACTGGGCCACGGCCTGCCGGACGGCCTGCTTGTCTTCCGCCACGCCCAGCACGCTGAGCGCGGCCTCGCGGTGGTTGGGGAAGTTGCAGTGCAGGTAGCTCCAGCGGCCGTTCCTGGCGGGATAAACACCCATGACGGCGTTCCGTTCTCCCGCCGCCGGCTGGCCGTTCAGGGTCATGTAGCGGCTGCTGCGCAGGGACGCGGTGGCCCGGCGGGTGTTGACTCCCACCTGCTGGCGCTGGCCGGTGCGCAGTTCCCACAGGTGGGACACGGCCAGGCCCACCGCCGCCAGGCTGGCCGCGGCGGCGGAACCGATGCGGAAGGGCGTGGGCAGAATGGGGTCCGTGCCGCCGGAAAAATCAATGTCGCCGAACCTCTCCGGGTTCAGGTAGGGGATGGAGTTCAGGGCAAATTCGGTGTAGGTGGTCATGTTGATGGCGCTCCTTGGGTGGAGTTGGGGTACGGGATAGCAAGACGAAAGTCGCTGGCGCCAATAATACAGGATGAGGCGGGGGCTGCAATCCCGATGTTCAGGGCGCTTGACCAACGAACTGTGATTCCAAGTGAAGCGAAGAATCCAAGATTCCCGCGCGAAATCAACCTTCCTATTGTCAAGAATTTTGGATTCTTCGCTCCGTTCAGAATGACAGTTTGATGTTTCAGAATCGTATGTGTCAGGTAATATGTGCCAGGTAATTCGTTGACAGCTTGATGTTTGTGTACACATTCCATCCTGGCTTTGGTTTAGCTTTGACCTAGTCACCCCGGATGGCGAAAATGAAGAACTTGGCGTCCTTGTGAGCGCGTCCGTACAGGATGCCGTCAACAACTGTTGGAGGGCTGCACACATTGGCATAGTTGACCTGCCAGTTTTCATTTCCCGTATGGGCATTCAGCGAAACCAGCCTGGTGGCTGAGGTCACATATACGCTCTCGTCTGATGCCGAGATAGCGCTTAACGGTTCGTCAGACCGGTAAACCCACTTAACGGCCCCGGTTTCGGCGTCCAGGGTTACAATGGACAGTCTATCCCTCGTTTCTTCATCCGTCACGGTGAGGTGGACGTTGCCTTCCGTCACTACGGGTTTTCTTGACGGTCTGCCGTCCGGCAAGTAGTGCCATTTTTCCCGTCCTGTGGACAGGTCCAACGCCCGCAGGGTTTCCCAGCCCGCATTGGTGTAGGATGCTCCGTCCACTATAAGGGGCGTGGCGTATGCCCCGAACCTGAGACGATACTGGTGTCGCAATTCACCCGTCTCCGGGTCAACTCCGTAGAGGAAGTCGGGCCCACTGGCGTACGTGCCAAAGTAGATGGTACCGTCATGTTCCAGCGCGCTGGTGTTGACGTTTCCTTCCACCGGGTAGCGCCAGTTGACTGTTCCGGTTGAAGCATCCAGGGCCAGCAGGTAGTGGTACCCAGGCATACTCTCAGTTCCCGGGACACTTACGGTGTAGAAGACCGTGTCTCCGTAGAAAACGCCTGGCCCCCTGGCATATCCTTCAATTTCCGCTTCCCAGTTTGATTCGCCGCTCTGTGCATCCAGCGAGCGTATAAAGTACCTGGGGTGGCCCTCGTACAGGCCTTCCGTCCTGGTGTTGTAGTAGATGCTCCCACCGGCGAAAAAGGGATGGAACATCGTACGGCGCATTTCCACATCCCATAGCGCCTCTCCGCTGGACCTGGACACTGCGTATAGTTTATTGCCAAAGCCGGCGTAAACTACTTCCGGGCTTACCTGGGTCTTTTCGCCGCAACTGTTTTCACTCGCGCCGGTGACGGTGAGCCAGACCAGGTCTCCCGGTTGGCCGCTGTCCACCCCCCGTACCGTAATGTCGTCATAGTAGTGTTGCCGCCCCGAGTTACTCAATTCCCAGGACAGGTCCGCGCCAACCCTTGGCTGCTGGTCAAATCCCGTTCCGGGTGCGACGACCAAGTGTCCCTTCACCGACGCATGGTTGTCGAAAGACCTGATTCGGCAGCCTGTCGCGCCGCAGTCACCCCTCGCTGAGTCGACTGAGACAAGCTTCCCGTCTCCAATCACGTCAAACTCTACTTTGACATCGAACGCAGGTATTGGTGACAGGTTGTTTATGGTGAAGTTCACCCGCCGTTCCCCATTGCTGGTGGTTGCATCATCGCCGGCGAGTTCCAGGGTTACTGCCATCTCGACCTCGAGAGTCGGAGTTGGCGTCGGAGTTTCCGGAGGCAGCGGCGTGGGAACCAAGGTGGGCGGAATTTCCAGGGTAGGTATCCGGCGACGCGAGCTGTCCTCGCCC
>CAZPMU010000085.1:0-6854 GCA_964587795.1 uncultured Dehalococcoidia bacterium | reverse complement strand
CGGCAGTCTGTCCGAGGAACAAACGAGCGGATTTGCCGGTTAGTCGGAATTAGCTGAAGGGACAGCCATCAGCGAGCGGGGCGCAAGGGCAGATGCCGAAAATCCCTGGCGGAATTCTCCCATGGCCAGTCCGGCATTACTCTCGTGGAGTGGAGCGGATCCCCTGTTCCCCAGCAGGCACGGAAGCCCAGGGTCGTGCCCGAACATCTTCAGCCCCGTATCTGCCCTGCCTCGTCCAAAACCTTCAAGGCTGCTCTGGACAGCGGGACCCGGCGCCTTTGACCACCCCTATACGGCTCCCAGGAATTGTCCAAGGGGCTTCCCTCTGGTTAATCTCCGCCCAGGTTGCTCCCGGCGCCTCCCCGCTTCGGTCCGCAGTCAGAATCAGAAACTCCAGGTAAAGTTTGCCCGCAATTGAGGCTTGTGAGTTCTCAACGATGGTTTTACCACGTAAAACCTACGGAAATGGCAGGGAACTAAACAAACCGGGGGGAAAGGGGACTTTCGCGGAAGGTGCCGGAAATGTAAGTGGTGGAGGTGAGGGGATTCGAACCCCTGACCCCCTGCTTGCAAAGCAGGTGCTCTCCCGACTGAGCTACACCCCCATCTGTGGGCTTCTATTCTACCACGCCCCGGCCTTCCGGCAATTGCCCCTGATCTTCTTCGTGTCCTCCGTGGACCAAAAGGTAAGCCGTTCGACATCCACTCCCCAACCTTGTATTATATTGCCCAGCCAAACTGGCCCTGTCTCATACCCTTTTCTGGGGTCCGTTTCACCCTGTTTTGATAAGGAGATTCACATGCGAGGAGTCGCTATAGTAGCTCCGGTACGCACCGCGGTGGCCACCTTTGGCGGAGGCCTGCGCAGCGTGGCCGCCGCCGACCTGGCATCCCTGGTTATCAGGGAATCCGTCGAGCGCAGCGGCATAGACCCTGCAAAGCTGGACGACGTTATCCTGGGCTGCGGCTATCCCAGCGGCGAAAATCCCGCCATCGGCCGCCTGGCCGGCCTCAAGGCCGACCTGCCCATCGAGGTGCCCGGCTACCAGTTGGACCGCCGCTGTTCCTCCGGCCTGCAGGCCATCCTCAACGCCGCCATGCTGGTACAGACCGAAAACGCCGATGCGGTGGTGGCCGGCGGTGTCGAGAGCATGAGCAACGCCGAATACTACGTCAACGAGGCCCGCTGGGGTGGTCGCTTCGGTTCCCAGACCTTCCACGACCGTCTGGTGCGGGCGCGGGAGACCATTTCCCCCGAAGAGCGCTTCGGCTACATTTCGGGCATGGTGGAGACCGCCGAGAACCTGGCAAAGCAGTACGAAATTTCCCGCCAGGAGCAGGACGAGTACGCCCTGCGCAGCCACCAGCGCGCCGTGGCCGCCGTGGAGGCCGGAAAGTTCGACCAGGAAATCGTCGGCGTGCCCATCCCCCAGCGGCGGGGCGACCCGGTGGATTTCGTAAAGGACGAAAATCCTCGCGCAGATACCAACATGGAAGTCCTGGGCCGCCTGCGTCCGGTCATGCCCGACGGCACTGTTACCGCCGGCAACGCCAGCAGCCAGAACGACGCCGCCTCGGTGTGCCTGGTGGTGGCCGAGGACAAGGTGGAAGAGCTGGGTGTTACCCCCATGGCCTACCTGCGCGGATGGGCCGTTACCGGCTGCCACCCCGCCTACATGGGCATCGGTCCCGTCCCCTCCGTCAACAAGGTGATGGGCAAGGTCGGCATGTCCCTGGAGGACATGGACCTGATCGAGCTTAACGAGGCTTTCGCCGCCCAGGTGCTTTCGGTGCTGCGCGAGTGGAAGCTGCCCAACGAGGACAACCTGAACGTCAACGGGTCGGGCATTTCCCTGGGACACCCCATTGCCGCCACCGGCGCCCGCATCCTGACCACCCTGCTGCACGAAATGGAACGCCGCGACGCCCAGTTCGGCTTGGAAACCATGTGCGTGGGCGGCGGCCAGGGCGTAGCCGCCGTGTTTGAACGGCGTTAGAGAGGTTTATTGTCCGATTCGATCCAGTCCCTATTCGAAAGGGAGCCTATTCGACCCATATTCCGCAATTTCAAGGAAGGATAGGACATGACCATGGCTACCGACGATAGTCGACTAAGCAATTTGGAAGGCCGTGTAGCTGAGCAATCCGCAGGTATTCAGGATTTGCGAGAAGGGCAACGACAGACCAATGTTGAGATGGCGGCCGGGTTCAGGGAAGTCAACGCCAGGATTGACCAGGTAAACGCCAGGATCGAACGGCTCTTCCTAGCGATTCTGGGCATCGGCGCCATGCTCATAGGTTTGCAGATTACGCAGATTATCGTTCTGCTGGTTCGCGGTTAGGGATTGCACGGTTAGCCATTAGTGATTATTCGTGCCCCTTCGTGGATAAGATAAAATAACCTTCGTGGTTCTTCGTGCCCCTTCGTGGATGAAACTGACAATGGGAGGGAAGTATGGCCAATCGACACGATGAAGCCGATGTGCTGGTAATCGGGGCCGGCGCTTCCGGCGCTGCCTTCACCTGGAGCCTTACCCAGGCCGGCATCAAGGTAGTCTGCCTGGAGCAGGGCGGCTGGGTGCCCCTGGACGTCTTTTCCACCAGCGAACCCGACGCCCAGATTCACTGGCAGACCGACTTCCACTCCAACCCCAATGTCCGCGGCCTGCCCGAGGATTACCCGGTCAACGAGGCCGAGACTCCCATCGCGCCCCTGATGTACAACGCCGTGGGCGGCAGCACCATCCACTGGGGCTCTCATTTCCCCCGATTCCATCCCTCCGACTTCGTCCTCAAGTCCCAGGACGGCGTGGCCGACGACTGGCCCATGACCTACGCGGAACTGGAACCCTATTACGACCTGAACGACCGCATGAACGGCGTCTCCGGCCTACGGGGCGACCCTGCCTATCCACCCAAGCCCGACCGGCCCACGCCGCCCCTGCCCATCGGCAAGGGCGGGGAACTGCTGGCCCACGCCTTTAACAAGCTGGGCTGGCACTGGTGGTCTTCCGACAGCGCCATCGCCTCCGTGGAGTACGACGGCCGCCAGCCCGATACCGGCGGCACCATCCGCTCCCTGGCCAGCGCCGACATCATCTACTGGCCCCGGGCCATCCGTCGCGGCGCCCGCCTCAAGACCTTCTGCCGCGTGCGTGAAATCCTGGTAGACCAGTCGGGCCGGGCCACTGGCGCCCTCTACTACGACGCCAACGGCAATCTGCAGGAACAGCGGGCCCGGGTTGTGGTTGTGGCTGGAAACGGCGTGGGCACTGCCCGCCTGCTGCTCAACTCCAGGTCCGCTCTCTTCCCCGAAGGCCTGGCCAACAGCAGCGGCCTGGTGGGCAAGAACCTGATGCACCATCCCTGCGGCGGCGCCACCGGCATTTTCGACGAATGGCTGGGCGCCGAGTCGGGACCCAGGGGCAGCACCATGCTAAGCCAGGAGTTCTACGAGACGGACCTGACCCGCGGCTTTGTCCGCGGCTATGACCTGCAGATTACCGGCGTTACCGGGTCCCCCCTTCCCACGGCATTGGGTGGTGTCCAGCAGGAAATCATCCCTTGGGGACAGGACCACCACCGCACCTTTGCCGAACGGTTCGGCCACAGCATCAACGTCACGGTAATGACCGAGGACCTGCCCGAAGAACACAACCAGGTAACCCTGGACCCGACGCTGACCGACTCCCACGGCATCCCTGCGCCCAAAATCCAGTACACCGTAAGCGAAAACACCGACAAAATGCTGGACCACGGCGTGGAGCGGGCGGTGGAAGTGCTGGAGGCGGCCGGCGCGAAGCAGATTTTCACCTCCCATATCCGCCGCAACGCCGGATGGCACCTGCTGGGCACCGCGCGCATGGGCGATGACCCCAACACTTCGGTGGTGGACCGCTGGGGCCGTTCCCACGATGTGCCCAACCTGCTCATCATCGATGGCAGCATCTTCACCACCGGCGCCTGCATCAACCCCACCACCACCATCCAGGCCCTGGCCCTGCGCACCGCCGACTTTGTAAAGGGCGAAGGCAGCAGTTTGCTGGCTTAAGACATAGCGACAATATCAGCCACAAAGGGGTGCCCTCTTCGAATTGGAGAGGGCCCTCTTGTTTGCCCTGGTCATCCTATTGCCTATGATATTTCTTTCCGGCCCCAGCCAAATAACAGGGCAATCGCATCGTAAGTCCGTCGTAGCCTGCGTGAGTTTCGTCGACCGGAAATGAATGTCATCCTGGGCTTGCCGATGGGCCCATAATCCTTCCCCAAAGCTCAGCAGCGGGTCCGAAAGCTGGTTGGTAAGTGGGGCTCTGGCTTCTTCATCCGACTGAGGCGGATGAAGAAGGACAGGTTTTGCAGTTCTGAACGGCAAGTGACTAAGGTTCGATTGCCCTGGTTCCGACGTGCGGTGTTTCAGTTCAGGTGGAATTGCCTTCGGAACAGGGCAGGCACGCGGATCCTCCCTACTGCTCCCTCACTGACCACACGATTAGACAGGCTGCCGAAAAAATTGCCGCCGTTGCTACCGCCGGGCGGTGGTGTTATTCTGGGAAAACCGGAAACGGCGGTGTTTGAGGAGCGCTTGTCAAGACATTTGGCGCGTATTTCAGCATTTCTGGCTGATGGATGGCGGTGGCTGGCCATCTCGGTGCCGCTGCTGGCGGCGGTGGGTTGCGGCGACCTGCCGTCCTTGAATCCCGACCCTACTTCCATACCGACGGGAATTGCCGCTGCTACTATCGCCCCGCCACTTGCGGAAGAATACTCCAGGACAGGAGCATTACCCTCTTTGGCTGTTGACCGTATTGCCTATATAGGCCCCTATGGAGACCTGTTCACGATCAATCCCGACGGCAGCGACGAACGGCGGCTGACGGGCGTAAGCCGGGTGCGCTCGCGCCCTTCCGATCCGGCCGGTCCGGCCAGCCCTTCTGATGCCGCCGCCTTCTACCAGGTGCAGGACCTGGACTTTAACGAGTCCTACGCCTGGCCCACGTGGTCGCCCGACGGGACCAGGCTGGCGGTGTCCCGCGTGCAGATTGCGCCCAACCGCACGCTGGAAGTGTCGGTCCAGGTTGTTGACGCTACTACCGGAATCAACCGGATAGTGTACGAGAACGACGTGCCCGGGCTGATCGCCGATGGCTCGCCTCACTACCTGTACTGGTCGCCCGACGGCGAGCTGCTTTCGTTCCTGGCCACCACCCGGCAGGGAATGACCCTGTTCGCGGTCAATCCCGATACGGCGGACGGCGCCATGGCCCTGGAACGGGGGGCGCCCCTTTACTTCAGCTGGAGCGGCAACGGGCGGAACCTGATCGTGCATTCCCGGGACGAGGTCAAGCTGCTGCGCCGTCCCTTGCTGGTGGATGACCCGCAGCACCTGGCCAGCGCCGTGGGCTTCCGCACCCCGGCCCTGTCTCCCGACGGGGAAAGCTGGGCCTGGTCGGGCGGCGATGCCAACGGCAGCGAAATCTACGTGGGCAGTAGCTCGGGGCCCGCGGCTCTTCATATACTGGATACTGGCCCCTTGGTGGCCTTCATGTGGTCTCCCGACGGCCAAACCCTGGCCGTGGCCGACAATCCAGACCCCCAGGGACGAATCTACCAACGCCTCCGCCTGGTGTCCTCCGACGGCAGCGGCCTGCGAACCCTGGTGGAAGAGCCTCTGCTGGCTTTTTACTGGGCGCCCAACAGCGCGCGCCTGGCATGGGTGGGGGTGGACCCGGAAGAGCAGGTGTTTGAAATTAAGGTTTCGGCGGTGGCTGAACCAGGCTCTCCGGCTGGCTACCAGGGGCAGGAGGCGCGGGAGCTGTTCCGGTTCCGGCCCAGCGGCGAAGTTTTTACCATGTTCAGCTTCTTCGACCAGTACGCTTACTCCCATTCGCCCTGGTCGCCCGACAGCACGCGCCTGGTGGTGTCGGGTTCGGAAGGGCCGGTGGCGGAACGCCGCAACGGCCACAGTCCCACCGGCGCGCGGGTGTACGTGCTGGACGCCGTGGGCGATAAACCTCCCGCTGAGCTTGCCCAGGGCAGCGTTGCCTTCTGGTCGTGGAACTAGGGGCTCTTCGGCTGCGGTGCAATGACCATCAGGTTTCCAGTTCCGGCGGTCGCCCTCCTGGCTGGTTTCACAATTACGCTGGTAGTTTTGCTCCTGGCTTGCGCCGGACCGACGGCAACTCACCTGCCTGCTTCAACCCCCACGCCAACTCCGACTCCCACGCCGCCGCCCGACCCCCGCGACATCCTCGTCCGGGCCGCCGCACAATTGAGCGCCAATACGCACCTGGGATTTACGCTGGAGCACCCGGTGGGCAGCACTCCCCTGGCGCCAGGGCTCTACCTTACCGGGGCCGAGGGAGTGGCCAGCCTTCCCGACCGATTCCGGCTGGCGCTGGATATGGAGGCGTCGGGCACCGTGCTGAAGCTGGACGTGATAGTGGTGGGCGATCAGGCTTTTATGACCAACCTGTTCAGCGGGGCCTGGGAACCGGTATTGAAGGGGCAGATTCCCTTCCGCTTCGACTTCGTTACCGCGTCGGTGGCCAGCCTTCTGGCCGGAATGGATGATCTGACCCTGGTGGGAGACGGGGATGTGGGGGGAGAACCCGTGTATGTCATACGGGGGGTCGGGCCCACGGAAGCCCTGAGCCAGCTCATGCCGGGCGCGCTGTCCGAATCAACCGTTCCGGTGGAACTATGGGTGGGCAAGGCCGATAACCGGCTGCTCCAGGTGCGGCTGACCGGCTCACTGGTTGCGGGCGACCTGCCTGATACGGTAAGGGTGGTGCGCCTGGAGGCTCTGGCGGAGGAACCTGAGATTGAGGCTCCGGAAGTTGGGCCGGTGGGGGAGT
>CAZPMU010000084.1:0-7249 GCA_964587795.1 uncultured Dehalococcoidia bacterium | reverse complement strand
CGAAGGCCGGCATCACCTCTTCCGCGAACAGGCGGATGGAGTTCCTGGCCGCCGCCGGATCCATGTACCCGAACTGGTGGCGGGCGCAGAAAATGTCGTGGCCGATAAGTTGGTGCTGTTCCTGCAATTGGCGGGCCACCGTTTCGGGACTGCCCACCAGGGCTATGCCGTTGTCCACCCAGAAGTCAAAGGAGTGCGCCCGCTCCCTGAAGGTCCGGCGCAGTTCCGCCCTTTCCGGCGTGCCCGGGTCGTCCCCCCGCATGCCGCCGGGGCCGTAGCCGATGCGGGTGGCGGCGATAATGTCCTGCCCCTTGCCAGCCGGTACCGCCTCCGGGTGGACGGCGGTGGCCAGGTGGGGTTCCGCCTGTTCCCGGGCCTTGGCGTCGGTCTCGGCCACGTGTACGTGGCGGGTCAGGAAGGTGCGGGGCATGGGCGCCGGATGCCCCTGCTCCCGCCACAGGTCCCGCCAGGTCTCGAACTTGTCCGCGATAACCGGGTCAATGTCGATGTTCTGGGCAACGTGGAAGTTGTTGCGGGCGGAGTACTCGAAGCTGGCCGCGCTGTGGCAGCCAAACCACACCGGCGGGTGTGGCTGCTGGTATGGTTTTGGAGAAGTGAGCACTTCGTCGAACTTGAAGAACTCTCCGTCAAAGGTAACGCTGTCCTGGGTCCATGCCTGCAGGATGATGTCGAGGGCTTCTTCGCTGATTTCCCGTCGCCGGTCGAAGGGCACGTTCCAGCGCATGAACTCGTGCGGGGTTACGCCAATGCCGGCTCCGAACTCGATGCGGCCCTGGGACAGGTGGTCCAGCATGGCCACCTCTTCTGCCAGGCGAATGGGATGGTGAAAGGGCAACTGGTAAATCATTACGCCGAACCGCATGGCGCTGGTGGCCCGGGCCAGGGCCGTCAGGTAGATGTTGGGGGCGCTGAGAAAGCTGACGTTGGAAGTCTGGTGCTCAATGGAAAAATAGTACTTGTACCCCATCTGCTCGGCTTCCTGCGCGCCCCGAATGTGTTCCTCGTACACGTCGGCCGCCGTGGGGTGGGACTCCATCTGGGGTTGGTCGAGAACGTCGTACAGTCCAATTTCCAGCTTTGGCATAAAAGACACCTCCGGTCCACGTTGGGGGTCCTTCCATTGGTCGAGAAATTAAGACTTTCTGCTTGCCTCCAGACGGCTTATCGCTCTGCTCATACCGCTCCTTGTAGCCCCATGCGGAAAAAGGCCCGGAGAATTCCACTCAATTGACCGGGTGGACTCTCTGGGATAACAACTGATTATTGGGCCGTCCAGCCCCCGTCTATCACCAGTTCGCTGCCGGTCATAAAGGAAGACTCGTCGGAAGCCAGGAATAAAACGCCGAAAGCCACGTCCTCCGGTTCCCCGTACCGGCCCAGCGGTATGCGGGAAACGGTGGTCCTGAACCTGTCGGGGTTGGCGCGTCCTCCCTCGGTCATAGGCGTCGCGATGGGACCTGGATGGACGGAGTTTGCCCGTATGCCATCCTTGGCGTACTGGATGGCCGTGGCCTTGGTAAAGATGCGTACCGCCCCCTTGGATGCCTGGTACTGGGGTCCGCTGTTGTCCACGCCCACAATGCCCAGCTGGGACGAAATGTTGATGATGGAACCGCCGCCGTTCTTTCTCAGGGCCGGCAAAGCTGCCCTGGTCCCCAGGAAGGTGCCCTTGGCGTTAATGTCCAGCACCCGGTCCCACTCCTCTTCCGAGATGTCCTCCACCAGGCCGGCGCCCCGCACGCCTGCGTTGTTCACCAGGATGTCCAGCTTGCCAAAGCGGTCCACGGTAGCGTCTATGGCCTCCTGCCACTGGTCGGCGTTGGTAACGTCCAGGGGCAGGAACAAGGCCTTACCGCCCCCCTCGGCTATTTCCGCTTCCAGCGCGCGGCCATCCATGTCCAGCACGTCGCCGAACGCAACACTGGCCCCCTCGGCGCTGAACAGCCGGACTTCCGCTGCGCCCATGCCCCGTGCGCCGCCGCTGATAAACGCAACCTTGCCATCCAATCGCATCGCTGCACCTGCCATTGTGGAAAGTAAACCTGGCCCGGCCCCGGCGGGGTGGGAATCCCAATGATAACATTCACCGCCCCATAACTGAACAAGAGGCCAGCAACAGAAAGCGGTTCGGTCTGAACCAACGCCAGGATGAAATGTGCATGGAGAATATGGGGTGAGGAAACACTGTCATTCTGAACGGAGTGAAGAATCCGAGATCCCTCCCACAAACCAACATTCGGACCCGCAACCTGGCATTGGGGAAGGCCTTCAACCCCTTCGGCCGGTTCAGGCCGACATTGACCTCCTGGTCGAGTGGCCAGCGAAATTAAAGCGCGATTGCCCTGGCCCTGGTCCCATGGCACAACCATCTCCATTGGAACGCTACCCATGATGAAAGAGTAGAAGCCTGCGGAAAACCCACAGAATTCAACGTGTCATTGGAAGTGATCAATCACCGGAAACAAATAGCGTTTCGGCTTAGTTGGTCCGAAAGCAAGAATGGTGGGTGCAGACCGCTGTGTCTGCCCAGGTTCCACGGCAAAACCGACCGGATTGCAGCGCTATTACAGAAACTGGCGGTATTGCCGTTCAGAAGGTTTGCGGCCTGGGAGCTATTCCCGAACCTGCCCTCACCCGGCTCTCCAGGGAACTCTTGCCAGCCCAAACCTTCCGGTGCGGCCGGTCGTGAGAAAACCTCTATCCCCGCCAAATGCTCTTGGGAACATTGCTATACTGTTCGGTGTATCCAACGGCCCCAGCGCATCAAGTCCTGGTCCGGCTTGCTCTCCCGGCCCGCTTGCACCCGAGGTCTGAACGCCCATGCCCGAAAATGCCATCTGGATTCTCTGCGTATTCATCGCCTACTTTGCCGTGCTCATCGGCATCGCCGTTGCCCGGTCCCGCCACATGGACGATATGTCCGACTACGTGCTGGGCGGCCGCAAAATGGGGTTCTTTACCTCGGCCCTCAGCGCCGCATCCTCCGCCACCAGCGGCTGGACCATGCTGGTTCTGCCAGCCTTGGCTTTTGCCGCCGGCATGATGCACCTGTGGACTGTCGCCAGCATAATCCTGGGCCACTGGTTTGCCTGGACTATCCTGGCCCGGCGAATCCGCCGCTACAGCCTGGCCGCCGAAAATTCGTTGACTCTTCCGGAGTTCCTGGAGAATCGATTCGGAGATACCAGCGGGTTGTTGCGGGCTCTGTCGGGCGTTATCGGAATTTACTTTATCACCCTCTATGTCTGTTCCGGTCTCATCGCTGGGGCCAAGCTCCTGGAAGTGGTCTTCGGATTAGACCACATGGGCCATGGCCACAATATCGGCGTGATAATCTCCCTGATAGCTATCGTGTCTTACACCTTCATCGGCGGCTTCCTGGCCGTGTCCCGCACCGACGTCTTCCAGTCCCTGATTATGCTGGCCGGTTTCACCATCATTCCGGTGACATTGATCCTGACCGTGAACAACCCGTTCCAGGGCCTGGAGGCCACTGCCCCGGGTTTCTGGAATCCCTTCACCGACCAGGACAACACCCGGTTGGGGTACTTGTTCTTTATCTCGTCCGCCGGTTGGGGCCTGGGTGCCTTCGGGGCCCATCGCGTTATTTCCCGCTTCATGGCCGTCCAGCGGGAGGGTGACATCAAACGCAGCCGCAACGTGGGGTCAGTGTGGGTGGTGCTGATATTTCTCTTTGCCCTGTTGATGGGCCTGGTGGCGGCCCCGGCCCTGCTGGACCGCGGCATTATGCTCCCCGACCCCGAAAAACTCTACCTGGTGGTGGCTGAGACCTTCTTCCACCCCGTGGTTGCGGGACTGTTGCTCACCGCGGTCATCGCTGCCGTAATGAGCACCGCCGATTCCCAGTTGCTGCTGGCATCGGCCATCGCCACCGACGACCTCCCCGTCCTCAAGCGCATCGCCTATTCCATGCGCACCCAGTACCGGGTCTGGATGGGCCGGGGCATGCTGCTGCTGGTGGGCATCGTTGCGGCCGCCATCTCCATCGTTTCTCCCGAGTCGGTTTTCGCCCTGGTCTCCCTCGCCTGGGGTGGCATGGGGGCGGCCTTCGGTCCCGTCCTGATTCTGGGGCTCTACTGGCGCCGCTTCAACCGCTGGGGCGCGTTGGCCGCGGTGGTTACCGGTTCCGTTGTCTCCACCTGGTGGTGGCTGGCCGGCCTGGGTTACGAAAAATACTCCACCGTCGTCGACCTGTTGGGTTTCGAGGCTACCATTGACCAGATGGAGGCGCTGGGTGTGTGGCAGGTGAACCCCGGCGTCCCGGGCTTCCTGGCTGCCTCCACCTGTGCCGTTGTCGTCACCCTGCTTACGGCGCCGCCGTCCGAAAAGGTAACCGACCTCTACGACCTGGTGAACGGTCCCCACTGGGTGGAAGAAAACGAGGTTGCTGGCCGGTCCCAGCAGGCCTAAACCAAAGCCAGGATGAAATGTGCATGGAAACCATAGGCTGGGGAGAGACTGTCATTCTGAACGGAGTGAAGAATCTAAAATTCTCGCGGGAAATCAACCTTCCTGCTGGCAAGAATTTTAGATTCATTGCTTCACTCACAATGACAGCCAGGCTGGTCGGACGCTCTTGGCAGCGGAAATGCACATCCCACTTTGGTATTGGCCTAGCCCTGTTTGACTGACCCCGAATACCGGCTCTCCGGTATGGGCAGCCCCAGGTTCCCGTGCAGCGTATCGGCCTCGTACTCCGTGCGGAAAATGCCCCGCCTCTTCAGTATGGGGACCACCATCTCCAGGAAGTCCGTAAACCCCACCGGCAGCACCGAGTTGTTCACCATAAACCCGTCGGCAGCCCCACCCTCCAGCCACGCCTGCATCGTGTCCGCCACCTGCTCCGCCGTGCCGATGAACCTGTGCCGTGGCGTCGTGGCTCTTAAAGCCACCTGGCGCAGGGTTAGATTCTCCTCTCGCGCCGTCAACTTTATTCGGTCAGTGGTGCTTTCCCACCCGTTGCGCCCGTAATCCCCCAGGTCGGGGAATGGCTCGTCCAGCTCATACTGGGTGAAATCCAGGTCGTCAAAGTACCGGCCCAGGTAGTTCAAAGCATCTTCAACACTCACCAGTTCCACAATCTCCCGGTACTTCCGGTCGGCTTCCTCCTCCGTATGTCCCACTATGGGGGCGCAGCCGGGCAGTATTAGCACTTCCTCACGTCTCCGGCCAAACTCCGCCGCCCTCCCCTTCACATCATCGTAGAAATCCCTGGCCGCCTCCAGGCTCGGCTGCCCGGTGAAGATAACATCCGCGTGGCGGGCGGCAAAGCTGCGTCCCGCCTCCGAGGAACCGGCCTGTATCAGCACCGGCCTGCCCTGCCGGGAGCGCGAAATGTTAAGCGGCCCCTGCACCGAATAAAACCGCCCCGCGTGGTTTACCCTGTGCATCTTCTCCGGGTCGAAAAATACCCCCGCCTCCTTGTCGAAGACGAAGGCGTCATCCTCCCACGAGTCCCACAGTCCCTTGGTCACCTCCAAAAACTCGTGGGCCATCTCGTAGCGCAGGTCGTGGGCGGGATGCTCCGGCTTGCTGTAGTTCAGCGCCGAACCCTCCAGCGGTGACGTCACGATGTTCCAGCCTGCCCTGCCCCCGCTGATGTGGTCAATGGACATAAACTGGCGCGCCACGGTGAAGGGCTCGCTGTAGGTGGTGGACAGGGTCGCTGCCACCCCAATGTGCGTTGTGTCCATTGCCAGCGCCGCCAGCAGCGTCAGGGGCTCAAACCGGTTCAGAAAAATGGGGTGCGACTTCTCGCTGATGTACAGCCCGTCGCCGAAGAAGACAAAGTCCAGCTTGGCCTCTTCCGCCTTGCGGGTCAGCTCTCGGTAATATTGCAGGTTAATCGGCCCGTCCGGCACTGCCTTCGGATGTCGCCATGAAGCCATGTTGCTTCCCGTACCCGAGAAGAAAGCCCCCAGCCGGAGTTTGCGCTGACTCGTCATCTCTGGCCCTCCCCGCTGGCTTGCCCTGCCTCCTGCTCCCGCCCGTGACTGCCCAGCATCGCCTCGGCCAGCAGGCCGTAGGAGCGCAACCGGTCGGAAAAATTGTCGATGGCGGTAACGACGAAAACCTCGCCCACTCCGTATTCCCTTCCCATTGCCACCAGCCTCTCCTTGACCCGCGCCGGGGAGCCGTGAATCACGTTGGCCGGCTGTACCTCGTAGCAGAACTCTTCCCCCGCCTGGCGCCCGAATTCCCTGGCCGCCTCCTCCGAAAAGACGGTGAAGGAACGGCCGCTCGCCAGCCGTATTCGCACCACGCGAATGGCGTTGGCATAGGCTGCCGCCCTGTCGTCCGTATCCGCCACTATAATCGGCAGCGCCAGCATAGCCCGGGGAGACGAGTCGGTACCCGCAGGAAAATGGCTTTGGTAGCTGTCCATCGCCCGTCCCATTTCTTCCTCGTCGCCATTCAGGAACAGCGCGAATACATAGGGCAGTTTGTGTTCCGCCGCCATTTTCCCGCTGGCCGCGGTGGTCCCCAGCATAATAAGGTCCGCTGGCTGGGGCGGCAGTGGTGAAGCCACCACCCCGTCCATTCCCTTGCCCAGAAACCGTCTCAATTCCACCAGCTTTTCTTCCAGCGATACGGTGGGTGATCCGTTAAGCGGCTGGGGGCGCAGCGCCTGGGTGGTTCGTGGCATTCCCCCGGGGCCCCGGCCAACTCCCAGGTCAACCCTGCCCGGCGCCAGGGCTGCCAATACGTTGAAGTTCTCCGCCACCTTGTAGGGGCTGTAATGCTGCAGCATCACGCCGCCCGACCCCACCCGTATGTGGTTGGTGCGCGCCAATAGATGAGAGACCAGCACCTCGGGCGAAGAACCCATGTTGCGGTTGGAACCGTGATGCTCCGTCACCCAGAACCGGTGGTAACCCCACTCCTCGGCCCGCTGCGCCAGTTCTATGGTGTGTCCCAGGGCCACCTCGGCAGATTCCCCCTCCGCTGCGGGGCTCTGGTCCAGTACGCTCAGCTTAAGCGGTAATTCGGTCATAACTGTTGGCCCATGGCCTGCGCTGGGTGCCTCCAGGGAAAAAGACGCTTACGGTAAGATGCGGAACTGGCCCGAATTCTACCACAGGGAGAGGGTGATAGCAGGAACCGGCAGAACACCCCCTGGGCAATCGCGCTTTATCCACTTGCCGTTCAGAACTGCCAAGACTGTCATTCTGAACGGAGTGAAGAATCCAAAATCCCTCCCACAAAC
>CAZPMU010000083.1:0-7371 GCA_964587795.1 uncultured Dehalococcoidia bacterium | reverse complement strand
TTATCCACGAATGGACACTAATGTTCACTAATGGAATTTTTTTAATAATGGTTCCGTTTTGGCCCGTTTTGGCCCGTTTGGGGGGTTATCCAGGAAGGGGCACGAAGGTGGGGGTGAGTTGGCGTTAATTTTCATCGTCGTCCTGGTGTTTCGATTGGAGAGAGTTGCGAAGTTCAGCCAGATCCGATGCTATTTGCTGGATCTGGGTAAAGGATGTGCCAAAGGAAATGGCGTACCGGGCGGCACGCAGGCTGATAACAGGGTCCGGATGGTCCATGGCCTGGTTGATTACGCTGGCGGCGCGAAGCATCATGCCCTGCAGTTCCTGGCGAGCCAATTCTGCGGCCTCCTGCCGCATGCGAGTAATCTCCGCACGGAAGAGAGGGTCATTCATCCAGCGGCTCAGGGTAGTCTTGCCAACTCCGGAGGCCCGGGCTGCCTGAACAAGAGATGGGGAGAGGGCGACGACCGGGAGGGCAGACTGCTGACGGGGAGAGAGGGCGGGTGAGGGCATGTGCCGGTCTGCCTGATCGGACGGGGAAATGGAGATAAGAGATGCGGGCGCAGGGGAAGCTTGTTGTTTGGCGGGATTGTTTTTAGGCATGGTGTGGGACCGGTCCTTTTCAACAGGATGTGCCTGGCCCGGAATAGAGTATCCGGAACCAGTTATCAGATATGGTAGGGATGGGTTTTCCAAGATGGCAACAGGCAGTCGTCAGTGAAAAGGGGAGCCCTTAACTCCGACCCTAATCGAGAGGGCGAGGGGAGAGGCAGGAGTTGAGAATCAAGAGTCTGGAATCAGGAATGGTTAGTTTGTTTTGGGCTTATCCACGGTCGCGCTTACCAAGGGGGAGGCGCGACTGGCCAAGGGCGCGAACATGGTAATCGGGTATCGAATAACGCTTTACACTTAATCAGGAAGTCAATGCCACCATGAGCCTGCCAAAGGGTCTGGAATCCTTCCCATCAGCACGATTGCGGGTCTGGAAATGGGCTTGCGGGATAGAGTTTAGATTCTTCACTCCGTTCAGAATTACAGTCTTGGCCGTCCAGGGTACCGGTCTTTAAGGCGCGATGGTCCTAGGGCGCGAACTCCTCCATTTGCCATCGCCCGCCGCCGATGGCACAATGACGGAAAGGGCAGACTTTCGTTCCCATACATAACCTAAATGCCAAGTTGGCCGGAGAGAAATACGTTGGTTGAAAGCAGAAACGAGGTAGCAGTCCTGGGCGGCGGGTGCTTCTGGTGCATTGAGGCCGTATTCAACATGATAGAGGGTGTGGAGTCGGTCGTCTCCGGGTATGCCGGCGGCCACAAGGACAACCCCACCTACTACGAGGTTTGCAGCGGCAACACGGGCCACGCCGAGGTGGTGCGGGTGGAGTTCGACCCCGAAAAAGTCACCTTTCCGGAGGTGCTGGAGGTCTTCTTTGCCAGCCATGACCCCACCACGCTGAACCGGCAGGGCCATGACGTGGGGACCCAGTACCGTTCGGTCGTCCTCTACAATTCTGAGGACCAGAAGGCCCAGGCAGCGGACTTCATCAAGGCGCTGGATGCCTCCGGCACGGAGAACGGGCCGGTGGTAACCGAGATAGCCCCGCTGGACGTTTTCTATCCGGCGGAGCAGGAACATCACCTCTTTTATGAGCGAAACCCGGGCAGTATGTACTGCCAGATAGTGATAAGCCCCAAGGTATCCAAGGTCCGGCAGAAGTTCGCCAGCAAGCTGCGGTAGGGCAGGCGGTGGGGGCGCAGGCCAGGGAAGTTGATGCCCGTGTTTCAGGACCGTAACAAGGCACACGGCCCGATGCCGTCAAGCTTCAGTCCGCGCCCTCCGGCACCCATCAGGAAGGGAAGCGGCGGCGTGGCTGCCGTAATTCCGGGTTTCGGAACGGAAAGGCGGCATCGCTAATGCGATACCGCCCAAGGGATTCAGGTCCCCGCCCGCCGTTCTGACTGTCGAAATCCGCGGAGCCTTCCTCCGGTTGCCCGAAAAGATATGGGTTAGACCCCCACCGGCTTCCGGCACCGGGTTCCTGGAGCGGTGGAGAATTTAGGCCTCTTCGGCATCATCCCCGGCCTGTTCTTCGCCATCGGCCTCTTCGTCTTCGGTCTCTTCGTTTTCGGTCTCCTGGGCCTCGGTTTCTTCCGCTTCTTCGGCGTCGGCTACAATCCGGGTTTCCTCGATGGCTGTGGTCTCGCTTTCCTGCATGGTCATTTTCAAGTCCTCCGTATGTTAGATTACTCGCCTTTTTCAATGCGATATATCAATAGTGCCAATGCGGGGAGACTGGCGTAACCACAGTCTGTTATAAATGTTGTAAATGTTTGGCCCAGTTTTTCAAGGATGTGTTTCCAACAGGAGCACAGGTTAGATGAGAATCGATACCTTGCACATCCTGTAAAACTGCCGTTGGAAATTTGCGCCGGTCGCGAGGGTTTCCGGTCGCCGGTGGGATTCAGTGGGTTGCCCGTGGCATGATACCTTTGGGGTGGGTGTCATTGGGCAGGCCATGGGTTCCCTTTCGCCGCTGCAGTGTTATCCCCGCCGGGCGCGGCGCCACGTTGGAGACAGTCCGGCAAGTGATAGAATAGAACTATTATGAACGACAAGACGGCAGCTTTCGACGTAGTAACCGGGGCCTTTGGCTTTACCGGCAGGCACATCGCGCAGAGTTTGCTGGGGGCCGGGAGGATGGCAAAGACCCTTACCGGCCGTCCGCAATTGTGGGGAACTGCCAGCGACCCATTTGGCGGGCAGGTAGAGGCCATCCCGATGGACTTTGACCGGCCCGATGCGCTGGCTGATGGACTGCGGGGCGCAGACACCCTGTACAACACCTACTGGGTCCGCTTTGCCAGCGGGGAGGTCACTTTTGAGCGGGCAGTGGAGAACTCCCTGGCGCTGGTGCAGGCGGCGGCGGAAACCGGCGTTCGACGCCTGGTACATATCAGCATCACCAACCCTTCAGCCGATTCTCCCCTGCCCTACTTTCGGGGCAAGGCGCGGGTGGAGGAAGCCATCCGGGAATCGGGCCTTTCTCACGCCATAATCCGGCCGGCGCTGGTGTTCGGCGAGGGGGATATACTCCTCAACAACGTGGCATGGGCACTGCGGCGCTTTCCCTTTTTCCCCATCGCGGGGGACGGCCATTACCGGGCCCAACCCGTGTACGTGGGGGACCTGGCCGAGCTGGCGGTTACGGCGGGGGCGGAAGCGGAAGACGTAACTATAGATGCGGTGGGACCGGAAACCTATACCTTTGATGAGCTTGTTCTTCTGATGGAAAAACACATCGGCAGCAGGGCGAAGCTGGCGCACATGCCGTCGCCATTGGCACTATCCCTGTCCCGGATCGTGGGTTACTTCGTGCGGGACGTGGTGCTTACCCGCGATGAGCTGTCGGGCCTGACCTCAAACCTGCTGGTTTCCGCGGAACCACCTCGGGCGACCACCCGCTTCAGTGAATGGGTGGAGGCCAATGGCGCAAGCCTGGGAGTGGCCTACGCTTCGGAAATGGACCGTCATTACCGGATGCGCCCGCGGGGACTGCTGGGAAATTGACGGTTCCGGTGGAAGAAGGCGGCGCGCCATGACGCTGGAGGGCAAGGTAGCCATTGTAACGGGCTCCAGCCGGGGCATTGGGAAGGCGATGGCCCTGGGGCTGGCCCGGGAAGGAGTTTCGGTGGTGGTGGCGGCCCGCTCGGAAAGGGAGCGCGACCTGGCTCCGGGCACTATCTACGCCACCGCCGGGGAAATAGAGGCTTTGGGCGGGAAGGCCCTGCCGGTGCCCTGCAACGTACGGGAAGAGGAGAGCATCCGCGCCATGGTGGACCGGACGCTGGACGTTTTTGGCGCGGTGGACGTGCTGATCAACAACGCCGGAGTCGGAACCTACCGGCCGTTTCTGGAGTCGAGCCTTCGGGAGTGGGACCTGGTGATGGACATTAACCTGCGCGCCACTTACATTGGCTGCCGGGCAGTGGCGCCGGTGATGGTGGAGCAGGGCGGCGGCAGCATCATCAATATATCCTCCCACGCCGCTGACAACATTTTTTCATCTACCCTTTCCGCCGACTCGGCCGAGGGCATCGCGTTGATGGGGCAGGCCTACGGCGTGTCCAAGGCGGCGGTGGAACGGTTCAGCTGGGGCCTGTCGGCAGAGTTGGGCCGGCACAACATTGCCGTAAACGTGCTGCGCCCCCTTCGCCCCGTGCTGACCGAGGGCTTCCAGGCCCAGCGGCCCGACGCCGACTATTCCACCTGGGCCACGCCCGGGGATATGGTAAAGGCGGCGGTATTTCTGGCCGACCAGGATGCCAAAGGTCTGAGCGGGGCCATCGTTACCGCGGAGGAACTGGTGCGGCGCCTGGGGCTGTAGGTTGCGGGGGGAGGTCCCGGCATTGCGAGATGGTGATGTTTAAAGTTGAAACCGCTTTTCCGCAACAGAAAGGGGAGGGATTATATCCCTCCCCAAATTGCCAAGGGGGACCTGGTTCAGGGCCTGGTATTTCCAGGCCGGAACCGCGTGCGCTACTCGTCCTGGAGGACGGGCGCCGAATCCTGCTCCTCCGCGTCATTCCGGTTGCCCCTGCGGCGCACGCTGGTTACGCGTTCCCTGGCGGAACCAATAACCTCACCGGCGCGTTCCCGTACGGGACCCGCATACTCACCGGCCCGCTCCCGGGCAACATCCAGGTACTCGCCGGCCCGCTCCCGTACTATCTGCCGGGTCTCACTGCCGGGCTTGGGGGCCAGGAGCAGCCCAATGGCAGCGCCGAGGGCGGCGCCGAACACCATTCCGGTCACAAACTTGTCCAATCCGTTATCCGCCATAATTCCTACTCCTCACAAGACAGCCGCACCCGGCTGTCTCGCTATTCATACTGATATACAACATTATATATTAGTCGGATAGCCCGAGACAATTACATAGCCATCCGATATATGGTGGTTTAACGTAAAAACGACCCCCAAGGGTGCTGGAATCTCCGTACAGGTGGTCTTTGGCGGCAGGTCCGCACTATTGAAAATGAGAATTTTACTTCAACCTTAACATCCTGCGGCAAGGGGTTTCACATGGCATATAACGAGGACCTGGCCCAGCGGGTGAGGAGCCTGCTGGCGCCGGTGGATAACATACACGAACGCAAGATGTTTGGCGGCCTGGCTTTCATGCTCGGCGGCAATATGTGCTGCTGCGTTGAAAAGGACAACCTGGTGGTGAGGACTGGGCCCGATACATACGACGATGCCCTGGAGAAACCCCATGCCAGAGTGTTCGACTTTACCGGCCGCCCCATGCGGGGGTTCGTGTACGTGGGAAGCGAAGGCCTGGCAGAAGAGGCGGCGTTAAGGGACTGGGTCAATACCGGGGTAACCTTTGCAGCGTCGTTGCCGCCCAAGTAAGCGCGCCGAGCCCGGGACGGGCAGCTATTCCCCTTTACCTGGCCTGCCCGCGGGGAGTATCCTTGCCCAAACTTGCTGCTGGACGATTAGCCATGACTATTTCCGAAAACGTGCGCCGCTCCATGGAAGAGGGCGGCTGGATACGCCGTATGTTCGAGGTGGGCATTGCCCTGAAGGCCCAGTACGGCGATGACAAGGTGTTTGACCTGTCGCTGGGCAACCCGGTGGTGGAGCCGCCCGAGCAATTCAACGAGGAGCTACGGCGGCTGGCCCAAAGTCCCGCCAAAGGTATGCACCGCTACATGCCCAACGCGGGCTACCCGGAAACCCGGGCGGCGGTGGCGGAGACACTGGCCGCGGAAACGGGCCTGGCCTTTTCGGTGGCGGACATAGTGATGAGCTGCGGGGCGGCGGGGGCCATCAACGTGGCGCTGCGGGCTACCCTGAACCCGGGCGACGAGGTTATCATCCTGTCCCCCTTCTTCGGTGAGTACGTCTATTACATTGATAATCACAACGGTGTCCCGGTGATTATACCCACCACCGGCGAGTTTGATATGGACCTGGAGGCCATTGAAGCCGCAATCACCCCCCGCACCAGGGGGCTCATCATCAACTCCCCTAACAACCCCTCCGGTGTGGTCTATTCGGCGGAGCGGATCGAGGAACTGGCGGCCCTGCTGAATCGGAAACAAGGGGAACTGGGCACGGAAATCTACGTAATCAGCGACGAGCCCTACCGGCACCTGATTTACGACGGTCTTACATATCCCCAAGTTTTTAACCGGTACGACCGTACCATTGTGGTCAACTCCCACGCCAAGGACCTGGGCCTGCCCGGGGAACGCATCGGCTACATTGCGGTACACCCGGACTACCCCAACAAGGGGGAACTGGTGGATGGGATGGTCTTCTGCACTCGCACCCTGGGTTTCGTCAATGCTCCGGCCCTGATGCAGCACGTGGTCAGAGGGCTGCAGGGGGTCAGCGTGGACGTGGGGGAATACCAGCGCAAGCGGGACTTTCTCTATTCCCAGTTGACGGAACTGGGCTACGAAATGGTCAAGCCCCAGGGAGCCTTCTACCTGTTCCCCAAGTCGCCGCTGGAGGATGACGCGGCCTTTGTGGACGCCCTGCAGGAGTGGAACGTGCTGGTGGTGCCAGGCAGGGGGTTCGGGACCTCGGGCCACTTCCGCATCTCCTACTGCGTAGACGACTGGGTGCTGGAAGGGGCCATTGAGGGGTTTGCCCGGGCGGCGGAGCGGTTTGGGTTGTAGGCGGTAAGGATGGAGGGCAGGGATATGGAAGAAGTCCAGTGGGATCTGCGACCGGAGGGACGGGCCTGGCTTGGTCCGGAGGCAATGGCCCGCTACGAATTAACTCCGAGAAAAATGGAGATGATTGGGGGGAAGTTGTTCTGGTCGGACGAGGAACGGCTGACCATGCTGGCGCTTCTCCTGGAAAACGTTGGAGTTGATCAGGCTGTGCGCATCGGCGATCCAGCGGTGTGGCGGGCCGCGGTAGCCAGGCTTCCGGCGTCCTGACAAAGCGCTAACCAGGTTACTCCACCTTCGATCAGGGTCTTTCGGTTTTCTACCAGGGCAGGCACAAGGCCTGCCCCTACCACTGCCTGAGTAGCGTTGCCCCTACGGGCAACCCTGGCGGTTGCCCTGGCTGTTCACTCAGTCAGTAAGTCAGCGTCGCCCTGAGCTCGCCGAAGGGCCAAATGTCCTACCCCTTGGCCTGGTTACGGGTCCGAAAGTCGGCTTGTGGATAGGAGTTTAGATGCTTCGGCAAGCTCAGCATGACAAATTTGGCCGTTCTGGCTGACCAATCGTTAAGGAGCAATTGCCCTGGCGACTCAACGTCTCCTACCACCCCGCCCCTTTGGAAGGGAGGCGAATGGTGGCGGTGCCCTTGGTGGTTACCTGCTGTTTCTGGTTTTCGCCCCAGATTT
>CAZPMU010000082.1:3939-8415 GCA_964587795.1 uncultured Dehalococcoidia bacterium | reverse complement strand
CCGGTGGCGAACTGGACGGTGCGCTCGAAGCCCAGGCCGAAGCCGGCGTGGGGGACGGTGCCGTAGCGGCGCAGGTCCAGGTACCACCAGTAGTTCTCCGCGTCCAGCCCCGACTGTTTCATCCGCTCCAGCAGCACGTCCTCCCGTTCCTCGCGCTGGCTGCCGCCGATAATCTCGCCGATGCGGGGCACCAGCACGTCCATGGCCCGCACGGTTTCGCCGTCATCGTTCATGCGCATGTAGAAGGCCTTGATGGCCCTGGGGTAGTCGGTAACCACCACGGGCCGGCCCACCCGCTTTTCGGTTAGGTACCGCTCGTGCTCCGATTGCAGGTCCAGGCCCCAGGAGACGGGGAACTCGAAGGTCTCGCCGGAGGATTCCAGGAGCTTTATGGCCTCGGTGTAGGTCATGCGCTCAAAGTCGGAGTTGATGATGCCCTCCAGGGTCTCGATGGCGGAGTTGTCGTACCAACGGTTGAAGAAGGCCATGTCCTCGGGGCACTGCTCCAGGGCCTGGCTGAAGACGTACTTGAGGAAGTCCTCGGCCAGTTCGGCCAGGCCGTCCAGGTCGCAAAAGGCCACCTCGGGCTCCACCATCCAGAACTCGGCCAGGTGGCGGGAGGTGTTGGAGTTTTCGGCGCGGAAGGTGGGGCCGAAGGTATAGACGTCGGACAGGGCAAGGGCGAAGATTTCGGCTTCCAGCTGGCCGCTGACGGTAAGGAAGGTGGGCTGGCCGAAGAAGTCCTCGGCAGCATCCACCAGGCCGTCGCGGCGGGGAGGGTCGTGCAGGTCCAGGGTGGTAACGCGGAACATGGAACCGGCGCCCTCGGCGTCGCTGGCGGTGATCATGGGCGTCTGGATGTACTGGAAGCCCCGCTGCTGGAAGAAGCTGTGGATGGCGTAGGCCATGGTGTTGCGGACGCGGGCCATGGCGCCGAAGGTGTTGGTGCGGGGACGCAGGTGGGCAATCTCCCGCAGGAACTCCAGGGTGTGGCGCTTCTTCTGGAGGGGATATTCCTCGGGGTCGGCCCTGCCCAGGAGTTGCAGGCTGCTGGCCTTGACTTCGTACTTCTGGTTCCTGCCCTCGGACTCCACCAGTTCGCCCACGGCACAGACGCTGCAGCCCGTGCTGAGGGACTCCACCAGGGCGAAGTCGGGAGAAGAAGGCTCCATCACAATCTGCAGGTCGGCAAGGGTTGAGCCGTCGCTGATCTGGATGAAGGAAACGGCGCCGGAGGAGCGCCGGGTCTTGACCCAGCCCTGGACCAGGACCTCGCCCCCGGCGGCTTCGCGATTGAGAATGTCCTTGACCCTGGTACGCTGCATAGCTTCGCCTCCTGCAGGCCCAATTTTCTCGATTCTAGCATTGCGGGACAGGGAGGGAAAGCGGTGTGGGGGTTGGCAGGTAACAGTTTTGATTAGCTGAGTCGCATCCGGCCCAGACCGTCATTCCGGCTCAAGGCCGGAATCCAGAAAGGCCAGGCACAATTCAGTGTTTGGCGTGCAAGGACTCCTGGATACCGGCTTTCGCCGGAAAGACGGTCTAGTGGTAGCTGGGAAAGGTCTACACAGGTTTCGAGGTTACCGCCGGCGCGGGAAGACGGTTTTGGGGCAACCTAATTCCCTTTTCCCGAACCGGTGCGACCGAAGCAATCGGTTGCTGAAATATTTTCCAAAGGTTATTATTGTTTCCGGCGTCGGTTTCTTGCTTATTTGCAATGTTTCGGTCGCCATTGGCCCCCCTGTCGAACAGCTAAGGGCCTCGAATTTCTTGGAGTTGATATTACGTCCCATGTACCTGGACCTGCACAGCCATTCCGTTTCTTCCGACGATTCCCGGGCCACCGTTGAGCAGTATGTGAAATGGGTACAGGTGCTCCGCAACAAACGGGGCTGCCCTATTGATGGATTTGTTCTCAGCGAACACCGAAAGTTTGACTTTGACAAGGACTATTCCCAGTTGGCGGCCGAGTACGGCGTGATCATAATAAAAGCGTCGGAACTGGATACCCGCTACGGCCACGTGCTGGTGTACGGCGTTAACGAAGGACTGGCGAAGGATATTGACCTGGGCGACGTGAAGATGGACGCGCGGGAACTGATGAAGGCCGCCCGCCACCACGGGGCCATCGCCGTACCCGCGCACCCGGGACGTGTAGGCGTTGGCCTGGTGGAGTACATGGACCAGGGCGAGACCTTTCCCGACCTTAACATAGTGGAGCGAGTAAACGGCGGCAGCCGCCCCGCGGAAAATGAACGGGCCGACGACCTTTGCCGGGAGTATAACTACCTGGGCATCGGCGGCAGCGACGCTCACCTGGCCAGCCACCTGGGGACGTGCATGACCTACTTCCCCGGGGAGGTTAGGGACGCGCATCAACTGGTGGATGCCCTTCTGGAAGGGGACTTTACCCCGGTGTGGCTGAAGGACATACAACAGTAGCCGGGGGTGTCGGCCGGCAACAGCGCAGGAAAGGGAATACGGGCGGGTTTCCAACCCGCCCCTACGTGTGGCGGAACCGAAGAAAGCAGGGTTGCTAACTTGACCACGGCGGGCAATGCCGCCGGGAGATTCCTATGGCAATGGAGTTGGAATACAACCGGGACCTGTACGGTGTGGAGCACCGGGCCGGTCCCTTTGAAATAACCTACGACCTGGTACAGATATTCAATCGCAGCATCGGTGAGACCAATCCCATGTTCACCGACGCGGAAACCGCCCGGGCCGCGGGATATGCCGGCGTGCTGGCGCCGCCTACCCTGGTTACCATGCTGGTGCGAAACGTGGAACTGCCGGATATTGAACTGAAGTTCGGCGTCGTGCGTTTCCACGCCGGCCAGCGGGTCCAGTCTCGCGCACCCATTGTGGCCGGCGATAGTGTGACGGCCTCGTCACACCTTAAAGAGGTCTATCCCAAGACGGGCCGCACCGGAACCATGGTCTTCACGGTGTGGGAAACAACCTTCACCAACCAGGACGGCGTGGTGGTGGCGGACGTCCAGGAATCCTACGCATCCCGGGAGTAACGCAAGCAATGGCTGACCGCACGAACCTCTATTTTGAAGACATAGACCTGGGCGATGAGATAGGCCCGGTGGAACTGGTGGCCACCGACGAGAACGTGGCTACCTTCTGCGAACTGTGGGGCAACCCCATGCCCAACCGCTTTACCAGCCAGGAGATTGCCGAGAAGTCCGGTCTGCCCGGCCCCATTGTCCCCGGGGTGATGAGCATGGCCATAATGAGCCAGGCCCTTACCGACTGGGCAGGGCCAGAATCGCTGAAGGATCTGGACCTGGTTTTCCGGCAGCCTGTCCCCCACAACAAGCCACTGCTAATCTCGGCCACCGTCACGGATACACGGGAAGAGGACGGAGAAAACCTGGTAGAGTGCGACGTGCTGATGATGGGCGAGGCAGGGGAGCGGTACGTGGGCGGCACGGCGCTGATTTGCCTGCCCAGCAGGTAGAGCTTTATCCACGAATATCCACTAATGTATTCGTGAAAATTCGTGCCCATTCGTGGATAAATAGCAAATGAGGTAATAACATGTACGACCTCAACGGAAAAGTGGCCCTTGTAACCGGCGCTGGCGGCCGAAACGGTATTGGCCGGGCCATAGCCACCCGCCTGGCCCGGGAGGGCGCCGACGTAGTGGTTACCGACATACCCGAATCGGTGACGGCCATCCGCGCCGAAGACCGAATCGAAGGCTGGGAGGGCCTGCCCAGCGTGGTAAAGGAAATTGAGGCCGAGGGCAGGCAGGCTTTGGGCATATTTTCTGATGTGTCGGACAGCGCCCAGGTGGACGACATGGTCGGGCAGGTACTTGACCGGTTCGGCAAGATTGACATCCTGGTCAACAACGCCGGTTCCCGCCCCGGCCGGGACCGGGTGCTGGTGGTGGACCTGGAGGAGGACGCTTTCGACGAGGTGATGCGGGTCAACGTCCGCGGCACCTACCTGTGCTCCCGCGCCGTGTCCCGGCACATGGTTGACCGAAGCAACAACGGAAACGGGGGCGGCAAGATAATCATTATTTCATCCGGGGCCGGCAAACGCGGCATCGCCCGTTACGCCGTCTACTGCGCTTCCAAGTTTGCCCTGGTGGGGTTCACCCAGGCCCTGGCCCAGGAAATGGCAGCCCACAAGGTCAACGTCAACGCCATCTGCCCCGGCCTGGTGGACACGGAAAGGGTGGACTTCATCGCCGCCGCGCTGGCCGCGGAGGGGGAATCGGCCGAAGAACACCGGGCCCTGATGGTGCAGGAACGGTCCACCCGGGTTCCCATGGGCCGCATTGCCCAGGGCGGCGACATCGCCAACATGGCCGCCTTCCTGGCCTCCGCAGAGTCGGACTACGTAACGGGCCTGTCCATCAGCGTGTCCGGCGGCTCGGAGATGAATTAACAGTTTATCCACTAATACTCACGAATAGGCACGAAGGGCGACCACAAGGGTCGCCCCTACGAAGAA
>CAZPMU010000082.1:0-3839 GCA_964587795.1 uncultured Dehalococcoidia bacterium | reverse complement strand
CTAATACTCACGAATAGGCACGAAGGGCGACCACAAGGGTCGCCCCTACGAAGAACCCCGTAGGGGCAGCCCTTGTGGCTGCCCTGCCCACTAACAATACAGACGCCAGGAAGGAAATATGCCGCTGGAACGCGCCGACGTTGAACATATAGCCGCCCTGGCCCGCATCGGGCTGTCGGAAGATGAGATAGCCACATTCCAGGAACAGCTTTCCAACATCCTGGACCAGTTCGAGTTGCTGAAACAGTTGGACACCAGCGCGGTGGAACCCACCGGCCACGCGGTGGAACTGAACTCGGTAATGCGGGAGGATGTCCCCGATGAACCGCTGGATCCGGAGGAGACCCTGCTGAACGCCCCCCGGAGGGAGGGAGACCTGTTCCGGGTTAAGGCGGTGCTGGAGGAATGATGGGCGCGGGTCGCGCGACTCTGGCCTCGGAACCCGCTCATCCTGAACCAGGCGAGGGATGCTCGCAAGACCTGCCCGTGGTTCGACAAGCTGACCATGAGTGGTACAGAACACTTCAGCTACCGGAGTGGGAGGAATAGGACCCCTTGGCTGAACTTTGGCAATTGACCCTGCATGAGGCCCGGGCCGGACTGGACGCCGGGTCTTTCAGCGCTGTGGAGCTAACCCGCTCCTGCTTTGAACGTATCGCCCGGGTGGAAGACCGGGTTAAGGCCTACGTTACCCTGACTGAAGACCGGGCCCTGGAGCAGGCGGAGGCCGCTGACAAGACATTGGCAAAAGGGGATGGTGGCCCCATGACCGGCATACCGGTGCAGGTGAAGGACCTGATCTGCACCAGCGGCATTCGGACTACCTGCGCATCCAGGATGCTGGAAAACTTTGTGCCGGTGTACGACGCCACGGTCTGGGCCAGGCTGTCGGCCCAGGGCGCGGTGCTGCTGGGCAAGGGCAACATGGACGAGTTCGCCATGGGGTCGTCCTGCGAGAACTCGGCCTTCTATCCCACGCACAATCCCTGGGACCTGGGGCGGGTGCCCGGGGGCAGCAGCGGCGGCGCGGCGGCAGCGGTGGCGGCCGACGAAGCCATCGTCGCTTTGGGCTCCGATACCGGGGGCAGCATCCGCCAGCCGGCGTCCCTGTGCGGCGTGACGGGTCTCAAGCCCACCTACGGGCGGGTAAGCCGCTACGGTCTCATTGCCTTTGCCTCTTCCCTGGACCAGATCGGGCCGGTGGGCAAGGACGCTATGGACTGCGCCATAACCCTGAACGCCATCGCTGGCTACGATCCCAGGGACTCCACGTCCCTGAACCTGCCTCCCACCGACTTTACCGCCGGGCTTACCGGGGAGATTAAGGGAATGAGGCTGGGCATTCCCCGGGAATACTTCGTGGACGGCATGGAACCGGGTGTGCGGCAGGCGGTAGAGGGCGCCATCAGGGAACTGGAGGGACTGGGCGCGTCGGTCGAGCCGGTGTCCCTGCCTACAACGGAGTACGCGCTGGCCTGCTACTACATAATCGCTCCTTCGGAATGCTCGGCCAACCTGGCCCGCTACGATGGCGTGAAGTTCGGGTATTCCTACCAGGACACGCCGGATATGTGGGAGGCGATGGAGGCCACCCGTCAGCAGGGTTTCGGGCCGGAGGTGAAACGACGGATAATGCTGGGCGCCTACGCCCTGTCCGCCGGCTACTACGATGCCTATTACCTGAAGGCCCAGCAGGTGCGGACGCTGATCCGCCAGGACTTTGCCCGGGTGTTCGAGACTGTGGACGCGCTGGTAACCCCCACGTCGCCGGTGGTGGCCTTCCCCCTGGGCGACAAGACCGCCGACCCAGTGCAGATGTACCTGATAGACGTCTGCACGTTGCCCATAAACATTGCGGGGCTGCCGGCCATGTCGGTGCCCTGCGGCTTTTCCGATGGCCTGCCGGTGGGTATGCAGCTGATCGGCCCCCACCTGTCCGAGGAAAGACTGCTGAACATCGCCTGCGCCTACGAGCAGGCGACGGAGTGGCACAAGGCGCGGCCGGGGATTTAGGTTGGTTCGGAAACTCAACGGGAGTTCTGGATTCCGGCGAAAGCCGAAATGACAGACAGCTTCGGGCAATCATGATTGCCCGATTCCTTGTTTCCCTCTCCGGGGTAACCGTGATGCGAGGCTGATAACCCTGGCCCGGGGAATCCGCGCCTTCTGCCAGAGCTTCACTTCCGTCATCATCGCCATCTACCTGGTTGAACCGGGGTTCAGCCAGGTGCAGATTGGGGCCATCCTTACCGTGGGGGTCGCCGGTGTTTCCTTCTTTGCGCCGGTGGTGGGCATAGCCAGCGAAAGGGTGGGGCGCCGCCGTCTGCTGGTCGTCTTTTCGCTGCTGGCGGCGGCGGCCGGGCTGGCAATGTACTTCACCGAAGCCTTTATTCCGCTGCTGATAATCGCCTTCCTGGGAAGCCTGTCCACCGGCGGCGGCGGTGGAGAGGGTCCGACGCAGCCCCTGGAAGTCGCCATACTCCCGGACACCGTCCCTCCCGAACGGCGCACCGACATTTTCGCCGTTTACAGCATCGTTGCCCGCACCGGCACCTTCCTGGGGGCGCTGGCCGCTGCTTCCCCGCTCTGTTGCAGGAAGGTCTGGGCCTGTCCGTGCTGTCGTCCTACCAGGCGATGTTCCTGGGCTTTGCCCTGTGCCAGATGGCCGGGGCGGGGCTGTACGTTTTCGTATCGTCGGACGTGGAAGGGGCCGCCATCCGTCGTGGAACGACAGTTACTCCCCAAGCTTCTCACGCGATAGCCCTGACTCCCAATTGACGTTGCCCCGGCATAAAGGTAGTATGACGGCAAACTGCGGAGCGGTAGTTTTGGGCTGTCAGGCGTCGGTTTAGGCACAGTTCCGCAGACCAAAATACCAGGAGGAAAACAGCTATGGCAGAAGTTTTCGGGTATGGCAATTTTCAATACACCTTCGTGGAAGACTGGGCAAAGCTGCCCCAGGGAAAGCGTTTGCTGGAGTGCCCGGGCGTGGTATGCGACTCGGAAGACCGGGTGTTCATTCTGACCCGGGGCGAAGACCCCATCATGGTCTTCGACAAGGACGGCAACTTCCTGCGCTCCTTCGGGCAGGGCCTGTTCAGCAACCGCACCCACGGTCTCTACATCGCCCATGACGACTCCATCCTTGCCGCCGACGACGGCATTCACACCATCCAGAAGTTCACTCCCGACGGTGAGAAGGTGATGGAGATTGGCGAGCGCAACCATCCGGCTCCGCGCTGGAGCGGCCAGCCCTTCAACCGGCCCACTTCCGCCGCTATCCGGCCGGCCAACGGCGACATCTACATTTCCGACGGCTACGGCAACTCCCGCATCCACTGCTACACCGGCGACGGCGAGTACAAGTTCAGCTGGGGCGAGCCGGGCATCGACGCCGGTCAGTTTATCCGTCCCCACAACATCGCAGTGGACGCCGACGACCGCATCCTGGTAGTGGACCGCGAGTGCCACCGGGTCCAGATATTCGATCCGGAAGGCGGCTTCATAACCATGTGGAGCAACATTCACCGTCCCGACGCCATGGTGCTGTGGGACAACCACATCTACATCGGCGAGCTTAACGGCATGGGCGGGGTGGACGACGCCCCGGGCCTGGGCCACCGGGTAACCATTTACGACCTGGATGGCAACCGAGTGGGGATGTTCGGGGCCAAGGAAGAGGGCGAAGGCGCGGGCCAGTTCATCGCCCCCCACGGAGTGGCGGTGGACTCCACCGGCGCGGTGTACGTGGCCGAAGTGTCGTACACCATCCGCGGCTCCCACATGGACCCGCCGAGGGAACTGCGCAGCTTCAGCAAGTACGAAAGGGTAAGGTAGGG
>CAZPMU010000081.1:0-8502 GCA_964587795.1 uncultured Dehalococcoidia bacterium | reverse complement strand
GTCCCTCGGCACCTTCCTTTTACCCAGCCCCCGACCCAGATACAAACTGGCAGCCAGGACCGCCCGGAGAGGGCGGTTTTTTCGGTTTTGCCGGAGGGGTTTGCGGGAAGCGACTTGGCAGCGCGGGTTCCACCTCGACCGTTACGTGGAAGGAGACACCGGCTGAAGAGACCGGAGGGTTTGTCTGGCCAGCCCGGCCGGTATATCCTGTGCTTGTAAATCCACTACCCTGGGGCGTTCCTCGCCGGCTCCTGGCACTTGGCCAGGGACCCCACAAGTGTGCCCATAAAGGAGGTTCCATGAAGTTCGGAATCTTTACCATCGTCCCCTACCACGAGGATTTTACGCAGCAGCAGGCGCTGACCCAGGCCCTGGAGCAGATACAGTTCGCCGACGAAGCCGGCCTTGACGAAGTATGGCTGGGCGAGCACCGCTTCTCCCGCCACGGCCTGCTCTCGGGAATCTGGTCTTTCCTGGGCGCCGTTGCCGGACGTACCAGGAACGTCCGCATCGGCACCGCAGTCATCGTCCTGCCCCTCCATAACCCGGTCCTGGTGGCCGAGGAAGTGGCCATGCTCGACGTCATCAGCAACGGCCGGTTCAACTTTGGCATCGGCGCCGGTTACCAGCAGCAGGAGTTCGACGGCGTGGGGGTGGACATTGACACCAGCCGCGACCGCTTCCACGAGGCCGTGGACGTGATGATCAAGGCCTGGACCGAGGAAACCCTCACCTTCCACGGGCAGTTCACCAACGTGGACGACGTCTGGGTGCTGCCCAAGCCTGTGCAGAAGCCCCACCCGCCCCTGTTCCAGGCCGTCAGCACCAGCCCGGCCAGCATCGACTTCGCCGCCAGCCGCAACATTCAGGTCATCGCCGGCGGCCCCACCGATATCCTGGGCCAGGCGCCCCAGGTCATCAAGCTGTGGCGGGAGAAGATGGAAGAGTACGGCCACGAGCACGCCCACCTGGACCCGCCCATGTCCAAGTCCATCTACGTCGCCCCCACCATGGAAGAGGCGGAACGGGACGCCGCCGAGCTGGAGAACTTCTCCTCGCGGATACTGAGGTCAATCGGCAACGCCGGGGCGCCCATCGGGATGCCCATGGACAAGAACGGCAAGGTAGCCAAGGGGTACGAGCACTGGGCCAACCGCCAGCGCGACCGCGACCGCCGCGACGACCCGGGCCACGCCGGTCTGCCGCCGCTGCGGGGCACCCCCGAGGTGGTGATTGAGCGGTTGAAGCAGACCCAGGAAGCCGGCATCAACCACGTTTTCGGCAACTTCGGCTTCGCCGGCCTGCCCCACGAGAAGGTGATGCGCTCCATAGAACTGTTCGCCACCCACGTCATGCCCCACTTCCAGGACGCCCCGGTAACTGCGGGAGACTAATGGGAAGGGGTAGCGAGATGCGCAGGGGTTCCCTCTCCGAGCAAGAGGGGGAACCCCTATTGGGGAATCGCGTCCCGGCTTCGCTGTTCACTGTTGCCGGTGGTCATGGCGACCTGGCAGGTCCCACAAGCCCCAGCGCCAACCCGCACCGTCACCGATGGGGTTGCGCGTCCACCCGCACTGTCACGATGTCGATGCCGTGGTACTTCCTGTGGCGGACGGAAGAGGCGAAGTGGCGCAGCAGTCGGAAGGATATGTCGCCCACGTCCGGTTCCGACGCCTGCTCGCTCATGTAAGCCAGCCGGTCTTCAATGTTCTCTTCGGACCATACTGCGAGGAACTCCATTTCCAGGGTACCCGAGTGGGGACGGGCAATTATGACCAGCCGGGGCGGTCCCTCTCCCTCGTGGTCCTCGCGCAGTTGCAGCATGCTGGAAATGGTCTCCTCGCCGGCGGCCCGCAACCGCTCCAGCGACGCCTCGTTCCACCCCGCCCTGCTGCCCACGTCCCGCAGAAAGTCGTCCACTTCGGGCAGAGCCGCTATGTCCAGCACCGTCTCCATCCGCCTGCGACGGGAAAAGGCAATGCCCGTGACCGCCGACAGCACGACCGCGGCCAGCACGCTGATTACGATGCCATTTCCGAAGGCCGCGCCCCAGGGGCTTCCCAGCGCATCCGTCAGAATGTTGTGGACCTGCAGGCCAATTCCGATGGAAAGGGACACCCCAACGATGACGGCCTTCTGCTGATTGAAGCCGTCCTGAATGACGGTGCGGACTCCCTCCACGAATATTAGCCCCATTACCACCATCAGTATTGCCCCCGTTACCGGCCTCGGGATCGTCAGCAGGATGGCAACCACCTTGGGCAGAAGGGCCAGCCCGATGAGCATGGCTCCGATGATGAAACCGGTGCGGCGGGCGGCAACCCCCGTGAAGTTTAATAGCGCCACGGATGACGGCATGTAGATGAGCGCCGGCTGGATTCCGGCGATTCCCGACAGCATTACTCCTATGCCGCCGGCGTTCAGCGTTCCCTGTACGCCGCGAAAGTCAATGGCCCTGGGCCTGCGCCAGGACGCCTGCTGAATTGCCGCGCCCTCGCTGCCGGACTTGACGGCGACCACGGCGCTGACTATGAGGAAAACCAGGAGAAGGGCCAGGAATTCAGCATTCACAACCGGACCCAGGCCAGGCCACGCGGCGAATTCCGGCAGGTCGAACCACGGAGTCTCCACCGCTCGCTGAATGTCGAGCGCCCCCAGCAGGGCCGCGGTCGCGCAGCCCGCCACCAAGGTTATGGGGATGGCCAGCAGCCGGATAAGTCCGGAGGCGCGGAGCATCAACACGGCCGCGCCCAGGAGCGTAACTGCCCCCACGGCCGGCCCGGCCAGCGGGGACAGGCCAGCAGGCACGTCGTCAAGCCGCGCCACGCCGAGGGGCATGGCGGCGGCGGCCACCACTATGAGCGTCACGCCGGACACGACGGGAGTGATGATGCGCCTGAGCTGGGCCAGCCAGAATGCCACGGCGAACTGCACGAGGGAGGCGGCAACTACCAGGCTTGCCATTACCGGAAACCCCGCTTCGTTCACAGCCAGCACGCAGATTCCCATGAAGGGGGCCGCCGGACCCATCAGGAGGATGTACCCCGACCCAATGCGGCCTATCCTTGCCGCCTGCAGGGCAGTAGTGGCCCCCGCAATTACCATGCCGGCGAAGACCGCCCAGGCCAGGTAGGTATCGCTGCCTTGGGAGGCCACCGCGAAAATGGTCACCAGGGAAACCACGTTGGTCAACGCGATTATCGTGCCCTGCAGCGCCACGTTCAGCATTGCCGCGGGAGGACACCTGTCGTCAGGCTCGTATCGTATTTGTTCGTTAATCCGCATGTATCCTGCCCTGCCTGGCGAGGTAGCGTATTAAGCATGTACCCGGTTTAACTCTACAGGTGGAGCAGGGGCAGCAATCCCTCGCCCTCTTCCACGAGGCGCCGCGGTGGGACGCCGGTCAAGGGCGATACAGCCCATCGCAGTGAATTCTAAACCAAAGCCAGGATGAAATGTGCATGGAGAATATGGGCTGGGGCAAGACTGTCATTCTGAACCCTTCACTCCGTTCAGGATAAACTCCGTGAAGAAACTAAAATTCTTGCCAGTGGGAAGGTTGATTTCACGCGAGAATCTTGGATTCTTCGCTTCACTCAGAATGACAGTTCGGTGGTCTTGCACTCTGAACATCGGAAAAGCGTCCCCAGGAAATCTCCGAGGATGCGGAACGGTCCCCGCCTGGGGATGCAAACTTCGGACAAGCCTAAATAAAGGGTACGGAATTGACAACCCCGACAGCGTCTGCTGAAATTGGGCCATCACCAAATAGAATGAAAGATACGGAGGTGAGCGTTATGGCAGGCAGGACACTGATATACGTCGGGGCCGAGGCCGATGGCCTGTATCGCAAGGAGGCGGGTGATTCCCGCTGGGAGAAGCTGGCCAGGGGTATGCCGCCCTCTCCCCAGGTGCGCGCCATCGTGGTGCATCCCGACGACCCCAGTACCATCTTCGTCGGCACCCAGCGCGGGGTCTATCGCTCAAAGGACGGAGGCGACAGCTTCGAGCGCATGAACCTGACCGAGGGCCGCATCGTCTGGTCCATAAAATTCCATCCCCACGACTCCAGCATCATGTTCCTGGGCACCGAGGGCGCCGAGGTGTTCAAGAGCACCGACGGTGGCGAGAACTGGGAGTACCTGGCCACCGTATCCAATCCCGACGCCGTGCAGATGGCCTTCGCCACCCGCATCCTGGGCATTGGTATCGAGGCAAGCGACACTAACCAGATGTACGCGGCGCTGGAAGTGGGCGGCGCGGCTCACAGTTCCGACGGCGGCAAGACCTGGACCATCGTCAACACCGGTTTCGAAGGCGACGTTGACCTGCTGGACCTGCACGGCGTAACCGTGGGCGTTGACGAGTCCGTCTTCATCTCCAACCGCACCGGCGTGTGGCGCACCCGGGACCGCGGCCGGACCTGGGACGACCTCCAGTTCGAGAACTTCTCCAACATCCGGTACTCTCGCGGCGTCGAGGTCGCGCCCAACGACCCCAGCACTCTCTACGCCTGTGTCGGCCTGAACTTTGGCAGCGAAGAGGGCGGCATCCTGCGTTCCACCGACGGCGGCAACAACTGGAGCAGGTTTGACCAGGGCATTGAACCGGTCAGCACCACCTTCGGCATAGCCGTGAACGAGCGGGACCCCGAGCAGGTGTACTTCTGCACCCGCAAGGGCCAGGTGTTCGGCACCCACGACGGCGGCGCCACCTGGCAGGGCCACGACCTTCCCGAGATTGCGGCCAACGTCAAGGCCATCGCCTGCACCTCGGTGTAGCTGCCTGAGAAAACCCCGCACCCTGAAGGGACTTGCCCTTCAGGGTGCGGGAGGATGGCCTGGTGTGTTGTAGTTCCAGTAACCCCCAAGACGGGGGAAGTGGCGGGCCGGGCGAGTTGGACTGGGACACGGCTGCGGTGCATTTGCCCCACTCGGCTCGCGACACAGCCTTTCGACGCTCGCATTAAACGCCGGCAATGGCTTGCTGGGACTCTAAGCGCCGCCATGCCACCAATAGCGGGAAACAAATAGAGCCGCCTGGAACAGGCGGCTCATAGGTTCGCTTGCCCTGGCCAATCGGCAGGGTGGGGCAGCACCCGGCCTGGCCCGTGCCTACTTCGTGGCGACTTGTATCACGAAATCAGGTTCGTAGAACTCGTAGCCTTCCACAAAGTCGCCGTAGCGCGTCACGGTGCGGAAGCCGGCATCCAGCAGCAGGCTGGTCACGTAGTCCTGGCGTATGGGGCAGATGGTCAGAAAGTGGACATCGCCATCGGCGTATTCGTAGCGCATTTTCACCAGGTCCTCGCTCAACTCCTCCGGTCTCACCTCGACGCTGGCGCCCAGGTAATAGGACTGGTGCTTGCTGGAAAATCCCTTGTCCAGGATGGCGTCGTAATTGCGCTGGTCGATAATGGCAATGCCGTCCCTGTTGAGCAGGCGGTAAACCTCGCTGAGAGTATGGGTCCTGTCCGCTTCGTCAAACAGGTGGGTAAAGGCGTTGCCCAGGCAGATTATGGCGTCGAATCGCTCTCCCGCAAACGACTCCCCCAGCCGGGTCCATTCAGCCTCAACCAGGCGTAAATCATCTATGCCGAAGCGCCGGGCATTCTCCCTGGCCTGGGCCAGCATATTTGGCGCGCCGTCGGCAGCCGTAACGACGAAACCGTCGGCTTTCAGGGTAACGGCGTGGTACCCGGTTCCGCAGGCGATATCCAGCACCGTTTCCACCCCATGCTCCTTCAGGATGTTCTGGAAAAAGTTGCCCTCGGCCTCCGCCCGGCGCTGCCAGTCGATAAGTTCGTCCCAGCGTCCGGCGAACTCCGGTGAATACTGCTCCTTGTACAGGTCTCTAAAAACCGGGACTTTATGGGCTTCGGTCACGTTCAATTCCTTTACCGCGCGGGGTGATGGTGCCGTTGGCGCCTACGCGGGTTTGGTGGCTGCAAACATAGCCCAGCCAATGTAGCCGGCGCTGGCCGAGTTTACCCAGAAGGACAGGGCCGCCAGGGTGCGGTCAATGGTATCGGCCCCTATGTGCGGCAGCAGGGCTTCCCGGTTCTCCGCCAGTCGGTCCCGAACCCAGGCGTAGGAGCGGGCCACGTATTGCGACCAGTCCTCTTCCCGGTTTACGCGAAAGTCCAGCCGGTACAGGGCGGAGCGGTAATCATCCATGTCCCACATATCCGGCGACTGCACCCGCTCGTAAATCCGCTCCCGGTCTTCGGACGGCGTATCCCGCCGCACCAGTATGTCCGTGAAGACCAGGGAACCATTGGGCTTAAGCACCCGGCGGCACTCCGACAGTACCGCATTCTTGTCTGCCGCGTGCAGAAAGGCCTCCTGGCTCCAGACCACGTCGTAGGATCCTTCCCCCGCAGACAGGCTGTGGAAGTCCTCGTACTCGAAGGACAACAGGTGGGCCAGGCCCGCCGCCGCGGCCCGTTCGCGGGCCAGGTCCAGTTCTTTTTCGCTTATATTGGTGCCGGTTACGTGGCAGCCGAAGTTAGCCGCCAGGTACCTGGCCGTTGACCCATAGCCGCAACCCAGGTCCAAAACCCGTGTATCCGCCTGCAGGCGCACCGCGCGGGCCATAATTTCGTTGGTGTGCTCCATGGCCTCTGGGTGAGGGCAGTCGTCGCCGCGGGGTACGCCCAGGTGTAGATTGTCGCCCCAGATGGTCCGGTAGATTTCATCGGCGGGGCCGTCGTAATAGGCCTGGGTGTTGGCAACGATGGAACTGACGTCGCGTTGAGCCATGAACCTGGACTCCTTGTCACCCGGCCCGTTGCGCGGGCCAGGGCCGCCGGCCGCCGCCTGTGCCAGCGGGGGCAATGCGGTACCCAAGGATAACCGCCAGATGGGCCTGGCGCAAACTGCTGCGGCGTTCAGGAGAGCCGGAACCGGCCAGGGAAAATCACTGCCAGGGGCGATGGCGTTTCCGCCCAGGTGGTCCAGGACCGAGAGTGGCAGGGGCAGACACACAGGTCTGCCCTGGTCCCAAGGCAATGCCACCTGAATGTGAACGCTGCCTCGGGACCGGGGATTTGCAATTTGGGCAGTTCCCACCAAGAATAAGTCCGGCGCCTGGAGGTTCAAGAACCTGGAGCTTGCATCCCGCTTCCGGGCGCTTTTAGACCGGGGGCAGGTTGCAGCCCAGTACGTTTATCAGGGAGGCTGATTATGGGACAGACTGATGGTCATAAGGATGGTCAGGTGGGCGAATATAACGATAGTCAGATGGACGGAATGGTGGCCATAGTAACCGGCGCCAGCCGGGGCCTGGGGCGGGCCATAGCGGTGGAGTATGCCAGGCGGGGCGCCAGCGTGGTCATCAGCGCCCGCAGCCACTCTCCCACGGGCCTGCCGGGCACCATCGAGGAAACGGTGGCGGAAATCCGCAACGCTGGCGGGGAGGTCCTTGCCACCGGTTGCGACGTTACCGACGAAGCCCAGGTAGATGCCATGGTCCGACTGGCGGTGGAGCGGTACGGGAAAATCGACGTACTCTTCAACAACGCGGGGACCATGGTCCTGGGGGAGTCAATCCTGGAAATTGACCCCGCCCGCTGGGACCAGCTTATACGGGTCAACGTGGGTGGACCCTATCTCTGCAGCCGGGCCGTGCTGCCCATAATGATGGAACAGCGGCGGGGCAGCATCATCAACATCGGTTCCAGGATGGCCACCGACCCGGCGCAGGGCGGCGGGGTGCTGTACAGCGCCAGCAAGGCGGCGGTGCACATGTTCAGCCTGTGCCTGGCCGACGAGGTGCGGGAGTACAACATCGCGGTCAACATCCTCAGTCCCGGGGCCATGCGCAGCGAGGGCTCGGCGGCAATCCCCTGGACCCAGCGGGACTGGCACGAAAGGGTGGACCCCAGCGAGGTTGGCCCCTGCGCGGTGTTCCTGGCCCTGCAGGACGCCACCACCTTTACCGGCCAACTGGCGGCCCGGGCCGACTTTGGCGTCACCTGGGGTCCCGGCATCGGGTAGCCCGCCATTGCCGCGGTGGCGGTGGCGGTGGTAGTGGCTATGGCACTGTCGCGTTGCCAGTGGGGCCATAGTTCCCCTGGCAGACTTTGCCGCAGGGCCAGCGTGCGCAACCGCCACTCGTTTGGTGATGGATTTAGTGCAAGCGAGGCGGGGCGGGGGGGCGAATGTTAAAATCCTACATCTCAGAATGCAACTACAAGCGAGTCACACTCGAATCAACCATCGAAAAGGGCAACTCCTGAATTTTGCTAGCGCGGTATTCGGATTCCGAACTGGGTGAATCTCTTGCGATCACCGGACAAGAGCATCGAATGAGAAGCGAACACGACATTATCGTAGATCTTGAGAAGCTCTCTCAAGAAGAGGGATTTGTTTATACGTTCTCTACGCTTGCTTTCACATCATTGTGGGCAGCACCAGAAGAATACTCAGAGATTGACTGGACGAGGAGGCCAAATCACCAGGAACTAGCATTTCTACTTGGTCTAATGGCAAAGCATCCCAT
>CAZPMU010000080.1:0-8575 GCA_964587795.1 uncultured Dehalococcoidia bacterium | reverse complement strand
GTGTCTATACCGTCGCTATCCGTACCGTCGTTGTCCGTGTCCGGTGGATCTGTGTCGTCAATGCCCAACTCGGGATTTTCCACAAAGTAGGCTGCAGAAAGGGGGCGAGGCATCAGAGCGGCCTGTTCAAAGGCTCCCGGAGCCGCCACGAAAAATGCCAGATTCAAGGACACTGCCAGGGAAACCGCAACAATCAACTTGAATGTCGCGATAAGACAGCCCTTGACGCCAGTGCGTCCTTCCATGACTCACCTAAAGGTCCAGTCACTAGCTTTTCGTTGAGACGCCCGCCCGGATTATCAATACTCTAATCTCTGATAACCTGCCTGTAAACCACGTACACCCCTGCCTCGACATATCGCAGACCACAAATAGACCTCTCAAGGAAGAACCCCGGGGAAATGGTTCCTCCCCCGCGGGCAGCGCTGCTATACCGGCAAACAATTCTCAGGCCACCCCTGCCTTTGGTCTCGCCTCCCGTGCTGCCGCCCCCCAATCTGAACTCGAACGATTCCCCTGGGGGACCTGCCTTTCGTTACCAATAAACTGTACTCTGGCGCATTCGCCCCGCAAAAGCTCTTGCCGCTTGAACCCAAAGGCCTCTTCATGGTCTACGAAAGTTAAACAAACTGGTACTTGGAATACGCTCCTTCTTCCTTCGTTATGAACTCCAGCAGGGCGAACTCGCCGGCCTCGTTGCGTTCCTGGGCGCGGCGCATGGCCGGGCCTATCTGGTCCGGGTCCGTTACCCGCTCGGCCCAGGCCCCCATGGCCCGGGACATGTCGGCGTAGTTGCCCCCCGTCTGCTTGATGTTGTAGCGGGCCACCGCAGTGGGTATGCGGCTATCGGCGTAAATGGCCATGGTGCTGTTGTTCAGAACGACGGTGGTAATGGGTATGTTCTCCCGCACCGCCGTCTCCACGTCCAGGCCCACCATGCCAAAGGCGGTATCGCCCATGAAGTTGATGACCAGCTTTTCCGGCGCGGCCAGCTTGGCGCCCATGGCCAGCCCCAGGCTGTACCCCAGCTGGGTGGACTTGCCCCAGCCGATGAAGCTGCGCGGGGCGCGGGCCTCCCAGAAGGGCGACACCTGCTCCCGGGGACTGCCCGACTCGTGGGTAACGATGGTGTTGTCCAGGTTAACCGTGTGCATTATCTCCCAGATAACCCGGTAGGGATTCAACGGCACCTCGTCGGTGGTCAGCCGGGGCAGCCACTGGTCCAGCCATTCCTGGCGGCTGGCGACAATCTCGTCGGTCAGTTCGCGGTTGGCGGGACGGGCCTGGCCGCCGGTCTGCCGCTTTATCTCATCCAGGAATTGCCCCAGCACCAGCCTGGCGTCGCCCACCACCGGGTAGTCCGCCCGGTAGTCCTTGTTGATGTCGGCGTCGGAGTTGGTGGTGTGGATGAGGGTCTTGCCCGGCGGCAGGGGCGCGGTGAAGTTGCTCCGGGTCATGCTTGCCCCCACGGCGAACACCGTGTCGGCGCCGGTGAGGAAGCGGTGGACCTGCCCCGTCTGGCTGGAGCCGCCAATGCCCAGGGACAGGGGATGGTTCTCCGGAAAGGCGCTCTTGCCCTCCAGGGTAGTCATCACCGGTACCTGCAGGTACTCGGCCAGTTCCACCAGCCGGTCGGTGGCCTCGGCGTAAAGTACCCCCTGGCCGGCGGTAATGACGGGCCGCTGGGCCGAAAGCAGGGCCCTCGCCGCCCGGGCCACCGCCTCCGGGTCGCCCGCAGTGCGGATGACTTCCGGCGGCGTGTAGTCAAACTGCTCCTCTCCAATTTCCTCCGTTACCAGGTCGCCCGGGATTTCCAGCAGGACGGGCCCGGGTTTGCCGGAGCGCAGCTTGGTGAAGGCATGACGCATCAACTCCGGCACCCGGTCGGCGTAGTTAATCTGCGCGGCCCACTTGGTAATGCTCTCGTAGCTGCGGGTGGGACTGAACACCGGGTCGATGCCCAGCCGGTGGCGGGCGGCCCCGGCCGGCAGCAGCAGGATTGGCACCGAGTCGGCATAGGCCTGGGCCACTCCGCCAAAGGCATTCTCGGCGCCGGGGCCGGCCTGCATCAGGAAAATGCCGGCGCGCTTGCCGTTGGTAACCCGGGCAAAGCCGTCGGCCATGTGAACGCCGGTACGTTCCTGGCGAAATACTATGGGCCGGATGCCGGCAATGGCGGCGGCCTCGATTAGGGGATTGGAGGGCATGCACCCGATAAAGTCCACCCCTTCCAGCTTGAGCACATTGGCAATTGCGGTAACGCCGTCCATGGCAGTATTCCTCCCGTTCTGTTCAATTGAATCTCAGCGACAGCAGGCATAGAGCCCGCCGGTTGGCACAATATTAAAGGCCCAGGGCCTTCATGCCAATGGATGGGACCCCGGCATAGCGTTTCGGTTCAGGCGGTCCGAAAGCGGGAATGGCCGGGGCAGACCTGCGTGTCTGCCCCGGTCCCACGGCAAAACCACTTCGTGCATGGGTTCCAGGCGGTCTCGGTGTACGCCCTGGCCGAGGGACTGGAGTGGACGCCCCACTATGCCCCCCGCGCGTCCGGGCCAGCGCCATGTACTTCAGCAAGTAGCCGGCCTGTGGGGGGCAGGCAACGGTCTGAATCAAGGCAGGCGGCAACCCGATTTGGGGTTGCCGCCTGCCGGTTTTCGTCAGGAATTGTCTCAAGAACCGCTGAGAGGCTGCGGAAGGTATGAGTAAGGCGTTCTCTTAGGCCCCCTCCCACAAATACTCCACCTCACACTCCGCCACCAACTCGCCGTTTTGGTTGTGGGCCGTCACCGTGAAAGTCAGAAAGCGGCCGTCCTCCTTTTCCCCCTTGCCCGTCAGGGAAGTCTGGGCGGTGATGGTGTCGCCGTGAGTTACCAGTAATCCCTGGAAGCGGACCGATATGCCCACGGGGTTCAGGGTCAGGCCAGGCGGCAGCGTAAAGCCCCGGGCGGCGGCAACTCCGGCTGGCCGGGGCATGGCAAAGGCCAGCGCCATGGCCGGCGGGGCTACAATCCCCGGCAGCCCCATTTCCCGGGCGGCCGGCTGGTTGGTGTAGACCAGGTTCTCGTAGCGGACGGCCCGGCAGTAATCGGCAATCTGCTGGTCGGAAATCTCGGTATGAGCGGGGTGCCCGGTGTCGCCGATGGCGGCGATGTCCCATGTGTAAGTCATGGACGTTAATTTAGCACAGCGGAGAGAAGTTCAGACAAGGCAATCGCGTCTTAACGAACTTTAAGCTTGAACCGCCAAGACTCTCATTCTAAACGGAGTGAAGAATCCAATCTCCCATCGATAAATCGGCTTTCCGACCCCAAACCGGGCTGAGGGGTACAATTCCAGGACCTTCGGCAATATCAGGGCGGCATGACTTCCCACCTGAGTGAACAATGAAATTAAGCTGCGATTGCCCTGGGAGTTCAGGCGCGCAACCAGGGTCAGGATTCAGGAGCGTACGACCAGGCCACGACCCGGCGTGGAGTTATCTTGATGACGGGATTCTCGTCAATGTCCATTTCCCGGTACTGGGGGTATTTTTCACGCAGCAGGCGGATGGCATGACTGCGCTCGTCATTCGGGCGGTGTTTAGCGGCAGGCCCGGAATGGGCGGCAAGTATATAAGCCCCCTCGTCCTGGTCCTGTCCAAGGTCTTCCTCATCTGCCAGCAACTCCGCGGCGCCGGTCACCAGTGTGTACCACAGCCTGGTCCAGTCGGCCTCGTAGTGGTCCACCACCAATGCTACCTGCGGGTTCTCCAGGATGTTGCGCACCCGGCGCAGGCGGGTCAGGGCCACCCGCTTCGGTTTCCCATCCAGTACGATGTAGATGGCCGCGCCGTCGTCACCGGAGTCCAGCGCAAAGCAGACGGGAATGACGTGGGGGGCGCCAGCCTTGCTGGCGGTGGAAAGGCGGCCCACCGGGGCGCCGGACAGGCGCTGAATTTGTTCACGCGACAGTTGCATCCGGGGAAAGCCTCAAGTCTGGGCGGTCTGCATACCGTACTGTATAACGCAGGGGCGGGTTTGAAACCCGCCCCTACCCAACACCGAAACTATGGCGCCACATTCTACAACCTGATTGGAGAACTTCTGCACAAGTCCCCTCTCCCTTGAAGGGAGAATGTCAGAATGGCGGTGAAACGTCTGCCCACAGGCTCCCGGCCGAACCCGACCAAAGTTCTCAAGGGACGAACAGCCCCTAAACCTCCGCGGAAAAGGCCATGGGGTCTTCCAGGAATTCCACGTTTTCCAGGGCTTCCCGGGCCGCTTCCTCCAGGGAGGCGTCCCCATCCTCCATGCAGCGCAAAAGGGCCCGCTTGGCCAGCGATCCGCCAATCTTCCCCAGGGCGTTCAAGGCGGCAATCTGTACCTGGTAGTCCTCGTCCTCCAGCAGGTCCATCAGGTAGGGCACCACGTCCTCTTCGCCCAGGTCGCCGCAGGCGTTGGCCGTCTCATATCGTATCGACGGCTCCCGGTTGTCCAGTTCCTTGACCAGGGTGGGCAGCCAGCTCACCTCGCCGGTGCGGCCCATGGCGAATATGGCGCTGGTCTTCAGGTCCAGGTCGTCGCTCTGGTAGGCCCAGCACACGTAATCGCGGATGCCCGGAGTATTGAAGGGGGCCACCGCTTCCAGGCTGCGCCGCCTAACCTCAAGGCTCTCGTCCGGGTCCTGCAGTATGGACATCAGGGCGGTGTGAATGTTGCCTGCGTCCCGGGCCAGCAGTTGCCCCTCCTGGGCCAGGATAGAGAACTTCCCCAGGGCCGAGGCCGCCGCCGCCCGCACGTCGGGGCCCCGCTGCGACGTCAAAACCTGGATCAGCCCCGGCAGCACCGACCGGTCTTCATACTCCCATAGCCCGTCAATGGCCTTTTCCTGCAGCCATTCGTCCTGGTCCTTCAGGCACATCTTGAAAATGGCGCAGAAGTCCAGTTCAGGACTGTCTTCCGCCAGTTCCACCAGGGTGGTCAGCAGGGCGCGCTTGCGTTCCCGGGACAGCAGGAACCAGTAGCGCGCAAATACGCCCAACTCGGCCGGCGCAAGGTCGGAAAGCTCTATAAAGTCGGAATTGCCCAGGGGGACTGCTGGATCGGAAAGGTCTTCAAGGAATCGTTCCAGTGACATGGCACCCCCTCACATCATGCGGACCGGGTAGCTGCGCCGGCAGGCCAGCTGTGGTTGCTCAACAGAATTTTGTAGCTGAGGATGTATCCAGAGTATAACATAACGTCTTTTGTCAACAGTCATCCCCCGTACCAGTTTTGGGCATTTTACGGGTTTATGTTGAGCGTAACCGCTGCCGCAGCCTGAGATGCGCGGGCGACTGGAACCTCTTCTGGTGGAAAAATAATTGAGGCCAGAGGGGACTAACCTCAGGGGAGTTGCGCGGGGATTCTCCGCCCTCCTCTGCGTACTCCGCGACTCTGTGGTTAAAGGAATCCACAAAATGCGATTGCCCTGGGATCGAAGATAGCCTTTCGGTTCAGGTGTCCCGAACGCAAGAATGGCAGGGGCAAACCTGTATGTCTTCCCTGGTCCCTTGGCAAAACCACCTGAACTGGAACGCCACCTGGATTGAAAATTTCGTTGAGGCCCCGGTTGCCCCGTGATAGAATTTTCCCGATTCCATTTTGAGGGCCAGTTTAATGGCTAATATTCTGGACGGCGCCGCCCTGGGCAGGGAAGTACGGGCCGAGGTTGCGGCCGGCGTCGCTGAAATGCAGGAAAAACACGGCGTTACCCCCGGCCTGGCCGCCGTGCTGGTGGGCGGCGATCCTGCCTCCGCCATCTACGTCCGCAACAAGGGCCGCGCCTGCGACGAAGCCGGTATGTTCAGCGAAATTTTCCACCTGCCCGAGGAGACCACCCAGGCCGACCTGCTGGACCTGGTGGCCAGGCTCAACGCCGACCCCCGCTTTCACGGCATCCTGGTCCAGCTGCCCCTGCCGCCGCAGATCGAGGAGACGGTAATCATCGAGGCCCTGGACCCGGCCAAGGACGTGGACGGTCTCCACCCCTTCAACCTGGGCAAGCTGCTGCAGGGCGTCCCCGACTTCATCCCCGCCACCCCTGCCGGCATCCAGCAGATACTCCTGCGCAATGGCTACGACCCTTCCGGCAAGCACGTGGTGGTTTGCGGCCGCAGCAACATCGTCGGCAAGCCCCTGGCCACCCTGCTGCTGCAGCGGCGCGAAGGTTCCAACGCCACCGTTACCGTCGCCCACACCCGCACCGCCAATTTGCCCGAAATCACCCGCCAGGCCGACATCCTCGTGGCCGCCATCGGCCAGCCCCGCGCCATCACCGCCGACATGGTCAAGGAAGGCGTGGTAATCATCGACGTGGGCGTCAACCGCGTGGACGACCCCAGCCGCCGCCGGGGCTACCGACTGGATGGCGACGTGGACTTTGAGCCCGTATCGGAAAAGGCCGAGGCCATCACCCCCGTGCCCGGGGGCGTGGGGCCCATGACCATCGCCATGCTGCTGGTCAACACCCTCACTGCCGCCCGCATCAGCATCCACGGCCGGTAAGATTGGTGAGAGAATAACCGCTATTTCGCAGGGGTCCGCACCAGGCGGATGGCTGCCCTGCCCATTCGGGAAGACCTTTCCCAAGGAGCAACACCGCCCATGACCGAACCGCAACAGTCCGGCGATGAACAGCAGGGCTTTGAACTGCCCGCCGTTGGCAGCATACCCTGGCAGGACCTTACCGTACCCAACGCTCCGGAAATCCGCGACTTCTACTGCCAGGTGGTCGGCTGGACCTACACCGACCACGACATGGGCGATTACAACGACTACAACATCAACCTGCCCGAAGGCGGCCATACCGTGGCCGGCATCTGCCACACCCGGGGCAGCAACTCCAACATCCCGCCCCAGTGGCTGGTCTACATCGTGGTTGAGGATGTTGACGAGAGCGTCCGGCGGTGCCTGGACCTGGGCGGCCAGGTGGTGGACGGCCCCCGCGAAATGGGCGGTCAGAAATTCTGCGTAATCCGGGACCCGGCCGGCGCGGTGGCAGCCCTCATCGGCGGCTGACCGGCCTCCGGCAGTCCACTTTCACCATGCGCACCGACGACTTTGACTACCACCTGCCCCCGGAACTGATCGCCCAGGCTCCCGTGGAACCCCGGGACGCTTCCCGCCTGCTGGCCCTGAACCGGGCTACCGGCCAGGTCCAGCACCGCCGGTTCACCGACATCCTGGACCTCGTTCCCGCCGGCGCCGTGCTGGTCCTGAACCGCAGCCGCGTCATTCCCGCCCGCCTGTACGGCCGGCGCAAGGGCACCGGCGGCCGGGTGGAACTGCTGCTGCTGCGCCGCGAAGCGGAAGGAGTCTGGCAGGCCCTGGGAAAGCCCGGCCGCAGCCTGCGCCCCGGGTCCGTCATAACGCTGGAAGCGCCCGCCCCCTTGGGTGGAATTGCCGAAACGGCGCTGTCGCCGTCCCTCGCCAACCCTCAAGCCGGTCCGGTGGAAGCCGAAGTGCTTTCCGTCGGCGATGACGGCATCCGCCGCGTGCGTCTTTCCGCCGAGTCCGGCATCGACCGGCTGGGGGAAATGCCCCTGCCCCCCTACATCCACCGGCGCCTGGAGGACCCGGAACGGTACCAGACCGTGTACTCCGACCGCCCGGGCAGCGCCGCCGCCCCCACCGCGGGGTTGCATTTCACTCCGCAGTTGCTGGAATCCCTGCGCCGCAAGGGCGTGGAGACTGCCTACGTTACCCTGCACGTGGGCCTCGACACCTTCCGCCCCGTCTCCGAGGACAACCCCCAGGAACACGCCATCCACACCGAGTATTACGAGATGCCCGAGGATACGGCGGACATCCTGACCAAGGCCAGGGCTGATGGACGCCCCATAATCGCCGTCGGCACCACCTCGGTGCGGACCCTGGAGCAAGTGGGAAGGGACCTGGAGGCCGCCGGGGTGGGAGACCGTGGCCCCATCAAGGCGGTCAGCGGCCAGGCCGACCTGTTCATCCTGCCCGGCCACAAATTCAGGCTGGTGCAGGGGATGATCACCAACTTCCACCTGCCCCGCTCAACCCTGGTAATGCTGGTGTCGGCCTTTGCCGGCCGGGAGAACATTTTGGCCGCCTACCAGGCGGCCATTGACGGGAAGTACCGGTTCTACAGCTTCGGGGATGCGATGCTGATCTGGTAACTATTCTCTTGTTGGAGTTTGGTCAAAGCCAGGCGGCAATTCATCAAACTCTTCACCTCGAACGCCCGCCTGCAACATCCTGATATACCATGCCTGCCATTGATCCTGGACCTTCCTGGCCTCAGTCCTGCCCAGCTCTTCGCCCAACCCTTTACCCTGCTCAAATCCAAGGGCAACACCGCGCTCAACGCCTGTAGCGATGCCCTGTTCTACTCCCAGGCCTCTGCCCCGCTCTTCAATTCTGGCCTTCCGCTGCTCTTCTTCCTGTTTACGTTCATTACGAGCCCTGGCGTACAGGTAAGAAAGGACCCTGGCATCACCTTCAACATCAGAACTTGGACATTGGCGTGGACGGCGGCGGCTCCTCAAACTCCTCGCCCCGCTCCCGGGCCTCCACCATGCGTTCGT
>CAZPMU010000079.1:0-8621 GCA_964587795.1 uncultured Dehalococcoidia bacterium | reverse complement strand
GACGGTCCGGCCTACACCAGGTCGGTGGTCCAGCAGGCAATCAACCTGTATGGAGCATTGGGCCTGGAGGACAGCGTCGCCTATTACAACACCAGGGAAAGCGTGGACGGCCAGTGGTATGTCTTCATCGTGGATGCGGAGACCGGCGTTACCATCGGTCATTACAATCCGGCGCTGCGGGACAGGGACCCCAAGCTGCGGGTGGATGCCACCGGCTATTTCTATGGGGATGACCTGCTGGCGGCCAGAGAGTCGGGCACCTGGCTGAGCTACGTCATAGTAAACCCGGAGACGGGTCGGGAGCAGCGGAAGCATACCTTCGCAGTGCTGCATGACGGTTATATCTTCGCATCGGGCTGGTACGAGCAGGAATAGCGACTGCCTGCGCCAGGGGAAATGGACATTTGGCCGGAGCTTCGGAGTTTTTTCGGCGCATTGGGCTGAAGCGGCGTATCGCCTTTCAAGAGACAGGGGCGCGTTGCTTCAGCCCCGTTCTTTCCCTGGCAGAAAGTATTAGAAGGCATTACCCCCAACTTAACGGAATGAGGGTTGAGACACAGGCCCGCGGCTACAGGCTTGGGCATCCTGTGCCGAGCAGGAAATGGAGTTAAAAGGGTGAGCAAGGTAACGACGCGCCGGGACGGTATGCTAAACTGTAGCCGTCCTGGCTACAGCGTACGGGTCCGCCGGCGGGCAGCCTGGACTTGAACCAAGGGCTTCGCAGCCAATCCTTGTCAATCGGGACCGCTACAGAGAGCGCCCATCGCCGGACATGACACGACTGGTACAACTTTCCTCAAACCTGGCCAACTCCCATTCACTGGAATACTTCATCATCGGCGTAATCATTGCCAATGGCATCCTGCTGGGCCTTGAAACCTCGCCGCAGGTGGTCGACAGGTATGGCGACCTGATGCACCTGGGAAACCAGATAGCCCTGGGCATATTTATGCTGGAAGCGGCCATCAAGCTGCTGGCCCACTTCCCCCGCTCGTACCGGTACTTCCTGGACGGCTGGAATGTGTTTGACTTCCTGGTAATCGTTTTTGCCCTGGTGCCGGCCACGGGGCAGTTCGCCATGGTGGCCAGGCTGGCGCGCCTGCTGCGGATAGTGCGCCTGGTGTCCGCCATTCAGGACCTGCGGTTGATTGTGGCCGCCCTGGTCCGCTCCATTCCCAGCGTGGTGCATGTCATTCTGCTGATGAGCATCGTGGTGTACATCTACGCCATTATGGGATACCACCTCTTCCACGAACACGACCCGGACAACTGGCGGAATTTGGGAGTTTCCGTGCTCACCTTGTTCAACATCATAACCCTGGAGGGGTGGACGGAAGTGATGAACACAGCGATGGAGCGTCACCACCTGGCCTGGATCTATTTCGTCAGCTTTGTGGTTCTGGGGACGTTCGTGGTGATCAACATGTTCATTGCCATCATCATAAATAACCTGGATGAAGCCAAAAGGGAGCGCCTGGAGGAATTGCAGAGTCCGCCGTCCAGCGACCAGCTTTTGCGGGAGATTCGTTCCACACAGGAAGCCCTGCGGCGGCTTACTGAACAGTTGGACCAGGACCCGGAGAAGTAGCCCAGGCCGGTTTTCCGTTGCCCTTTGCCACCAGCGCCTGTAGTATGGAGCCGTCGCAACCCGACGCCGGCCGCCCAAATATACTCTTGGATAAGGGCGCTTTATGACTGCCAAAAACGTTACCCCGGCCCAGGAACTGTTTCTCGGCCGCTTGATGGAAAGCGCCGGAGAACTTACGCCCGTGCTCAAAGACCGGGCGCGCCTGACTGAGGAAATTCGCCGTGTCCCCGCCGAGTCAGTGCGGGATATGCTGGAAGTGGGGCTGCACCTGATTGGCGTACCCAATCGGTTTGGCGGGCTGGACATTGATTATGGCGCCGGCCATGAAGTGGGGATAGAACTGGCCAGGGGATGCGCATCCACATCCTGGTGCTACTCGCTGTGGGTGGCCCATTCGTGGCTGGTGGGGTACTGGCCGCTTAAGGCGCAGGAGGAAGTGTTCGGTGATGGGCCCGACACGCTGTGCTCCAGCTCCCTAAGCCCCGGCAAGTCGTCCTGCACGCCGGTGGACGGAGGGTACCGCCTTACGGGCCGGTGGGAGTTTTCCAGTGGATGCGACTCGGCCGACTGGGTCATGCTGGGAGTGGCCGGGATTGGCCGCCGCAACTGGGTGCTGGTGCCGAAGGGCGATTACCAAATAGTGGACACCTGGTTTGTATCGGGACTGCGGGGCACGGGCAGCAAGGACATTGAAGTTGAGGATGCGTTCGTTCCGGAGCACCGGGCGCTGGAGGTTTCCACCGCGGGAGACACCGACCTGAGCGCCTGGGAACTGCACGGACAGGACCGCTACCGGGTCCCCATTCCGGTACTGCTGGGTTGGGACCTGGTTGCTCCCATGATCGGCCTGGCTAAAGGAATGATTGACGAGTTCGTGAGCCGGCTGTCAGGGACCTCCGGGCCGGGTAGGACCGCCGATTCCGCTGCGATACACCTGCGCTTGTCCCTGGCCTGTGCCGAGGTGGACGCTGCCGAGAGCCTGATGGGGCAGGACGTGGCAGAAATTCTGAGAAAGGGCCGCCAGGGGGAACCCTTCAATAACCTGGAGCGGGCAAAATTCCGGAGGGACAAGGCGTTCTGCACTCAGCTGGGCCTGCAGGCAGTAAACCGGCTGTTTGACCTGAGCGGCGGGCATGCACTGTTTGATTCGGAACCGATGCAGCGTTTCCACCGCGACGCCCAGGCGATTGCCCACCGGGACGGGTTGATTATGGACCTGGGGGGGCAGCAGTTTGGCAGGGTGCTGCTGGGCCTGGAGCCCGATGGGTCTATTTAAACGGTGGTTGCGGCTGCAGGTTTACTGACTCCAGACCGCGTGCCGAGAGCCAGGAGACGGGCCCTTTGCCCAACGGGCGTTCAGGGAATGGTCGGACAGAAGGAGCACTACACCCGGCGGCGCCATGGTGGCGGGAAGCGCTACTCCACTTTGGATGAAATCGATAGCGGTTGTCGCTATCTAAGTGACTTCCCGGAATGATAATATCCTCCATGTTATTCGCTGGGCTCCCGGATTGTGCGGGTAATACTCTGAGTTCGAGGGATCGAACCTTTTGGCAGTGTTGAAGCGCGCATGCACCTTTTGGGCCTTGCCAGACAGCGGTCCCCGGACGCCGGGCCGGGCTGATATCGGTTAGTCGGCTACGGATGTTCTTAGAATCTCCCCCCATTTATACGCTGGTCCAGCAGGCTAAGCGTCCCCTCGCAAAGAGGCTGACCAAACCCCTCATCTGGGCCTTGCGGCGCATCCTGGTCTCGCTGAGAGACCTGGCCCCGATCATCCTTGTCATCGGGTTTTTCCAGATAGTGGTACTGCAGCAGCCCTTCCCCAACCTGGTGGGAGTGACGGCAGGTCTGCTTTGCGTGGTGGGAGGCCTGTCCCTGTTTATGCAGGGGCTGGAGTATGGCCTGTTTCCGCTGGGAGACACGCTGGCGCAGAGCTTCGCCAACAAACGGAGCCTGGTCGCCCTGCTGTCCTTTGCCTTCTGCCTGGGATTTGGCACCACCGTGGCTGAGCCGGCGCTGATTGCGATAGCGGATGAAGCCGCCAAGGTGGCCTCGGAGGCCGGGGCCATAGCCGCCAGTGAAGCCTCCCGTTCCAGTTACGCGTTGAACCTGCGACTCGTTGTGGCGTTTTCGGTGGGAATTGCGGTGCTCATCGGCGTGTTGCGCATCCTTAAAGGGTGGCCTATTCACCGGCTGATAATTGGCGGTTACGTGCTGGTTACAGTGATGACGTTCTTCGCGCCGCCGGAAATAGTCGGGGTGGCATACGACTCGGGCGGGGTAACGACGAGCACAATTACGGTGCCGCTGGTGACCGCGCTGGGGGTAGGCCTGGCCACTACCATCAGGGGCCGGAATCCCCTGGTGGACGGCTTCGGAATAATAGCTTTTGCCAGCCTTACCCCGATGATCTGCGTCATGGCGTATGGGACGTTAGTGTGATGGGCGGGTTCATGGACACATTTGGGGCCACCCTGCTGGGTACCGTGCGAGACGTGGCGCCCATTGTGGCGGTGCTGGCGTTCTTTCAAGTGGTGGTGCTGCGGCGCAGGCTCCCCCAGGCCCGCCGGATGATTGTGGGGTTCGGGTTTGTACTGGTGGGCCTGGCCCTTTTCCTGATAGGCCTGGAAGAGGCGTTGTTCCCCATAGGGGAGTCCATGGCGCGGCAGTTGACCGAGCCGGAAATGCTGGGAACGCTGGGCGCAGAAGGCGAAGTGGACTGGCGGAACTACCTGCTGGTCTATGCCTTCGCAGCGGCCATTGGGTTCGCCACCACCGTGGCCGAGCCGGCATTAATCGCAGTAGCGTTGAAGGCAGAGGAAGTTTCGGGGGGCGAGATAAAGTCATGGGGATTGAGGATAGCGGTGGCGCTCGGCGTGGCCATAGGGGTGTCGCTTGGTTGCTTCCGAATCGTGACCGGCACGCCACTGCCCTGGTACATCATAGCCGCTTATGCGGTGGTCATTCTGCAGACCTTCAGGGCCAGCAGGAGCATAATTCCCCTGGCTTACGACAGTGGCGGCGTGACCACCTCGACGGTTACGGTTCCGGTGGTGGCCGCCCTGGGACTGGGCCTGGCGGCCAGCATTCCGGGCCGGAGTCCACTGATAGACGGGTTCGGGCTTATTGCCTTCGCCAGCGTATTCCCCATAATGACCGTACTGGCATATAGCTTTGTATCAACTCACCTTGCACGAAAAGGCAAACCGGTTGTACCGGAGGGGGAGAGATAATAGATGAAGATGAAGCTGATCGTCGCGCTGGTCAGCGACAGCAAGACTGAAGCCGTGCTGGAAGCGGGCAGGTCGGGCGGGGCCACGGGCGCCACAATAATCACCAGTGTAAGGGGAGAGGGTCTGCTGCCCCAGAAGACCTTCTTCGGATTGCAGATGGTAGCGCAGCGAGACCTGGTTATGTTCGTGGTGGCTGACGTAAGGGCGCGTTACATATTGGAGCGGATCAGGGACGCGGCGGGCTTCGACACACAGGGAGGCTCGGGAATCGCGTTCCAGATTGACGTGGAGGATGCCGTGGGGCTGATGACACAAATGGCTGCCATTCGGGAAGAGGTGGAGCAGGAATTATGAACGAGTACAGGAATCTGCGGGTGGAGGACGTAATGTCCACCAACCTCCACGTCATCGAGGGGCTGGCAACGGCGCTGGAAGCGATAGACATGATGCGGGAGTTCGGGGTTAATTCCCTGGCGGTGATGCGACGTGACGAAGACGACGAGGCCGGGCTGTTGCTGCTGCGCGACATAGCGGTGAAGGTAGTAGCGCAGAACAGGTCGCCGGAGCGGGTTAACGTCTATGAAGTAACGACCAAGCCAGCGTTTACCCTGCCGCCAAGGATGCTGGTACGCAACGCCGTCAAACTGATGGTGGAGCATAACGTTGGTCGGGCCCTTGTGGTGGACAGTGACCGGAACCCCATTGGCCTGGTTACCCTGCGGGACCTGGTGCTGGGGGAAGACCCGGAAGACTGATCGCCAGGCTGAGCGACTCCGGGGAAGACTGGAAAGCCGGCGCTGCGGCCGTGAGGGATGGGTTGCAGGGAAATACCAACCTGATACCGCAATCAGCATACTTAAAGGCGCCCCGACCATGCGGCCGGGGCGCCTTTGCTAGTGGGACCTGGTCAGGCAGGGTTGCCCCTGGCCTGGGCCTACTGGGGAATGAAGTCCATGATGTTGGCCCGGATGCGGGGAGCGTAGTGGGGTTCCCACTCCAGGTCTTCGGCCAGGCCGTAAATCTGGACTACCAGGAAGTTGGGAACGAAGTGGTAGTTGAAGTGTACCTGGTCGGCCAACTCCTCCATGCGCTGGCGGCGCAGGTCTCCGGAGGGAGTGGCATTGGCAATCTCCAGCTTATCCTCAAAGTCCTGGTAGCAGACGCCGCTGGAACGGCTGTAGCAGCTGTTCCGCAGGACGGCCTGCCGGGAGAAGTCCAGGGACTCGGTGGAAGTGGCTGGCGCGGTAATGTGCATGGAGGCGTAGTTGGGCATGCCGGGACCAAGAGCCAGGCACTTCTGGTGCAGATCGGCGCCGGAAGCGTTCAAAAAGTCCTCCCGGGTACGGCCGTGACCGCAGTTGGACCGGCCGGTACCGGCGTGGATGGATGACTCCACCACCAGGAGTTCGGCGTTGATGCCTACGTCCCGCCAGAAGGTGATGACGGCCTCAGCATACTCTACGTCCTTGGGCACCCGCTGGGAACGGATGTGCAGCTTAATGAGGCTATCGTCGGCATCGGCATCATAGCCTACCTGCTGTAACAGTTCCATGGCCCGCTCGGGGTCGTAGGGATAGCCGGCAGAGTTCTCAGGGGTGATGCCCACGGTGCCGGTCTGAGCGATGTTGCCGTAGCACTCGAGGACGCCATCGAATACTTCCTCCATCACCGTTTGGCAGTCAATGGCGAGGTTGAGCGCTTCCCGGACTTCCTTCATGCGGAGCCAGGGATGGTGCACGGTGTCGATGGCGTAAACGTAAGCCTCGTTGTTGGTGGCCGACTTCCACTTGGGAGCCAGGTCCCGGTCCTGGAAAGCGATTTCGGCCCAGTCGGCTTCGCCGGCGGCCAAAGCGGAGGCGCGAACAAGGGGTTCATTGCGCCACTGCTGGATCAGGGTCTTGATGGTGGGAGCGCGGGAATAGTTGGTAGCGGGGTTGGGATTGTAGCCCTCGTAGGCTTCCAACTCCACTTCCAGGCCGGTGCGCCATTCCACAATCTTGTAGGGACCCAACCCGACGGTGAACCGCTCGACTTCCGCCGGCATTTCATCGGGAAGGTCTGCGATAGAGGTTGCTGCCGTCTGCTCAAGGAACCAGCCTACATCCTGGAACTTGGTAAAGATGGTAGTGCGGGGGAGAATGGGGCATGCCTTGCCGCAAACCACGTCCAGGGTGTATTCGTCCACCACTTCGCCACCGAAGACGCCGTGGAAGCTGAAGTCGTTGGAGTTGTAGTGGCCGCTGGTTTCCTCGTCACCGAAGTAGTCGATCCAGAACTTTGCCTGCTCCGCGTTCCAGGGAGCGCCATTGTGGAAGGTGACGCCCTGGCGCAGGTTAAAGCGCCAGCGGTCGGCATCAATCTGCTCCCAACCCTCGACGCCGGTCAGACCCACAACCTGGTAGTTGTTGTGGTCGTCAATCCAGGTGAGGGGGTCGCTGGCCAGGTCGTCGCAAATGGTGTTCTGGATGTTTCCGCCACAGTTAGGGCTGGCGGCCCCGATGGTAGTGGGTTCCTCGGCGGTGAGGAAGGTCATGGTATCTCTGGCAGATGCTGCCATCTGTGGGGGCGCCTGCGTGGGCTGGGGCGCCGCCGTGGGAGCCGGGGCTTCGCTGGCGGGCTGAGAAGCAGGCTCCTGGGAACCGGACTGGGCCGGTTCCTGGGCCGCCGCCTGGGGGGCCGGCGCCTGGGTTGCCGGAATAGCCAGGGCCTCGGGCCGTGCAGTTTCCGGCTGGGTAGCTTCGGTGGTGGTCTGCTGCTCTTCTGCGGCAGGAGACGAGCCACAGGCAACCGCGAGTAAAGCCAGCAGTACCAGCATGGACGTAAGGACGCGGCCAAACCAGTGGTTTTTTGCCGATCTTCTTGCTCTCATGTAGGTCATCCTCCAGCTAGAACATTTCTGGGTAAGCCCTTCAATTGATTAATGTCAAAGCAAAAATATTCCTTGCTCACCTCCTGGTAGGGAAGATACCCCGTTGCGAGGTTCGTGCATTTATATAGTATTCATCATTATGTGTCAATACGTGTTCGGATTGCAGTATGGGTTTAATAGGAAGCAAGATTCTTCTGTATCTTAATATTGCTACGAATTAGCACTTAATAACGGCGCTATTTTGCTTAATTTGTTAGGCTCAATAATGGCAACACCAAGGCATTGATTCCGAGGCGTGAATACGAAGGCGGCGGCAACATTGATAGAAAGAATAATGGATATGGGTAAATAGCTTATTCGCCGGTTTGAGTGCATTTCACAGGGGATGTGGTCAGGTGAACGCAGCCAGGTGTGCCGGTAAGCGTTCCGAGTCAGGAGGGGCAGGCTTGGCGCCAGGTCCCGCTTGCCGGTGAAGGCCGGAATCTGGGAAGGTAAGGGCGCCCGGGACATATTGAAAGGCAAGATCACTGGATACCGGCATTCGCCGGAATGACGGGCGTAGTGCTGGATACCGGCGTTCGCAGTTATGACGGTATGGCGGGGGCAGGCGGTTGTTGCCTGCAAAAGAAGGCAGCCAGCGTCGGTGACGTCGAGTCCGCTCAGGTGGTCCAAACGCAGGAGTGGTTGGGGCATAGCTGCGTGCCTGCCCTGGCCCCAAGGCAAAACCGCCCTAATCGGAACGCTGCCAGCGGGGGCAGGGCAATCGCGTTTTAGTTCCGCTGGCCACTCAATCAGGAAGTCAATGCCGGCCTGAACTTGCCGAAGGGCCTAAAATCCTTCCCCAAAGCTCGGTTGCGGGTCCGAGGGTTGGTTTGTGGGAGGGAGTTTAGATTCTTCACTCCGTTCAGAATGACAGTCTTGTCAGAAT
>CAZPMU010000078.1:0-9780 GCA_964587795.1 uncultured Dehalococcoidia bacterium | reverse complement strand
CGGGCCGACTTCAAACGCTGGCGACGCGCGCCTTTCTCGACTGCACGCTCGTAGTCCCTGACCGCCTTGTCCGAAGACCGGTGGCTTTGCGGTTGTTGTTCATCAGAAGACAAGGTCAATTCCTCCGATTCTATCGTGCATACAACGGCCTCCACCGTGCGTACGACGGTCGCCACGTGATCGCATAGCCCCCGCCGAACCAGCGAAGCCCCAGCCGTTGGCCAACCCGTTGTGAAGCGACGTTCTTCGAGTTCGTGCTGTGGAAGAGGACATGGTCGCTCAGCCCCGGAAGCAAAGCCCCCTCGTACACGGCCGCGGCGGCGAGGCCACGTTCTCGTGCGCGGTATCCCTTCCGACGTCGTGGCGAAATCGAATGTCGGTGTGACCGACGGACCGGCTAAGGCGGGCTTCCTTGCTGAGAATTATCTACTTAGCATTACTGGATGTGAAGACTCCGCAAGTCGGTTAGATGCGGTATATGGTGTAGTTGACTGCAGACGGTCGGTTTGCCCAGGAAGGAGTTTCGCATGTCCCTGGCTGGGAGGCCCGGGTTGGCAGAATCGCGGCGACTAGTGAAGACAATCCTGAGGCTGAACCATGCCTGGAGCCAACCCTGATGTTGAGGAACTTGGGGTAAGAATATGGCCGAACCCTGCCGTTAGGCTTCTGTTCCTGGTCGGATTTTCAGGCCCTTGGGGGACTTTCACGCCAGCCTGGACACCAGGGCCTTTCGATTATCGGCGACCTCGCCGGAAAAGCCAGGGCAACCGCCAGGGTTGCCCGTAGGGGCAACGCTACTCAGGCAGTGGTAGGGGCAGGCCTTGTGCCTGCCCTGGTAGAAAACCGAAAGACCCTGGCCTGGACACCCGGCGTTCTTGTTAGGGCGTACCATAGCTGATAGAATTTTCGGATTAACCGGAATGACAGGGCTTCACTGAGCATGACAGTCTATATCCAGACCCGGGGCCGTTGAATTGTTGTGAAAATAGCAATGGTGTCCCCTTACGACTTTACCTGGCCGGGGGGCGTTACGGCCCACGTATCGCAACTGGCCCAGGAGTTGTCCCACGCCGGACACAAGGTCAAGGTTCTTGCTCCCCATTCTCCATCTCGTCAGTGCTTCGAGGCTGAGTCATTCGTTCCCTTGGGCAGGTCCGTTCCCGTGCCCAGCGGCGGCTCCATCGCCCGGGTATCCCTCTCATGGTGGCTGTACCGCCGGGTTCGCGAAATCCTGGACGAAGAGCGCTTCGACCTGATTCACCTTCACGAACCCCTGGCCCCGGTGCTGCCCCTGTGCTTCCTGGAATGCTCCAACACGGTCAACGTGGGCACCTTTCACGCCTACTACAGCCGCCAGCATCTCTATCGTTTCAGCCAGCCCATCATCAAGCGCTGGCACCGGCGGCTGCACGGAGGTATCGCCGTCTCCCCGGCCGCCCACAAGTACGTGCATAATTTCTTCCCCAGGGACTACCGCATAATCCCCAACGGGATTGACGTTGACCACTTTGCCGGCAACGCCGCGCCCTGGCCCCAGTACCAGGATGGAAAAACAAACATCCTGTTTGTGGGTCGCATGGAAAAACGCAAGGGACTCAGGTATCTCCTAGAAGCATACTGTCGCCTGAAATGGGACTACCCCAATACCAGGCTCATCGTGGTGGGGCCGGGGAACCTGGACCGGGAATCTCACGGGATACTCAGCGCCCGCAACCCTGGCGACGTCGTTATGGTGGGGGGAGTATCGTACCAGGACCTGCCCAGGTACTATGCGTCGGCGGACATATTTTGTTCGCCGGCCACGGGCCAGGAGAGCTTTGGCATCGTTTTGCTGGAGGCCATGGCCTGTGGCAAGCCCATCGTCGCATCCGCCATCGAAGGCTACATGGGAATCGTCAAGGATGGTGAGCAGGGGCTGCTTTTCCCCCGTCGCGACGCCCTCTCTTTGGCCAATGCCCTGGCAACGCTGGTGGAACACCCGGACTACGCCCGCCGGTTGGGTGAAACCGGCCGCCAAATGGTCGAGCAATACCGCTGGAAAGTGGTGGCCCGCCAGGTGGAGAGCTATTACTACGATTGCATCGCGGAGACCAATGGCCCTGCCAGGTAGAGAGGAAGTGCGGGCGGCCCTGGCCCAGTACGTTGAAGTCCCCGGGGCGCGGCTGTTCCAGGCGCTGGGGTTCACTCCCAACGCTATAACCCTGGTAGGCTTCGTCGTTTGCGTCGCAGCCGCCTGGATGGTCAGCAACGGCTGGCTATTGGCAGGGGGTATCGTGTTCCTGGCAGGGGGCGCCCTGGATATGTTCGATGGCGCCCTGGCCCGAATGTCCGGCAAGGCCAGTCCCTTCGGCGCACTGATGGACTCGGTATTCGACCGATTGGGGGAAGCGGCTCTGTTCGTGGGCATCGCCCTGTATTTCCTGCGGGGGGACTTTCACGGCGACACCCTGACCCTGTACGTGGCGATACTGCTGCTGGCCCTGATATTCTCCCAGGTCGTCAGTTATTTGCGGGCCAGGGGCGAGGGACTGGGGGCCTTTACCCGGGACGGGGTGATGACCCGGACCGAAAGGGTGATTATTCTGGGCGCTGGCCTGATAGTCGATGGCCTGACCGGCTTCCCGCTGATGCCCTGGATTCTGCTGGGCATTGCCGTGGTCTCCTGCTTCACCCTGTTCCAGCGCATGTGGGCCATAAAGAGCCTGCTGGAAAAGGGTAGCTAAGCCCCCTGCTGGCGTGTAAACTGGGCAGACCCGGCCCCCTGTAAAGCATGGACCCAACTCAACATTCGCCGTTGGAGTCCTGGCCCGGGCAGTCGGACCAGCCTTTAACCTGGTGGAGCTTAAGGATTGACCCAGTCGGCCGCTATTTCAACTCAACAGCGGAACCAGCTAAGGCGGACCTTCCGGAAAGACCTGAAGTCGCCGGTCAAACTGCGCCTGTTCACTCGGGGCCCGTCCTTAATCGCCATACCGGGTAGGGAATGTCCCACCTGCGACCAAACCCGGCAGCTAATGGAGGAAGTCGCCAGCGCCTCTCCCAGGATTGACCTGGAAGTGCACGATTTCTTCGCGGACGCGGCAACTGTCCAGGCTATGGCAGTTGCCCGAATACCCGCCATACTGCTGGGGGACGAAGACCGCCCGCGAATGGCCTTTTATGGCGCGCCCCTGGGTCACCAGATGGCCGGGCTGATTGAAACCATACGCTCCGTGTCCCGGGGGGTCAGTCCTTTGCAGAACGGCACCCGCAGAATGCTCCGGCAGGTAACGCGTCCCGTACACCTGCAGGTCATCGTTACCCCGGAGGAGGAAACCGGCGCGCGGGCGGTCCATACCGCCTTCGCCATGACCCGGGAAAACCCGAGCATTAGTGCTGACGCTGTGCAGATCAGGGACTTCCCGCCCCTGGCCCGCAGCCTGGGTGTAACCTCCATTCCACTGGTGTTGGTCAACGATTACTATCGCCTTCCCGCCCCCGTAACCGAGGAAAAACTGCTGGAACAGGTGATGCAGGCCGGCAGGGCGCAATCCGGCCAGGACACGAACCCCTAAGAGCGCGTTTAGATTTCAAGGATTGGAGAAGATACCGTGCCCCAGGAAATAAATGGAGACATGGATGGTCAGGGCTTGAGGGTCGCCGTGGTGGTGGCCCGCTTCAACGAATTCGTCACCAAGCAGATGCTCAGTGGCGCCGTGGAAACCCTGGAACGGTACGGTGTTCGCGACGACGACATCGGCGTGGCGTGGGTACCGGGTTCTTTCGAGCTTCCGGTGGTGGCCAAGACGCTGGCGCAGACGGGCAGGTACGACTCGGTAATTTGCCTGGGCGCGGTAATTCGCGGTGAAACGGACCACTACGAAATGGTAGCCGGCCAGTCCTCCGGCGGTATCGCGTCGGTAGGTTTGGAAACGGGAGTGCCCACCATCTTTGGGGTGCTGACGGCCGAGAACATGGACCAGGCCATTAACCGGGCCGGGGGAAAGTCGGGCAACATTGGCAGCAACGCCGCCGTCGCCGCCATCGAAACCGCCAGGCTGATTCAGGCCATCAAGACGGGCTAGGACCCGGGGGGTGAGGGATGCAGTTCGGAGTTACCGTTCCCAACAACTGGGGCATCGAGAACGTTCAGGAAGCTCTGGCCTTCGGTCCACTGGCTGAAGAACTGGGGTATGACTCGGTCTGGGTGATGGACCACCTGTTCAACAACGGCTACATCCGCGAGCGGCTGGACGACAAGCCCTACTATCATCCTCTTGCCACCCTCACCTACCTCTCCGCCACTACCAGCCGGGTGCTGCTGGGCACCTCCGTCCTCGTCCTGCCCTACCACAACCCGGTGGAACTGGCCAAGTACACGGCCACGCTGGACCAGATGAGCGGGGGGCGAGTAACCCTTGGTGTGGGCGTCGGGGCCATGACCGAGGAGTTCGAGGCCCTGGGCATTCCCATGTCGGAAAGGGCGTCGCTGACCAACGAGTGCATCCGGGTCATGCGGGAATTGTGGGAGAGCCCCGCGCCCAGCTACCACAGCCGCCGGTGGAACTTCGACGACCTGCGCTTTTCACCCAAGCCCGTGCAGCGGCCTCACATACCGGTGTGGATCGGGGGCGCCAGCGAGGGTGCGCTGCGGCGGGCGGCGCGCATGGGAAACGGGTGGCATCCGTCGGGAGTAACGCCGGAAGAATACGCCCTGAAGAAAGAGCAGGTAAGCGAGATGATGGTGGAAGCCGGACGCGACCCGGGGTCGTTTACCTGGTCCGCGCGGGTGGAAGTGGAGGCAGGCGGGGGACCGTCCAGCGACCGGGCGGCCAGCCGCGCCCGCATTCCCGGCCACGACCTGGAGCAGACGGCGCTGGCGGTAGCGGCATACCGGGAAGCGGGGGTTGAACACATGGTATTGGCCCTGAACACGGGCGACGTGAACCAAATACGGGAGTTGATGGAGTCGCTGGCTGGGGAGACAATACCCCAGTTCAGGTAGCCATTAAACTGCTGCGGCCATCCCAACAGTTCGGAAGAACGGCTATTCTTCAGCCTCTTCCGAACTTTCTTTTTCCCTGGCCTTTTCCCTTTCCTTCCATTCAGCCTCACGCTGCCGCAACTCCGCCAGGTTTTGCAGCAAAATCTGCATCTCACCGCTGCCGGCCGGGTGGTTGCCGTAATGGGCCGAATGGAATCCCCCCACAATCCGGTCCACCGGTTGGAATGGCAGTTCTTCCCCCACATCACCTTGGTGTTCCCTTGGCGTCTGGCCCTCCGCCCTGGGGTGGCCCATGGTATCGGATATATTCAAAAACCGGTGATAGACCTCCCGGGGGTCCTCGGGTTCGGGTTCAGACCTCCCGTCGTTGATCGCCTTCCCAACCAGGTCGTTCCACCACCCTTCGACCAGTCCGGCCAGGTCTGCGTTAGCCTTGCCCCAGGTAAACAGCGATTCCCTGACCTCCTGCACATCTCCCGAAAGCTTGAACAGCCTCCGGAATCGAAAGACCCGGAAAACGATGAACCCGATGATCAAAGTGGCCAGGAGAAAAACCGTTACCCGGAGCAATGTATAGACCCACTCAGGCAACCCGGCGCCCTCCACATCCTCCAGGTTCTCGTGGAATCGCCGCAACTGCTCCTGGGCCTCATTCAGGCCGCTGAGGTCGCCGCCGCCCATTATCGACGTGAGCCACTTGCCGAACACCACCAGGGCTTCGGCTATGTAGCCCAGTCCCAGCAGGATAGGCCTCAAAATCCACTCACCCACGTTGCCGATAAACCTGAGCAGCAGCCTGGTGACGTCGTCCAGACCACCCATTCCAAGACCTGAAATCAGCAGGGCCAGCAGCAGCACGGCCCCCACGGCGGCGGCTATGGGAATAAGCCACTCCCGGGACATGAACTGCGCGTCCGCCGACTCCGTCGAAAACCGGGCCAAGGACAGGCCGAACAGTCCCACGGCGAAAAACCCGAGAACGGTAAATCCGCCAACTATATCCGCCGGCACCAGGGTGTCCACAACCACGGCAATAATCAAAACGGCCAGCGCCCACTGGAAGGCTGTCCTCACCGTCTCCAGGGAAACCTCGTCATGGGCCAGACCTGTCCCCCGCCACCAGAGGCCCACCAGGAAGACAAACGACAGTGCCAGGGTGAAGGCAAAGTGAAGGTCGCCATAGATCAGGCGTCCAATGGGGAAAAACCCCAATCCTGAATTCAGGTTGGTCAGCGCCAGCAGGGACAGGACACTGATGAGCAGGCCGATGGCGCCCCGCAGGTTCAAGGAGAACCGGATTGTCTGGATGTACAGGGAAAGAACAAAGGACCAGACAAGCGCCAGTAATACCAGCCACAAGGGGAGCAGGGCCGCCGCGGTGTTGGTCAGCGCGGTAAACAGCGAGAAGGCCAGGTACGCCCCGGTCGCCTCCAGGTACAAGGCCGTTAAGGTTATTGCGCTAACCCGCCAAAACTGGCTCATGCCACTCCACCTTTTCCTCGTCCAGGACTTCCAGCGCGCGAGCCAGGGAAAGGACGGTTACGCCGGGCAGCGGGTGATTCGGCCCACCGTCGCCGGAAAAGAGGACAATCACCCGGTAACCCCGATGCTGCATGCTGTTAATCTCGTTGGCCAGCGCCCGGGTCACCACCGACGTTATTACGACAACGGTGGCTCCCGGCGGGATGGAAGACCGTTCGTGCTGCAGCACGTCGGTCAATGAAATTACCGAGTAGGGCCCGGCCATGGCCAGGGCTTCCAGCACCAGTCCCAGCTGCAGGGAGGAACTGCTGAACGGTACGCTGAGCCACTTGCCCGAATAGACTGCCACGCCATTGCTTATCAGGCCGTACTCGTACCCCATGCGGGAACAGTGGTCGGCCACGGAAGCGGCCACGGTAACCGCCCTTTCGAACAGCCGGCGATTGCTTCCCTGCCAGGCGAACTCGCCGGTGGTGGCGTTCAGGGCAATCAAAACATCCAGGGAAACCACCGGCTCGAACACCTTCGTCTGCAGTTGAGACCGCCGGGCGGTAGCCTTCCAGTCAATGTGCTTCATCGGGTCCTGTACCCGGTAGTCGCGCAGTCCGAAAAACCGGCTGGGGTCCTGGTACAGCGGCCGCCGGCTGCCGGTATCGCCCAGGGGATGTTCCGTGGGAAAAATCAACTCCTTCAAGTCGATTATCCTGGGGTAAACCAGGATGTGATCGACTCCTTCAATCCGGGTCTCCGCCGCGGTAAAACCGAAAATGTCCCCGCTGCGGAGCCTGACCGGACCAATGCGGTGGTAGCCCCGGGCCAGGCACCGGAGCGTGTATTTCCAGGTAACCTGCTGGTAGGGGAGCAAGGAAGTGGTGATGCGGTGCTCGCGGTCAACCTCCAATCCCGTCCCCCGCACCGTGGCGCCGGGCAAGTCCAGCTCCGGTGGAAAGTTATCGTGAATATCCACCCAGATCAGGGGGACAACCTTGTCGTTGACCAGGGTTACGGAATAGTCCACTGAGTCGCCCACAAAGGCGCGGTTCCGGGACAGGCTCCTGGAGTGATTGACTCGCTTGAAGGCGAAACGGTCCCAGAACTTGGCCAGGACCCAGACGATAAGCACCAGCGACCCCACAATGAGCAGCAGGCCCTGGCTGGCAACCAGGCCAATAAAGAGAAGAATTGCGCTGGCAAAGAGCCAGAAATCGTTGAGCATTTTATTACCACCGGCGGGTCGGAAACCCGGCCCACGTTGCGGTGGGCCACACCTGTCGGGTCGGAAACCCGCCCCTGCGCCACGGGCCGGTGCAAATCCGTCCCCAGGACGGACGGGTTATAACCCCCGCCTACACCGGTACGGAAACCTGCTCCAGGACATCCTGGATTACACCTGCGGTGGTGCGCTCCCTCAAGCGGGCCTGGGATTTCAGGATAATGCGGTGGCCCAGGGCATAGGGAGCAAGCTCCTTGATCTCATCGGGCGTAACGTATTCCCGGCCGCGCATCACTGCCAGCGCCTGGCTGCACCGGTACAGGCCCATGGTGGCGCGGGGACTGGCGCCCAACTCCACCTCCGGGTGCTGACGGGTGGCCTGGGTGATTCGCACCGCGTAGTTTCGCAGCACCGGGTCCACGTACACCAGCTGGGTCAAGGCCTGGTACTCTACAATTTCCGGCCCGGTAGCCACCGGGGCCAGTTCAGCCATGGGATTGGCGTTATTGAACCGGACGAGCATTTCCTCCTCCTGTTCTTCCTCCGGGTACCCCACCTGCAGCCGGATCAAAAACCGGTCCAACTGGGCCTCCGGCAGGGGGAAGGTGCCTTCCAGTTCAATGGGGTTCTGCGTGGCAATAACCAGGAATGGCGCCGGCAGGGGAATGGTCACCTCGTCAATCGTCAACTGCTGCTCACCCATGGCTTCCAGCAACGCCGATTGCGTCCGGGGCGTCGCCCGGTTGATCTCGTCCGCCAGCACAACCTGCGATATCACCGGACCGGGCCGGAATTCAAACTCACCCGTCCTCTGGTTATAGAAGTTCACGCCGGTTATGTCCGACGGCATCAGGTCCGGAGTGAACTGGATGCGGCGGAAAACGCAGTCCAGCGACCCGGCCAGCGCCCGCGCCAGGGTGGTCTTCCCAATTCCCGGCACGTCTTCCACCAGAATGTGGCCGCCACTGAGCACCGCCGCCAGTGTCAACTCCACCGCGTCGTCCTTCCCCACCAGCACCCGGCCGATGTTCTCCCTCACCCTGGCGGCGGCCTGGGAAACCCGATTGACCATTTCCGGGCTGATGATTGTCGCCACTACGGACTCAAACCTTCATCCGCCGAAGCGGCTTCAGACCCGGGTTGCGCCTCTTTTATGTAATCTTCCGCCTCCCGCAGGTCCTTGAAAGAGTCGATGCTGCGCCAGAACTCATTGGACTTGAAGGCGGAAATCCGGCCCTGTTCCGCCAGGTCGGGAAATGTGCTTACCTCGTGGTCGCCCAGTTCCGGCATCAGGGGCCCCATGCTCCGGTTGAACACGTAAACGCCGGCGTTTATCCAGTGGGGCAGTACCACCTTCTCCCTGAAACCCACCACGTCATTGTCCTGGCCCAGCTCCACCAGCCCGTACGGACTCACCATGGGTACTACCATGATAGTTGCCAGGTGGTCCGGGTTGGCCTCCCGCTTGCCCTGGTACGAGTCCATCACTTCGTTGGGGTCCTGGCCGGTAATAATGTCACCATTCAGAACAATAAAGGTTTCCTCTTCCTCCGGAATCTGGGCCATTCCCGCACGTATCGCCCCGCCCCGGCCCAGGGGCCGGGTCTCCACGCTGTATGTGGGCTTGATCCCGAACTTCGACCCATCTCCAAAATACTCCCGTACCATTTCCCAGCGATAGCCCACCAGGAATATGACGTTGGTAACCCCCGCCCGTTTCAACCATTCCACCTGGTACCAGAGAATGGGCTTGCCATCCAGGGGAGCCAGCGGTTTGGGCAGGGTGTCAGTCAACGGGCGAAGCCGCTCTCCCTTGCCTCCCGCCAGAATCAATGCATACATCGGTGGGCCTCTTTGCCTTCATCGGCTCAAACGGGCCTGGTTGGCAATGCCGACAGTTCCGTCTGAGAAATTTACAGTAATATACCTTTGGCCCTTGGGCAGGTCAATCGCAATCCGGTTGTTAAGTCCATTGCACCCGTTTCTGCTCTGGACTATCCACCGCCGCAGGGACACGAAGAAGGCAATGGTCCGCTGTATAACTTTGCCATGTCTGTGGCGAAATCAATCCCGCAATCCCTTGGCAATCGCGTCTTAAAAA
>CAZPMU010000077.1:0-9983 GCA_964587795.1 uncultured Dehalococcoidia bacterium | reverse complement strand
TGGAAGACTACCCGGCCCGTTCCAACGGGGCGACGCTGAAGATTACGTGGAAGGGCATGCAGTAGATGATGACGCTGTTCTGCTCGTCCAGGTTTATGTCGGCCGGGATTTCGTAGTTCTGGTTGCCAATGTTGCCCTTGAGCTTGGCCAGGTGGGTATAGCCGCCGCCCTGAAGTTCGTCCCTGCTCATGGGGTCGCCCGGCTGGGCCAGAAGGACGCGCAGGTCGGGGCCGTTGGTAACCTCAAAGTCCTCCAGCCTCAGCAGGTGGGAGCCGTCGGGCAGAAGATAGATTGTCGCCGTCCCGCTGCCCTGGTGAAAAGAGTCCGCGTCGCGGAAACTGCCGGAAGCCAGGGCTATCGGTTCGGAGGGAGGGCCCGCATTGGCGGATTCTTCCAGCATTGCCTCCATGGCCGATGTATCCCCGGCCATAGCTTTCTCTATTACTTCCCGCATTTCCGGTGAAGCTTTCGTTAGTACGGCCACTTCCCGGATTGCCTCGGCAGGGGCAGGCGTCGGCATGGGCTCAGAAATGGGCTCCTGGTCCATCTTCGCCATGGTCTCCATCACCATTTCCACTTCCGCCATGGTCATCTCCGCCGGTATTTGGGCGTTGACGGCGAAGGGGAACTCCTCATCCACGGTGGTGGTAAGGAACAGGGGAGAAAGCAGCCACCAGGCGAAGGCCACCACCGGTACAAGAACTACTATTGCTCCAATTATCAGGATATTCCGCTTGCGCATTTGGGCTCCAGATGTTGAATGACGCGGACATGGTTCGGCCGCGCTTAGCTGTTTTCCCTTTCGTAGATCTGTGGGTTGGCGCACCGGACCAGGGGCTTGCCTTCCAGGCCGGCCACCAGGTTGCGGGCCGCCAGCATGCACATTGCGCCCCTGGACACCAGCGACGCGCTGCCAACGTGGGGTGATATGACCACGTTTTCCAGGGTAAGCAATTGGTCATCGGCGGGTATGGGTTCAGGATCGGTTACATCCAGGCCGGCGGCGTAAATCCAGCCCTCCTTCAGGGCTCGGTACAGGGCGGCTGAATCCACCACCGGCCCGCGCGCCACGTTGACCAGCACCGCCGTTTCCTTCATTTGCCGCAACTCAGCCTCTCCAATGTAGTGGCGAGTCTCCGGCGTTAGAGGCACGTGCAGAGTCACAAAGTCCGCCTCCGCCAGCAGGGTGGGAAGGTCCACGTATTCCAGGCCGTATTCGGCCTCGGCCTCGGGGCGGCGAGTACGGGAGTGGTAGATAATGCGCATGTCGAAGCCGCGGCCCCGGCGGGCCATCTCCAGGCCTATCTGACCCAGGCCGATGATGCCCAGGGTCTTATCGTGGACGTCCACGCCCAGCCAGCGCAGGGGGTGGAATGCCAGGGTCCACCGGCCGTCGCGGACCCAGCGATCGCTCTCCCCGATACGACGGGCGGCCGACATCAGCAGGGCGAAAGCCACGTCGGCGGTGGCCTTGGACAATACCCCCGGGGTGTAGCCCACGGGAATGCCCCTGCGGGTGGCCTCGGCGACGTCCACGTTGTCCAGGCCCACTGCCAGTTGGCTTATCACCCTCAGACCAGGAGCGGAGTCCAGCAGGGGTGCGTCCACCCGGTCCATGATGTTGGTCAGGAGGCCCTCCGTTTCGGCCACCTTCTCGCGCAAAACTGCGGGAGGCGGGGGCTCTTCGTCGGGCCAAACCTCCATCTCCGCGTGGCGGTCAATCAGGTCCAGGGCTTCCTGCATGATTCTGCGGGTAACGAAAACACGGGGCTTGGCGTTCACAACGGCCACCTGAAGTCTGTGAGATTGCGGAATTGGAGGGCCAATAAATTAACTGCCTTTAATAAATCTTAACAAAGGTATTTTCGGATTGCCACAAATTGACTACGGCTTATGCGCCCAATATTTACCTGCCACCTCAACCCCGCATTTCCTGATGCTATACTAACCGGCGACTGGGGCGTACCAGCGCCCGGCAAACCCAAATTCCCGGAGGAAAGATGGCCCTATTTTTGAACGAACAGGAAGTGGCGCAGTTATTGCCCATGTCGGAGTGTGTGGATGTGCTGGACGAGTGTTTTGCCCACGCCGGGGCCGGCCAGGTGGACATCAAGCCCCGCTCCCGCATCCGTATGCCCGGTGGTTTCTTCCACTTCATGGCCGCCGCCGACGCCGGCAACCAGGTCTTTGGCTACAAGGCGTATCCGTCCTTTGCCGGCGGCGCAAAGATGATTGTGATGCTCTATGACTATAACTCCGGCGAACTGCTTTCCTGCATGGAAGGCGGTCGGCTGGGGCAGATCCGCACGGGCGCCGCCTCGGGCCTGGCTTCGAAGTACATGGCCCGGGCCGACGCCGACAGCGTGGGAGTTATAGGGTCCGGCTTTCAGGCCCGTACCCAGTTGGAGGCGGTCTGCGCCGTGCGGGACATCAAGCGCGCCAAGGTTTTCAGCCGTCGCCAGGACCGGCGGGAGAGCTTCGCCCAGCGCATGAGCGAGCAGCTCAACATCGAGGTCTCCCCGGTGGAAAGCGCCCAGGAATGCGTTTCCGACGTGGCGGTCGCCATTACCATCACCTCAGCGCGGGACCCGGTTCTGGAAGGGGAATGGCTGGCTCCTGGCGCCCACGTGAACGCCGCGGGAGGCAACCACTGGATGCGCCGGGAGGTGGACGAAGCGACGGTGCTGCGCTCGGCGGTGATTGCGGTGGACGACCTGGACCAGGCGAAAATCGAGTGTGGCGACCTTATGTGGCCCGAGGCCAGGGGCGAGTTCCGCTGGGACATGGTGTGCGAGTTGCAGGACGTGGTGGCGGGACGAGTCAATGGCCGTCCCGACGACCAGGCGGTGACCCTGTTCGAGTCCATGGGGGTGGCCCTGGAAGACATTGCCGCCGCTCAACTGGTGTACCGCAAGGCGCGGGAGCAGGGCATAGGCCAGGAACTGCCCTTCTAGCGGGCCTGCTGATGCGGGCCGGCCGGTATCTCTTGCTCAACCTGTCCAAGCCAACGCCAGGCATCCGGCCGGGAGGGGGCTTCACACAATTGTACCGTGCGCCAAACCATGGTCGCGGGGCGATGATAGAATTGCAGTCAGCCCATCAACGAAACTACGTCACCACCTTCAACAGAAACGGCAGGTGAAATATGGCAACCGGACCGAAGACCCGGACAGTGGAGCGGTTCAGACTGCCCGATCCTCCCCGCAGGGAGCCCGACGAAGTGACTGCCTTCGACCATATCTATACCACCGGCGACCTGGAGAACCTTTCCATCCATTTCGGCAACCCCGAAACCACCCTGGTAACCGCCGACCGCTGGATTGTGGCCACCCCGGAACAGGACAAATCCCTTGCCCGCCGGCCGGACCTGCTGATCGCATTCAACGTCAGCCCGGAGGACTACCGCCAGAGCAACGGCTATATCAGCTCGGAGCAGGGGAAACCCCCGGACTTTGTGATGGAGGTGGCATCCGAGACCACAGCCGAAGCCGACACAGGGGAGAAGCGGGACTACTACGCGTCCATGGGCATCCCCGAGTACTGGCGGTTTGACGAAACGGGCCAGCACCATGGACAGCGACTGGCGGGAGACAAGCTGGTGGGGGATTCCTGCGTCCCCATCGACGTCAGGGAGGTGGAACCCGGCGTTCTGGAAGGCTGCAGCGAAGTTTTGAACCTGAGAATCCGGTGGGAGCAGGGGAGCCTGCTGTGGATAGACCCCGCCACCAATGCTCCGGTGCCGCGGCACCGTCGGACGATGGCGGAACGGGACCGGGTGCAGGTAGAACGGGATCGGGCAATGACAAGAGCCGAGCAAGCCGAAGAAAGAGCGAACCAACTGGAAGCGGAACTGAGCCGCCTCAGGGAGACCCCGGGAAACCCCTGACCCGCATTGGCGCCAACTTCCCGTAATTTGGGCTTTTGCCGGGGTTGGCGGGCTTCACACGGGCGCTCAACTTCTCTGGACCGTTGTCAGATTCGGACAGGATTGACAACATACCCGAAGTTGAGTGAAAATCATACACAGGTTTGATACCTTGAAGGACAGGGAGGTCGATTATGACTATGGCACCCACTTATACCATGGATGCTTTCCTTGACGACGTCAGGGAGACCTTCGCCACCACCAGCGACCCGCTCGCCCAGGCCCAGGCCGTGGCCGACAACCTGAAGACCCTGATTAACACCCCCGGCTGGCTGGAGGAAATGCTGGACCTGCCGGAAGAAGGCGGCTACGGCCCCAAGAGCCTGCACCTGGAAGAGGAAGCCGGACACCCCAAGCCCGGTTTCTGGCTGATGGCCTCGGTGCAGGAAGACGGCCGCGACAACCTGCCCCACGACCACGGCAATGCCTGGGTGGTCTACGGCGTGTACGACGGCGCCATCGAGCAGACCAAGTGGCGCTGGTTCTACCCCGGCGAGGGTGTTGACCGCCTGCAGCTGAAGGAGACGGGACAGTTCGTGCAGAAGAACGGCACGGTGGCCTTCTTCCTGCCCGGCGAGATTCACAACACCCGCAACGTCAGCGGCGGCCGCGCCCTGGTGGTGCGCCTGGAGTCCCAGAAGCTGGACCGCCTGGTCCGCTACCAGTACAACCCGGACGAGAACACCATGAAGGTAATGGACCGGTAGCCAACCCTCGGCAACCCGGTTCCGTCGCCCGAACAGGCGGACATGAAACCGGCCCACCCGCTGTTGAACAAGCGGGTGGGCCGGTTGTTTTTATCCACGAATGGGCACGAATTTCAGAACATTATGGTGGGGCTTATTCGCGCTTATTCGTGGGTAAGTTCTTTTGCGCCAATGGGTGTACCGGGCGTTCGTTATTGCGTTTCCACGCCCATTCCGGGCTGTTCCTGTCCCGGTTGGGGAACTGCTGGTCCAGGATGTATTCGGTCAGGACTTCGTTCATAGCCTCGTGGCGGGCCTTTTCGTCCGCCTCTTTTTCCTCGAACCAGTCCAGGACGTACTTGTCCAGGGTGATGGTTACTTCCTGCTTGACGGGTCGGTAGAGAAGGCCGCGCCTGCCCTTGGAGCGATCAATTGGCCCTTCCGGAATATCGGAAAGGTCTATGTCCTCGTCTCACATTGCTTCTAGTGCTTTCAGTTCGGCTTTCTGCGGTTCAGTTAGTTCTGCCATCACCTTCCTCGTATCTTCTTGTCTTTTTAATCCACTAATAAGCACGAATACCCACTAATGTCAGAACATCCCATTAGTGAACATTCGTGTCCATTAGTGGATAAACCTCTCTTAGTGCCCCTTCATGTATCTTCGTGGATTAAGCTCCGGAAGTTGACTTTTAGAACATAAGTTCGTAATATTATCCCGGCAACGCATAACCCATATTGGGCGTTGCCGGGAAGAGATGAAGGTCGCCTGTGCGCTGATTACCCACCTGAGGATCAAGGCTGAACTGAAGCGGCAGCCCCACCTCGGTGATCTGCCAACCATTATAGTTGACCGCAGCCACACCCGTCCCCTGGTGGTTGACAGTTCCCCCGGGATGTCGGTACCACCGGGAACCACCCTGGAACAGGCCCTGGTGCTGCGGCCCAATGCGGTGGCCCTGGAAGCTGACGAGTCCCACTACCGCCGGGTATTTCGCCAGGTGCTCACCGCCCTGCTGGGGGTCAGCGACCGGGTGGAAGACGCGGACCTGGGCATAGCCTACGTGGCCATCGACGGCCTGGAGAAGCTTTACGGCGGCGAGGCCCGGCTGGTGACCACCCTGCTGAACGCCATTCCGCGCTGGCTGAATCCCCGCGTCGGCGTTGGCGAGGGCAAGTTCCCGGCCCTGGTGGCCGCCCGGGCCAGCCAGGCCCTGGGCGCGACCCGGGCGCCCTCGGACCCGGCGGCCTTCCTGGCTTCCCACCCGGTAGACCTGCTTCCCCTGTCGGCCGGCACCCGGGAAGCCCTGCACCGCTTTGGTCTCCACACCCTGGGTCAGATTGCCGCCATGTCCCCGACCCTGCTGGTGGACCGCTTCGGCCACGAGGGCTGGCAGGCATGGACCCTCGCCAATGGCAACGACGAAAGCCCCCTGGTCCCCCTCAGGCACGAGGAGGCGGTGATGGAGCGCACCTCGCTGCCCTTTTCCTCCACCTCCCTGGAACTGCTGCAGGTGGCTTCGGATACCCTGCTGCGCCGGGCCTACACCCGACCGGAAATACGGGGCCGCTACGCCGGAAGGGTCCACCTGGAATGCGCCGTCTTCCGGGCCGCTCCCTGGCAGAAGTCCATCGCCTTCCAGGAGGGAGTCAACCGCTGGGAGCGGGCCTCCTTTATCGTCCGCAGCCGCCTGGAGGCCGAGCCTCCGGAGGTACCCGTTGACGACCTGACCCTCACCCTGGCCGACTTCACCGGCGAGTACGGGGCCCAACTGGGGCTGCTGCCCGAAGTGCGGGAAACCCGGCAGCAGCAACTGGCCGAGGTGGAGCGGCGGCTGCAGACCCGGGTCCCGGGCGCGCCCACTCTGTACCGGGTGGTGAACGTGGCGCCCTGGCACCCGGCCCCGGAGATGCGGGCGGTGCAGGCTCCCCTGGACCAGTCGGGCAACGGCGGTTTCCGACCCCTGCTGGCTCCGGTGCCGGTGCTGGTGCGGGAACATCCCGATCACCGGCCGGCGGCCGTCCGGGTGGGCAATTACTGGCGCCGGGTGGACCGCATCGCCGAGCGGTGGAGCTTCGACCTGTGGTGGCTGCCCAGGCCGCTGACCAGGACCTATTACCGGGTGGACCGGGAGGATGGGAGACAAGTTGTCCTGTTCCGGGACCAGCGGGAAGACCGCTGGTACCAGCAGGGCCACTAGAACGACACGGGCCACGGCGGAAAAGCTGTATGTCCGGCAGTTACGTGGAACTCCACGCCAAGAGCTTTTATTCCTTTGGTCTGGGGGCGTCCCATACCCACGAACTGCTGGCCCAGGCCCGGGATTACGACTATGACGCCTTGGCCCTGACCGATACCAACCTGTGCGGAGCCCTGGAGTTCGCTCGCCTGGCCGGCAGCCTGGGCATTCAGCCCATTACCGGCGGTGAGTTGACCCTGGCCGACGGCAGCCGCCTGGTATTGCTGGCCCGCAGCAGGGAGGGTTACGCCAACATCTCACTCCTGTTTACCCTGGCCAACACCGCCGACCGCCGGGAGCCAAAACTGGACCCCAGGTACCTGCCCCAGCACACCGCCGGGGTCGTACTGCTGACCGGGGGCCGTGGCGGGCCGCTGGACCGGCTGCTGGCGGAAGACCGCCGTCCCGATGCCCTGCGATTGCTGCGGGATTACCTGGACTGGTTCGGGAAAGACCGGGTGTTCGTGGAACTGCAACAGAACTTTTTGCAGGGCGACGCCGGGCGCAACCGGGAACTGGCCAGCATGGCGGCCCAGGTCGGAGCATCCCTGGTGGCCACCAACGACGTCCATTACCACGAACCCGCTCGATACCGCCTGCAGCACGCCCTGGTGGCCGCCAAACACAACGCCACCATGGACCAGGCCCTGCCTTTCATTCATCCCAACCGGCACCTGTGCCTCAAGTCGCCCCAGAGGATGGCGCAGCTTTTCGAGGAATACCCGGAGGCTGTGGCCAATACCCGGCGCGTTGCCGGGGAGTGCCGGTTCAACCTCAGCGCCGACCTGGGCTACACCCTGCCCGAACCGGAGGTGCCCCCCGGCTACACCCCGGACAGTTACCTGGAACGACTGTGCCGGGAAGGCGCGCGGCGTCGCTACGGTTCGGTAACTCCAGAGGTGGAAAAACGCCTGGGGGAGGAGTTCAAGCTGATCGGTCTGCACGGCCTGGCCGGGTTCCTGCTGCTGTACCGGGAGATCGTGCTGCTGGCCCAGCAGATAATGGAGGAGCGGGGGCTTTCCCACCCGGAAACTCCCCTGGAGGAACGCCCGCCGGGCCGGGGACGTGGTTCCTCGGTGGCCCTGCTGGTGGGTTATCTCATCGGAATCAGCCACGTGGACCCGCTGAAATGGGGCCTTACCCTGGAGCGGTTCATCTCCGAGGACACCAGCCTGCTGCCGGATATAGACCTGGACTTCCCCCGCAACCTGCGGGACGAACTCATCACCCGGGTACACCAGAGGTTCGGACGGGAATACGCCATCCTCACCGGGGCCATCTCCACCTATACCGTCCGGGGGATCATCCAGGACATCGGGAAGGCGCTGGGGCTGCCCCGGGAGGAGCTTACCCTGCTGTCCAGGCAGCTCTATTCCTACAAGGCTGAAGACATGGAACAGGAGATGCGGGAACTGCCGGCCTTCCGGGACAAGGTGGACGCCCCCGGCTGGCGGGACCTGGTCCGGTTAGCTCCCCAGTTAATGCGGGCGCCCAAGCTGCTGAGCCAGCACGTGGGCGGCATGGTGCTCAGCAGTTCCCCCATTCCCGAGATGGTGCCCACCCGGGCCGGGGCCATGGAGGGCCGTTACATCATGGACTGGAACAAGGACAGCGTGGCCGACGCCGGTTTCGCCAAGATCGACCTGCTGTCCCTGCCGGTGCTGGACCAACTGGAGGAGGCCCTGGACATGATCGAAGCCAGGGAGGGTCACCGTCCCGACATCAGCCGCATCGACCCGGAAGACCCCCGGGTGTACGACCTGATCAACCAGGGGAAGGCCAAGGGGGTCTTTCTGCTGCAGTCCCCGGCCCAGTTGAACATGGGCCAGCGGCTCAAGTCACGCTGCCTGCTGGATTTGGCCTACCAGGTGGCGCTCATCCGGCCCGGCGTGGGCGTCCAGGGCAGCGCCGTCTCCCAGTTCGTGGAGCGGTACCGGCACGGGGCGGAATGGGAGTTCGATCATCCCCTGGAACAGCGAGCCCTGGAGCGGGGGTGCGGGATCATCGTCTGGCAGGAGCAGGTGGTGCAACTGGTGATGGACGTGGCCGGCCTCACCGCCGCCCAGGCCGACGAGATGCGCCGCGCTTTCGCCCGCCCCAACAACAAGCACCTGATCGAGGAGCACTGGCAGCGGTTCCGGGAGGGCGCGCTGGAGCGGGGCGTTCCCGACGAGACTGCCGCCAAAATCTTCGCCAAGCTCAACGGCCAGTACATGTTCCCGGAATCCCACTCCCACGCCTTTGCCGTTACCGCCTACCAGGCCGCGTGGCTGAAACGCTACCACCCGGTGGAGTTCTTCGTCTCCCTGATGAACAACCAGCCCATGGGTTTCTACCCCAGGGAGACGCTGAAGCAGGACGCCCGCCGCTTCGGGGTACCCTTCCTGAACCCCTGCGTGAACCGCAGCCTGGAACGCTGCCGCCCCGAGGACGGTTCGGTGCGGATGGGGCTGGAGTTCATCAAGGACGTGGGCGCCAGGGGAGCGGATACAATCGTGGCCGAACGGGAACGGGGCGGCCCCTACCGGGACCCTTCAGACCTGGTGCGCCGCACCGGCCTGAAACCCCAGGCCATCCAGTCGCTGGTACAGGCCGGGGCCTTCGACTGCCTGGTGTCCAACCGCCGCCAGGCATTGTGGAACGCGGGCCTGGACGTGCGCCCGGGCCGTAACGGCCAGCCGGCCCTGCCTCTGACCACTGTGGAACACGCTCCCGAGTTGCCCGACTTCACCGACTTTGAGCGGATGGCCGGCGAGTACCGGGTGATGGGGATATACCCCAGCGGCCACCTGATGCAGTTCGTCCGGCCGGGACTGGACCCGCGGGTGCTGCCCACCACGGCCATTGAGTCCCTGGAAGACGGCACGGAAGTGCTGGTGGCCGGCTGGCCCGTGGCCCGTCAGCATCCCCGGGGCCGCCACGGTACCGTCTTCGTAACCATTGAGGACGAGGAGGGGGACACCCAGCTAATCGTCTGGCCGCCCGTCTTCGAGCGGTGCAAGCGGCAGCTCAGCAGCCAGGTAATCCTGGCCCGGGGCACCGTGTCCCGCTGGGACGGCACCGCCAACGTAATAGTCTCCGACGTCAAGGCCATAGACCCCCGCGTCTCCATGCCCGACGGGCACGACTGGCATT
>CAZPMU010000076.1:0-10652 GCA_964587795.1 uncultured Dehalococcoidia bacterium | reverse complement strand
GGATTTGGGTTTCAAGGAAATTAGAACGGCCCGCCAAGTGGCGGGCCGTTCGGTTGCACTGTTATTTGGCCCATATTTTCACAGCTTTACTCGCTATTTCCTTTTGCCTAGCATTAATTTGGGCGAATTTCCATTCTTCAAGACTACTAAGTGTATTTGTAAGCTGGAGTGCTTGCTTTTGATAGTACCCTTTCTTCTTGTCGAACGGATTATCTTGAGCTCCGCGATTGGCTTTGTCGTTCAGTAGAGCCTGATTACCAAGCCTGAATAACCATGATGAGATATTCATGGCTAGTTCCTCTTTTTCCTGATCGTTCTCAGGTATTTCGAACCCCAAGTGTTCGATCCACCAAATTGCATTCTTGGTCAGGCCTTTCTTGCCCTTAAGCTTGTTTACCACTCCCTTAGGTAGGATGTGCTCCACATCGACAGCTACAGGCAAGACACCGGAACCTGGCTCACTGATAGGATCCAGTCTACGAAGTAGGTGACGCGCCGTGGATGCGGAGGAAACAGTCACAGACTCTACCGCTCTTTGAAAGTCTTCGTCTGCGATCATGGATCCGCGGATTTCTTGGAAAGCTTGGTCCAGATTGCCATCGCGGACAAGCATGGCCCACGTTGGCCAGGCCTTTTCATATTCGTTGGCTTGATAAGGGCCCAAAGTTACGTTTCTTATTTGTAATGACAATACTAAGCCGACTGCATCGGCAAATTTGTCGGGTGAGTGCTTATGTACCATCGTTAAGAAACTGTATGATTGGACATTTAGACGCCGTAGGTCCTTAAGGTCTTCGGTCAACCAGCTGTTGCCTGTTGGCGCAACAACAGAAAGATAACTGTCGCAATAAACAGACAGGTCTTCAACAAAAGCCGTTAATTCTTTAGTGTCATTGATCCTGAGAGCGATTCGGTCTAGGGATTTCTTAGGTGTATGGCCGACCCTCGAGCACCATATAGCATGCAGATAGTCATCCATAGCATCAATAGGAAGGCCCGCACTTTCCAATTTCGCTGCAGCCGCATTCCAGGTTGCGATCAGTTTCTCGGAAAGTTCGGTGTTTTCCCTAGCAACCGTAGCCAAACGCCCCTTCAGTGACTCCGAGGGAGACAGGTGCAATCCCCGGGTGTTAGTCGTGTCGAATACAAGATAACCTTCCCCCTCGTTCCGTACTTCTAATGGAAGGAACTTTACCTTGGACTGGATGTATTCGCATAAATCACGTAGCTTTTGTTCTTTGTTTGGCACATTTATGTGGTTTGCCACGTGCTCCTTCATCCTTCTAACAGCCTGAGAGAGCAAGTCCTTCTGGGGAGCCGAAGATACGAGGTCTGTAGAACCTGGCTGTTTTACCAAATCTACGTACGTATTGTTATCGGGTTCTTGCAACGTGACAACTAAAGATCCCACAGGCTTGCCGTCGTTATCTACTCGGCCCACTAGGCGCTGTAATCCGTCCGACCTCGTGGAGAGGCCAGGAAACTCCCTACAGCGATCACGCAATACTGCCAACAGTATGGAGAGAGTACTAATCCGCTGTTGACCGTCGATGACTGAAACCCTGCCACCCTCAAGAGACACCAGCAACAAAGTTCCCAAGAAGTATGAATCCCTATCGTTATTGTGGGCTGTGATAATGTCTTCCCATAAGTCATCGATCTGCTTATTTGACCATTTAAACCGCCGCTGTGGTGGGCGTATCTCAAAAAGCAAGCCTTGGTTTTCCGCAAACAAGACGCTAGGTGGGATAGCTCCTTCCCCAATTCTTACAAGTGGTGGCATTGTGAACAGACCTCGTTTTGGAGTGTGCCAATAATAGGCCGATTTCTTGCTGACCGTAAAGAGCGAAAAAGGACCCTTTGTAGATCTTAGTGCCCTGGCTCTATCTTTCGGCAATTAAAACCTTTATCAGAATCCATCAGTGCTAGACCTTGTCAAAATATCGCGCGAACTTATGCCTTTCTATTTGGTAAATACGCTATAATCCCACCAACCCCCCAAGTCTTTCCGCGCAGGAGGAACCGCCTTATGCAGTTTGGCCTTTTGTTCGAGTGCCAGCGGCCCTACGAAGGCACCGAAATTGACTGGAACGCCCTCTACAAGGAAACCCTGGCCCAGTGCGAACTGGCCGACCAGGTGGGGTTCGACAACCTGTGGTTCGTCGAGCACCACTTCCTCACCGGCTTTTCCGGTTCGCCCAGCCAGGACGCCATGTTCGGCGCCCTCAGCCGCATCACCAGGAACATCCGCATCGGCTACGGCGTCTGCATCCTCCCTTACCACCATCCCGTGCGCGTCGCCGAGCGTGTGGCCCTGGTGGACCAGCTTACCGACGGGCGGGTGGAGTTCGGCACCGGCCGCTCCAACGCCTACGAGCAGATTGGCCAGGGCGTGGACCCCCGCAACACCCGCTCCCTGTGGGAAGAGTCCATCGCCATGATTCCCCAAATCTGGCAGTCCGACGAGTTTGAGTGGGAGGGCGAGCACTGGCAGGTGCCCAAGCGGCGGGTGCTGCCCAAGCCGGTGCAGCAGCCCCACCCGCGCATGTACCTGGCCTGCACCCAGCAGGACAGCTTCCGCCTGGCCGCGGAAAAGGGCCTGGGCGTCCTCTCCTCCGCCTCCTACGCCACCTCGGTGCTGGCCGAGCAGGTCAAGATTTACCGCGACGCCCTGAAGAAAGTGAATCCGGTGGGCGCCTTTGCCACCGAGTTCTGGGGCAACAACGTCCACGCCTACTGCGGCACGGACAACGACGAGGCGCGGGAACTGGCCGCCCTGTCCATGAAGACCTTCTTCGGGCCCGACAAGCCCTACATCGCCGGTCGCATCGGCGCCTACGAGGAACTGCTGGAGGCCTGGGGCGGCATCCCCGACCACCTGCAGGCCGACTTTGGCCGCTGGCTGCGCCAGTCCGACGAGGCCCACCGGCAGCAGGCCGAGGAGTCGGGCATCTCCCTGGACGCCGGCCCCGGCGCCGCCCGGGCCGCCATCGCCCAGCTGGACGCCAACACCCTGGCCGACCGGGGTGTCATCATCGCCGGCGACCCGGATAGCTGCGCCACCGCCGTCCAGATGTACGAGGACATCGGCGTGGACCAGGTGATGATGATCATGCAGACGGAGACCATCCCCCACGAGAAGGTGATGTCTTCCATCGAGCTGTTCGGCAAGGAGGTCATTCCCCGCTTCAGGAACGGCAACGGTGGGAACGGAGGGTAGGCCGCCCATGCCAGGACGACGAAAAATGGACCACCAGACCTTCCGGCTGCCCAAGCGGCATCGCTGGAAGGCTAAGGAAGGCAACCAGATTTTCGTTGCCAACAAGGGGGATGTGCGTTTTGAGTTTCCGGGCGGCTGGGTTTTCGACCGGACCAGCGGCGGTGAAAACAAGTCGGTCCGGCTCTACGACGGCCATCCCCCCAACGACAACATTCGCCTGGAAGTTTCCGTGATCAACGCCCTGCACCCGCTGGCTCTCGGGGCGCCCCTGGCAGAGATGCTGAACGGTTCCATCGGAGACATCGGTGAAAGCTGCCGGCGCAGCGAAGCCTTCGCCATGAAGCTGCCCCACCACGAACTGGCCCTGCTGGAACTGGAGTACATTGACCCCGTGGAGAAGCGACCGGCCCATTCCCTCTTCTGCCTGGCGCGGGCAGGCGGAATCCACGCCCTGATCTCAATAGACTACTGGCCCGAGGACTCCACCGTGGCCCTGGCGGCGTGGGAAGACGTGCTGGGCAGCCTGCGCCTGGGCGAATACCTGGAACATCCCTTCTTCGGCCCCAAAGAGGATGGGTGATGAGCCGCTGTCTGCGGTGAAAGAGGGCCTCTCAGGTACCTGTACCTGTGCCTCTGCCCCGGGCCCTTAAGCCGTACTCGCCGCGGTATGGTTCGGGCAGTTGCAGGGCAATGCGCTGCATAATCATCTCCAGCACCGCCTCAGCGGCCACCCGGGTCTGGCCGCCCTCCAGGACCGGCGGCGTGAAGGGCGCGCCAATGTTGACCTGGAAGCGGCACAGGGGAAAGGGCATCCGCTGGTGGGGAAACTTATCCGTCCCCGTGATACCGACGGGCAGGATGGGCGCCTGGGACCTCATGGCCAGGTAGGCCGCGCCCGCCATACCTTTGATCAGCCTGCCTTCGGGGCTGCGCTGGCCCTCCGGGAAAATGACCACCGCCTCGTCCCTGGCCAAAAGCGCCAGGCCGGTGCGCAGGGCGCTGACACCAAAGGACCGATCAACGGGGTGAACTCGCATCGAGCTGAACAGCCACCCCTTGGGAGTGGGCACAAACAACTCCTTCTTGCCCAGGAAGGACAGGGGCCTGGGCAGGGCCGCCGCCAGGGAAGGCGGATCGTTGTACGAGACGTGGTTGGCCACGACTATGAGCGGACCGTAGGGAGGGACGTTCTCCCGCCCCACCACTTCCAACCGGCCGAAAACGTTGAAACAGAATTGGGCCAGCCCTCGCCCCGGGCCATAGAGGATGGTCACGGCGCCGCTCCTCCCATCCTGGAACCGGGCCTGGCGCCAAGCCCTTCCAGCGCCCGCTCCACCACCTGGTCAACGGTCAGGTTACTGGAATCCAGAACCAGGGCATCGGAAGCCTGGGCCAGGGGGGAATCGTCCCTCTCCGAATCAATCCTGTCCCTGGAAAGGGCGTTGGCCAGAATCCGCTGGTAGTCAGCTTCCTGGCCCTGGCAGACCAGTTCATCGTAGCGGCGTTGCGCCCGCACCTCGGGTTTAGCCACCAGGAAAACCTTGAGGTCGGCATCAGGCAACACCACCGTCCCGATGTCCCGTCCCACCATTACAATACCCCCCCACTCTCTGGCAGACTGGGCAGCGATGTCCCGCTGCTGGCGCACCAGTTCCCGCCTTACGCTGGGAACCCGCGCCAACAGGGACACATGGTCGTCAACCTGGGCCGACCGCAGTTCCGGCCCCAGCAGGGTATCGTCCACCAGGATTGCGTTGCCTTCCGTGCCAGTCAGCCGCATGGTGCAGCCGCGGGTCATGTTCCCCAGGCCGGTTTCGTCGTCCATTGCCGCCGATTCCCGCAGCGCCAGCCAGGTGATGGCCCGGTACATGATGCCCGTATCCAGGAAAGGGACTTCCAACCGGCGGGCCAGTTCCCGTCCCACTGTACTCTTGCCCGCAGCGGCCTGTCCGTCTATGGCGATTATTCCCACCTTGCGAGTCAACCTTATGCGCTCCACTTGACCGGAGTGACGACGTTAGTCCAAATTGAGATATGCCGGCCGCAGCGAGTATAGCATAAGGTATCTATCCGCCTGTCGGGAACGTGACCGGCGTTAGACGAACTGCTCCACTTGCTTCTACCCGATGGGGAATTAATCAGCAGGGTTGGCAAACACAGACCGCACCACTATGCCCCATATCCTGTCCCTTAAAGCTTGGGCGATAATCGCCACGGTACTGGTCACGATGGCTGCCTTCCTGGCGGCGCGGGCTGTTCCGGTCTGGCCTGGCGACGAGTCGTTGCTGGTTGCGGTACAAAACTGGCGGACTCCGTTGCTGACGGCAACGCTGAGTACCATAACCTATGTGGGCTGGTATCCGGTTGCCGCGGCCCTGACTTTGGCCGGCCTGGTTCCCCTGTTGTGGCGAAAGATGGTGGCCGACGCCATTCTGCTGGCCGCTGCCGCTTCGTCCGCCCTGGCCACCCACGGCCTCAAGGTCCTGGTGGGGCGTCCCCGCCCCGACTATGCCATCGTTGAGTCGGTCCCACAGAGTATGGGGTTTCCCAGCGGCCATGCCGCCTTTGCCAGTCTGCTGGGCGGGGTTCTTATCTACCTGGTGTGGCAGCACGTGGATAACGCGCTGCTTCGCTGGACGGGGTGCGTTGCCGTGGGCCTTCTGGTCCTGGCCGTCGGGGTTTCCAGGGTTTACCTGGGGGTGCATTGGCCCAGCGACGTATTGGGAGGATACCTTTTCGGAGCTACGGCGCTCCTTCTTCTCATCCCGGGGAAGGATTACCTGGAAGCCAGGCGCCGCAGCAAAGCAAGCTGAATCTCCACTTTGGGCGGACTTGGTATATAATGCAGAAAAGACACTGGCATCCATCCCGAATCCCCAACTTAGTGTGACTGGCGTCGGCCATTCCTGGTGAGGTGAAGGTGGCTGGACAGGACCAAACCGGTCAATCAGTGACAGACATTAGTGGCCTAGCAACCAACGGTCACACTCCGCCTCCGACTCAGGATCGTGTCCTGAGCTCGCCGGTGCTGGTATTGAACCTTAACTACGTCCCCATCAACATTTCCACCGTTCGGCGCGCCATCATCCTCCTGAGCAAGGGAAAGGCGGAACTCCTGGAAAATCACCGGGGAGAAATCCGCACCGTAACCGCCACCGTGGGGGCGCCCTCCATCATCCGGCTGGTCTACCTGGTTAAACGTCCCTTTGCCCCCCGAAAGCTCTCCAAGAAGGAGATCTTCCTGCGGGACAGGTACACCTGCCAGTACTGCGGCAAAAAGAGCCAGGATCTTACGCTGGACCACGTTGTTCCCCGCCGCCAGAGGGGAGCGCATACCTGGGAGAACGTGGTGGCGGCCTGCAGCCGCTGTAATTTGCGCAAGGCCGGCCGCACCCCTGAAGAGGCCAACATGCGGCTGAAGACCGAGCCTAGAGTTCCCCAGCCCAACCCCTACCGCATCCTGCAAAACCGCAATATCCTCGACGAGTGGAAACCCTATTTGCCCTGGAGTGATGAGGAGGAGGAGTGAAAACCTGGAGGAAGGGCTGGCGACTCATGCCGGTAAATGCAGGCCAGGAACCCGCTCTTGTTTCCGGCGAACTCCTGGGGCGAAAGGAAGCAATCCCGCCCTTTAGCTCTTGGTTCCCAGGGCCGGGAGCGGAGTAAATCCCCGCCTCCCTTACCCACAGACCTTACGCCTGGATCCGGGGCAGCCCCAGCACCAGCGATTCCAGGGCCAGCCGGGGGTTGGCGTTGGCGTCCAGGGCCTCCAGGGTACGGTTGAGGCGCTTGATGAAAGCCACCACATCAGCAGTGGAAAGCTGGGTGGCCTGCAGGCGCAGAATGTTGGCCTGGTCCGCGTAGTGCAGATACTCATCCGCACCCTCTTTGACCAGCAGCAGGTCTCGCCACCAGCGCAACCAGAGATATAGCAGTTCCCTGGCTGCCTCGCGGTCGCGGCCAAAATGGGTCGCAACTTCCGCCGCATAGTCAAACCGGATGTCCAGTCCCCCTTCGCAGACCTGCTGCAGCCTTTCCAGGTCAGCATTCCTCTGCTCCAGCGCCTGCGAATCCTGCAGAGCCCTCACTGCCTGGCCAAAGCACCCCCGGGACAAGCGGGCCACCCGCTCCGCCGTTTCGGGGTCGGCTGCGTAGTCCCGGGTTAGCCGTTCCTGCAGAACTGACTTGGGCATCGGCTTAAGGTAAAGGGCGCTGCAGCGGGACCGTATAGTTGGCAGCAGGGCATCTTCATTGGCGGTCAACAAGAGCAACAGGGATTCCTGCGGTGGTTCCTCCAGGGTCTTCAGCAGGGCGTTGGCCGCCGCAGTGTTCATCAACTCCGCGCCGTCCACAATGACCACTTTGCAGGCGCCTTCATAGGGAGTCAGGTTAAGGAAAGCCTCGATCTCCCGTACCTGTTCGATGCGTATGTCCCGCCGGTTAACGCCTTCGTCGTCTCCCGTACCCACCCCGATAATCCGGATGTCCGGGTGGACGCCCTGGACCACGCGCAGGCACTGGGGGCATTGGCCGCACGGGACCGCCTCCCTTGCGTCTCCAACATAGTCGGCAAGCGCCAGAAACTCAGCATCGCCGGGCAGGTCAGCCCTGTGGGTCTCAGCAGCAAGTTCCTGTTCTCCAAATATTGCGGGGGCAGCTTCCGGCTCCGGCAAATCCATTAAAGTTGGTTCGGGCCGCCGCACCGCCCGCCGGCCCCCTGCCAGGCAGTTCACCGCCTGGGCCATGCCCAATGCCAGGGCCATTTTCCCCACATGGGGCGGTCCCACCAGCAGGTAGGCATGGGAAACCCGTCCCGTCCTAAAGGCGGCGTCCAGTTGGCGGGTGATGTGGTCCTGCCCGTAGATTTGCCACACGGCTGGTCCTGGCCCTTACACGTCGCAAAGCATCATGTCGGTGTAGCTTTCGCGGCGACGGATCAGGCGACTCTGCCCATCGTTAACCAGCACCATGGGTGGTCGGGGGTTCAGGTTGTAGTTGCTGGCCATGGACGGGCAATAGGCGCCAGCGGCAGGGATAGCGATAATGTCTCCCGATTCGGGCGTCGGCAGCATTATGTCCGAAGCCAGCACATCGCCCGATTCGCAGTACTTCCCCGCTATGGTGACCTTCTCCTCGGTGGTTACGTTGGCCTTGCCCGCCGACAGCACCTCGTAAGAGGCCTGGTACAGGGCGGGACGGATGTTATCGCCCATGCCCCCGTCCACGCTGACGTACTTGCGCACGCCGGGAATGTCCTTGATGGCGCCAATGCGGTAGAGGGCAACACCGGCCGGACCCACAATGGAACGCCCCGGCTCGATGAGCAGGGTGGGTATGGTCAGGCCCAGTTCGTCGCAGGTGGCCTTCAGGGTGGAGACGATGGTCTCCGCGTATTCGCCGATGGCCGGAGGTTCCTGGTCCCGGGTGTAGGCGATGGCAAAACCGCCGCCGGGACTGAACTCCTGCAAGTCCAGGCCCTCCTCGCGGAAACCTGCGGCAAAGCGCAGCACCAGGTCGGTGGCCGCGGCGTAGGGTTCCAGCTCAAAGATGGGCGATCCCAGGTGGAAATGCAGGCCCTTGAGGTTCAGGTTGGGCGCGGCCAGGGCCTGGCGGATGGCGTCGGCGGCGTCCCCTGTCTGAATGGAAAAGCCGAACTTGGAATCAATAATGCCGGTGGTGGTGTAGGCGTGGGTATGGGGGTCGATGCCCGGCGACACGCGGATGAGGATGTCCTGAACCCTGCCCGCCTCGCTGGCGATGCGGTTCAGCACGTCCATTTCGTGGAAGCTGTCAACGACTATCCGCCCGATGCCCTGTTCCACGGAGTAGGCCAGTTCGTCGGGGGTCTTGTTGTTGCCGTGGAAATAGACCTTTTCCAGGGGAAACTGGGCGGCGGCGGCCACGGCCAGTTCGCCGCCGGATACCACGTCCAGGCCCAGCCCTTCCTCGTTGAAAATCTGGGCCAGGGCCGGGTTGATGTAGGCCTTGGAGGCGTACAGGACCTGGGCGCCCGGGCAGCGTTGCTCAAACTCGGCGCGGTAACTGCGGCAGCGGTTGCGCAGGGTGGCCTCGTCCAGCACGTAAACCGGGGTGCCGTATTCCTCGGCCAGGTCCAGGGCAGAGCAGCCGCCAATAATCAGCCGCCCCTGCGCGTCAATTTCGGCAGAATCGGGAAAAACATTCTGGGGAAACATGGGGATTAAACCTCAAAATTGGGATGCGTTGGCTGGGGGTATGATAGGGCGGGAGAGGGTTGGGTGCAACCGTTGGGGGAAGCGTTAATGAATTGAATAGGTGGAGTGATATAATTCCGTTACAGCCGGGATGAACCAAGAGGGCAACTATGGACGATAAGGCCTCGATAGACGTGAAGGAAGCTGTTCGGAAGGCCAAGGAGTATATCTCTGAGCTTTACCACGACGAAGAGATTTTGCACGTGGGTTTAGAAGAGGTTGAGTTCGACTACGAGGACGGCAAGTGGAACATCACCATAGGCTTTGCTCGGGCATGGGATGGCGCCGGTGGTAAAGACCCAATCACGAAGGAAGGAAAACTCTCTCCTCGCAACTTTAAGGTTGTCCGAATTGATGAGGGGAATGGTAGCGTCGTTTCAATTAAAGATCGTTTCATGGTGGATTCCAGGGTCGGGTAGTGGCGCCACGTGGATACTTAATTGATACGAATCTGCTCATCCTTTTCGTGGTTGGCAGTGAGAACAGGGACATAATTGCCCGACACAGAAGGCTGAAAGGCTATTCAGCTGCCGACTATGACAAATTGCGCCAAATGATCGACTCAGCGGGGCGCATTGTCGTCACTCCCAACACCCTCACGGAAGCTTCGAATTTGATCCGGCAGCACGGTGAACCGGAGCGGTCAGATATCCTGAACAGGCTTCGCAATATCATTGAACAGAGCGAAGAGTTGGTGGTTGCAAGTACTGCAGCGGCCCGAAACCCGGAGTTTAGAAGGCTTGGGTTGACCGACGCAGTATTGCTGGAAGTTGCTACCGAGGATACCCCTCTGATTACAGTGGACCTGGGCCTTTACATTGCTGCCCTTCAAAGGGCAGGAGAAAAGGCAGTGTTCAATTTCATCAACCAGCAAGAATTTTGATCATCGAGAGGTCGCATATTACCGGTATTCCGCAAAGCGACTTATGGTAGCCATTTGCCTTAGAAGAGCCAGTGTTGCCATTTTAATGTCTCTCAGATCAAAGCCCCTCTTTTTCCACAAGCAGCAAGTGTGTCCTTCCCGCAATTGTTCACCCTTGAGAGGCCTTCCCATCCCGAACCGTCATACCGACGAAAGCCGGCATCCAGTGGCCCTGCTCTTCAATGTGTCGCTGGTCCTCTTACCTTCCTAAATACCGGCTTTCGACGAAAGCCGGCTCTGGCGTCCTGTCTGGCCCCCTGAATCTGAACAGTTACTC
>CAZPMU010000075.1:7654-10719 GCA_964587795.1 uncultured Dehalococcoidia bacterium | reverse complement strand
ACACCCGCAGCTACGCCAACAAGTCAGATAACCCGCGCACGCTGCAAAAGCTGGTCAAGAAGTAGTCCAATGGCCCAGGACGTTATCGCCATCATCTGCGACTGTGATGGGACGCTGTGCCCGGACACCTCAGATCGGCTGGTGCGGAAGCTGGGGCTGGACTCGGAGGATTTCTGGAAGCGACAGGTGGGTGGTCTGGTCGAAGAAGGCTGGGACCCGCCGCTGGCCTACCTGAACCAGTTGCTGGTGAAGGCGCGGGAATCGGCGGGCGGACCCCTGACGGCGGAAAGGCTGAATGCCGTGGGATCCGGAGTGGAGTTCTACCCCGGCGCCCTGGATTTCGTGCCTCGCCTGAGGGCCATGCTGGCGGCCAACGCCGACTATGCGGAGGCCAACGTCAGCATTGAGTGGTTCATCGTCAGCAGCGGCATCGAAGCCGTTTTGACGGCCACGCCACTGGCCACCGCCGCCAGCGAAATTTTCGGCTGCGCCTATGCGTATGACGATGAAGGAAGGGCGGTGGCGGTAAAGCGGGCGGTAACCTTCACGGAAAAGACCAAGTTCATCTATTCCATCAACAAGGGCATTTCGGGGGCGGAACTCCGCCGTAACCCGTACCGGGTCAACGATGCCATGGAGCAGGCCGACCGCCGGGTGCCCTTCAGGAACATGATCTACGTGGGAGACGGGCCCAGCGACATCCCCTGCTTCTCGATGATTCGCTACCTGGGCGGCAAGGCAGTCGGGGTGACCCCGCCCGACGACTCTGACTTCCGCCGTCCCTACGAACTGGCGGAAGGGCAGCGCTTGACCGTTGGCCCGTACACGGCCAATTACGAAGAGGGGTCCGACCTTTACCGGATGATGGCAAGGCTGGTAACCGGCATTGCCGACTCCATCCTGGAAGAGAGGGAGCACAGCCTGAGGCGCGCGCCCAGCCATTAGTGCGGGATTCGGGTTTACAAGAGGATGCAGTCTATGGAAATACGATTGGGGAGCCTGGTGCGGGACGCAAGAGAGGCGGCGGGGACGGTGATTGTTATTGACGTTTTCCGGGCCTTTACCACCGCGGCCATTGCCTTTGATAACGGGGCCACCGACATTACCCTGGTGGCCGAGGCCGATGATGCCCTGGCCCTGCACCGCAGCGGCGTGGGGGATGTGCTGATGGGCGAGGTGGACGGCAAGCGGCCCGAGGGGTTCGACTACGGCAACTCGCCCTACGAGATTTCCGGCGTGGATTTGACGGGCAAGGCGCTGGTGCAGTCCACCCGGGCCGGGACGGTGGGCGTGGCGGCCGCCTTTGACTCGGCGGACACCGACACCATCTACATGGGTTCCTTTGCGGTGGCCGATGCCACGGTGAAGGCGGTGCTGCAGGACGCGCCGGACCTGGTGACCATTCTGGCCATGGGCGACCAGGGCGTGGTGCGGGCCGACGAGGACGAGCAGTGCGGCATTTACCTGCGCAACCTGCTGGAGGGACGGCGTCCCGACGCCGAAGCAGTGCGCAGCCTGATTATGACCGGCGGGGCTACGCAGAAGTTTTTCGACGACAGCCAGCCGCAGTACCACCCCCGGGACGTGGAGTTGGCGCTGCAGTTCAGCAAGTACGATTTCGCCATGAAGGTGAGCCGGGAGAACGGCCGGCCCGTAGCGCGCCGACACTACCCTTAGATTTGTTCAAACATGGATGCACAGGATGGACAGGATTTGGTTGACTTATCCTGTGCATCCTGTGCATCCATGTCTGATTTCCTGGTTCAGGTCTGAAAGCGGGAGAGGGAGAGGGCGGACAGGTCGGGGATGGCGCTGCTGCCGTGGAGGATGAGGTCGGCCAGAGCGTGGGCCATGCCGGTGCTCCAGAGGATGCCCTTGCGACCGCCGCCGGTGATGAGGTGGAGGTTGTCCCAGCCGGGGACGGTGTCCACGATGGGCATACCGTCGGCGGACAGGGGGCGCAGGCAGGCGGTCTGCTGGACCAGTTCCGCCTCGGCCAGGGATGGAGCCATTTGGAGCAGGTCGCCCATGACCTTATCGCGGGCGGCGGTGGTCAGTTCCTCGTCGAACCCCGCGTCTTCCTCGGTGGTACCGGCCCAGATGAGGCCATCGGGCTTGGAGGCGGCATAGCTGCCGGCGTAGTTCAGGGACGCCACCATGGGGTTTTCGGACAACTGTAACCGGATTATCTGGCCCTTCAGGGGACGGACCGGTATTTCCACGCCGCACCATTGGGACATGCCGCCGGTCCAGGGGCCGCCGGCCAGCACCACCGCGCCCGCCGCCATATCGCCGTTTTCCAGCTTAACTCCCCGGCACTTGCCGCCATCTCCCAGCAGGCCGGTAACCCGCCGCTGGATAATGGTTGCCCCGTGCTTCTCGGCGGCCTGGGCTACGGCCAGGTTGTAGCGATAGGCCTCCACCGCGCCGGTGCCCTGGGCGTAAGAGGCCCCGATGCAGTCGGGGTTGGTGCGGGGTTCCGCCTTGACGGCGTCCTCGGGTTGCAGCCACTCCACCTGAAATCCGGGAAGCTGGGACTGCCAGGCGATGGCTTGTTTCTGGTGGTCGGCCTCCTCCTCGGTGAAGGCCAGGTTCAGGCGGTCGCGCAGGTGGAACTGGGTGTCTATACCCGTCTCTTCCAGCAACTCATCGTAGATGGTCTTGTGCCGCTCGAAGCACCAGACGCTGAAGTCGAGGATGTGGTCGGGTATTCCGGCGCCTTCCAGCGGACCCAGCCCACCAAAGGCGAAACCGGAGGCGTGGCTGCCCACCGAGTCGGCTTCCAGGATGGTGACGGTGAGGCCGGCCTTTGCCAGCAGCCAGGCGGTGAGGCAGCCGGCGATTCCGGCACCGACCACTATGACGTCGGGGTGGGCAGCGTTGGTGTTGGAGGTGTTGGTAGTCAAGGATGGCTCCTTATGGGGGAGAGGGCGGGTTTGAAACCCGCCCCTACGAGTTACAAACTGCCTGCGTTGTTACCTTATCTAGCCGCCCAGGAAACGGGCGCCGAATCTAGCCGCCCAGGAAGCGGGCGCCGAAGCCCAGGGCCAGCCTTTCGCTTCCGT
>CAZPMU010000075.1:0-7554 GCA_964587795.1 uncultured Dehalococcoidia bacterium | reverse complement strand
ATCTAGCCGCCCAGGAAGCGGGCGCCGAAGCCCAGGGCCAGCCTTTCGCTTCCGTCCCAGTCCATTTTTCCCGATACCAACGCGTCATCGGGGGTAATGCGGCCGTACATGACCATTACGTAGGTCTCGCCATCGCACTGGAAAGTAACGTCGGGGCTGTCGGCGCCCTCGCCCTGGCGCAGGGTTACCTCCTCGTTGGCGATTACCAGTTCGTACACGGCTGGAACCGGCTCTTCAATGACAAAGCGGTAGATCTGGGGCGCGGGGATGGTGGGGTCGGGGCGGAAGGCGCGGCGGGCGGCGCGGTTTACGGTGTCCATCAGCACCCGCACGCAGCCGTCGGACAGGCGGTAATCGGGGTCGAACTGAGAGCAGACGTCCCAGGCGTGCATGGACAGTTCGCTGATGCGCATGTCCAGCATGGTGTGGACGGGTTCGGGACCCGGGGGCCAGTAGCAGAGGTTGTCCCACTGGCCTTCGGTAACGCCGTCGAATAATTCTACGGCTTCATCGAGCCGCTGGAACAGTATCTCCTGAAGCCGGTCGCCCATTTCAGCACGGGTATTGAAGGCGCGCTGGAAGATGTTGCGGGCGAACTCGTCCTCGTTATGTTCGGTGACGGGAGTTGCCCCGGGCGGGGGAGAAGAGTCCCCCTGAAGGCCGCGGCTGACGTTCTGGGCAAAGGCCTGGCCGGAGAGGTGGGCCACCACGTCGGCCACCGACCAGCCATCACAGGCGCTGGGGTGGTCCCAGTCCTCCGGCGACAGGGCGGCTATGCGCTCCTTGAAAGCCGCCGCCTCCTGTCGCAGTACTTCAACTCGTTCAACCGGGCTCTGCATGGGCGTCCCCTCCGGTGGATTCAGACATGGATTAACAGGATGTACAGGATAGCAGGAGTTAGAAGGCCTGGGCAAAGGCGCGGGTCAGGGCCTGGTCACCGGATATTTCAACCTGGCCTTGGCCAAGGGCGTCGCTGAGGGACAGGCGGCGGTACAGGGCAAGAATGAAAGTTCCGGTGTCGCAGGACATGGTAGCCGTCGCGGGAGCATCGCTCGCCACCATGATGCGGGTGGCGTCCGGGGTCAGGATAAAGTCATAGGCGCGGCTGACGGCGTCGGAGAGTTGGAACCGGATGATGACGGGACCGTCGACGGTTTGGGGCAGTGGGACGACCGGCTGGGGCCGCTGCACCACTCGTTCCAGCAGCACAAGCTGGCTTTCCGGGGACAGGGGCGTACCGGGTTCGGTGTGGGACTGGATATCCCAGGCGTGGACGGCCAGTTCCTGGATGGTCAGGTCGGCCAGGGTCCAAAGCGGCCGGTTGCCCGAGTGGTAAAAGCAGGTCTTCTCGTAGTCGTCGGGAGTCAGGGAGTCCAGAAGGACGTTGAGTTCCTCAAAGTGTCGGACGAAGGCGGGAAGGAGGTCGGCGCCCAGGTTTTGGCGGTACTCCCGGGCCGTAAGGTCATAGAAGGCTTCGGGAGGGATGTTCCCGTATTGCGGGTCTCTGGGAGAACCTGGTGGCGGCGTGATGTCGCCGGCCAGGGCGCGGCTGACGAATTTTACGTAGAACTCGCCAATCCACACCATGTGGCCGGCCAGGTCGGCCACCCGCCAAAGGTCGCAGGCGGTGGAGTGGTTCCAGCCCTCGGGGGAAAGGCTGCCAAGGTACGAAGCCAGCCGCTGGGCTTCGAAGCGGGCCAGGGAGGCGCGGGTAGCCATTTCGGTGGGGGTGGGCATGGGGGGTGGCCTCCTCAGGAGGTTAGGAGTTGCCGGAGTTTCAGGATTCGGGGGGATTGGGCGGTGAGGAGCGCGGTGAGCAGGTGGCGAAGGGTTGGCAACCTATCGTTAATTACGCTGTGCAATGAATGAGCGGAATCAGGGAGTCGATAAGGTGGCCGATCGTGACGTATTCGTGATTCCTGGGCTGATCTTATTACCCACCCTTCAAGATTGGGACACAGCACAACTACTTGATTGTTCCGGCTACGGTCCAAATAGAGAAGTATTCCCTGTGCCAACGAATCCTCCTGCCGCAATAACTGGCCGAACAGCTGCGGCGGTGAAGAGTTGGGGTCTTCATCCACCAGGGCAATGCAGTTCGTTACGCGGGTAATCATCTTCAGTACTTGCTCCTTGTTGCGCTGGTGGCTTATGTCCCTTCTACGGGTACCCAAGCTCCTCACCAAAGTTTCGTCAGCTTTGCATTCCAGGTAAATCACTACTCGTCCTCTTCCAAGTAGCGATCCAAATTGAACAACAAGTCAAGCTCCCACAATTCCCGCAGTTCAGCGGGGGTCAGGGACCTTATCTTGGTCTGGTAAGCGTTGCGGTAGACAATGTTAATGGCCAGGGAGTCTTTGAGGGCCTTGCAGAACAATGACATCACGAATGCGTTGTCCTGGGTCCCGATAAAGTACTGGTTATCGGATTCGTCCATGGCAATTTGTTCAGCCAATATCTTGGCGTCTTCGGGGATGATACCGGCTTCCGGGTTTTCCAGAACCAGTGCGGTATTCCGGCTGCTTTCCAGCACCGCGTTAAAGAAAAGTATGCGCTGAATGCTTTCCGAGGTCATTGAGTAAGGGAAAGTGATTTCCCTGCCATCGGCGACCTTCCTCGTCAAATTAATTTGGCCTTCAGCGGACTTTATAGACAGCCGATAGCCCGGCAAGTCATTGGGCGCCAGGAGCAATTCAGCGTACTCCCTTAGCTCACGGTTTTTCATCAGCAGAGATGGCAGATTTCGGCCATCGGGGGGCAGCAGGTACGGTCCAGGATGGTCAACAAAGCCTTCCACCGCTGGCAGCCGATAGAAGCTCACAGGCGGGACAAGTTTGCCGGGAGTGTCGGAAATGTTCGCCGATTCAAGCCGGTCTCCCACCAAGGTAGTGACAATCTCCCCCGCGGGGCCGAGAAAGGTACAACAGTACCGGCCATCCTGGTAAGCCAGCTCTACCCTATTCTGGTCAACCCGAACAGACAGAGGGCAGTCTATTTCTTGGTCGTGGAAGATGCTGGCCAAATGTCGGTGCCGAACAAACCCGTCCAATTCCGCATCCAGCCCCAGTTTCCGTACGCCCATGAACGACAACAACCCCAGCGCCTCCAAAATGTTGGATTTGCCGGTGTTGGGTTCGCCGATGAAGAGGTTGAAGCGCTTGCAGGGCAGGGTTAAGTCTTTGATGGACTTGAAGTTGTGGATTTCCAGCTCGTTAATCATGCCGTCCATCCTTATGGGGCCGTTCGGGTTAAGAGAGGCCCCTCCGACTGCCGACAGTGGCGAGAGGGGCCCTTTGTAGTACTTACTTTACCGGCTCATCCCGAGCTTGTCGAAGGGCCCGGTTAAATATCCTTCAGCAGGTTGGCGTCCTGGCCCGCGCTGGTGCCGGCCAGCTTGCCGAAGACCATGCCCGCAGAGAGGCCGGAGCCGCCGGGGTAGTTGTAGTAGAAGAGGCCCCCCACCATTTCACCGGCGGCGTAGAGGCCGGGGATGGGATCCTGGGCGTTGGTTACCACCTGGCCCCGGTTGTTTATCTTGACGCCGCCGAAGGTGAAGCTGATGCCGGTGGTTACGGCAAAGCCCAGGTAGGGCGGCGTGTCGATGGTCTCGGCCCAGTTGGTCTTGTCCAGGGCGAGGCCCTCGGTGCGGCGGCCGTCCTTGATGGTGGGGTTGTAGGGAATGTCCTGCCGGACGGCGGCGTTGTACTCGCGGACCGTGTTGGCCAGACCCTGGGGGTCGATGTCGAGGCGGGCGGCCAGTTCCTCGATGGTGTCGGCCTGGGCCATGGTGACCTGAGGAATCCAGTACTCGTCGCGCAGCAGGTGCTTGACCTTATCGTCGAAAATCTGGAAGGCCAGGGCCTGGGGCTGGCTGAGCAGGGCGCGGCCGTAGGTTACGTAGGTGTAGTTGCGGAAGTCGTACCCCTCGTCCAGGAAGCGCTCGCCGTTGATGTTGGTGATGATGCCGAAGGGGTAGGAATGCTTCTGGAACAGCTCGGTGATGGTGCGGTCGCCGAAGGGCGGGGCGTTCATGTCCCAGGCCACGGCGTGGCAGCTGCTCCAGTGGCCGTGGGACTGGGCGCCCACGTCCAGGGCCATGCGGATGCCGTCGCCGGTGTTGTAGGGGATGCCGCGGACTTTGACCGTCTCCCAGCCGGGGCCCAGGTAGCGGCAGCGCATTTCGGCGTTGGCCTCGAAGCCGCCGGCGGCCAAGACCACCGAGCGGGCGGGGATGTCCTCGAAGCCATCGGGACCCAGCACCTGCAGGCCGCTGACCCGGCCCATGTTGTCCTGCAGCAGTTTGACACCCTGGGTGGAGTAGCGGACGTCGATGCCCATGCGGTTGGCAACGTCGAACTGCTGGTCGGACAGGCCCTTGCCGGCGCCGACGGCTTCCACCACCAGGCCGCCCCAGAACCGGTACTTGTCGCCGTCCAGGAAGGCCTGGCGGCCGAAGGACAGGACGAAGCGGACGCCGTGCTCCTGGAGCCACTTCATGGTGGGGTGGGAGTTGCTGACCAGTATCTGGGCCAGTTCGGGGTCGGACAGACCGTGGGTGACGCGCATCATGTCGTCGTAGTACATATCCTCGGTGTACTGGCCCACCTCGATGGAGTTTTCTTCGGTCTCGGACATATCGGGGATGAGGGCCTTGATGTCGTCGATGCCGTTGAAGGCGAAGCGGATGATGCCGCCGGTGAAGTAGGTGTTGCCGCCGCGGAAGTACTCGGGGGCCTTTTCCACCACCAGCACGGACTCGCACTGTTCCTTAGCGGCGATGGCGGCGCTGAGGGCGGCATTGCCTGCGCCCACCACGATAACGTCATATTCCTGAGCCAAGTTACACCTCCGAAGTGTAAAGCAAAATTAAAGGGGATAGTGTTCGGCACGGGGCCGTGTGAATCGCAACTAATGATAACCGGAAGGGTGGTGAGGGGCAAGGAAGGGGGTGGGTATTACGGTGAAGCGGCCAGGAAGAAGACCTAAGGTGAGTCGCTTCCTCTACTCCTACGCATAATTAGTGCTACGGTTCCATACGGAGACTCCATGAAAGGCGAACTTTCCAGGGAATATAGACTGTGGTGTTCGATGTCTTGCCAGTCCCCTAATTTACTCGTCCAGTTACCATTCACTAACTGCCTTGCTGCATGGCACGGTACGAAATCATCGTCCACATATATCGCTATTTTCTCATAACCGACTTCAAAGTCGGACGTTGAGCATTCAACATAGCCCAAATGTTCAAATACGGACTTATAATTCTCGAGTGAAATCTCCGAAGGCATTCCAGCAGGCCAGTAATACTCTGGCTCCCACCACCTTGTGGAGTCATTTGCGGCCCAAGCTATGCAATTATAAGTAAAAGTCTCATCGCTAGTTACATGGTATTCGTTCCGCTTGAGATTAGGGAATCTGAATTCCTTACCGGGTTCCAAGTACATACTTCAGAAATATACCCTCTTTCGGTGCCCCATATCAGCCATGCGTCGGCCATGCGTTGCATATAACCTGCTGACTCAAGTGGAACCGGATCTTCGCCAGTAATGGCTCTCAGAGCAGCAGTCCAATGGTTAGGTCGGTTCATCAACTCCCTCAACAGCAAGGGAATAGCCGGTTCCCCCATTTCTATAATTTCCCCGTAAGCCGGATGCATAGTTTTCTTGGCTACTGACGACAACATGCCAGTCTCTTGTCTCCAGCGGTCAATCAGTTCATTGAACCTACTCTCCACCTCGGCAAATTGGTGGGAGCTGTTCGTGACTAAAGGTGCCACCAAGCCAACTGCATAAGAACTGCCCTGATAAGCGACCACATTGATATCCACAACGCCCGGGTGATCGAAACTTCCATTGCGGGCCCACCCTAACACGCTACCGACCTCTTCCATTTGGCCCTTCTGATGGTTGCTACCTTCCAATGTAGTGCCTGTCCTCTGAAGTACGGTCGTCATTGCTCCCCAATTCAATCTCTGGCAACGATTTGAGTGTTGTACCTGACATATATAAAGGGGTCGCCTTCCGATGTCAACGCTGGTTCCCCGTGCTCGTCGAGTACCCTAAAGACCTTTAGAGGAGTAGTCTTGATCCGAACCCTTCCACCATCGGCCAAAAGGTATTCGTTCCATTCTTCACGCGCAATCTCAAAGTCAACCTCGATCGCCTCTTTTTCCTCATCGTCGACCTTAATCGTGGTCTTGGCGGTCAAGTCTCGTTCCATAATTTTTCCCTTTTCGCTTACCAAGAATAAAGGCTACATTTGCTTGGATGACACCCATAAATTCTATAGCACCGGATGAGGAATTGCGAAGACAAAGGCCAACAGGGCTGGGGGGTCATGATGGCAAGTACTAACCCATTCACCAATTATCCAATCTCCCTTGTCACCGACCGGGTTGCGCCGCCGAAGGTGGGGACCCATGATGAGTGTTTGCCGGGGCCGCCCAGGACTATGATGGCCAGGTCTTCGGGGGTGGCTACCATGGGGACGGGGCCGTCGGGGATGTGGCCGAAGCGCTCCAGCATGGTGGCCTCGGTGTAGCGCTCCAGGGGGATACGAGCGTGTTGGTGGAGCCAGTCGCGGATGTGGGCCTTGGTGAAGCCGTCGGCGGCCATGGTGGCGGCGTGCTCGGGACCCAGGGCCAGCAGGGTTTCGCCGCCGGTGTAGGCGTTGTTGGCTCCGGTTACGGCCATGGCCCCGGCGATGATGGTCAGTATCTCCTCTGCGGTGGCGCCGGTGTGGTCGTTGATGTTGTGGGGCGGTTCGCCGCCCACCACGGTTACGGCGCTTTGGTCAGCGCTAAATCCCCGCTCAACGTGGAGGGCCTCCCAGGGATTGGCCTCCTCGTTCTCGGCCACGCAGAAAGTGTACTTGGAGGGCGCGCCCTGGGTGGACATGTCGCCGACGCCGGGATAGCCGCCGCCGATGTTCAGCAGGGCCAGACGCACGGCGCGGCCGATGGTGGCGTTGGCCCGCCAGCCCGGGCCGTAGGCGCCGGAGGAACTGTTCATGCCCAGCCTGTCGCGGATAGGGCCGTTGACGATGAACAGGGGAGCGCAGGAGTGGGTGGTGGCCTGGACGGCATACAGATTGAAGGCGGGGTCGCTCATGGCGGCCACCCCGGCCAGGATTACGGGCAGGTATTCGGGCAGGCAGCCGGCCATTACCGCGTTGACGGCCAGGCGTTCCACGGTGGCGTCGCCCCAGTTGGGCGGAAGCTGGGCCACCACGTGCTGTGGGTCAAGGGAGACGGTGGACAGCATGGCCTCCACCCTCTCCGGCGTGGGTGGCGTGATGGGCAAACCGTCGCTCCAGCCTCGTTCCAGGTAGAGGTCCTGGATGGCGTCGTAGTCGTCGGGAAGTTCAATGCGCTGGGATTCCAGTCGGACCAATCAGGGCCTCCATGACAGTGGGGGCGGGGAACAAGATCAGATCAAATTAACCAGGCTAGAAAACCATCGTAATGGCGCTGACGAGTTCGGGGTTAATGGACGGTTACATCGTGGGGTTATTTTTCACCCCCATCCTGGGCGGGCACAAGACCCGCCCCTACGTCCG
>CAZPMU010000074.1:0-12091 GCA_964587795.1 uncultured Dehalococcoidia bacterium | reverse complement strand
AATGGGCCAAAACGGAACCAAATGGAACCATTATCAAAAAATTCCCATTAGTGAATATTAGTGCCCATTCGTGGATAAACCGCCGAAATGGGCCAAAATGGAACCAAATGGAACGATAATAAAAAATTCCCATTGGTGAGAACGTTCCTCCGCCGCGGCGGATTCGTGGATAAGAGTGAAGACTCGCCCCGTTGACACTATCCCGGTTTCCCCGTAGGCTGATTGGCGGTTCACATAAGGTTGGTATTTCTCATACTTCCATGGAGAGCGATCGGCCTATGCGCAGCATCGACATACACGCCCACATAACCCCCGAGAATTGCCTTAACGCCATGCGCGAAGGTGGCGGTTTTTACGCCCTGTCGCCGCGCCAGGTGGCCAGCAGGTTCGAGGACTATACCCCCCGCGGAATGTGGACGCCCGAGGAGCGTATCAAGGACATGGACTCCCTGGGTGTGGACGTTCATATCCTGTCCACCCATTCCTTCCTTTATTGTTATGATGGCGACCTGGACACCGTTGTGGCCATGGATCGGGAGTGCAACGACTACGTGGCCGGCTTGACCAGGCAGTATCCCGACCGTTTTTCCGGCCTGGCCAACCTGCCCATGCAGGATGTGGCCGCCTCCGTGGCCGAACTGGAACGCTCCGTTAACGACCTGGGCCTGAAGGGCGCCATGATCGGCGATAACATTAACGGCAAGACTTACGACAATCCCGACTTCTTCCCCCTGTGGGAGGCGGCGGAACAATTGGGCGCCGTGATGCTGATCCACCAGGACGGCCCCACCGTGGTCAGCCCCAGGAACAATAACTACCACCTCTCCAACACCATCGGTAACCTGGCCGACCGGGCTGTCACCTTCGCTTCCTTCGTATTCGGTGGTGTCATGGATAAGTTCCCCAACCTGCGGGTTTGCCTGTGCCACGGCGGAGGCTACGCCTGCTACGGCATAGGCCGCATGGACCGGGGCTGGCAGGTCCGTTCCGAAGCGCGCGTCAACATAAACCGGCCTCCCAGCGAGTACCTTCGCAGCTTCTATTACGACTGCTTGACTCACAGCGAGGAAGACCTCAGATACCTGATCGACTGTGTGGGCGTGGACCGGGTGGTGTTCGGCACCGACTGGCCGGCGGATATGCAGATCGACTGGCCCGTTTCGTGGATTCTTGGCCTGGAGAGTTTGACCAGGGAGGAGAAAGAAGCCATCCTCTGGAAGAACCTGGAAGGACTGCTGGGGCTTTAGGGACCGCTGCCGCCCAGTTGAAGGTCGAAATCTCCCAGCGTCCAGTTCCGTCGTTCCCGCCTTCGCCGTCATCTGGACAGGCTGGGCCAGGACGCCCGCCGACGCCGGAAGCGCGCGCCCCATTTGACGTAACTCCCCGGAGGTTTGGCTGGGCCGGCGCCTTTATGGCCCGGCGTATAGTTCCTGAACGGCTGCGAGCCGGTCAGCCCTGCAACACAGGGGGGCCAAATTCTGCCAATTCCCGCAAAAAGTGGGAATTGTCAGTTAAGTATTGCAAAGTTACAATGGATTGGTGTTGATTACATAAGATGACTGTCATGGAGGCAAACATGGGTCTTGGGAGAAGTGGAGGGGTGAAGGTTTCTCGGTTGCCCGTCTTCCTTATCTATTTGACGATTAGTTGCATATTCTTGTTGGCCTTGGGAGCTTGTGGTGGAGAGGACCCCACTCCCGTACCGCCGCCTACAGCGCCTCCGGTCGTAGTGGCGGCCCCGCCTGTCCAGCCCCCGCCAACGCTGCCGCCGATGCCTACTGAGGAACCGGCAACCCAGCCGTCCGGCCCCGTTTCCACGCCCTTGGTGGTAGTGCCCCGGTTCGGTGACCGCGGTCCGGCGGCCGAGCCGACTGTTCCACCAACAGTGGAGCCTGCTCCCGAGCCGACGCTGGAACCCACGGCCACGCCCTTGCCCAGGCCCACGCCTACCGTTGTCATCCGGCCCAACCTGCCTACCGCAACTCCGGTTCCCGTCAGGAATCCCGCCATCAGCGTAACCCCTGGCAGCGGACAGCCCGGCGTCGGCATTACCGTGGCCGGCACCGACTTTGCCCCCGGCTCTCCGGTTGGCGCCGTGAGTTTTGGAGGGGTCACTGCATCGCCTGCGCCTCCGGTTACCGTTGATTCCCTTGGCAGTTTCTTTGCCACCATCGTCGTGCCCGATGTGTCTGCCGGCAATTACAACCTGACCATGACGGTGGGTACGGACTCCGCCTCGACCGGCTTCAATGTTGAAGCCGCTCCTTCTGGCCCCGTGGTTCCGGCAGGCTCTCCCATCGTCAATACGCTTTCGCCCCTGGCCGGCAACCTCCAGTGGGTGGCCTATTTCGACAATGCCACCAAGAGTTGGTCCCTTTACGACCCCACGGGCACCTTCAACCCGGGTCTGCTGCCCTTCTTCCTCAGCCCGCCTACCGACGTAAGCGCCTATGCGCCTCTTACGTCGATAGATACGGAACTGTCTTACCACTGGAACCTGCAGCGGGCAGCTACGGTAAAGATTGGGGGCAAGGACTACGAATTCGGGGAAGGGTATAGCGTCAAATAATCTGGTAGCCCCGGTCACTGGACGGCAAACGGGACAGGTCTTAAGCAAGAGACCTGTCCCGCCGGTGTGTTGGCCGGTGTCTTGAAACGATACTCTTGAGGCGTTTCCGGCTATCCTGCGATAACCTGCTCGTCTATGGCCCGCTTCCGCAGGTAGGCATTCTTCTCGATGTGGTTGCGGAGGTTTATCAGCCCCGTCTCCACCAGGTAGGACTCCACCTTTTGCGAGGCCTCCTCCTGCTCCGACTGGGTCAGCAGTTCGCCCACCCTGTCTCGCAGGTGCCTTAGCGACCAGGCCACCTGTTGCTCCACCGTGGCCACCCCTTCAGGGAAGTCCACGTGGGAGTTGCCCGGTGTGCCCAGCCGGTCGTAGCCGCCGGTATGCCAGTGGCCCCGGCTTGCGTGGCAGTCGAACCGCAGCACTTCCTCGTTGCCTACGTCCACGCCTATGGTCGGCCCGCCGCAGCTCTGGCCCTGTATAGACAGGATGCGCAGCGGCCATACGTACGCCGACACCTGCCCGTCAGCGGACAGTGGTACGTGCAGTTCCTCTCCCCAGTATGCTTCTCCCATGCGCTTGGTAGCCATAACTCCTTCCTCCCCTTGGTTATCAGTCTGCTCTTCGGGCAGTTTACTCTCCCCTGGCGGCAGATTCCAGTGCGGCCAGGTCAATCCTCCCCATCTCCAGCAAGGCCGACATCACAGCCTCCGGGTTGGCCTCCAGCAATGCCCCCAGCTGCACTGGCACAACCTGCCACGACACCCCGAACCGGTCCCGCAGCCAGCCGCACTGCTGCTGCTCTCCACCTTCCGACAGGCCATCCCGGAAGTGGTCCATCTCTTCCTGCGTTTCACAGTTGACCACGAAGGATATGGCCGGTGAGAACTGGAACATTGGCCCCCCGTCCAGGGCGGTGAACTCCTGCCCTGCCAGTACCAGCGACACGAGAGCGGCCCCCTCTGCGGGTCCCGACTCCAGGGGCGTACTGCTGACAATCCTGGAGTCCGGGAACAGGGAGACGTACAACTCCGACGCCTCTCTTGCCTGCCCGTCAAACCACAGGAACGGAGTTATCTTCTGCAACTCTGCCATCGCCCTTAACCTCCCCTTTCCTTCATTTCATCGGGCAGCAGGCTCTCGTCAATGGCCAGCACCTCCCACACGTGACCGTCCAGGTCCTGGAAGGCGCGGTAGTACATCCAACCGTGGTCCTCAGCTTCCCGGTACTCGCTGCCGCCTGCGGCCACTGCATTGGCAATCATCGTATCCACCGCTGCCCGGTCCGGGGCCGACACCGCCACAATCACCTCCGAAGTAACGGACGCATCGGCAATGGCCTTGCCAGGGACAAACCCCTCATACATTTCGTTACGCAGCATCATCACATAGGACTTCTCCCCTATGATCATGCAGGCGGACTTGTCGTCGGTAAACTGGCGGTTGAACTCAAACCCCAGAGCCGCAAAGAAGGCCTTCGACCTGTTCAGGTCCGCCACCGGCAAATTAACATATATCTCCCGATCGTACGGCATAATTGAGCCTCCAGTCTGTTACCAGCAAAGTTAACCTAACGTTCGCTCTGTGTCCATCAGCAGATTCGGCGGGACGGCGACGAACGGTAATTGATTTTACTCGCCCTGCCCGAAAGCCTTACAATGCCGACCATACTCCAACACCCCTGCCGCAAGGAGCAGCGTATGTCCTCATTGGGTGATGCCAAGTCAACGGCCCTGGAATGGATTGAGAACCACCGGCAGTGGTTGTCGGACTTTCACCAGCAGATCTGGGCCTACGCCGAGCCGGCCTACCGGGAGTACCTGTCTGCGGCGGCCTACGTGGATCTGCTGCGCCAGCAGGGTTTCACCGTGGAGGAAGGGTCGGGGGGGATGCCCACCGCCTTCTCCGCCACCTGGGGCCAGGGTGGACCCGTGCTGGCAACCTTCGCGGAGTACGATGCGGTGCCGGGCAATTCGCAGCAGGCCGTCCCCCACCAGGCACCTCGGGAGGGTTTGCACCCCTGGGCTGCCGGCCACACCGACCCCCATTCCTCTCTGGGAGTAGCTGCTTTAATGGGCATGCTGGGGACCAAGGCTGCCATGGAAGCTTACGGCCTGTCGGGAACCCTGCGGATCTTCGGGGAACCGGCAGAGAAGATCTGTGGCTCAAAGCCCGTTCACGCTGCCAAAGGCTACTATGACGGCCTGGATGCCGCCGTAGTTTACCATCCCCATACCACCAATACCGTGGCGTGGGAAACCCATTGCGGTTCCTACTGGAGCGTGGTCTTCACCTTCGAGTGCCTGGAACCGGAGAACTGGATGGATGCCAGCCTGCTGGCGGCTCCGGACCGCCCCCATACCGTTGCCCGCTGCCCCGGTGCGCTGGACGCGGTTTGCCTGATGTACACGAACACCAAGTACACCAAGGAAGCCATGTTTCCCCACACGGGCACCTGGACTCTAAACGAGTACATTATGGCCGGCGGCCAGTGCACCTCCGACAACCTACCGCCCCGCATCGGTCAGATACAGTACGCCTGGCGCTCGCCTACCCTGGACATTCAGGACCGCATTTACCAGGTACTGGAACGTAACGCACGCCATGCCGCCGAGGTAACGGGATGCGTCGTAACGCCCCGCTGGGTAACCAGGACCCGGGTGGGTCTGCCCAACCTGGCCCTGGCCGACCTGACCTACCGTAACCTGCAGCAGGTAGGGGCGCCCATAATGAACGACGGGTCTCGTGCCTTTGCCCGCGCCATCCAGCAAAACCTGGGACTGGATCCCATGGAAGATCCTTTTACTGATGACAACCTGCGGCTGCAGAGTCCCCGGGACTACGAGGCGGCGCAGCAGCGCAGTCTGCCGCCCTGGCAGCATAATTTCACCTCTGACGACTACGTCGAATACACCTGGCACGCGCCCACGGCCCGCTTGCACACCTCGCGGCCCAGACTGCGGCCTCCCGCACCCGGCTATAATTACCCAATGTGGACGTTGAACGCCATGGGCGGCGTGGCGGATTGCATTGACCCCGGCATGTTCGCAGCAGGAAAGACCATCGCAGGCACCTTGACTGACCTTCTCACCCGGCCCGAAGAACTGGAGAAGGCCCAGGAGGAATTTCGGGACAGGACGGGAGGCGGGACTGGTGGATACAGGTGGGTGGCCCCGCTGCTGCCGACCGACTTCCCGCCGCCGATAGACCTGCGCTGGCCCGAATACGTGGAAACGGCACGGGGACGGGAATGGTGGATTCCAACACCTGTGGCGTGAACAAAAGCCTAGTGCCCTGAAAGTTGCAACTTTTATAGTTGCAACTATAGTGGAACCCTATGAATAAGGGAGGAGAGCCGATGCCTGGTATGGAAATTGGAGTGCAGTTCCACCTGCCCACCTACGCCCACGTGCCCCTGCCCCACCTGGTTGAACTGGCAAAGGAAGGTGAGCAAAAGGGAGTGTCTCAGTTGTGGGTGACGGACAACCTGCGCAGCCGCCAGGCTTACGTTACCCTGGCGGCCATGGCCTGCAGCCTGAACATCAAGCTGGGCACGGCGGTAACGGTCCAGTATTTCCGCAACCCGGTGGACCTGGCAGATTCGGTGGCCACCCTCAGCGAGTTGATGGATGGCAGGGAGTTGTCCATCGGCCTGGGGCGGGGCAACCCCCGCACGCCGAGGCTCATAGGTACTCCCAGGCCGGTCAGCATCTTGCGGGAGACAGCCTCGAGCCTGCGCCGATTGCTGGATGGCGACGGGGTCTGCTTTGCCGACTATCCGGCCCTGCTGGACTACTATCATTTCAATCCCGGCGCGACTTTCCAGCTAAACTTCAGGCCTTCCTCGCCAGTGAAAGTATTCTGTGGCAGCAACGGCCCCCGTGGCCTGGAAGTGGGTGGCAGGTATATGGATGGATTGATTTTTGGCGGCCATTACCTGGCGGCGCTGCGTACCGGGCGCGTACCCGAACTGCTGAGTATCTTCAATAACGCTGTACCTCCGGCGGAGGACAGGGTCCACGCGCCCGCGCCCATGGTAGCTGAAATCAAGCTATCCGTTTCTCGGGATGCTGCTCGGGCGCGAGAGTGGGTTAAAGAGAGCGCCGGCCACCGGGTGTTGAACATGTACCGGCAGGGCTACACCCATGAGGACATTGAGCGTATGGGGGTGGCCATTGCAGACATTGAACGACTGCACGAGGCTGAGAAAAACGGAGCTTCAGAGGCGGAGTTCGATGCGCTGGTGACCGACGGCATGGTGGACGCGATTTTTATAGCCGGTAGTCCGGGAGACTGTGCGGAACGGATGGTGGAAATCGGCGACACTGCCCGCGACCAGGGCTTCACCCAGTTGATGTTCTCGGAACTGGGCCCTGACGTGGACGAGGCGGTAACCCTGCTGTGCCAGGACGTGATTCCAGCGTTGTAGCGTTGGGGATGTCATCGGGTCTGCAGGAAACGAAGGGCGAGCTTTGGGCCCGCCCCGCCAGTTCTTTAGGACTGCGCCATGACTCGCTGAACCCCTACCGGTACTGCGGTGCAGTGGGGAAGAGGGACAGCAGTGGGGACACGGTGGCTATCGAGTCGCGGTCGATACTCTCCACCGTCGTCTTCCCGCACATGCCCATGGTGGCTTCCAGTTCGTCTCGCAGCATTTCCAGCACCGACTTGACGCCATCCTCTCCGTCCACGGCCAGGCCCCAGAACAGGGGACGGCCAATCAGCACTGCCCTCGCTCCCAGGGCCAGGGCCTTGAACACGTCGGACCCGCGCCGAATTCCCCCGTCCATGTACACCTCTGCCCGGTCGTTGACCGCGTCCACCACCTCGGGCAGCACCTCGATAGTAGCGAAGGTGGTGTCCAGGTAACGGGTGCCGTGGTTGGACACTATAACCGCCTTGGCCCCGTGCTCGGCGGACTGGTAACCGTCCTCGGCCACCATAATGCCCTTCACCACGAGAGGCAGTCGGGTGTTGGCCGCCAGCCAGTCCAGGTCGTCATAGGTGGCCGCCGGGTCGCGGATGTCGTTGGCGCCGGAAGGAGCGTCCAGCCCGAAGCTCCAGGTGCTGCCGCCCACGTTAAGGGCCGGGTCATAGTTGGGCGAGGCCGGTCCCTGGTAGTTGTTGCGGATATTGCGTTCCCGCTTGGGCTTCACCTTGGCGTCCACCGTCAGGCACAGGGCCGAGTAGCCGGCTTCCTCGGCGCGGCGGGCCATTTCCAGGGTAAGGCCCCGGTCCTTGAAAAAATACTGCTGGTACCAGATGGGCCCGGTGGCGGCCTCGGCTACCTGCTCCAGCGTCCGCGAGGCCTGGGCGCTCAGGACCATCAGGGTTCCCGCAGCGCCAGCAGCCCGGGCGGTGGCCAGCTCTGCTTCAGGGTGGGCCGAGCTATGGTTGCCTGCCGGATCCAGCATTACCGGAAAGCTGATCTCCTGCCCCAGCACGGTGGTGCCCAGGTCCCGGTCGCTGATATCCACCAGCATTCTGGGCTTCATCACAATGGAGTCCAGCACGGCGCGGGTACGGCGAAGCGTGATTTCATCGGTGGCGGCGCCGGCGATGAAGTCATACTCTCCCTGGCCCAGTTTGCTACGGGCGATTTCCTCGTATTCGTAAATGTTTACCGGCTTAGCGTCCATATTATTAACTCCTAAAAAATTATCTCACAAATTCGAGCCGCAAAGTTGTGGGCTAATACTATTACACCCCACCTCCGGTAAACAAGGATAAATGTGAGGTGGACTGGGACCGGCGGGGATACCCTTGTGTTCAAATGCCGTGCCGACGCCAAACCCGTTGCTGCGCTTCTCCCCAACCGATGCTGCCTGCCCGCACAAGGTCCTGGTATTACCGGTGCTGCCGTTCGCGTCAATAGGGTTCCTCGGTTACCGGCCCTGCCCAGGCAGGAGTGAAATAACTGAATATTCAGTCAACACTATGCAGTGCGCTATTACGGCTTTAGCATGGAAAACTGCATCCTATAAGATATTATTAATCAATTACAATTATTAATGGAGATAATCTTAGTGAAATGACGCACAATGTTGACTATTACTGAAAACTATGAATAAATGACTCAAGCCGTAGGAAAAACGGGCGTTCAACTCCCTTACTGGTTGCTTAATATCACTCAGAAGGAGGGTATTATGGTGACACAAACGAAACCGAGAGCCCTGTTGATCGGAAACTATCGCGGCAGGGCCGGCATAATTCAGGCGCTCCGTGGCTCGGCTTTCGACATACTCGAAGCCACCGAAAGCCGTCGAGGCATCAAGCATGTTCTCGAGGATTCTCCCAACGTGGTGATCATCAGCGGCTCCACCAGGGACGCCAGCCACTTGAACCTTCTCCGCGCCATCCGCTGCCTCACCTCTGTACCCATTCTCGTTATTGGCTCCGGGCGGGAAACCTGTGCCAACGAGTTTCTTTTCCACGGTGCCAATGGTTTTGTGCCCTACTGTCGCCGCTTTGAGATGACTCCGGTCTACATCAACACCCTCCTGAGCCGTAACTAGTCGCCCCTGGGCAGATCGGATACGGGTAGCGTCCCCCGCGGTCGTTGCTCATTTCCTGTCCTTTGCCGGCAAGAGGATCTTGACCTGGAAAGTGTGCCGCCAACCTTCTTCTAAGGAGTTCTCACATGGTTCTGAAAGTAGATAGCCGCAATTTCATCCTGGGCAAGCGCATGGAGTCCCTGATTACGCGGAAAATGGATCAATTGCTTCGCCATTTGCCGGCGGTTGACGAGGTCCGAGTGGAGATCATTTTTGAACCCAATCGGGGCCGCCACGAGCGTTACCTGGCCAAGCTTTCGGTTAACATCAAGGGCACCGTAATCCGGGCGGAGCGCAGAGGACCTTCGGCCCTATCGGCGACACACAGTGCGTCCGGCACTCTGGACAAGCTGGCGGGGCGCTTCAAGGGTCAGGTTTATCGCAGCCAGCGAACCCGCGACCACGTTTCCTTGGGCCAATTACAGGCGGACGAGGCTCTGGAACTGGATCGGGAGTTAGTGAGAGACCTGCTCGCAGAGGATGAAGCAGCCCTTGCGACGTGACCGCTTTTTGTTCAGCCGTGATTTTCCGGTTCTTTTGGAGGTTGCTTTCCTGAGATGCGGCCGCCAGGCATCCGTAGATGAGAAGACCAGCCCGTGCTGCCAGTCCCGTGGCGGACGTGAATGGTGAACAAGGGAGGGCTTATGTATCAGAAGGTGTTAATTCCCCTGGATGGATCGAAGGAAGCGGAGGAAGTTTTTCCGTTGGTCCAGAATGAGCTTAACGAAGGCGGGGCAGTGATCCTAGTCCAGGTTATTCCGCCGGCTCGCACCCAGAAGATTGGGGAGCACATTATCATGGCCAGTCAGCAGGAGGAAGCAGACCGGTCGGAGGCTATGGCCTATCTACGATCCTTGGTGCGTCAGCAGGACTGGTCTGGAGACAACTGGAGGCTGCAGGTTGAAGTAGCGACTTCGGTGGCAGACGGAATAGTCCGGTTGGCGGATCGGGAGTCGGTAGATCTCATCGCCATGTACACCCACGACAGGAAACTGCTTGCCCGCCACGTAAAACGGAGCATCGCCAGGGAGGTACAGCGCCGGGCAGCAACAGAGGTTCGAATCTTCGGCACCCGTGAAATCCAGGAACTGTCGGCGGAAGTCACCCCAGCGGGAGATACCCGGGACGGGGACAGCCGGGTATTCAGGCAGATTGACGCTTTTGGAGATCTATCTCCCGAGCAGATCGAAAAGGTGGTGGCCCTGGGAACCCGGCGTAACGTAGCGGCCGGCGAGTTGCTTGGTACCGGTGGTGAACTCGGCGAGTTCATGTTTGTAATTTTGGAAGGGGAAGCTCACCTGACCACCCATTCCGAAATTGGAGAAATCTCCGTGAGAATCGCTCGTCCCGGCGAGGCTTTCCCATTGGCCGCCCTGCTGGGATCAGGTACCCTGATAACTTCCGGGGAAGCGCTTACGGAAATGGAAGTATTGGCCATTCCCAGGTCGGAACTGCTGATGCTGTGTTCCCGTGAGCCGGAAATCGGTATGAGAATTTACGCATCGGTGGGTCGCCTGTTCTCCACCCGATACGCGGAGACCCTGACGCACCTCACCATCAGCGCAGCCCGGGAACTGGAACGGGGTGATTCCTAGCCTGTAGTTCGGGTACGCCTGGTTCCGGTTCGCCAATGATATACTGTGCAGCGGACCAGAGCGAGACGGGCTACCCACCCGTTCGGGGATCGCAAATATCATCCTAGAGAGACTTTGGGGGCGGAAACCTTGAGTGTACACGCTTACGTATTGCTGAATCTGGAACCTGCCAAGACCCAGTCGGCCATCGAAAGGCTGAGGAACCTGCCAGGCACGATGGTCCAAGAGGTGCTGGGCCCTTACGATGCGGTAATGGAGATTGAGGCGGATACCCAGGAGGACATTACTGGCCTGCTGCGGAACCGCATTCGCCCGGTGGACGGGGTAACCAATACCGTTACTTGCATTTGGCTGTGAATTGGCATGGAGATAAGGGGCGGAATATGGCAGTGGGGATTAAGGTCACAGTAAACGTCAACCAGGGGTGAACATGGAATGTTTGTAAGGATGGTCTGGGGACACCTGCGTCCCGGCAGGTGGGAAGAGTACGAAGGGTACTACCGGGAGAAAGTCTATCCTTATAATAATAAGGTGGACGGTCTGTTGAGCCGATCAATCCTGCGAGGTATAGACGGCGAAGATGAGGCCGTGTCCTTCAGCGTGTGGAGTTCTGAAGCAGACCTTGCTGCATACGAAACCAGTAACCTGCGCAAGCAGTTTGCCGACGACATCCAAAAGAACTTCGCCACAAGCTGGAGCTACATCACGGGAGAATACTGGGTGAGGACTTTCGAGGTGATTGATGTGACCAGGGCGTAACTCCCTTTTCAATTTGGCCTCGCGCTCAGGGTCCCTTGCGGAAGGCAGGGGACCCTGCCTCTTTGGCCCTGATTCTGGCGTCGATTGGGTCCATGGCTGGGGTAACCCGGCAGTTGCATTGGTAGTTGATTTCGACAAGGTTGGCAAAGCTGGCGCCGTATGTGGCGTACAAAGTTACGAATTACTATTATCAAGCAGCTAGTGTTACCCGTTCGGCTCCTGATCAACTGCGGGGATGTATGCGAAACCCGTTTTTGTGCTAATATGGTGCGCATCTCAGACCCTGGGCCCGAAGGGCTGGCAAGTTTTTAATTTTCCGGTTTCAGGAGGTTAATCATGGCGTATCGGTGGTCCAGCTTGCCCAAGTTTATGGCGCTGCCTGGCGTATTGGCCATGCTTTTCATGGTGGCCTGTGGCAGCGCGGCGCCGGAAACTGTGGAAGTAATCAGGGAAGTCCCTGTCGAACGGGAGGTCATCCGTGAGGTCGAGGTGGAAGTTCCCGTCGACCGCGAAGTAATCAAGGAAGTAGAGGTCGAGAGGACCGTCGTTGAGGAGAGGATAAAGGAAGTAGCGGTGGACAAAATCCTGGTAGCCACGCCGACTCCGGCGGCGGCGCC
>CAZPMU010000073.1:10795-12259 GCA_964587795.1 uncultured Dehalococcoidia bacterium | reverse complement strand
CTCGCCCTCTTTCCGGCCCTCTTCCTTGCCCGCAACAAACCGGTTATTCAGGTATTTCTCCAGAATCAGCTTCGATAGCACCATATAAGTATCCACCGTACCTACAATGTAGATTCCCAGCGCCGCGGCGGCTACGCCGTCGATCAGGATTGCCTTGACCGTCGCCGAGGTGGAGTCGTTTACCACGTAGTATATCTCATACCACACAGCCACGGCAGTAAGCAGGTTGCCGATGAGAATCGCCGCCAGGATGTGCAGGGAGAACTCTTCAATCTTCTGATACAAGCCGTCGCCACCTTGCGCCGCCCATGTTGCCGGCCGCAGGCCACAAGGTACACAGCCAGACACCCGGTCGACAATGACCGGGTGTCAGTAGTTATCCGAGGTATGGAACTGTTGTATGGAAAAACGTCAGTTGGGGAACTGCAGCATCTGCAGCACGTTGCCGTCGGGGTCCTTGAAGGTGGCCACCCAGCCGCCCCACTGCTCCTGCTCCGGGGGCCGCAGGAACTCCACCCCGGCTTCGGCCAGGCGGCGGTGTTCCCCGTGAATGTCCACCACCCCCAGATGGGGCATCATCCGGTAGGGGTCCCTGCTGGCGCCGCTCACACCGTCGTGGATGCCGATGTTGAAGCGCATGTTCTCGCCCAGCTGGAAGGAGATAAAATCGCCGTGGTTGGAATGGAGCGGCAACTGCAGCAGGTCGTGATAGAACCGGTACAGCCGGTCCAGGTCGTCGGTCCATAGGGTGATGCCAACAACGCTGTTTATCATGGTTCTTTTCCAGCCGGCGGGGAACGTAGGGGAAAGGGCCAGTCGGCACGGCCTTTCGCCACTACGCGGGCGAGGCCTGCTCCCGCTCCTCTCGTTCAGCGGCGCAGCGGCGGCACCACCCGCGGAAGTCAACCCTCTGCCATGCCACGTCGAAGTTCGACTCCTGGGAAATCAGCGACTTCAGCCGCAGCACCGCTTCCTGCCCCAGGTGGGTGTCCACCACGTTGCCGCACTGAATGCACACCAGGTTGACGTGGGGCTCCAGGTTCGACTCGTAACGCGACAGCTTGGCAAAGGGCAGTTCCTGGATCAGCCCGCTCTTTTCCAGCACACCCAGGGTGGAATAGATGGTGGCCAGCGTCATCGAGGGAAAATGGTCCCGCACCCGCTCGTAAATCTGTTGCACCGACGGGTGGTCGGTGGAGTTGAGGACGGCTTCCGCAATGGCCAGCCGTTGCGGCGTTACCCTCACTCCCCAATTGCGTAGCCAGGCCACCAGTTCTTGCTGTGTCATAGCCGCTCCAGGACCGGAACAGGCCGGAACCCGCTCCACGAGAGCGCCGCTCCGGAAGGGGAACGCCGCCTTGGTGGTCAAATCCAAAGTGTTAAACAACTATAACGCCCATCCAAAGGGAGACGCAAGTTTATGGCTGTTCAGGTCAGATTCCCGAATCAGGTAGCCCCGTAGGG
>CAZPMU010000073.1:0-10695 GCA_964587795.1 uncultured Dehalococcoidia bacterium | reverse complement strand
GACGCAAGTTTATGGCTGTTCAGGTCAGATTCCCGAATCAGGTAGCCCCGTAGGGGCAGACCTTGCGACCGCCTTTCTCCACCCACGCCAACACTGCCGGTTAACCAACCCCCTTGCCTCTTCATGCAGCTACCGGCCTTTTGCGCTATACTACCCCCGCAACCGACTGCTTCGTTGCTTTGAAATTCATTGGTTCAGGGAGCGTGGTATGGACCTGGGTCTGACCGAAATTCAGCAGATGTTAAAGAACAGCGCCAGGGAGTTCCTGTCCCAGGAATGCCCTTTGACCCTGGTGCGGGAAATGGAAGAAGACGACCGGGGCTACACCGACGAACTCTGGCGTCAGATTGCCGGCCTGGGCTGGCCCGGCATAGCCTTCCCCGAGCAGTACGGCGGCACCGGCGGCAGCTTCCTTGACCTGACCGTCCTGCTGGAGGAAATCGGCCGTTCCCTTACCCCCGGCCCCTTCTTTTCCACCGTGGTCCTGGGCGGATTTACCGTGCTGGACGCCGGTACCGATGCCCAGAAGCAGTACATCCTGCCCGGCATCTGCAGCGGCCAGACGCTGATGACCCTGGCCCTTACCGAAGCCTCCGCTACCTACGAACCCTGGGGCATTGAGACCACCGCCACCCGAGAGGGCGACGGGTTTCGCATCGATGGCCAGAAGCTCTTCGTCCCCGATGCCCACGCCGCCAGTGTCCTGCTGGTGGCGGCCCGCACCACCCGGTCCGACGACCCGGACCACGGCATTACCCTGTTCTTCGTCAATGCCGATACCCCGGGCCTGACCGTTAACCAGCTGAGCACCATCTCCTCCGACCGCCAGTGCGAAGTCGTCCTCGACGGCGTCAACGTCCCGGCCCAGGCCGTGCTGGGCGAGGTGGACGGCGGCTGGCCCATCATCCAGCGGGCCCTGCAGCGCGCCGTGGCCGGCAAGTGCGTGGAAATGATGGGCGGCGCCGACGCCGTGGTGGAGATGACGGTGGAATACGCCAGGCAGCGCACCCAGTTCGGCCGGCCCGTGGGAACCTTCCAGGCCGTGCAGCATCACTGCGCCAACATGGCCACCGACGTGGAGGGTTGCCGCCAGATTGCCTACCAGGCGGCCTGGAAAATTTCGGAAGGGGAACCGTCCGAGCGGGAAGTCGCCATGGCCAAGGCCTGGGTCAGCGCCGCCTACCAGCGGGTCTGCAACCTGGCCCACCAGTGCCACGGCGCCATCGGCTTCACGAAAGAGCACGACCTCCAGCTCTACACCCGCCGCGCCAAGGTCCAGGAACTCACCTACGGCGACGTCAACTTCCACAAGGAACGGGCCATGCAGCAAATCGAGGCGGCGTGAGGCACCTTCATGAGCCTGCCCAGGGAATCGAGCTATGGTAGGGGCGCACGGCCGTGCGTCCCTGCGCCAGCAACCGAGAGGTTCGCAGAAATTAAGCCCTTCCGCCAAAGCCAAAAGCGTCTCTCCCGTTAAAGAGTCCTGATTTCAAGGAGCGCCCCCATGACCATGATTACCGCCCGCAGTTCGCCCTTCGCCGCCATGGCCAACGACCCGGCCCACCCCGACGTCATCTACCGCGACGACCGTTGTTTTGTGGTGCGCGACATCAACCCTCAGGCGCCGGTGCACCTGCTCATCATCCCCAATATGCCCATCAACGGCCTGGACTACATCAGCCCGGCCATGGAAGCCACCATGGGGCACATCTTCGTCGTGGCTGCGGAAATGGCCCGCCGCGAGGGTGTGACCATCAGCGGCTACCGGCTGGTGGTCAACAACGGGGCCGCCGCCGGCCAGACCATCGCCTGGCCTCACGTGCATCTGCTGGGCGGCCGCGACCTGGGACCCATGGGGTAGGCCGCTGATGCAGTCTCAGACCGGCGCAAGCCGGATTGATAGCTCCATCGAGTCCCGCATCCGGCAGCGGGTGGAAACCCTGCCCGCCGGTTTGCAGGCCCACATTGGCCGCGCCCAGGACGTGGCCCGCGAACTGGCGCCCTTCCACAGCGTTGACCCCGAACGGGCGGCCCTGGGCATCCTGGCCCACGACGTGGCCCGCGCCATGCCCGGACCGGAACTCATCGCCCGCGCCACCGGCTTCCGGCTGCCCATCAAGCCCGTTGAAGCGAACGTTCCCCTGTTGCTTCACGGCCCGGTGGGCGCGGAAATCCTGCGGGTGGAGGACGGGCTGGCTGCGGGCGGTGACGAGGCGGACCTGTACCAGGCCGTCTATTGGCACACCACCTTCCACCCAACCCTGGTGGACGATATGGGCAAGGTGGTATTCCTGGCCGACAAGCTGGACCCCAACAAGCGAAAGCGGATTCCCTACCAGCCCGAAATAATGGAACTGGCAAAGGCGAGCCTGGACGCTGCCATCCTCGAGTTCCTCGCCCGCCAGGTGGTCGACCTGACCGACCGGGGCAAGGAAGTCCACCCCATGATGCTGGAAGCCAGGGACGCCCTGGCAGCCAGGGTCAGCGGGACACTTCCCTAAGGTAGGCTCCGGCGCCGGCCGAAAGCAGGGCAGTCAGGTGGGTGTACAGGTATGTCGCCCCTTGCTCCAAGTAACCCAGCGTGGCGGCGGCGTTGCCGGCAGACCCGGAAACCTTCCCCGCAGCCCGCACCGTGGCGAATACGTGCTCCATAGCCTCTCGAACTTCCGGCGTATCCGGCCGCCCGGGGTAGCCCATGGACTGGGACAGGTCCGAGGGCCCGACGAAGTACACGTCCACGCCTTCGACGCTCATTATCTCGTCCACTTTCCTTACCGCCTGCTCCTCCTCCAGTTGAACGCACACCAGGGTCTCACGGTTCGACTCCTCGGCGTACTCCGACATGGAGATGCCAAAGCCATAGGAGGATGACCTCAGCCCGGCGGCCAGCCCCCTTTCTCCCAGGGGGTGGTACTTAACCGCCTCCACCGTCCGGCGGGCGTCGGCCGCGTTGTTCACGTGAGGCGCCTGCACCCCCATCACGCCCCGGTCCATCAATTGGCAAATGGCCTCAAACGAGTTCACCTGGGGCCTGGCTATCGGCGTTATGCCCGCCGCTTCCGCCGCCAGCACCATCAACTCAACACTCTCAATGGAAATGGAACCGTGCTCACAGTCAATAAGCACCCAGTCAAAACCCAGCCGCCCAACAATGTCCACAACCTGGGGAGAGGGAAACATAACCGACACGCCAAAGGCCGGCTCACCGGCCAGCAGCTTGCGTTTCATGGCATTGGAAAGCACCGGCAACCTCCGTAGATTCTCCTCCCCCGATGGGAGAAGGCTGGGATGATGTATCGAGTATGGCCCGCCACGGGTGCAGCCCCATGCGCGCCCCACTCCGCAGGGGGTCCGCGATAGTGTGATAGTGTGATAGTGTGATAGTGTCTAAAGCCCGTTGTAGTTTACAAAGGCGTTCAGGGCCTCCATGGACGTGTACTCGAACCGGAAGTTCAGCGACTGCCTGACCTTGCCCGTGCTCATTATTATGGGATAACGGGTAAGGTGCAGGTTCCAGCTGCCGGTAATCGGCTGCTTCCGTTTAGATGCCAGCCAGTCCGCCGTATACGCCAGGAATGGCGGCAGTTGGGTAAGCTTCCTGTTGGTAATGTCCGCCAGCTCCTGCAGGAATACCACCCCTTCCCCCGCCACGTTATACACCCCCCCGGTCTCCTGCTCAATCACCTTCTCCATCAGTTCCACCAGGTCAACCTCGTGCAGAAACTGGTAAGGGGGGTTGTCTCCCGCCCCCCAGAACCGGTACGGGAATATTCGCTCCACCCGCTCATGGTCATCCGAGTACCCCAGTACCGGGCAGGTTCTCAGTATCGTAACCCTGGTTGGCTGGTGCTCGCCGTCCTCCAGGTTCTTGTTGAGAAAGTCCAGCACGGACAGTTCCGCGACCAGGCTGGCCTCCCCCAGGTAATCTCCCGGGCGGCTGCGCAGGGGAGCGGATTCGGTCAGTGGTATCGGATTCTCGGAGTAGGCGCCGTAGATGGTGTGGGAACTCAGGAAGATTGCCTGCTTCACTCCCGCCGCCACACAAGACGCTTGAATCGCATCCAGGGTCGCCAGGTCAAGCGCGGTCTCGCTGGCCCAGTCCTGGTAGGTGCTGGTGTGGGTATAGGCGCTGGCCAGGTGTACCAGGGTTTCCACCCGGTGCCTGGCCAGGTATTCGGTTATGGGCCTGGAAACGTCCACCTGGTAGAACGATATGTTATGTATGGGATAGGGCAGCGGCTTCTTGTCGAAGGCAACAATCTTGCCTATGTTGAAGTTAGACTCCAGCTGCAGTAACAGCCTGTTGCCGATGTAGCCGGCGGCGCCGGTGATGGCTACTACTTTAGGGCGCCTTTGCATCAGACCTGGGCCTCGCCTTTGGGCTGACGGTCCGGGCGGCTTCTCTTCCGCTGCGCACCGCGCCCTCCATAGTAGAAGGCCAGCCCGTATTAGTCCACTCCCCCGCCAGGAACAGGTTCGAAAGGGGCGTTATGGGCCCGGGACGCAGCCGGCTCGCCCCCGGCAAACACCGGAAGGTCGCCTCCCGCTGCTTTACCACGCTCACATCCAGTACGCCGGCCTCTCCGGCAGCGGGAAATGCTTCAGCCATTTCCGCCAGGAACCATCGAACAAGCTCCTCGCGCGACAGGTCCATAAAGTCCCAGGCCGCGCTGACCGAAATTGTGACCTGCTGCCCGCCGCCGGGCGGGTCTCCGGCCATGGCGTTGCGGTTAAACACCCACTGCAGCGGACTGTCCACGAAGGCGCAGAGCGGCAAAGACATTACGGGCCGGTCGTAGAGGACGTGCAGGTTGACGATGGGCGACCATTCCAGCCGGCCCATGCGGTTGAAAAACTCCAGCCCCGCCACCTCCGGCGGCAGCAGGCGAAGCAGGGCGGAAAAGGGCAGGGCGCTGACGAACTCCCTGCCGACTATGCGCCGTCCCGAGGCCAGTTCCACGGCTGCCACGCTGCCCCACTCTCCTTCCCCTCCCGGTTCAGGGGAAACCGCCAATCGCCGCACGGCGTCTCCCAGCGCCAGGGTGGCGCCCCTTTCCTCCAGCATCCTTCTTGCCGGCTCCCCTATACTGGGCAGCAGCCCACCCCGGGCATACCCCAGGTTGCCGCTGTTTGCCCCCGAAAGCATCCCCTCCTGTACTATCATCAGGCCCATGGCCGCGCTTACTTCCCGCACGTTGTCGTTCAGGGTCGGTTCCACCACCAGGTTCCACAGGTTGTTTATGGCCCGTTCCGACTGGCCCGTATCCCGCAGCCATTGGTAAAAGGTCATGTCTTCCAGCTTCGGATCATTACGGTCGACAAATTTGGCCCGCGCCATTCCCCACAGCGCCCTCAGTTTGTCGGACAGGGACAGGTGCGGATAGGCCAGGAAGGATGGCAGCAGGTGCAGGGGCGAAGGCAGGCGGGAAGCGGCCAGTTCCCCTCTCTTCCCGTTACGGGTCAAAACGGGTATCTGCAGCCGTTCTTGCAGGAACCACCGGTCGCGAATTCCCAGCCGCTCCAGGAAGGCGATAAACTCGGTGCAGCGCCCCACTATAACGTGCTGCCCGTTGTCCAGCGCCAGGCCCGTCTTCGAGTCTGTGAAGGAAAAGGCCCGGCCGCCGAGAAAGCTGCGGGCCTCCACCAGGGTCACCCCACGCCCCGCATCCAGCAGTTCCAGCGCGGCGGCAATTCCGGCAATTCCGCCCCCGAGAATTACCACCTCGGACGCGGAGTCTGGCGCGGCAGAAGACATGGCGACAGCCGTCTACGGGTCAGGCTCTGGGGTGGGCGTCCGCCGCGGCCACATGCTGGTCGCCCAGGACCGGGCCATAACTCCCAGCTTTTCTGAGGTGGACAGGCTTACCCGCTGGCTGAACACATCGTAGTCCACCGCCTCAATCCGGGCCAGCAGCCTGCTGTAAATCCCGCCCAGTACGGCCGCGCAGGCTCGTGACCTGGGGCTGAGATAGGGCAGTAGCTGGAGGCCGCTCTGGAAGTAGGCCCGGGCCCGCTGGGCCTGGAACCGCATCAACTCCCGGAAGGCATCGTTGACCCTTCCCGCCCGCAGGTCCTCCTCGGTGCAGCCAAAGCGGCCCAGTTCGTCCTGGGGCAGGTAGATGCGGCCAAACTCCATGTCCTCCTTCACATCCCGGGAAATGTTCGTTAACTGCATCGCCAGGCCCAGGTCAATGGCGTGGGCCCTGGCCCGTTCGTCCTTGAAGCCGAAAATGTGGATGCAGATCAGCCCCACCGCCGACGCCACCTGGTAGCAGTACCGGCGCAGTTCGTCAAAGTCCTGGTAGCGGGTCTTCACCAGGTCCGCCTCCATCCCCGACAGCACATCATCAAAGTATTCCCGGGGAATGGCGTAGTCCCGGGCCACCTGTGCCAGGCCCACAAAGACTGGCTCGTCGGCATAGCCCTGGTAGCATTGGGCCAGCAGTTGCCGCAACTCCGCCAGGCGCCGGAGTTTTTCGTCGGTGGACGACTCGCTGTCCACGGCGTCGTCGCAGTATCGGCAGAAAGCGTAGGCGACGTAGATCGCCCGTCGTCGCTCCGGCGGCAGCAGCACGAAGGCATAGTAGAAGTTGCGGGCTTCCTGCCGGGTGATCCGCCGGCACTCCTGGTAAGCAGCTTGCAGGTCAGTAGCCATGAACCCGCCTGGTTGCTGGTGATTGCGAAATGGGGACCCGTCTGGAGACGAACGACACGGGCAAACTTTCACCCCCCGGGCGTCGTGGGAAGCCGGAAGCCCAGCCCCAGCTTCCAGCCAACCCAGGTGGACAGGAACAGCCCCGCCTTGCGCGCCCGGGACAGGGAAGGACGGGCAGTTAATACATCATATCCCTGTTTCCGTATGGCTTCAAGAACGGCCACCCCGCCCCGCGTGAACAGGGCCACGTCCAGCCGGGCCGCGCCGTCCAGGGTAGCCGCCAGGGGCGCTCCCTGCCGGAAAAGGTCCATTGCCCGCTCCACCTCGAAGCCCAGCAATTGCCGCAACTCCGGCGTTACGACACCCCCTGCCAGTTCCTCTTCCGAGCAACCGAACCGCTCCATATCCTCCAGCGGCAGGTATATTCGCCCCTTATGGTAGTCGCGGGCCACATCCTGCCAGAAGTTGGTCAACTGCAGGGCGGTGCAGGTGGCATCCGACATCTCCTGCCGCTCCCCGTCCCGGTACCCGAACAGGTAGAGAAACAGCCGGCCCACGGGATTCGCCGAGTGGTCGCAGTAGTGGAGCAGGTCTCCATAAGTGGGGTAACGCTGGCTCCTCTGGTCCATTCGGTTAGCCTCAATCAGCTTCAGGAAAGGTTCTCGCGGCAGGTCGAAGGCCGCGATGGACTCCCCAAGGGCAACCATTACCGGATGAGCGGGTGTTCCCGAGTAGCAGGCCTCCAGTTCCGCCTGCCACAGGTCCAGCAGGGCCAGGCGGTAAGCCTTGTCGTCGCCCCCAAACCCGCCGGTCGAACCCTCCAGCCTGGCCGCCAGTAGAGATGTGGTATCCGTATCCGGCAATGGCGAATCTCCCCGGTCCAAAGTTGCCTCATCGCCCAAATCGTCCACCGTGCGGCAGAAGCCATAAACGGCATAAATGTGCCGCAGCTTATCCCTGGGTACCAGCCAGGAACCCACGGTAAAATTCTCATAGTGAGACCGGGCCAGCCCCTCACAATACCGGCGGGCGGCCTCAATGGTCCAGTTTGAAGTTGTGGCGGTTGATTGTGCAGCCATGACATTGATTGGGCTTCAACCGAATAAGGCTTATGCTCTCGGTCAAGGTTCGCGCCTGCTCGGGAACGACGAAGTGAGTCGGTCGGCCCCACCCCCCGTCCTGACAATCCCCCCGAATCAGAAGGCACTTTATCAGGGCTTCGCTAAAACTCCCGCCGGGCCAGGAAGTCCACCAGCTGGTCTGCCTCGTCCCGCACCCACTCGGGCAGGTCTATGCCAGCCAGGGCGTGGATGGCCTGTTCGGCGCTCTCGGCGGTCAGCCGGTTGGCGTACTGGGGCGCGCCCAGCTCGTCCATTATGGTCATAACCCGCTCCACGTCCGAATCGTCCAGTTCCTCCTGGGCGTAGATGCGGTGCAGGTCGCGGCGGGAGGCCCCGCTGGCCCGGTCCAGGGCGAATACGGCCGGGAAAGCCTTCTTCCGGCGGCGGATGTCGCTGTCGGTGGACTTGCCGGTGGCAACCTCGTCTCCCCACACGCCCAGGTAATCATCGCGTATCTGGAAGGCCCTGCCCAGGTAGTTGCCGAAGCTGGCAAAGGCGGCGGTAACCTGCGGATCGTCATTGCCCAGCACCGCCCCGATCTCCACGGCGCTGCGGATCAGCGCCCCCGTCTTGCAGGCGATCATGTGCAGGTACTCATCGGTGGTTATGGTGGTGCGGGTCTCGAAGCCCAGGTCCAGGCACTGCCCTTCAATCATCTCCAGGTAGCCTTCGGTCAAAATGCGCGATACGCGGACGGCGGTTGCTGCCGGCACCCCCAGTTGCGCGCTCCGCAGCATCGACAGGTCTCCCAGGCACTGCATGGAGTCCCCGGCCACCAGCGCCCTCGGCTGTCCCCAGATCGACCAGACGGTAGGCTGGTGGCGCCGTTCCACGTCCTGGTCCTGAATGTCGTCGTGAATCAGCGAAAAGTTGTGGATCAACTCGATAGCGGCGGCGGCGGAGACGGCATGGTCCAGGTCTCCCCCCAGGGCCTCGCAGGCGAACATGCAAAGGGTAGGACGCAGGGCCTTGCCCTGGGACGCGGGAGTGGCCGCCCGGTTGCCGTCTCGGTCAGTCCACCCCAGGTGGTACTGCAGGGGAATATTCAGGTCCGCCAGGCGGGGGAATGGCACAATGGCGGCCAGGCCCTCCTCCACCAGGTCTTTGTACCTGGCAAACATATCAGGCAAAGAGGGTCCCGGGGGCACGGCGGAAGAAGTCTGGCTGCTCATAACTACAGGCCCGAAGCAGTCGGAGAATTATTTCGGCTTATTCAGGGTACCATAATTTTCGCGCAGGGGAACAGGGCGATAGGAATAAGCGCGGGTAATGGCGTTTTGAGATTCCTTTAACCACAGAGGCGCAGGGTACGCAGAGGATCGCAGAGTTTCTCCCCGCAGCTCCGAGTTCTCTCTGTCTCTGTGGTGAGAAGTGCGCCGAGTAGAAGCAGGCGGACCGGCCATTCTATTCAGAATGCTATCGCCCCGGGGAAGAAGGACTCACCCCTGGAAAAGCTCGCGGCTGGCTATTTCCGCCCCCTCGCGCATGGCCCGCAGCTTCAGCCACACCACCTCCGGCACCACCCGGTTGGAGCCTGCCGACGTATCAAACCCGCAGTCCGTGCCCGCCAGCAGACGGGTGGGATCGCCGCCCACGGCAGCCGAAGCCTGTATCAGCCGGTCGGCCACCAGGCGAGGATGTTCCACGTAGTTGGTCTTGGTGTCGACGACGCCCGACACCAGCAGCATCCCGTCGGGCAGCGGCCGGTCGCGGTACACCCGGTGCTCGTGGCCGTGGCGCGGGTTTGCCATCTCCATCACCAGCGCCCCCACGTTGGCCGCGTAGAGAGTGTCGATAATCTCCTCCACGGGCACGTCGTAGATGTGGGGACCCTCGCTGTTGCCCCAGCAGACGTGCAGCCGCACCCGGTCGCGCGGGATGTTCCGCAGGGCATGGTTGATGGCCCGGATGTGCAGGGCCACCACCTCCTGGAAAGCCGACAGGGGCTCGTCCTGGTAGGAAACGTGCCGCTCCATGGCCAGGTCCGGGCAGTCCAGCTGCAGGGTCAACCCGTTGCCGACGATAATCTCGTACTCTTTCCGCAGCTCTTCGGCCAGGGCGAATACGTACTCCTCGTGGCTGTCATAGTACTGGTTGCCCAGGGTCAGGGCGACTATCCCGGGCGAAGCGGAGGTCATGAACAGGTCTTCGGGCTGTTCTCCGGCTGCGCTCACGGCATCCAGAAACTGGCGGCACTCCGCTTCCACCAGGTCCAGCCGCTCATACGACACCGGGCCAACACAGGCGGGGATGCCCTGGGTCAGCAGGATACGGCGGGGCCTCACCACGCCCGGGTATTCGTTCTGGTCCCGGTGCCCGCGCCGCTGCCAGGAACCGCCAAACCCCGACATCCGCTGGGCCACGTAGGTGGAAAAGCTCACCCGGGGTTGCTCCCCGTTGTTGATGACGTCCACCCCGGCGGCCAACTGCGAAGCCACCACGCCCCGGGTCGCCTCCGTGGCGGCCGCGTCCAGGGCTGCCTCATCCACCGGTTCGCCCTGGGCTACCTGCGCCAGCATATCCACCAGCCCCTCGGGCCGGGGCAGGCTGCCCGTGTGGGTGGTAAGGATGCGCGTTTCGCTCTTCTTCATGGAATCTGTACCTCAACGGCAGCGTTATAGCTGTGCCCCCATTCTAGCAAACCCGCCGACAGGGAAGGCACGCAAACCGGCGTCTCTCGGCGTACCAATCGCCAATGGAAGGATAATAAAGAAGCGGCCCGGCGCCTTTCCCGACGCCAGGCCGCCAATTTCCAGGTCACGGATGCGCCGCGCCTACTTGCGGTGCGGCACGTCCTCCCAGTTGCTCAGCCAGCTTACGTTGCCGGCCATAACTTCCCACTCGTCGTGGATAGAGCAAAGTCCTTCTACTCCAGGGCGGGAGCCACCTCCCTGCCCAGCAGTCTCATCGACTCCAGCA
>CAZPMU010000072.1:7437-12416 GCA_964587795.1 uncultured Dehalococcoidia bacterium | reverse complement strand
CCCACTCCAGGGCGCTGCGGCTGCCCAGTTGGTACTCCCAGGCCTCCGGGGGGATGCCGGTGAGGGTGGTTTTGTCGTCGAGGGTGATGGTCCCCTTATCCTTGTCGGCCCGGAGGATTACCCGACGGGGCGAGCCTTCGAGGTCAACCCGTTCCAGCGGGTAAGGCTCGGCGGACTCAAACCCGATGTGCAGGTCCAGCAGTTCCTGGCCCATCTGCTTCCAAGTAGGGAAGTCATGGTAGAAGGGCAGGCGGGGAAACTCCCGCAGCAGGTCCACCCGGTACTCGTGGCGGTACACCGGGTCGTGGAGGACGGCGTAGGTGTAGGCGAAAATGTCCTCGGCGGTGATGCCCTGGGGCCCGGCCAGTTCATCGAAAGCGTCGCCCCACTCCTGCCGGTAATGGTCGTTGAACTGCCGGATGCCCCAGTCGGTTATGTTGCAGACCCGCTCGCCCTCGGCGGTGTAGCGGTAGAGGGGGAGGCATTGGGTGCCACCGTTACCATTAAAGCCGCACTTAAAGTCAATGATCTTGTCGGTTGCCAGCACTGAAAAATCGTCAGCAGCCGGCCCTTTGAAGCAAATGACCCGATTGCTCTGCTTAAGGTCATTTCCAAGCATTTGGAAATGATTCCTAGTGAGATCGTTGTTAATTACGACGTCGGCAAAGAAATATTTGTACACGAAGGGTCGGAAAAGAGAAACAATAATCTTTTCCGGCTTAAAGTCAATCCGCCTCTTGCCTTGGAAATGACGCCGCAAGTTACGGCTCCACTTGATAATAGGATTGTAGGACTCATCACGATTATCTAGGAAACTGTTGTAAGTGTTGGCGAAAAATCGAGTTTTCGCTTGCAAGTTGCCTACATTAAAGTCGTAAACCCATTCGTCTCTGCTTGACAGTACCCCGATTGAGTATAGACCAAATACCGCTTGTTCATCTGACTTAGACTTCGCAGCCTTAGTCTCCTCATTTGCGAGCGGCAGAAGTTGCTCGAAATCGCTGTTGGATTTGTTTAACCAATTGCCGCGTGCATCTGGCAAAACAACCTCAAAACTGAAATACTCTAGGCCCTTTTCTTTAAGGTACGAAATCTTTTCATCCGACTTGCTATAGTCCTCGACCACATTGTAGAGGACCCTGAATCCATTGGAGGCTCTTTTCCTGACAAGGAAATAGACCGCAACACCTACACGAATCTTGTCATAAAATACATTGCCACCTTCCCTGCGCCGCAGTTCACCGGTAGTGTATGCGTTTCCCTTGAGGTCAATAACCCATAATTCGTCGAACTCTTGTGCCACAACTTTCCGAAATCCGTCGTCTTGGAGAGTGCCCAAGAATGCACTGTTGCTTACGAATGCAACAATTCCCTCATCATCCAACCTATCGCTGGCCCAGCGGAAAAATCTCTTGTACATGTCATATTGCTTGTGGAGGTTTTGTGCTGTGCTAGCGCTGGCGTAGGTTTCCCGAATTCGTTGGTCTACTGCGGGATAAACTCGGTTCGGGTTGAAGTCATTAAAGTTACGTTGCGTGGCGTTATACGGCGGGTTGCCGATAATCACGCTGATGGGCTTTTCGTTCTGCTCCTGCACCCGTATCCAGTTCTCTTCCGACACGCCGCCCAGGTTGAAGGCCCCCTGCCGCGTAACCGCGCCGCCGGTGGCCCCCCGCTGCTGCCAGTCCATGTTGTCCAGGGTGTCCACGAAGCACAGGTTGCGGAACTCCAGGTACCGGCCCGTCCGCTCCCGGTAGGTGTACTCGATGTTCAGGTTGGCGATGTAGTAGGGCAGTATCGCCACCTCGTTGGCGTGGATTTCGTGGCGGTACTTGTGCTCCAGCCGCTCCAGGGGCAGGTAATTGATCAGGTTGGTGATGAACGTCCCCGTCCCCGTGGCCGGGTCCAGAATCTGCACGTTCTCGTCGGACAGCGTCTTGCCGAAGTGCTTCCGCAGCAGGTGGTCCGTGCCCCGGATGATGAAGTCCACCACCTCGTTGGGGGTATAGACCACGCCCAGGCGGTCGGCGGCGGCGGGATTGTAGGCCTTGTAAAAATCCTCGTAGATGGCCTTCAGGAACTGCTGCTTCTCGGCGTAGTCGGCAATTTCGTCAGCGGCCCGCCCGATGGCCCCGTAGTAGGTGCGGAGGCGGTCGATGGCCTCCCGCCGCACGTTGCCGGTGAAGAAGGTGCCTTCCAGTTCGTCCAGTTCGTGGGCCACGTTGTTTTCCCGGTGAAACTGGTCCTCGTCGAAGACACGGTGGAAGATGTCCTTGGTGAGGATGTGCTGGAGGAGCATCTCCCGCACGTCGGCCTCCGACACGTCGGGACCGATGCTCTGGCGGCACAGGGCCAGGAACTCCACCGCCTTGCCCCGGTACTCCTCGCTGCCCTCCTCCGCCGCCGCCACCGCCTGCCGCAGGTTTTCCAGCACCGCCGGCAGGTCGGCCTTGAACTGGACCTGGGCCTGGCGGAACTCCTCGATATTGGGCAGTTCGTAGTCGAGGAAGCGCCGGATGAGGCGGTGCAGTTCCCCGGGGCGGGACATATCCACCCGCAGGGCCACGCCCCCGTTCTGCACCAGCACCGCCGTCTCCGAGTCCTCGAAGACGATGTTGTCAGTGGGATAGCCCCGGTCGAACTTGCGCTGGATTTCCGTGTCCAGGTCGTCGTGGGTGTCCTTGGCCTCCCAGTAGCCCCGGGCCATGCGCAGGGTGTCCTTGACGGTGCCGTCGGGGACGACGTTGCCCGAGGCCTTAAGCTCGGGGATGAGGACCAGCCTTTCCTTGTGCTCGCGGCAGTAGGCGTCCAGGCAGTTCTGGAAGGCCGGCCGGATGCTCTGCTCGTTGTCCGAACCGCCGAACTCCAGCAGTTCGCGCAGCCTGGAATAGTAGGCTTCAATGTGGGGGTAGGTGGGCATGGCCCGACTATTATATCGCACTCAAACTCCCCCACTCCCCCTGCCGCCCAGGGTTGCGCCCTGTCACCAAAAAAACGCGCCCCCAACACCCCAACCCGATAATCCCCGTAACCAGATTCTCCCCTCTCCCAGTGGGAGAGTAGCCGGGGGTGAGGGCCCTCCCCCCATGTGCTACACTCTCCCCACCAATCCTAACCCCCATAAGGAGCAACCCCCATGGCAGAAATGGCAGCCGGTCGCGCCATCGTTGAGGCTTTGAAGGCCGAGGGCGTGGACCATATTTTCGGACTGGTGGGCACCACCACCAACAGCATCGTAACCGAGCTTTACGGGCGGGACGACATTGCCTTCATCGACACCCGCCACGAGGAGGGCGCCGCCTTCATGGCCTACGGGTACTCGAAGGCCTCGGGAAAGCCCAGCGCCTGCGTTACCACCTCCGGCCCGGGCACCATCAACCTGGCCACGGGCATTTCGCTGGCCTACAAGGGCCGCGCGCCCGTCATCGCCATCGCCGGCAACACCGCCCAGGAGCACACCTACCGCGACGGCGCCCAGGAGTTCGACCTGGTCAGCACCTTCAAGGCCATCACCAAGATGTCCCTGCAGATCAACCAGACCGACCGTATCCCCGAGATGTTCCACTACGCCTTCCGCACCGCCATGTACGGCAAGAAGGGCCCGGTATTGCTGGACATTCCCCGCGACCTGATTGACGGCAAGACCGTCAACTGGGACGTGGAGGCCCCCTCCACCTACCGGACCGTGGCCGACCGCACCGCAGGCGACGCCCAGGCCGTGGCCCAGGCGGCGGCCCTGCTGGCGGGAGCCCAGCGTCCCCTGCTCCTGGCCGGCGGCGGCATCGTGGACTCGGAGGCCACCGACTTCGCCGCGGCCCTGGCCGAGCGGCTGGACATGGCGGTGGTGCCCTCCTACGGCCATAACGACGCCTTCCCCAACAGCCACCGCCTTTACGTGGGTCCGCCGGGCGGCCGCGGGGCTTCCGAAGCCCTGCAGGCCATGAACCGGGCCGACGTCATACTGGCCCTGGGCACCCGCATCAACCAGGGCAGCACCGGCTGGGACTACAGCGTCATCAACCCGGATACCCGCATCATCCAGGTGGACATTGATCCCTTCGAGATTGGCCGCAACTATCCGCTGGCCGTGGGGATTGTGGGCGACGCCGGGGCCGTGGCCCAGCAGCTTTCCGATGCCCTGGGACAGCAGTTCCCGGAGGGCAAGGCCAATCCGGAGTGGACCGCCGAGGTTGCCGAGCTTAAGGCCCGCCGCCGCGCCCGCCTGGAGGCCGAGGCCCAGCTGGGCGGCGACCCCATGATGCCCCAGCGGGTCTTCAGCGAGCTGAACAAGGTTCTGCCCCGGGACTGCATGGTGACGATAGACGCGGGAATCGCCCCGGGCCTGTCCTACGACCGCATCAGCTACGAACTGCCCCGCACCATGTTCAACTACGCCGGCCAGGGCGGCCTGGGCATGGGCCTGGGCGTCGGCCTCGGAACCAAGCTGGGCCGCCCCGACCGTCCGGCCATCAGCCTGCAGGGCGACGGCGGCTTCCTCTATACCTCCCAGGAACTTAACACCGCCGTGCGCAAGAACATCCCCCTGGTCAGCATCGTCCTCAACAACGGCTGCCACGGCGCGGAAAAGGCCCAGCAGCAGCGCTTCTACGACCAGAAATACATCGGCGTGGACCTGGAGAATCCCCGCTTCGACCGCCTGGCCGAGGTGTACGGGGCCAAGGGCTACTACGTGGAACGCCCGGAGGACGTGGCCGATACCGTCCGCGAAGCCCTCACCCTCGACGGCCCCAGCGTGGTGGAAATCCCCGTGGCCGAGTACTTCCCGCCCGGAGCTTCCCTGCCCAGCCGCTAGAATCCATTTCAAGACCCTTCCCCCTTGATGGAGGAAGGTTGGGACGGGGGTAACCTCTGTCAGAAACCGGCGCCGTGATTGCTTGCTTCACGGCGCCGCCCTGTCCCCCACGCTGATCACGACCACTCTGCTGAATAAGGCCACGACCACGACGCCCACGCTGGCC
>CAZPMU010000072.1:2667-7337 GCA_964587795.1 uncultured Dehalococcoidia bacterium | reverse complement strand
ACGACCATGCGCCAGCCGAGGCCCACGACCACGACGCCCACGCCGGCCACGACCATGCGCCAGCCGAGGCCCACGACCACGACGCCCACGCCGGCCACGACCACTCAGGCCACGGCCACGGCCACCACGACCATTCCCACGACTTCAGGAGCGCCAGCAAGAAAAGCCTCTGGCTGGCCCTGATCCTCATCTCGACCTACATGATCGCCGAGGTCATTGGCGGTCTGATCTCCGGCAGCCTGGCCCTCCTGGCCGACGCCGGGCACATGCTCACCGACGCCGCCGCCATCATGATGGCCCTGGTGGCCATCTGGATCGGAAAGCGCGAGGCCTCCGTCGAGCGCACCTTCGGCTACCACCGTACGGAAATCCTGGCCGCCCTGCTTAACACCTTTACCTTATGGCTCATTGCCGGGTGGATCCTGTTCGAGGCTTACCACCGTATCCGCTTCCCCGAGAATGAAGTAATCGGATTGCCGGTTCTGCTGGTGGGTATTGGCGGCTTCGTTATCAACGTGGTGGCCGCCTGGATTCTCCACCGCTCGTCCGGAGAAAGCCTGAACGTGGAGGGCGCCTTCCAGCACGTGCTGGCCGACCTCCTGGGTTCCGTGGGTGTCATCATCTCCGCCATCCTCATCATGGCTTTCAACTGGCAGATTGCCGACCCCATTCTCAGCGTGGTAATCGCCTTCCTCATTGTGTACAACACCCGCAGGCTCATCGTCAGCATAATGAACGTGCTGCTGGAGGGCGCGCCCGAACATATCGACGTCTATGCCCTGTGCAACGACCTGGAGGAGTTCGAGGGAGTTACCCTGATTCACGACGTTCACGTCTGGACCATCACCCAGGGCAACGAGGCTTTTACCGCCCACATCCTAATGGACCCCGGCTACCCGGGCGATCTGGACGAGGTCGTCACCAAGATGAAGGACCTGCTGCATAACCACTACCAGATAGGGCACGTAACCATTCAGCTGGAACGGTCCACCTCTGGCTGTACCGAGGACCACCACGTTGATCACCTCTACGCCCGCACCCGCACTTGATGAGGCGGCCTCCCTAAACTGACGTTCCCCCAATACCGGGGCCCAAAAGAAAAACCCCGCTGCCGGAAATGCAGCGGGGTTAATTGCGTAGAGCGCGGTCGGTCTAGTGAACGTGGCCGGCGTGGTCGTGAACGTGATGTTCGTGACCGTCGCACTCGTGGGGGTCATGGACGTGTCCGGGTTCGTCGCCGTGGTGCTCGTGGGTGTCGCACTCGTGGATGTCGTGGTCGTGAAGCTCGGCGTGATGCTCGTGGCCGTCACACTCGTGAATGTCGTGAACGTGGCCGGGTTCGTCGCCGTGGTGCTCGTGGGTGTCGCACTCGTGGATATCGTGATGCTGCATCTTGTACCTCCCTGCAAGGTATCCATTCCATAAATTCAGTATGTTCTTGCCTTGCCACCCAGAGACTATGCAAAGCCTTCTCTTTCCATTGTAAAATTGTGGAAAATCAAGAGTCAAGGCCTGAAATCTCAATTAGCCTAAAAGCCTCATATAAACTCGAGGGAGTTATTGATACTTGGTACTCTTCCAGGGCCCCGGCGCAGCGCTGGCTCTTTATGGACGGGCGCTCACCTTAGGCTCAAAGCAAAGAGGTCCCAGATAGATACAACCGGCCGTCGCTCGTCATGAACGCGGACCTCCAACATTGTCCGACTGGAAACACACCAGTGCCTCCACAGTCACCCTCTCCGGCTTGCCCAGGGTCAATTCGTGCAGAACAAAGGGCCACGGGAAAAACCCGCCCGCAGGTAGCCTTATGACCCCTTCTTCTACCTCTTCAGTGGTGGTTAGACGACCCAAGCTGTCATATGTCGTAATGGCCCCATCCTTCAACTTTTCGTAGTCCCCCGCTCGCGAAAAGTTGCCCCACCTGGTCTCCACGGGGTCGTCAGCAATGGTCTCCATTAGCCATTAGTCCCTCGAGTAGTAGTCTATCCGGTATCGGGTCAATCTGACGCCGTCTGACGAGTGGGTTTCGCCTTCGAAGATAAACGTAATCTCTGGCCAGCCATCCCGATACATGGACACAGCATCCAGCAAAAGGTTTCCCATCAAGATAGCGCCGCTGGCCAGCACGACCGCTATGGCCCAAGCGGTCACTACACTCACTACCCAGGCCACCAACCTAAGTCTGCTTCTGTTCATGCACTAATACCTCGTCGGCTTTGGTTTGTGCAACAGTATTGAACGATCAGGGCCCCTTGGCCCCTCCGTCGATAAAACCCCCACCGACACCCCGTCCTTGACTCCTACCTTGGCCCACGTCCAGTGCCAGTTATGCCAGGAACGCCCCGACTCTTGGATCAGCCCCTTCCTTTGGGCAACATTCCATTCCGGGCGGTAACCTTTTGTTTTGTCACCTGCAATGTCTCCGCTGCTACTCCGGCCATCTGAATAGGCTGACCACCTTCCACCCGAGGGGCAGCGTAAGAATTCAGGCTTGCCCGGATTCCCAACTGCGGGCCGCGGCCCTGGTGCAACCTCCACCCAATGCCCGTGAGACCTGGGTCGCATTCGGGGCAGACTTCAACCTGGTGATGACTCCTTGTCCACTTTTTGGCGCAGTTCCAATTCAGGTGGTTTCATGAGCGAGACCGGGGCAGACCTATGAGTCTGCCCCGGTCATAGTGGCCCACAACATCTGAACCGGAAGACTGTTCAGCCTTTCTTTCCCATTTGCCAGTACGCCCGTTGGTGGCTAAAATGCCCCCATGGTGAATTGCCAGCATCAAATAGACCTGGCCAGTCGTCTTCCTGCGAAAATCTGCGTATTGACGCGCTTTTTCTTCGCCTGGCCAGTGGTGTAGGTCTTGAACTTCGACTGGACAGCCCGGGTGGACTCGTTGCGCGCCCAGTACCACTATGCCTGGATGGTGGTGGGGATGGGGACGGTGCTGCGGGTTACGGCCAACTTCGTAAGCCAGGCCTTCGCCGTAATCCTGGTGGTACTGCAGCAGGACTTCGCCTGGGGCGTAACCGCCATCGTCGTGGCCCAGGTGCTGCGCAGTGTTTGCAACGCCCTGCTGTCCCCCGTGGCCGGTTGGGTGGGCGACCGTCACGGGGCGCGCCGGTCCCTGCTGGTGGCCGCTACCCTGTATGTCTGCGGTATGCTGCTTCTCAGTACCATGGACCAGTTGTGGCAGCTTTACCTTTACTACAGCATACTGCTGGGCCTGGCCCAGGCCCTCTTCGCCGTCAACATTCCCACCACCGTGGCCGCCTGGTTCAAGCGAAAGCTGGGCGTGGCCGTGGGAATCCAGCAGTCCATCGGGGGGATGGGAGCGTCCGTAACTGCCCCCGCCCTGGCCTACCTGGTCTCCCAGACCGGGTGGCAGGTGGCCTTCTGGATAATCCCCGCGGTGGGCGGCGTCATCCTGTTCTCCCTGCTGGCCTTCTTCCACAGTGAACCGGCCGACCGGGGAATGCGGCCCTACGGCGCCGACGAAAACGATCCCGACCCCGTCCCCGCCGACCGGGCCACTGCCAAGCTGCGCAGCAAGGTCTTCCTGCAGCACGCCCGCCGCACCAGGGCCTTCTGGAACCTGCCCTTCATCCACTTCCTGGGCTGCGTGGGCCACTCCATCATCATCTGGCACGTCGTTTTCTTCGCCACCACCCAGGGGCTGTCCCTGGCGGCGGCGGCGTGGATTGTCTCCATCTACACCATGACCAGCGTCTCCAGCCGCCTGTTCATACCCATCCTGGCCGACCGGTGGGGAGCCAAGACGGCCATGGTAGTGCCCTACTTCCTGCAGGGCGTTTCGGTCCTGCTGCTCTTCTGGGCGCAGAGTCCGTGGCAGTTCTACCTGTTTGCCGCCGTATTTGGGGTGGGGTTTGGCGGTGAAATGTCCGCCTTCCTCATCGCCAACCGCCAGTATTACGGCATGGGGCCGGTGCGCTCCATCTTCGGGTTCCAGCACCTGGGCGCGGGCCTGGGCATGGGCGCCGGCGGCCTGGTGGGTGGGTTGATTTACGACTTCCGGCTGAACGAGGGCGCTCCGGTGGAGCTGTTCGGCCTGGTCACCCTGGGCGGCGGTTCCTACGACCTGGCCTGGGTGGTCTCCATAGTTGCCAGCCTGGCGGGCGTGCTTTTCATCGCCTTCCTGGAACCCACCTCGCGGGTCCTGATTCCCGACTGGGAAGAGTCGCTGCCCCGGGAAGCTGGGGCATCACCCGCCGCTACTTGAGGAAATTGCGAAACTCTCTTTCCCTTTGCGGGCCCTCCGCCCCTCTTGTGGCTCCTTCCGTACTACTCGGCTACGACAGGGCTACTCTTACCGGCATCATAAGGTTGGGAATCAGGATGGGGCTGATGGTCTCGTCTTCCCCTGCGGTTATACGTTCCTGGTATCCCTCAGGCGAAGGCCGGCTAAGCCGGTGGAGCTGTCGGTGCGGTATGTCTGCCACCCAGAGTTCGGGCACTGCTGCCTGGGCATAGGCCACGCTCTTATCACCCAGGTCCCTGGCCGGGGATGAGTCCACTACTTCGATGACCGGAAGGACGTCGGCGGCGCTGGGCCGGTGGTGGGAGCCGTAGCCCTCTTTGCGTTAGCGCAGCAGGGTGAAATCAGGATCGGGTGTGAAGCCCTCGGCCAGCCGGATGGTCACCTGGCACCTGG
>CAZPMU010000072.1:0-2567 GCA_964587795.1 uncultured Dehalococcoidia bacterium | reverse complement strand
CACCTGGCACCTGGGGATGTAATCCTGGCCCCTGTGGTCGGCCAACCACAGCTCGAGGCCTCCGATACAGTCTCCGTGTTCGTCTCCCATTGGGGGCATGGTCAGGATTTCTCCGCTTATGAGTTCCACTCGGTGATCGGTCGTCAGGATCCCGGCGTCGATTAACCAATGGTACTGGTCGCTGGTGAACTTGCAGCCCCCTTTCTCCCGTGGCAGGTTCTTTTCTGAAGCAGGCCGGGCTGCGGCCATGTTTGCAACTACCTCTTGAGAAATTAATGGTCTCATCTTAAACCGTAACTGACGCCGGTTCTAAGGTGAGCCCAGAGTTTCGCAATTGTCCCCCACTTGACCCCGACCCTTGACCACCGGAGCGCACGCGCAATTACGATTGATGCGGGGCATCCCACGTCGTACCAACGCCGCAGGGGCGCACGGCCGTGCGCCCCTGCCATTCCCCGCGATCAAATCTCACCATCGGGCGTCGTCAGTCTTCAACCCTGCCCATCTCAATGTCATCCGCTTCTTCATTCTCCACTGTTTCATCTTCCGGCTCAGGCCACACGGCAAAGGGAGATGTGTAAGTTCGGCCGGAGTCAGCGGCCACCGCCGCTCCCATGGCCGTGATGGCCACCTCTATCTGGTCGTCCTGCGGCTGGCGGGTGGTCAACCGCTGCATCCACAGGCCGGGCAGGGACATGAGCCTGGCAATGGGCCAGGTGGGGTGCATGCCGTAAAACCGGATAAACTCGTAGCTGATGGCCGCCACTACGGGAATCAACAGGACCCGGGACAGGATCCTCCATTCCAGGTCCGGCCGCCCCAGGAAGGCGAAGACGACTACGGAAACAAGGACAACGGTGAGGAGGAAGGCTGTGCCGCAACGGGGATGCGGAGTATCGAACTTACGAACGTTCTCTACCGTCAGGGGGAGACCCGCCTCGTGGGTGTGGACGGCCATGTGTTCGGCGCCATGGTAGGCGAAAACCCGTTGAATGTCCTTCATTAACCCGATGCCGCCCACGTAGGCCACCAGGATAATCAGGCGAATTGTCCCTTCGATCAGATTGCTGACCAGGTCCGATTCGATAAAGGGGTCCACCAGGCGCACGGCCAGCAGGGGCAGAATGAAGAAGATGCCCACCCCCAGGATGAGGGAAACGGACAGGGTGGCGACCAGCAGCCAGTTGGGTATCTCTTCCTGGTTGCCTTGCTCGTCGGTAGAGGCCAGGGCCGCGGACCGATTCAGGGCCTTGATCCCCAGGATCAGGGTCTCGAACAGGACCAGGACCCCCCGCAGGAAGGGGACGCGCCGAATGGGGCCAGTAAAGGCAGTGTTCAGACGCTCGTGGTAATGGAATATGTTGCCATCGGGGCGGCGAACAGCGAGGCTGTAGTACTCGCGTCCGCGAATCATAACGCCTTCAATGACTGCCTGTCCGCCGTAGGTAGTTCTTGGTTGTTCCGCCACTGCCCGTTACCTTTCGACACCGGCGAGGATTACCTGGCGCGCCCCAGGATTTCCTTGCCAGCCGAGGGTAATCACAAAAAATGAATCGAGGGTAACAGAGATGTCCCTCGATTCTGTAAATATATTCCGCCTGGTTGGAGCAAGTTACTGTAGGTTGTACCGTCTGCGTAACCGCTCAATGCGCCCCTGGGTGTCGACGATACGCTGCTCCCCCGTGTAGAAGGGATGGCATTTGCTGCAGACTTCCACACGCAATGCCGGCTTGGTGGCTCCGGTGAAGAAGACGTTGCCGCAGGAGCAGGTGACCGTAGCATTGAAGAACTCTGGATGAATCTCTGGTTTCATTCGATGTAATTCCTTGCGTCGGCCCAGCTTTGGGTGGCAGCTTGCGCCGGCGCCATCGGTTTCGGTTAGCTGGCCATGGCCATGGAATCGGCGGGAGCTTCCACCGGATAAACGCTGACCTGGCGGCGGCCCTTGGAGGCCCACTCGAAGGTGACCTTGCCGTCTACCTTGGCGTAAATGGTGTAATCCCGGCCCAGCCCCACGTTATTGCCCGGCTTGATGCGGGTGCCCCGCTGCCGGACAATGATGCAACCGGAGGTAACCTGCTGGCCACCGTACCGCTTCACGCCCAAACGCTTGCCGTTGCTGTCCCGGCCGTTGTTGCTGCTTCCGCCCGCTTTCTTGTGAGCCATGAGGGGTCAGCCTCCTGTCTGGATGTCCTGGATTACCAGGCGTGTGTAGTTCTGTCGGTGACCCCGCTTGAGCCGATAACGGGTCTTGGCCTTGTACTTGAAGACCATCACCTTACGGTCTTTGTAGTGCGACTGCACCTGGGCGATTACCTTGGCTCCGGCCACACGGGGAGATCCGAAACTGACCTCTCCACCATCGGATACTGCCAGAACTTCGTCAAATTCCGCCGAATCACCCACCTGCAGGGGCAGAAGTTCCACATCGAGGACATCGCCGGGCTTCACCCGGTACTGCTTGCCCCCGGTCTTGAAAATTGCATAGTCCATAGTGTTCTAAAACCTCGGACATACATTCTATGGCAGGCAATTTGGGGTGTCAAGGCATTGGCAAGGCAGCGCGG
>CAZPMU010000071.1:6639-12513 GCA_964587795.1 uncultured Dehalococcoidia bacterium | reverse complement strand
AGTAAGCAGCGAAGATTAAAACGCGATTGCCCTGAAGGGATGTGTCTACAAGCGACCAGCCGAGACTCCAGCTATAATGGATATGGAAGGCCCTTCGTCTTTTCGCATTCGATTACGGCATCAGTTTGAAACATTACCCAATACGGCGCACGGCGAGGCCGTCCTGCCCAGACATGGCGACATTCAGCCGGAATGGTAATGATGATAATGGAAACTCCATACGATCACTGGCCTGAAAGTCGGAATAGTACCGGTGAAATGGTAGATATCTTCGTCGGGCGTGTTGATGGCTGGCGCTATTGGGCAAAAGTAATGCTGGTAGATGGCAAACGGGAGACAGCTTATCCGGACTGATGACTCGACGGAATATACGCAGGACCACCTTGGCCGAGTCAATGGAGCAGCCGGTTGTCACTTATTACCCTGATTCAGGGTATCTCTACATTGAGACCGGGCGACCATTGGGCGTAGGCCAGACCATTGCCCGAGATATAGTGGTTTTTACGACCCTGATGATATGACGAAAGTCGTGGGCATTCGCATCGGGGAGGTAGAACGGGCCGACGTTATTCTCGAACCCTTCTTGGGTGCGGCAAAAGCTCATCAGCTCTATGCCAGGGACCCCGGCCCTTAACGCTCTCCAAATCCGCTATAATCTGGTAAGCGGGGGGCGTCAGAATCCCGACACGCATTACGCTCCAAAACTGGACGCAGGCGAGGGTGATATGAATAAGGTTGAAGCCATAATCCGGCCCGAAATGTTGAATGCGGTAAAGGACGCTCTGTCCGAAGCCGGCCTGCCCGGCATTAACGTGGCGCAGGTGACGGGGCGCGGCGCCCAGCGGGGTATTGAAGTGGGAGGGCCAAGGGGCGTGGCCGGCAGCTACGTAATTGACATGCTGCCCAAGATCAAGCTGGAAACGGTGGTCAGGGACGAGGACACGCAGAAGGCCGTGGACATCATTATCGAGAAGTCGCGGACAGGCAATATTGGCGACGGAAAGATATTCATAATCCCGGTGGCCAACGCCATCCGTATCCGCACCGGCGAGGACGGAGAGATAGCCCTTTAGGGGGTGCCGTCATTTAAGCTCGTCATTCGGAACTTGAACCGGAATCGGGACGGCCTGCGACGGATAACTGCGTGAAGGGCGCCGATTCTGGATTCCCGCGAAAGCTGGAATAACGTGAAGGCCGGTTTGACGACACTTCTCAGAGTACTGCCCTTGAATTGACGGAAAAGGGGCCAAATCCGTATCAACCCCCGCGAGATTCCCGTCTTTGCGGGAGTGTCGGGTCTCAGGACTGGCGCGGGCCTTGCGGGACGTACGGGTTTTACGCAAGGTTTACACAATCTGGCAGAAGGAATCTTGACATGGCAGAAAAAAGGTACTGGCTGTTCAAGTCTGAGCCTTCCAACTACTCATTTCAGGACCTGCTGAGTGAAGAGGGCCAGGTAGCCGAGTGGGACGGTGTTCGCAACTACCAGGTACGGAATTTCATGCGGGACGAGATGAAGGTTGGCGACGGCGTGCTTTTCTACCACAGCAGCGCCAAGCCCACGGCGGTCATGGGGACGGCCCGAATTGTCAGTGAAGCCTACCCGGACCACACGGCCTGGCAGGTTGGGGCCAAGTACTATGACCCCAAAAGCAACCCCGACGACCCCACCTGGTTGATGGTGGACATCCAGGCAGACCAGGAGTTCACCCGCCCAATCACCCTGCAGGAGATCAAGGACAACCCGAAACTGCAGGGCATGATGGTGGTGAAACGGGGCGTGCGCATTTCCATCCAGCCCGTGGACAAGGCGGACTGGGACGAGATTGTGGCTTTGGGGATGGGCGGCTAGGGCCTTCTTACAGGAGACGCAGAAACCCGGAGGCTCGCAGGGTGTGAGAACCCTCTGCGCGTCTCCGGGTTTCTGCGTCTCCTGGTGATGGGCCGCTACAGGGAACCGTCGATGCTCACGTTAATCACCGAGGGCTTCCCGCTGGCGATGGCCTGCTCCAGGGCGGGCCGCAACTCCGCCGGGTCTTCCACGTTGCGGCCGGCCACGCCCATCGCCTCGGCCACCTCCGCCAGGGGCAAAGCCGTGGCAAAGTCCATACCCACGTATTCGCTGTCCCGCTGGTTGTCCTCCAGCATATTGCGCAGGTAAACGTCCATGTTCACCTTGAGAATTCGGTAGGACCGGTTATTGCAGATGGCGTAGGTAACCGGGATGTTGTACCGGGCCGCAGTCCAGAGGGCCTGCACTGTGTACATGGATGCCCCGTCGCCCACAACCGCCACCACGGGCCGGTCCGGGTTGGCCAGCTGTATTCCCAGCGAACCCGGCATGGCCCACCCCAGCGCTCCACCCCGAATGGCGTAGTAGCTTCCGGGCTCAGAGGGTTCCACGGCCTGTAGGAGGGATCCCCGGGAGGTGATGGCCTCGTCGGCAACTATGGCGTTGTCCGGCAGGGCCTGGGAAAGCTCATACATCATCCGGTCCACCGCCATGGGACGGTTATCGGGCATGGACTGCATCCGTGCCAGATACTCCGCCCGGGCCTGCCTCCTGGCGTCGCCCAGCGTGGCTGCCCGGGTGGCAGCAGCCTCCCGGGCCGAGGCAGACATTTCCGCATCCAGGGCTTCGGCCAGTTCGGCCAGGCCAGCCTTCGGGTCGCAGGGAATGCCCACGTCGGTGGGGTATATCTTCTCAATTTCCTTGAGATCATTGTCCATGTGCACGAGTTTCGTGCCAGCCGACAGGAAGGGTTCCGACACGTACAGGAAGGACGAGAAGACATTGGTTCCCACCGCCAGCACCACGTCGGCTTCCGCCAGTTGCCTTCGGGTCGCGGAGCTGTTCAGGTTGAGCATTCCGGCGTACTGGCCGTGGTTCAGGGGAAAGCTGATTTCAGAGTAGGTGTAGGAACTGGCGTAGACCTTCGCTCCCAGCAGTTCCGCCACCTGCACCAGTTCGGCGCCGCCGCCCGACTGACCCACCCGGTCGCCAATTACAATCACAGGATTGTCGGCCTGGGCCAGCAGTTCCACCGCGCTGTTTACCGCCTGGGGGTCGGGCCGCATCCGGTAGTAGCCCGTGGACGACGGGGTAATGTCAACATCCACCTCCTCGTCCATGGTGTCCCAGGGGAAGGAGAGGAAAACGGGGCCCACCGGCGGAGTCAAGGCTTCCTTGAAGGCGCGCCGCACGGCCATGGGGATATTGCCGGCGTGGGGAATCTCGGCGCTCCACCTGGTGAACTGCCGGGTCATCTCCACCAGGTCGCCGGACAATACCGGGTCACTGAGCAGCATGCGAGAGTCGGAGTTGCCGGCGGTCAATACCAGGGGTGTGCCGCCCCGGTAGGCGTTGTAAAGGGCGCTGATTCCGTTGGCCAGCCCCCCGGCGATGTGGATATTGGCGAAGGCGGGCTTGCCGGTGGCCCGGGCGTAGCCGTCGGCCATGCCCACGGCGGTACCTTCCTGCAGGGCCTGGATGTACTTCAGGCTGGGGTAGTCCTGCAATACGTCAAGGAACGGGGTCTCGCTGGTGCCCGGGTTGCCAAAGATATACTCGACTCCCTCGGCCGCCAGCATTTGGGCCAGGGCTTCCTTACCGGTCATTCTTGCCATGTTGTTTACTTCCTTATTTTGCTATGAGTGAGGCCGACTTGTCACAAAGAGGCGCAGGGCAGCAGAGATTCACAGAGATGTCATACCTCTTTCCGCGACTCTGCGGTGAAAGTGGTTGACAGAAGTCGTTGCAGCGCCTTCGGTTCCTTGCCGGTTCGCGGCTAGGAATTCCCTTCAAGTAAGCATATTTTCCAACGCGTCCCGACTGCTTTTACAGGTAAATCATCCACTCCAGCAGGTTGTCGTCGGGGTCTCGGGCGTATAGGCTCACGGCAGGCAGGCCGCCGCCGGCCCTGGCGCCCCTGCGTGGGCCGGGACCACGGATAACCTCCACCCCGGCGTCGTTCAGCATCTGCTGGCACTCCTCGGCGCTCCCTTCCCACACAAAGCAAATGTCCGTGCAGCCAGGTACGGCGGTGTTGCCCCTCAGGGTGGCGGTGTACCCCTCCGGGTGTACATTAATCTTGGAATCGCCGACCTGTATGGAGAAGATTCCAACCTCGCCATTGCGCCACCTGTCCTCGTCGTTGATGGTGAAGCCCAGCCGCTTGTAAAACTCGATGAGTTTTTCAGCGTTGGCGGTGGGCATCGCAATGTGGTCAATTGCGGTGGTGGCCATCAGGTTACCCCTCTTGTCCACGAATGGACCCAAAAATTCACTGCTATCAGATACGGAGCTGGGCCGCGGTCTCTGCCAGGAACTCCTCGATCAGCCCCCTGGTGCGACGGGCCTCGTTGGTAAGCAGGCCGTGCTCGGCTCCCGGTATCACGTGGAACTCGGAACCGGCGATGCCCTGGTGCAACTGGAGGCCACACATTATGTTAATGCGGCTGTCGGCGTCGCCGTGTACGATCATGCTGGGCATGGTTATTTCGTGAAGGCGGGACTCTATGGAGTCCTGGATATCCAGGTAGCTCTGAATGGTCTTCACAATGCCGTCGAACTGGTCCAGGTTTATGGCCTTGAGTGTGGCGAACCGGTCCGGGTCGGAATCCCGCATGCCAGGCCACCGGCTATCCAGGCCAGCCTCCACCGCCGCCTCCTTGCCCTGGGCCGCCAGCGTTTGCCTGATTTCGTCCAGTTCTCGCTGCCGCACCTCCCGCTCCGATTCCTGTACGTAGGTCATGGTGTTTATCAGCAGCAGGGACAGGGTCCTGTCCGGGTGCTCCAGGGCGAACCGGAGGGCGATGGGACCGCCGGCGGACGAGCCAAGGATATGGGCCTGGCCCACGCCCAGGTGGTCCAGCAGCGCGCTGAGATCGCTGGCATAGTTGGGGATGGAGTAGCCGTCCTCCGGCGTTTCCGAGCGGCCGGCGGCGCGCCGGTCATAGGAAATTACCTGGAAGGACCCGGAGAGTATTTCAGCATGAGCCTCCATCATCTGGGCGCAGCCCTCGCCGCCGCCCAGGCCCCCGTGGATCATTACCAGTGGAACGCCTGAACCGTGGGTCTCGTAGTACATTCGGAAACCGTTAATGTCTGCTTCCGGCACACTTTCCTCCCTGGCCGCGGGCCAATATGCCAGCCCACGTTCAGCGCCCGTATTTCTAACGGGACGCTTCCTTCATTGCTGGCCCCATATTAGCGTCAAGGCCAACGCCAAGGCAAGGAGGGGAGCGTGGCCGTTCCCTGTGGGTATGGCGGCGTCCTACTCAGGAGGTCTTGCCATGGAACCAGGGCAGACACACAGGTCTGACCCTGCTATTCCCGCGTTCGGACCACCTGAACCGAAACCCTGTGTGTCGGTGTCCCTTGGTTGACAGTAATATCCGGCTCACTTAACCTGAAAATCCGTTCCGGGCCGACTTATTAATTCGGAGACGCTGAATCTTGCTTGAATCTTCTCGGATCGCACCAAAATCGGTTGACCCCGGCAGGCTTCGGCTTGACGGGGATCAGGCCGCAGGGGGCACTCTACTGGGGATGCGCTGCCTGGACTGTGGCGTAAGCGTGTTCGGGCAGGCCACTTTCTGCCAGGCCTGCTCTTCGGCCCGGCTGGAACCGGTGGACCTGGGCCGCACGGGGACGCTGTACAGCTATACCATAGTCCGGGTGCCGCCGGAAGGCTGGCCAGGCCCGGTGCCCTACGTCTTGGGCGAGGTGGAACTGCCGGAGGGACCTCACGTCCTGGCCGAGGTAATTGACGTGGCCCACGAGGACCTGCGCATCGACATGAGGATGCGCCTGGCACTTCAGGAAGTGGGCTCGGGCGAGTCGGGGCCGGCGCTTATGGTTTACAAGTGGGC
>CAZPMU010000071.1:0-6539 GCA_964587795.1 uncultured Dehalococcoidia bacterium | reverse complement strand
GTAGTAGTAGTCGGCGTGGGCCTTCATCCCTTTGGGAGGTTCCGGGACAAGGACCTGGCATCCCTGGCCAGGGAAGCGGTGGTGGAGGCGCTGAAGGACTGCGGCATTGGTTGGCGGGACATTCCGGTGGCCTACTTCGGGCACGTCTATTACCACGGAATGTCGGTGGGGGAAACCGCCCTGGCCAGCCTGGGACTGACGGGCATCCCCATCATCAACGTCGAAAACGCCTGCTCCAGCGGGTCCACGGCCTTCTGGCAGGCGTACTGGGGCATCACCACCGGGATGTACGACGCGGCGCTGGCCTTCGGGGCCGAGAAGGTGCCCGGCGGGCCGGTGACGGTGACCGCCGCCGACAGTCCCGACCGGTATATTGGCGGCGACCACATGATGGCCGGCTATGCCCTGAGGATGCGCCGCTACATGGAGGAGACGGGTGCGCCGGCATCGGCCCTGGCCCAGGTAACGGTCAAGGCCCGGCAGAACGCCGCCCTGAATCCCTACGCCCACCGCAAGGACACCTTTACCGTGGAAGACGTGCTGTCCTCCCGGCCCATTGCGGACCCGTTGACCCTGTACCAGTGCTGTCCCACCAGCGAGGGCTCGGCGGCGGCCGTGTTGTGCGCCAGGGAGGCGCTGGGACGATACGGGCTGGATGAGTCCCGGGCCATTCGGGTGCTGGCGGCCTCCCTGACTTCGGGAAATTACAACGGGCGGGGCAGCGACCATTCGGCTTTCAGTCCCTATCGCACGGAGCCGGCGGCCCTGCAAGCCTACGAGATGTGCGGGCTGGGGCCGGAGGACGTGGACCTGGTGCAGGTGCATGACGCCGCCACCATTGGCGAGTTGCAGCAGGTAGAGGCCCTGCAACTGTTTCCCAGGGGCGAGGCGTGGCGGGCCACGGCGGAGGGACGGACCGCCTTGACGGGCGACCTGCCCGTCAACACGGACGGGGGCCTGCTGGCCATGGGCCACCCCTTTGGCGCCACCGGCATACGCATGGTGCACGAAACGGTTACGCAGCTTCGGGGCGAGGCCGGGCCTCGGCAGGTCGGCAAGGCCCGGGTTGGTTTGGCCCAATGCTCCGGCGCCGGCGACGTTACTACCGTACAGATATTTGCCCGGTAGGGTTGTCTATTTGCCCGGTAGGGTTGTCGCCCACGGCTGCTACGGTTGCCTGCCCTTCCGGGACACCCGGGGCCGGTGATATACCCATTTTCATTGGGCCGCGAGAGCCTGATGGAGACTGAGATGCCTTCCTTCCTCATTCTGGCTGCCATGAAGGGCCGGTTCGTTTCCCAGCATGGCAACCAATACGACAACTTCCAGATGATGGGTTATGCCTATGCCTCGGACCCCAGGGAAGCCGTAACCAATTTCTTCGACCAGCCGCCCTATCCCATCCGGTGGGAGGATGTGGAGTACCTTTGGGCAGAGCAATTGGCGGAGACGTTTCACACGGGACACCATGGCGACTACGAGCGGGTGTACGTGGAAGCGCTCCGGCGGCGGTGGGAGTCGCAGGACGGGTAGTGATTCCCGGGAGACGTTAACCAAGAGAAGCAGAGACGCAGAGGACCGGGGAGAACCTCCGTGTCCCTGTTTCTCTTGGCAAGAAGTCTAGCCTTCCCCCGCGACTTCCCTGAGGGCGGCAAAGTCCCGGCGGTAGGCCTCGGCCAGGGTACGGCGGTCGGTGGTGTGGAGGACGAACCGGGCCCCCTGGCGCACCCAGTGGGCCGACAGGTCGGCCGTCTGGTGATGGACCAGGGTGGGAATCCCGTGGGCCTCGGAAGTGTCAATTACCCGCTTCACTATGTCCTGGTATTCGGGCCGGTCGTACTGGTCGGGGTAGCCGATGGAAATGCTCATGTCGTTGGGGCCTACGAATATGCCGTCAATGCCCGGCACCTGGAGTATGTCCTCCAGGTTGTTGACCGCTTCGACGCTCTCAATTCCTATGATGGCCACGGTGTTGCGGTTGCGGTTTTCCAGGTAGGTGCGGGTGGCGTCGCTGATGTGCTCGCCCGTATCCATCAATTGCCGGACTGACTCGCCCTTGAGAGGACGCCACTTGGCGGCGCCGATTACTTCCTTAACCTGGTCAACGGACTCGCAATAGGGCGCGAGGATACCCTGGGCCCCGGCGTCCAAAGCCATGGTAACGTAGTGGGACGTGGGAATGGGGATGCGGACGATGGGCACCACCGGCGAGTTGGCGAAGGCCGCCAGGTAGTCGGCCATCTCCGCCCTGCTCCGCGGGCCGTGCTCGGTGTCAATGACCACGTAGTCCAGGCCGATACCGCCCAGGGCCTCCACCCATCGGGGGTTGCGGCCGTGGGTAATCATGCTGCCATACACCCGGCCTCCTGCTGCGAGGGTGGCCTTCAGTTCTGCTCCGTTCATCAAGTCCTCCGGTTGCTCTTTTTGGCGCCAGGCAACAACACCTTTTGGGGCGGCGTTCCGGCCGGCAAAGTATAGCACCGGGTAGGGGGCCCGGAAACCTTGGTATAATCCGTAAGCGAAAGCTGCTTGATCCAGGACTTGGAGACCGTTTGACACAGCCCCAACTGATATCCACGCAGGAAAAATGGGACCGGGTGGTCCGGCAGATGGCTGGCGCGCCGGAACTGGCTATCGACACCGAAGCCAACAGCATGTACGCCTACCGGGGGCGGATTTGCCTGATCCAAATAGCCGCGGCCGATACGGTCTGGCTGCTGGACCCGCTGGCAGTTGAAGACCTTTCCGCCCTGGGCGCCATCCTTGCCGACGCCTCCGTAACCAAGGTGATGCACGGGTCGGACTACGATCTGCGCTCCTTTTACCGTGAATACGGTTTTCCCGTCAACGGCCTGTTCGACACCGAGACCTGCGCCCGCTTCCTCGGAATGGTCAGCCCCAACCTGGCCGCAGTCCTCCAGCGCTTCCTGGAGGTGGAAATACCCAAGAGCCGGCGTCTGCAACGGTCCAACTGGGGCCTGCGCCCCCTGAGCGGAGAGGCCATAACCTACGCCGCCGGGGATGTGCGGCACCTGGTTTCCCTGGCCAGGAAGCAGCGCGGGCTGCTGCGGGATGTGGGGAGGCTGGAGTGGGTGGAGGAGGAGTTTCTCCGCATGGAGGCTACAGGCCGGAACGCCGGCGCGCTGCCGGCGCCGGATTTCCTGCGGGTAAAGGGCAGCGACCGCCTCAATCCCCAGGAGTTGGCCGTCTTGAAGGAACTGTTTGACCTGCGCGAAGCCGAGGCCGCGCGCATGGACCAGCCACCCTACCGGGTAATGGGCAACGACGCGCTGCTGCACCTGGCCGGGGCCCCGTTCACGCCCCTGGAAGACGTTCCGGGCCTTTCGCCCCACCTGGCGCGGCGGCTAGGCCCCAGGATAAGGTCTGGCATTCAGCAGGCGATGCGGGGACCCGGCATTGAGCGCCCCCCTCGGCCCCGGCGGATTCCACCCAGCCGGGAAGTCCAGGCCCGCCAGCAGAAACTGAAGCAATGGCGGTCGGACAAGGGGGCCGACCTGGCCCTGGACCCGGCCCTGATCTGGCCTGCCGCAAGCCTGGAGCGGCTGGCCATGGACCCGGACGCCTGGGAGGCGGAACTGACGCAGTCAGGTTCGGCGGATATACGGGAATGGCAAAGAAAGGCCTTTGCCGGGGAGCTGGAACAGGCGTTGAGAGGCGCCGGCTAAACTATAGCCAACGCGGAATGTGCATTCCCACATGGGGCCGCATTTCCGACGTTCAGAACGCCCCACCACCAAACCGTCCTTCTGAGTGCAGCGAAGAATCCGAGACTCTCGCGTGAAATCAACCTTTTTGCTGGCGAGAGTTTTATATTCTTCACGGAGTTTATCCTGAACCAAGTGAAGGGTTCAGAGTGACAGCCTTGACGACAGAATGACAGTCTTGACGAAAGGAAGGGGCCCGGCGCGCTGCCGGGCCCTTTCTCGTGCGATTCGAGAACTTCAGGAACTTGCAAGTCCACCTGTGCCACGCTACCGCGTATCGGTCAAAAGCTGGCGGCAGAAAGTGGCGGTGTCGACCAGGTCCGGGATGACCACGTATTCGTCCACGGTATGCATCCCGTTGGTGGCCATGCCGACAACCACACTCTGGATACCCTTGAGCCGCATTACGTTGCCGTCGGTGCCTCCGCCCGAGGGCCGGATGTCCGGCCTCAGTTTCAAGTCCTCCATTGTCCTCCGGGCCATCCGGACTACGGCCTCGTCCGGGTCCAGCCTGTACATCCGGAACATGACCTCAAAGGCTTCCTCAATCTTGGCGTCCTGGTACTTATCCCTGGCGCGGCGCAGCGTATCCTGCACCTGGAGCTTAAGCAGATCAAAGGTCTCGGTGTTCCGGCTCCGGAATTCTCCACCAAAGGAGGCCTCAACCGGCACGGCGTTTCGCACGGTCCCGCCGGAAATCAAACCTACGTTAAAGGTTGTTTCTTCGTCCAGCCGACCCTGGGGCAGTTCCTGGATTAGTTCCGACACGATGCGGATGGCGGACAGGCCCTTCTCCGGCTCAACTCCGGCATGGGCGCCCCGACCCGTTACACTTACGTCGAAGCTCATGTAGCTGGGGCTGGACCCGGTGATGGTGTTGACCGGCCCATTGCCGTCGAACACCACGGACTCCAGGGCTCGAATCATGGAGAAGTCCAGGTTGGAGGCGCCCACCAGCCCGATTTCTTCCCCGCGAGTGAAGACCACCTGCACGGGACGGTGGGGCAGGCCTTCTTCGATTACCGATTCCAGGCCTTCCATGATGGCTGCGACCCCAGCCTTGCAGTCTCCACCCAGGATGGTGTTGCCCTGGGAAACGATTCTGTCCCCCTTGATGACGGGTATAATCCCCCGACCCGGCTCCACGGTGTCCATGTGGGCCGATAGCAGCAGGGGCAGTTCCCCGGGCTCGGAGGCGATTACGTTACCGTGGTCGTCCCGCTCCACGCTCAGACCCAGCCTGGTAAGCCGGGCGATAAGGTGCTGGGCAAATTCTTCCTCCTCGTCGGACGGACTGTCTATGCTTACCATCTGGCAGAAGGAATTGACCAATCGATCCTTGTCTATCATTGCCTCTTACCTCGCGGGAAACCCAAACTTGAACGAACAAATTATAACACCTTGCTCGACGTGGAAACCGGGCGGCATATCACGCTGAACCTGCCCAGGGGCCTGAAATCCCCGTTGAGAACCCGTGTTTGGCGCCCGCCACAAGCCCGGAAAACAGGACTCTATCCGCCTGTGGCGAATTCGGCGAGCCCAGCATGCCATTGTCTTGAGACGGAAGTATCCTGGGCTCGGGCGAGGTATGATCAACAGCCGTCAGGGAGACAGGGCTATCAGGATCAGGCCAATCACAATTAACGAGGACCCTGCAAGCCTGCCCCGCCCGAACGGTTCCTTCAGAATCAATACCCCGGCCACCACTCCCATCACGATGCTGATTTCCCGTGCCGGAGCTATGTAGCTTACCCGCGAGATGGAAAAGGCGGTAAGGATGCAGGCATAGGCCAGGAACGATAAAAGCCCGGCCACCGGAATAGCCCAGAGGTTACCCTTCCATACTCCTCGTATTTGGGAAAGGCCGTAATTCCTCAAAATATAAGGAGCCAGGCCCACCGATACGCCGATGGTCAGGAAGTACATGTACAGGAAAGGCTGCACGTACTCTACGGCACGCTTGTCCAGCAGCGAATAAACGGTGATGGTGCAGCCCGTCAATATTGCGTAAAGGGCCCCGCTTTCGCGAAAGAAGCCGGCGGGATTGGCCAGGATCTGCCGGAAATGGCCCCACCAGGACACCGTGTATATCCCCGCCACCACGAACACAATCCCAACTATTGCCGGCCACGCGATGGTTTCCCCCAGGGTAAGCACCGCCAGGATGGGGACCAGCATGGGTCCCGTACCCCGGGCTATGGGGTAGACCAGGGACAGGTCGCCGCGGGTGTAGGCCCGGCCCAGCATCACCAGGTAGAAGCACTGCATCACCGAGCCGCCCAGGATAAACCAGGGGCCGGGGAGGGAGACGGGATACATGAGGAAGAGTATCACACCCAGGGGCGCCAGCAGGACGGCTCCCGAGACCGAAAACCACCAGGCGAACAATTCCTTGCTTTCGGCCCTTTTTAGCAGGAGATTCCAGCCCGCGTGAGAAAGCGCGGCCGTCAAAATGAGGAGCAGTGCCAGGACACTCATGGGAGAGAGTATATCTTACGGCGGGAACCTGCCGCCGGCGACGCCAACCTGTTAGATGGCGCTGAAACCGGGGAAAACAAAAAAGCCCCGAAGGGAAACTAAAACCCTTCAGAGCTTGCTTGATTCAAGGTTGGTAGCGCATAGGGGATTCGAACCCCTGATCTCCGCCTTGAGAGGGCGGTGTCCTGGGCCGCTAGACGAATGCGCCACATCAACTGCCGGACAATCGGCCCTGTTTGCTATCCGGCAAAGCCAATATACCAAAACTGGTATTGTTTGTAAACCACCTTTTGCAGGGCAATCGCGTTTTAACGAACTGTAACCTTGAGCCGCCAA
>CAZPMU010000070.1:9352-12744 GCA_964587795.1 uncultured Dehalococcoidia bacterium | reverse complement strand
GACAACGGCTCCGGCACCGACCACGGCGCCGCCGGCGTAGCCTTCGTCATCGGCGACGGCGTAAAGGGCGGAATGTACGGCGAGTACCCGTCCCGGGAAGCCAAGGACCTGGAGCAGGGCGACCTGGTTCCCAACTATGACTTCCGCGGCGCATACAGCACCATAGTGGAAGACTGGTTCGGCATGGACTCCACGCCCATAGTCAACGGCAACTTCGAGAAGATGAGCTACCTGAAGTAAGCGGGTCTGCGCTCTCGATACCTGGCGCTCAACCGAGATGCCCGATTTCAGAATCGCAGCAAAGCTGGATTGAGTTCAAGGGCCGGGTGAACTTTCCCAACCGGGGCGGTTCCCCGGCCCTTTTTGACGAAGACAAACGCCAAGAGGAGGCGAAAATGGCAGAGATAACTGCAGTGGCCGGTCGTGCCTGGGTTTACAGTCACAACATCGGCCGCAACGGCGCCGCCGGTATGGGCTTCAGCCAGCCCGTGAGCATCGCAGCCGCCAAGGACGGCGTTCTGTATGTGACCAACCGGGCCACGGAGCAGAACCCGGGCGGCATTCGGGTTACCAAGTTCACAGTTGACCAGGAGTACATAGGCGAATTCGGCCGGCAGGGCCTGGCCTATGGCGACAACGAGCCCAGCACTTTCACCTGGATTTCCGGCGTGGCGCTGGACAGCGCCGGCGACGTTTACGTGGCCGACGAGTGGCAGTGCCGCGTGGCCATCTTTGACGCCGACGGCAACCCCAAGGGCGGGTTCGGTGTTAAGGGTGAGGGCGAGGGCGAATTGAGCGGGCCCGCCGGCATGGCATTCGACGCCGACGACAACCTGTGGATAGTCAACTCCTTCAACAGCCGCGTACAGAAGTTCACCAAGGACGGCCAGTACATAAGCGGCTTCGGTACCAAGGGCGACGCTGACGGCCAGTTCGAGATGCCCGACGGCATTGACATTGACGGCAGCGGCGACCTGTACATTGCCGACTGGGGCAACAACCGCATTCAGAAATTCACCCCGGGCGGCACCCACCTGCGCACGTTCGCCCACCAGGTGAACGGCCAGGATGCCCTGAACCATCCCACCGACGTTTGCGTGGATGGCGAAGGCGACGTTTACGTGGCCGACTGGATGAACGACCGCGTGGTCATCTATGATGCGGACGGCCTGCCCATCACCTACCTGGAAGGGGATGCCGTAGAGGTTTCCAAGTGGGGGCAGATGGGCCTGGACGCCAACCCGGACATGGTGAAAGCCCGCCGCCGGGTTCCCGACATGGTGGAACAGCAGCGCAAGTTCGTAAAGCCTGCCGCTATCACCTTCGACCGGGACAACAATCGTCTTCTGGTATGCGACACCGCCCGCAACCGGGTGCAGGTGTACGAGAAGGACGACGAGTACATGGACCCGCAGATCAACCTGTAGGCCCTGTTCCGTTAGGGCAAGACTTCAGGGGCGGGAAGCTTTCCCGCCCCTGTTTCCTTTTGTTCGCCATGGGTTATCGAGGTCCGGTGCGGGCGGACGTCAAAGTTCAGTGAAGCGAATTGCTCCCGTGCTGGCGTTGATGGTGAATTCGTAGCGGCAGATTGTGTTCCGGCCGACTATTGCTGAACGCTACAATTAGTTCTGACGAAAGGGAAAGCCGGGGACAGGCCCCGGGAGAATGTAGTTAAGCCCTGGCAGGTATAAGTCTGCAATGAAGGTGGGGTACGTATATATACCTGTAACGCCAGCCACATCGTGACTTCCGCCTTCGACCAAGTTTAACTCGCGGGTCTTGCTGATATCTATTCCAGAGAATACGGCCCCGGTATCCAGCAAGGCAGTCAGTCTGATTCCAGCAACTTCCAGATCAATAGCGGGGCCAGAAGTTTCGATGAAACTGTCAGGGTCGGTAGGAAGTTCAAACTCTTTGGGCTGCGCTTCCTCTTTTGCATGCCTTCCACCCTGCTCTCAGGCTAACGCAGGCGCTATCCGCTCCGGTCGATGATTGCGCGGCGGTGGGTGCCCTCGCCTATCTTGCGGTCGCCGTCATAAGCTTCGACATTGAAGTTGAGGCGGTTGCGGTTAACCTCGACCAGTTCCGCATGGGCAATGACCGTGGCCCCAATGTCTGATGGCGCCAGGTGCCGCACGTGGACCTCGAAGCCCACTGAAGTCTGGCCTTCTTCCAGGTGAGGGTGGACGGCCGCGATGGCCGCCCGTTCCATGAGGCTGATCATGGAGGGGGTGCTGAACTTGTCAACGTGGCCGGCCACGTTGTCCTCGCTTACTACTGTCTGGCACTGACCCTTCAGGCCCGGGGTTATCTTCTCGCTGACCATCAGGTGGTGTCCTCCTGTCGCCGTTAATTCAAGATGGATAGACAGGATAGACAGGATGCAGGGAAATTACAATTGGGAAGTCCCGCCTCCGGGGACCCAGTTTCCTTGAATGGCCCCCGGAATTGATATATGATTGCGCCGCCGGAGAGAGGGAATAATGCCAAGTAATCGTCATTTTTTGTCAGTAACCGATCTGGACGCGCGGGAAACGGGTATGTTGATCGAGCGGGCCCTGGAAATGAAGGGGCCGGGGCAAGGGGGCGCGGCCAATGCCCTGGCAGGCAAGAGCGTGGCCCTGCTGTTTGAAAAGCCGTCGCTGCGCACCAAGATAAGCTTCATGGTGGGCATCCAGGAAATGGGGGGCTACTCGCTGTACCTGGGCCCCGACGAGGTGGGGCTGGGAACGCGGGAGCCGGTTTCGGACGTGGCCCGGGTATTGTCGGGGTACGTGGACTGCATAGTGGCCCGGGTAAACTCGCACCGGAGCCTGGAGGAACTGGCCGAGTACGGAACCGTGCCGGTGATTAATGCCCTGTCGGACTGGGAGCATCCCTGCCAGATAATGGCGGACCTGCTGACGGTGGCGGAGGACCAGGAGGGCCTGGCGGGGCGCAAGCTGGCGTTCATCGGGGACGGCAACAACGTGGCCCGCAGCCTGTGCCTGGCCCTGCCCGCGGTGGGAATGGAATTCTCCATAGCTTCGCCCCTGGGGTATATGCTGGAAAGGGAAACGCTGCAGAAGGCCAGGGAGATTGGCGGACGCCAGGGGGGGATAGAGTCGCTGAGAAATCCGGTGGATGCGGTGAAGGACGCGGACGTAGTTTATACCGACGTGTGGACCAGCATGGGCGACGAGGCGGAACGGTACGCCCGGCTGGAGGCGTTCCAGGGTTATACGGTGGACCCGGAGTTGTTGCGCCAGGCGAAGCCCACGGCCAGATTCATGCACGATATGCCGGCCCACTACGGGGAGGAGGTGCCGCCGGGGATGCTGGAGCACCCGCAGTCGGTGGCTTACGCCCAGGCCCATAACCGCAAACATGCTCAGAAGGCCGTGCTTGAGTTC
>CAZPMU010000070.1:6776-9252 GCA_964587795.1 uncultured Dehalococcoidia bacterium | reverse complement strand
GAAAGATGTACTGCCTATTGTGGCGGTGGTGGGGCGGCCTAACGTGGGGAAGTCGTCGCTGTTTAACCGGATACTTTCCCGCCGGCATGCCATAGTTTCGGACGTGGCGGGGACCACCCGCGACCGGCTGATGTCGGAGGTGGACTGGGACTCTTACCGGTTTATCCTGGTGGACACCGGCGGACTGGAATCGGACCCGGAAGGGCATATCCGTGAGATGGTGCAGGAACAGGCGGACATGGCCATGGCCGGCGCCGACGTTATTGTCTTCGTTACCGACGCCGCCGACGGGATGACCCCCACAGACCTGGAGATCGCCGACCGGCTGCGGCGGGCCCGGAAGCCGGTGATTCTGGCCGTAAACAAGATAGACAACGACCGCCGGGAAGTGGACGCCGCCGAGTTTTACCAGATGGGCCTGGAAGAAACGGTTATGATCAGCGCCTATCACAATTACGGCATCTACGACCTGATGGACCGGGTGCTGTTTCACCTGCCGGTTCCGGCTTACTTCCCACCGGAGGATGACGAGGACGAGTGGGTTGACGAGTTCGACGAAGGTGACGAGGACATTGCCGTCAACCCGCCCCCGCCGGCAGAGGCCACGGAGATGCGGCTGGCCATAGTGGGGCGCACAAACGTGGGCAAATCCATGCTGCTGAACGCCATCCTGGGGCAGGAGCGGTCCATAGTCAGCGACGTGGCGGGAACCACCCGGGACGCGCTGGATACCCAGATGACCTACCTGGACCGTCCCGTCACGCTCATCGACACGGCAGGCATCCGGCGGCCGGGGCAGGTGCAGCCGGGCATTGAAAAGTACAGTGTGCTGCGGTCGGTGAACGCCGTAAGCCGCGCCGACATTACCCTGGTGATTACCGACGCATCGGAACTGGCTACCGCCCAGGACGCCCACATTTCGGGGCTGGCCTGGGACCTGTGCAAGGGCATTATCGTGGTGGTCAACAAGTGGGACCTGGTGGCCGAAAACAACCGGTGGGCGCGGGAAGAAGCCGTCGTCCGCATCCAGGACCGCTTCCACTTCATGCCCTACGTCCCCATCTGCTTCACGTCGGCGCTGAACCGGCAGGGAATCACCACCCTGATGAACACGGCGATTGATTTGTGGAACGAGCGGATGCGGTGGATTCCGGGGCGGGACCTGCAATACCTGCTGGCCGAAGCCTTGTCGGAGCATCACCCTCCGCCGGTTAAGGCCAGGGGCATCCGGCGGGGCGAGTTCCTGCGGATAACCCGGGTGAACCAGGTGGGAGTGAACCCGCCCACTTTCCTGTTTTCCTGCAACAACCCCAGGCTGGTGCATTTTACCTACCAGCGCTACTTGGAGAACCGGATTCGGGAGCGGTTCCGGTTCGACCGCACCCACCTTAAGCTGGTGTTCCGACGACGATGAAGGGTTATTTGACCCCTTCGGCGCTGAGTTCGCTGATTGCGGTGCCGGTGTTGATAGCGGCTTCGGTGGCGGCGCTGCTTACGCTGTCTGAAGCGCCCACCCTTTACCGGTACGCCGCCGTGCTGCCCCTGGCCTATGTAATGGGAGCGCTTCCCTGGGGCTACGTGGTGCTGCTGATGCACCGGGGCATTGACATACGGGACTATGGCAGCGGAAGGACCGGCGTGTCTAACGCCCTGCGCACCGCCGGTTACAAGCTGGCGGGACTGGTGCTGGTATTGGACCTGGTGAAGGGAATTACCGCGGTGCTGCTGGCCCGGGCGCTGATTGGCGACCCGACGGCGGAAGTGGCGGCCGGGCTGATGGGGCTGGTGGGCCACAACTGGCCGGTGTTCCTGGGGTTCCGGGGAGGCAGGGGCATCGCGCCGGGCCTGGGGGGCCTGGCGGTGATGTCGCCCCTGTCCGCCGTATGCGGTGTGGTGGTCTTCCTGCCCGTATGCGTTTTCACCCGTTACCTGTCGCTGGGTTCCATGCTGGGGGTGGGTGCGGCGTGCCTGGTTTTGGTGGCGCTGATGCTGCTGGGCTTCAACCCGCTGGGCAGCATATCCAACCAGTACCTGATCTACGGGCTGCTGGGCGGGTCGGTGATAATATGGCAACACCGGGACAACATCCAGCGTCTGCTCAAGGGCACGGAGCGACGGATAGGCACCCCGGCGGCGCCGATTGAGCAGTAGGGGGCGACGCGGTTATCACCCCCATACTAACCTTCCCCCTTGATGGGGGAAGGAACTTGAGAAAGTTACTAAGCCTTGTTGAAGTCCTGCCTGCTGATATCCCAGTCCCGTAGAATGCCGGCTAAAGTACCATTGGGCAGGTCTTTACTGCCCCAGTCCTGTATCGTGGTCCGCTTGCGGTTAGCCGGATTGATCCATATTTTGTGTGAACCTTTCGCTTCCCGGTCAAACTCACACCCGCATCGGCGCAGCTTCCTTGCGATTTCTCCATATCTCATGCAGTGACCAGGATTTGTGGAGCATCAACTCGCAAAGCCGTAACTTC
>CAZPMU010000070.1:3729-6676 GCA_964587795.1 uncultured Dehalococcoidia bacterium | reverse complement strand
TATCTCATGCAGTGACCAGGATTTGTGGAGCATCAACTCGCAAAGCCGTAACTTCCTTGCGATTTCTCCATATCTCATGCAGTGACCAGGATTTGTGGAGCATCAACTCGCAAAGCCGTAACTTCATCAGGTAATTCTTCGCCGTGTTCGCGAAAAGATATGATGAACTGCTCAGCCACATCCTGGAGGCAAGTTACTGCCTCGTTCTCCGTGGCGCCCCACGCACGGCAGCCAGGTAGCGCCGGGATTTCAACCATATACGTCCAGCCGGTTTCCTCAGCAGGCTGGTGGGTCACATACGGCAATCTATACTGAGCCATATCAGTCACCACTCTAATTTGTCAGTCAGTCTATCTCTGTCAGGGATTATAACAGCCAAACCAAAGCCAAAGTGGGATGTGCATATTCGCCCGGGGCGGCATTTTTCCGCCGGAGGCGGACCAAGAGGGTCCGACCACTCTAACTGCCATTCTGGGTGAAGCGAAGAATCCAAGATTCTCGCGGGAAATCAACCTTCCTATTGGCAAGAATTCCAGATTCTTCACTCCGTTCAGAATGACAGTTTCGGTATTTCAAGGTACGTTTCATCCTGGTTTTGTATTGCGCAACAGTTGAACCATCTCCTGCAATGAGACAGGATTGGTCCGGTGTAGAGAGCTTTTTCTTACTGTCAAATAGCGGGGCTAGAGGGTCATCGGCGCGCCTGCTCAAGGGCACGGAGCGACGGATAGGCACCCCGGCGGCGCCGATTGAGCAGTAGGGGGCGACGCGGTTATCACCCCCATACTAACCTTCCCCCATTAAGGGGGAAGGGATTTTTTTGGCCCTCTGCCCTGCCTTTGGCACACTAGCGGGAAAATGTCCGCCGGGAAGACCGTCAAAGGGGAAGTGATTACCTCAGCCCGTTAGCCCCGCGCTTCCCGGACGCACTCTTCGAGAAGGTCCAGGGCCGCCTTGGCGAAGACCCACATGTTGGCCTCGCGGTTGTCGTCGCCCGTTTCCACGGTGATGGCCTTTTCCACCGGGCCGGAGACGGCGATGCAGGCGTGGCCGGCGGAGTCGCCGTAGCGGTTGCCGGTGGGGCCGCTGGCGCCGGTTTCGCTGACGGCCCAGGTGGTGCCCAGCCGTTCTCGGATGACGCGGGCGTTGAGTTCGGCGTAGGGTTCGCTGCTGGCGCGGATGCCCTCCATGGCGGACTCGGGTACGTCCAGCAGTCCCTGCTGGGCGGTGCGGGTGTAGACCACGGAGCCGCCCACGTAGTAGGCGGACGCCCCGGGCACGGCCACCAGGGTGGCGGAAATAAGCCCGCCGCAGCTGGACTCGGAAACGGCGAGGGAATCCCCGGTCTCCTTCAAGAGGGCGCCTATGGATTCGGATACGGAAGTCAGGTCGGGCATGTTAAAGCTCCTTTCAGATAATCTTTAGTATCGGCAGAGTTGGGGAGTTACACACCCCCAACCCGGCCTTTTCCCATCAAGGTGGAAGGGACCACGTTAGTCCCTGAAAGTTTTTCTGAACCGCAGCACGAAGATTGTTACCAGGGCCACCACGAGGACGACCAGGAACACGGCGCCAGGCACGCGCCCCGGGGCCAGGGCCTGGATCAGGGCAAAGGCCACGATGAACAGCAGCGGGATTCCCAGCCACAGGGCGTGGTTCCGGTGCATTTACTGCCTCAGTTGATTAAACATGGATGGACAGGATATACAGGATGAAGTCATCGCAGGTCAAGATTACCCGTTCCGGCTAACGTCAACCTGTACGTCATGCTTATCCATATCTGAATTGATCAGTCCAGGGTGGGATCAAGGATAACCTTGCCCAGGGGTTCGTTGCTGTCCACCAGCTTGTGGGCTGCCACGGCCTGGGACAGGGGCAGGGTACGGTCGATGAGCACCTGGAACTGGCCGCTGGCGGTGTGGGCCAGGGATTCCTCCAGTTCGGCGCGGCCCTCGGCGCCCAGGCCGCTCATCACCTGCAGGCGGCGCTGGTAGAGCTTCTTCAGGTCGAGGGTTACCATGCCGCCGCCGTGGGCGCCCACGGTTACCAGGCGGCCGCCCCGGGCCATGCTGTTGAAGGCGCCGTCCCACTGGGTGGGGTCGCCGATGTTCTCGAAGACGGCGTCCACGCCCCGGCCGCCGGTAATGCGCATCACCTCGGTCTCCAGGTCGTCGCGGCGGTAGTTGACGCCGTGCTGGGCGCCCAGGTTCAGGCCCACGGCCACCCGTTCGTCGGCCCCGGCTCCGGCGATGATGTTGGCGCCGATGGCGCGGGCCACCTGGACGATACAGCTGCCCAGGCCGCCGGCAGCGCCCATAACCAGGGCCCAGTCGCCGGCCTGCAGGTTGGTCAGGCGGGTCTGGGCGATGGCCAGGGGGAAGTGGCGGGCTACCACGGTAGCTTCGCCGTAGGACAGGTCGTCGGGGATGGTGACGCAGTTGGACGCGGGCACCTTGACGTACTCGGCGTAACCGCCCCAGAGGTGAATGCCCAGCATCCGCCGGTTGCCGCACTGCAAAGGACGGCCCGAATCGCACTGACCGCAGGCGTTGCAGTGGATGCCCTGGGAGATGGCTACCCGCTCTCCGACGGCGAGAGACTCAACGCCCTCGCCCGTCTCCACCACCTGGCCGGCCGGGTCGTTGCCCAGGACCAGGGGCAGGATGGCGCCGTAGCCGCCGCCGTCCTGGCGCACCTGCAGGTCCAGGGTGCGGTTGACGGACACCGAGTGGACTTTGACCAGTACCTCGCCGGGGCCGGGAGTGGGAGCGGGGGTATCTTCCCACCGCATAACCTCGGGTTCGCCGAATTGGTGGATGACCATTGCTTTCATGGTGCGCTCCTGCCTTCTGCGAAGGCGAAGATCCTTTTAGATTATGATATCGCTATAGTAGGGGCGCACGGCCGTGCGCCCCTACGCCAGCAACCGCGAATTCAAGAGAGTGCC
>CAZPMU010000070.1:0-3629 GCA_964587795.1 uncultured Dehalococcoidia bacterium | reverse complement strand
CTAAGGACTGTAACCGGTGCCGGGGCCCTCGCGCACGGGCCTGGGCTGCTCCCAGTAACTGCCGGCCGACCATTCCAGGTTTTCGAGCATGGTTCCCACGTCCTGGTAGGCCTGCACGTGGCCCAGCTGGCTTTGGAGATAACCGAACTCTTCCTGCAGCACTGACAGGCGCTGGGGGGCCTCTGACCCGCCCGTGCCGTAGCCGCCGTCGTCCAGGCTGGCAAATATGTCGGCGGACAGGCCGGTGATGGCGCCCAGCCGCAGCATCGGGTCCTGCAGCTGACTGAAGTCCTCTCGCCAGGCGCCGGAAACCGCGTCGTACTGCTCCCTGGAAACGCCGCTGAGTGGTTCCACCCAGCGGATTTCAACATCGCCCAACCGGGCGGTGGCGGCGTTCCTGCTGGCCACCTGGGAAGTTAGCTGCAGTTCATAAAAGACGGTGGTGGCGGTCCCGAAGGGAATTTCGGCGAACTCCCTGCGGTTCTGGGTGAAAGTGGCGTCGGGAGTTACCCGGTTCTCGTAGCCCACGATGCGCCAGTGGCTGACCATTTCCGGATTCCAGGTAACCTGGGCCCGGGCCTGGTCGGCGAAGGGATTGGTGATCCGGTCCCAGTTGGCCAGGCTGAAGGTGGCCTCCGCCTGTTGGGGTGTTTCAAAGTAGCGGTACCAGCCGTTGCCGAACTGGGCGATCTGCTCCAGGAGGTGGTCGTTGCCGTCGATGCCCACCCCGATGGTGACGATGCGGATGGGGTTCACCCGGGAGTACTCGCTGTCCTGGCCCACGTTGTGGAGAATGGCGAAGGGGTCGGTGGCGTTGACGTTGGCGACACCGTCGGAGAAGAGGATGACGTAGTTGACGGCTTCGGGGTTTTCCTTCCGTGCATGGTCAGCCAGCCACAGGGCTTCATCCAGGCCTTCCTGGACGTTGGTGGCGCCGCCGGCCCATAGCCTGGTAATCTCCCCGTCTCTCCTGACAGACCTGGGAGAATTATGTGGATAGCTGGAAATTACCCTGTCTTCGAACTTCACCACGGCCACCCGGTCCCGTTCCCGCAGGTTGTCTATTATGGTCTGGGCGGCCCTTTCGGCAATCTCGATGCGGTTGCCATCCCCCATAGAGCCGGAGGTATCGAGCAACAAGGTGACATTTACCGGCCGGCGCTTCTGGGCGTCGGGCGCCTGGATGCCGACCCGGGCCAGGTGCATTCCCTGGGTGTCGGGGTGCTGGAAGACCTGGGTATGGACGGCGAACTCGTCGGGCCGGCTGGGCCTGGGGTAGCCGTAGTTGAGAGAGTTGATCCACTCCTCGGCCCGCACGTCGGCCGGGTCAATCTGGTAGCCGTCCTGGGTCTCCTGCAGGACGCGCTGGAAGGAGGCCCGGTCGGTGTCCAGGCTGAAGGTGGAAATGGGGTCCAGGGATGCGCTGACCAGGGGCTGGGGCCCGGTGGTTGCCGTATCCCTGGGGATGTTCCTGGGCGCAGTCCTGGGGGCCGTGCCGGGAGCGCCGGACTGGCCCGACTGAGAGCCCAGGGAGGGCGAAGATGATGACGATGACGGTTGAGACTGGGCCGCCGGGGCGGCGCTTTGCGACTGCGCTGGGGCACTGGCCGGCTGGCTTTGCCGGGCCGGGGCAGAATCCATCATGGGGGCAGGTTGGGACTCGGTTTGGGCCTGGGGTTGGGGCGCCGCTACGGCTCGGGGCGCCGGTGAGGAGCCCGAGTCCTCAATCGCCTGGGGCCGGGCCGGTTCGGCTGAGCCGCAGGCCACGCCAAGCAGCAGGAAGGCCGCTCCCAGGGAGGCAGCCATCCCCTTGAAACCTCTGACAGAACGCCATACATTCTTCCTCTTCACCTTATCCTCCTCCTCTTCGCTGCAAGCCCGGTCCAGGAAAGTGGCGGCCATTGTTTGCCGCGCCGCGCTTCCGCTTCGGAATGTTGCAATGGCGACGACCGATGCTTCAGCCGGTTCCGATATAAGAATATTGCCGGTTTGAGTTGGTTTGTTAAATGACCAGGCGATTTCTGTATCGCCTTTCGGCTATATCATTCCTTTCGCGCCGGCGCGACGGCAGCCACTACCACCGGCATGGCGGCAAAGACGGCGATGGCCGCCAGCCTGGCCAGGGGGCCGCCAAACACGGTGCTGACCGCCCAGATGGCGCCGAAGGCCACAATGCCGATGAGCAGCCCGATGAGGATGATGATGTTGGGCTGACGGTTCTTGTTGATGGCAAGCTGGCGGGCGCCGAAGTAGCTTCCGGCGAAAATAATGAACAGGACTATGGCGGCCGGAATGATCAAGGCAAGCTCTCCGGGGGCGCTGGGCCTAGCAGTGGTCTTTGAATCGGACCATGAAGCTGGCCTCGCCCAGGGGCGTACCGTCCAGGAGGATGGCGGCGACGTGGGTGCCGGCCCGCTGGACGGGAATGCGGAAGGTTTTGATCCACCGCTGGAAAAGGATGCCGTCCTCCCACTCGACGGCCTGGGGCGGCGGCGTGTCCAGGGGTATGCCCGGGGCCTTGATGGCCACCATCAGGTGGTGAGCGCCCGGGTTGGCCCCGGCGATGCAGAAGGCCAGGTTGACGTCCACCTGGGCCAGGATGGGCGTTTCCGGGCCGGGAGCTTCGGCGGGTGTGGGCAACTCCACCAGGTCTATTACTCCCTTGAAGGTAAGTTCGTCGTCGTCACCCGTTTCCGTGTCGTGGCAAAACAGGGCGTACTTAAGGTAGGGTTCGGCTGGGCTGCTGGTCAACCGGGGGGCTCCTTTCGACGGACGCCAACGGGCTGTCCGAAATTGGTTGGCTAATTCTAGCACTTTCCGCTGGCCGTACCCAAGTTTGCGCCTCTTTTAACACAGAGACGCAGAGGCTGCGGAGACGCACAGAGTATCTCCGCGGCCTCTGCGTTACCACGACGAGGGGAATTTTGCCAGTGCCCCGATTGTTGTGCAGGGCAATCGCGGTTTAATTTCGCTGGCAACTCAATCAGGAAGTCAATGCCGGCCCGAACCGGACGAAGGGCCTGAACTCCCTCCCGAGCACTCGGTTGCGGGTGTGAAAGTTGGCTTGTGGGAGGGAGTTTAGATTCTTCACTCCGTTCAGAATGACAGTTATTGCAGTTCTGAACGACAAGTGGCTAAAGCGCGAGTGCCCTGATTGTTGTGGATTAGTGGGGACGGAGAGCGTAGTATATGCGTCAGGCGACGGGAAGGGAGCCAGTTGAAGGCGGCAAGGGGATGCAGCAGCGACAGATTGGGGATTCCATAAAAATCGGGTGGCCCGACTTCGGGCGGCCGGAACAGGCGTTTACCATTGTTGACCTGGACCAGTTGGGACAGGTGTTCCGCGCGCGGGTTACCGACGGGGAACGGCAGGGCGGATTCCTGGTCATCTATAACTGTCCCGACGTGGTGCTGGAGCAACTGGCCGAACAGGCGACCAACGCGGTGGGATTTCGGGTTATCGTGTCCAGCCTGCGCTGCAGCGTGGACGGCGAGGTGCTGCGCAGTTTTGACTACGAGTGGTACCCCACGCCGGAGTACGCGGAACGGCCTCGCCAACTGGCCCAGGCCCTGGCCGGCCTGCTGGAACAGATGCGGGGAGAAGGCGACTCCCGATCTTCAGACTGAGT
>CAZPMU010000069.1:0-12912 GCA_964587795.1 uncultured Dehalococcoidia bacterium | reverse complement strand
ATCGAGTTTCTGTGCAGCCAGTACCCCATTTACGGGGACTGGGTGGGGCGGTAGCCCGGTCGGGTCCTCGACCCCATCCCTCTTCGAAAGAACTGGGCCAGTTGGGCCCGAAGGAAGATCATGTATGCACGTCGTTTCCTGGAGACCGGAGGCGACGTGCAAATTTGATTCCCGCTTGCTATTTTGGGCCTAAGAAGTGGGAAGATGGTCAAGCAATTGCAGGCTCAGATCATTGATTTTTCCGCCCTGAATCGGAGTCCAACTCTATGGTTCTCAAGATAACTGGCGCTATTTTGGCCGCCGTCGGCGTCCTGATTGCTGCACTCGCTGCCCTGATCTATTTTGGTATTGGCCCTAATCCCTTCATTGGTCTATTCCTCGACCCTCCCGAACATTCAGCCCGTTACTACCCCCGGGATACCATTTCTTATGCTTGGATTACCCTGTATCCCGAGGATGGTCAGTTTGACCAGATGATGGATCTGTTAGAACGGTTCAATGAATTGCCGGAGATGGAAGAAATACTGGAGGACCTGCAAGACGAGGTCGAGGACGAATCAGGTTTCAATTTCGAGGAGGAACTGGAGACGTGGGTCGGCGTAGAAGTCTCGGTTGGCCTCTTGGAAGAAAGTGACAAGCCCGTTGGCGTAATGACAGTGTCTGTCCGAGACCTTGAAAACGCCCGAATTTTCATGGAAGACTGGACTGACTACCTGGAAGACGAAGAGGGCTTCGACTTTGACTCTGATGATGATGCCGGAGTTGAAATATGGACTGACGAACGAGAGAGTTTGGCGTTCGCACTAACGAAAGAAGTGTTACTGGTCGTGTTTGCAGACGATCCCGAAGATACTCTGGAAGACATGCTGGACCTGATTACGGGCCGATCGGATCGCTCTCTTGCGGATACTGAACAGTTCCAGGCTGCCAGGCAGCAATATTCCGACCGGCGCTTTGCGTCAGCCTTCCTGGACATCGAGGAACTGTTAGACCTGCTTGATGACGCAGACGTGCTTTCAGAAGAAGCGTATGATTTTGCTGCGATTTCCGATTCCTCCGACTTCCCAAACTGGGCGGCAGTTACGGCACAGTGGATTGATAGGGGCATTGTTTTGGAAGTCCTGGCACCCAATACTATGGACATTACCAGCAACTTTCAGGGCTTGGACAACCCTGCGGAACTGGTACCTGCCGAAACGATTGGGTTGCTCGCTGCCACATTTGACACGGATCTGGACAACTGGCGTGAACAATTGGAGGATTACGGCTCCGATGATGAAATGTCCTACTACGTTGAGGATATCTATGTAGAGTTGTACCGGGAAGTAGAGCGGCAGAGCGACAGCCCTCCTCGATTTAAGGAAAACACGGACATGGCCGATGTGCTGGATATATTTCTTGAATTGGTAGAGGCCTACACCGATGTTGACCTGGAAAAGGATTTCATGGAACACCTGGGCGGAGAGATCGTCCTGGCAGTAGAAGAGTTTGATGCTGGCCGTATTGAGGAAGACCCCATGGAGGAGACGCTCAACGTCGTGGCAATGTTGTCTTACCTGCCGGAATCCGAATCAAGGTTAGAGGATAGCCTGGAAGACTTTTCTGACTTCCTTCAAGAGGAAATTCCTTTGGATATCGACTCTGAGGATGTGGGCGCTGACAACGACGCGGAGATTTTCAGACCGGACTTCTTTGGAATCGAGACCGACTATACACCCGGGTACCTTCTTCACGGCGGATACTTGGTATTTGGCACCACGGAAGAGGCTCTGGAGAATGTGGTGAGCGCACAGAACGGTGACGGGGCTGCCTTGTCTTCGGTTACCGAATACCTACGAGCAGTGGAGGCATTGGACGGAGATCATCAGTTGCTTTTCTGGTTGGACCTGCAGCGTATCGTAGCGGAGTTAAATGCCGAAGATATGGATATGACGGAAGAAGAATTTGTGACACTGGAGGCAGTCCTCGGCTCCGTGGCCATCGTCTCCAGCACCGACGAGGAAATGATTCGCGCCAGCTTGGCAATTACCTTCTTCCCCCAATAAGTGCACGATTGCCGGGTGCCCGCATCAAGCGAGTCAGCGGCCTCCCCAGCCAATTCTATTCTTCTCAGTGGCCGATTGACATTTGGCGGTGGTGCCTCAAGAGTCGTTCCTGACGTTACGGCAGTTGAGCCACTGCCGCTTTTGTCTTGATCCCCGACCTTGCAGCGCCTATCCATTTCCCCTTGATATCCTACGAGCCTACCGTCAACGCTCGCCCCTCCTGAAGCCGCCGTCGCTCCGAATACCGGGTTGTGGCGGCGCCGTTACTGAACCACGCCTGACCGGAGAGAGGAACTTTCCCAAACCCCGGCAACTGCTGCCGACGTTGGTTGACAACGTAACATGGCGTGCCTATGTAGATTGTAGTAATATCACGGGAGATCAGGGCACCCGAATCCTCTTCCTCTCCCCGGAGGTTGCCATGCTGATCAGGATTGGCCTTATCGCCATTGCCGTTATCGTGGCCGGCGTAATCGTCGTCCAGAACCTTGGCCAAATGTTGCAGGACCCCAACGAGCGTCCCGCTACCAGGTTGACCGAGGAGGTAACGCGCACCAACCGCACCGCCGGAAGGCTGGACAGTTCATTCGCCAACGTGCTGCCCCCGGTCCCGCCGGGCCGGAACGTCAGCATGGCGCTGCCAGGCGGCGCCCCCGGAGCGACGAATAACGCGCCCGGCGCGCCGTCGGGGCCGGATACTGGGCAAGACCCGCAGGACGGCCTCCCGGGCGACGATCCTCCGATCGCCGGTGTGGAACCGGAACCCACGCCGGACCGGTACCCCGAATACAACACCCCCTCTGACCTGGCCGCCACCGATGCCGCCGCTTTCACCGATGAAATGGTGGAAGACCTGGAAATTCAGCAGACCGAATACACCCGTGCCGTGGAGCAGTTCTACGATGAATGGTCCGCCAGGTACAGCCTGGCCCTGGACGCTCACAAGCGGTTCCAGTGGCGGGTTGACCGGGCGAACGTAACCGCCGTCGAGTATTTCCAGCGCCAGGCTCACCTGACCAGCCTGATGACCAATCCGGAGCGCAGAGCGCTGTTCCAGGGCCGGGACCGGCAGGAGCAGGAGCTTTACCGCCAGTGGCAACTGCAGGCCAACAGCATCCTTACCCAGTCCAACGCCATTATGGAAGAGTTGAGGCAGCTGAACCTGGAGATTACCAAGATACGGCTGTCGGCCAATTTCCTGGCGCTGCACCAGGAGTTTCAGACCATACCCCACGCCGTTACCCAGCTTCACAATGACCTGGCGCTCTTCCGGGCCAGGTCGGAGCAGTTGCAGCAGAGCTTCAACCCCGGCATCGTTCACAATCAGTAGGAGCGGCAACCGTGCAGCGGATGAAGACCCTTGCCTCCACCTTGCTGACAGCCTTCAATAGTCCACTGCCCAACCAGAGCAGGGTTGACCAGGTGAGGACTGCCATAGCCGGGCTGGCCCTGGCATTCATCCTGCTGCCCTGGATGCCGGCGGGGCCCACGGGGTCGATGACGGGAAGCAAGCTGCTGGGCTACAGCCTGTTCAGCGGCTCCCTGGCGGCCTGGTTCCAGGAAAACCCCCTGGGGGCTTTCCTGTTTGCAATTACACCGGCTTTAACAGTTCTGCTGTCCTTCATCGCCTTTGTGGCGATAATGCGGGGCCGCAACCCGTTGAAGACCCACCTGGTGATAGTTGTTCTGCCGCTGCTGACTTTGAGGCTGGCGTCTCACCCCATGCTGGACAGTCCACCCAATGCCCTGTTTGGTGTGCCCATACCCCAGATTGGGCTGCTGCACCTGGTGGTATTCCACCTGGGCCTGCTGCTGTTCGGCCTTTACCTGAAGTATTGGCCGGCAAGGTGGCCAGGGCGGGCCGGGCAGTAGGGCAGGAAGGAGCCGGGGTTACTGAGAGAACCGGGGGGTTGATGGCTGCGGGGGCGCGCGAAATCTGCGGGGACATATTGTAAAACAGGCAGCAAGAAATATCAGGATTTTGGTTGACAGGGTGGAGGTGGGAGCCTATATATCGGCAGGCAAGGCAAAGAACAGCCAGCCGAGCCGAAACAAAATGGGAGGAAATTCAATGGTGGAACCGAACGACTTTTCCCTGGCGCCCAGCCTGGAAGACTCGGTGATATTTGCGGATAACCCGGAACCTCGCTGCGCCTGCCTGCTGGTGCTGGACGTGTCGGGTTCCATGGGTTTCGATAGAAATGGGGAGATACCCATTCGGCAACTTAACGACGGCCTGGGATTCTTCAAGTCCTGCATCGAAGATGACACCCTGGCCTCGCTGCGGACGGAAATAGGGGTAATTGCCTTTAACCACGAGGCATCGGTGGTTCACGACTTTACCACCGTGGACCGCTTCGACCCGCCCATGCTGGAGGCAAATGGCGGCACCATAATCTCGGGGGCGCTGGAGCTTGCGCTGGACATGGTGGAGCAGCGGAAGCAGACCTACCGGGACAACGGTATCACTTACTACCGTCCCTGGGTGTGGCTGATCTGCGACGGCTACCCTGAACATGACACCGCATCCGACTGGGAAAGAGCCAAGGCCAGGGTTAAAGAGGCTGAGAACAAGCGGCAGTTGGCATTTTTTACCGTTGGCGTCGAAGGCGCTGACATGACCGAGCTGAATAGCATCGGCGGACGGCAAGCCCTGAAGTTGCAAGGGCTGAACTTCAGGGATATGTTCCAGTGGTTATCCTCCTCCATGTCTTCGGTGTCCCAGTCGCAGCCCACAGACGCCGTATCCCTCTCCAGCCCCGAGGGCTGGGCCGAGGTCTAAATGGTCAATCGCAGTGGAATATGGGCTTACAGCGCTTCCGTGGCCGGGTCCCGCCACCTGCGGCGCGGCGTCGAGCGGCAGGACCGGGCATTTCACCGGGTGGAGGCCGACTTCGCCATAACGGTGGTTTCCGACGGCGCCGGCTCGGCCCGGAACTCGGCCCTGGGCGCCACGGTAACCACCACCAGCGCCGCCAGCGCTGCCGCCTGGCGCCTGCTGGACCTGGCGGCTTCCCCAACCGCCGCCGACCTGGAATCGGTGCTCAGGGAATCGGCCTACTGTGCCCGCCGGTCCCTGCAGGCGCTGCCCCGCCAGACCGGGGAACCGCTGCGGTCCTATGCCAATACCATGCTGCTGGCCATCCAGACGGATACCTTCCTGGGGGCCGCCCAGGTGGGGGACGGCGGGATTGTCATTTCCAACGAACAGGGCGGCTTCGATTGCCTTACCTCTCCCCAGCACGGCGAGTACGCCAACCAGACCACCTTCATCACCTCCAGGGAATGGCTGGAACAGATGGAGGTGAAGGTGGTAGAGGCCCAGCCCAGGTACCTGGCCATGTTCTCGGACGGCCTGGAGAACCTGGTCATTGAGCAGGCTACCCAGCAGCCCTTTTTTGGCTTTTTCAACAATGTTTTCCAGTGGCTGGAAGGCCAGTCGGAACCGGGACGGGTGGAGTGGGAACTTGCCAGCTTGCTCCGGTCGCCCCGGGTTACATCCAAGAGCGACGACGACATCACCCTGCTGTTGACCATCCGCAGGTAAAGGGGAGTTATGGCAATCTACCGTACCAGTAATAAGCGTATCATTGAGACCCCGGATGAGGCCCTGGGTTCCGGGGGAGAAGCCGCAGTTTATCCGGTCAACCGCCACCCGGACCTGGTAGCCAAGGTGTACCACCCGCACACCACCATCCGGGGAGGCAGTCTGACCCAACAGGGTCAACGGAAGCAGCAGAAGCTCACGGCCATGATCGAAAAAGCGCCCCCTACAAGAGATGCGGACGGGAATGTGGCGCTGGCGTGGCCCGAAGACGTCCTCTATTACTACGGCGGGCCCCATGACGGGCTGATGGCTGGCTTCACCATGCCGAAAATCGACATGGGCCAGTACAAGGCCATTCTGAACTATTACAATCCTGTCAAGAGGAGGGAACTGAACAAATCCCTGGCCCAAAAAGGGCTGAATGTTCCCACGGAAGGTGAAGACCTTGAAACCCTGTTCGACGTGGTGGTCCGCAATACGCTGACCATACTAGGCAATATTCACAAGTTGGGTTACGTAATTGGAGACGTTAACGAAAGCAATATTCTAGTTAACTACGAGGGTCGGGTGGCATTCGTGGACTCTGATTCCTTCCAGGTCCGCGACAAGCAAAACGGCACCGTTCACCGCAGCCCCGTGGGCAAGGAGGACTTTCTCAGTCCCAGGGTTATCGGCTTGACCAAGGAAATATGCAATCTGGACCAATGTCCCTCGGGGAAGCGGAAGGGGCAGCACAGCAGGGAGTTTCTGTGCTTTGACCGCGAAGCCGAAGACGACAGCTTCGCCATTGCGGTGATCCTGTTCAAGCTGCTGATGAACGGGGTTCATCCCCTGGACAATATCGGCGGCTCACAGACATACAAGGAGAGGATTGCCAATCGTGAGTTCCCCTTCCGCCACCCCACTCTTTCGATTCCTCCTCACTCAAAAAACCGGTGGGAGCAGCTTTCCCCCAACTGGATGAATTACTTTGGACATACCTTCGTCAGCGATAGAAGGTTTTCCGCCGCCGAGGTCCTGACCCTGGGCCATCACCTGGAGAGCAAGGGAGCGAATAACCTGGGGCAGCAGGCCACGGTCAACTACAGCACTACCATCTCCGGCGGGGGCAGGAACACTGGCAATCCCAACTCGACCGCGGCTGCCCAGCAAAGGCAGACTGCGTCCGCATCTGAGGCCAAACAGTCCGGCCAGCAAACTCCGAGGGGGCCCCGCAACCGCCAGCCCCGGCCGCAGCCGACGGCGGCGGCGCCTCGCAATCAGCAAGCCCAGCCCGCTGTGCAGTTGGTCAGTTGCCCTCGGTGCGGGATGGATAACCCAATTTCCAAGATTGTATGCCAGAACCCCGCTTGCCTGGCCTTCCTTCACGGAGCAGCCAGACCTTGCGCAAGCTGCCAAACCCTGAATCCCGTAAAGGCCAATTTTTGCGGCGGATGTGGTCAAGCCCAGCCATAGGTGATAGTCAGCGACCCTGGAGATGTGTCGTCAGGTTCGAGGTCGTGGAGTGCGGTTCCATTGCCGCCCCTCGGCACGGTAGGCGGTGGAGAAAACTCAGTGGGTGAGGCGAACCAGGCGAAAGGCAGGTTGCCCTGCATATTCTTAAAAATCTTGAATGCAACCCCTTTGAATTATGAAATGTCCCAACCCCGGTTGCGGGGAGCTGCTCCCCGACTCAATAATCTTTTGCTACTACTGCAGAGCCCGCGTCTATCCCTCGCAGGTTCCCCCCGCTCGGGGGAATGGCCTTCTGTCCCTGGTCGGTCAGAAGCGCTACTGGGGCTTGATTGCAGTGTTGTTGGCAGGACTCTACTTCTCGTATCTATTTCTGACGTCTTCCGATTCCGGTAACACGGGACCGGCGCTGGCTGCCCGGCCACAGCCTGTGGAGCCGGGCTTTGCCGAGGCCACACCGTTTCCAGCCAGACCCATCACTTCGCTTCAATTGTCCGCGCCGCGGACTATCGTCCCAGAGCCAACTTCAACCCCAACGCCGACTCCGGAACCAACGCCAACGCCAACGGTCGCACCGACGCCGACGGCTACGCCGGAGCCGACGAGCACGCCAGAGCCTACGGCTACAGCCGAGCCGACCCTGACCCCGACCCCTGAACCGACGAGTACGCCGGAGCCGACGCCCACGCTCACGCCCACGGCCACGCCGTTGCCCACCCCCACCCCCACGGCCACGCCAATTCCTCCGCCCACGCCCGTGCCCTGGCTTGCCCGCAGTTTCTCCAAGGGGGGCATTGAGTTCTCTTTCGACATACCCGGAACTTTCTGGGGCGGCCCGCCCGGCTACAGGCTGCAGAGCAAGGACGGGGCCATTCTTATTGATCACCGTACCCAGAGCTATTCCGGCCTGCTGACCGCCGACCTGATTTCCCAGAACTGGGTGGCTCACAGCATCACCGACGGGAACGCCAGGAAGGTGGTAGCGGTGCGGGATGCTCCCTTCCTGCAGGGCTGGCCCACCGCCAGCAGCAGCGCAGTGCAGTACCAGTACGAAAATGACCGGTGCCTGATGGGCTGGATGAGCCGGAAAGGCGCTTACGTCCATTACAGCACCAGGAAATCGGCGTTCATTCTGAGAGTTGACGTGTGCGACGACCTGCGACACGAGCAGAACGAGCTGGGCCTGACCAATGAGCAGCTTCGCGACATGATTCTGCTCAGCGCCAGGCGGGTCAAGTAGGATTGTTCAGGAGGAATGAGGTATGAGGCCCAGGCAGCGCAGGGACAACTCGCCCTTCAGGCCCAGTGTGCCCCCCCAGCCGGTGGGGCCGGAATACTACGACCGGGCGCTGGAGCTGGTCAACTACTTCCGAATGGAGGGGAATGCCCCCTTCGTGGATATGGGGTGCATTCCGGCGGCCCAGCAGCACGCCGACTATTGCCTGGCCATGGGCTTTGCATCCCACTGGGACCTGGATGGCCTGAAGCCCTATATGCGATACAGCCAGGCCGGAGGTTGCCAGCCCACAACCGTATTTTGGCGGAACCAGACCGAGCCTGCCGGCATAACCGACCTGGAGCTGATGATTGAAGACGGGATGACCTGGATATTCGAAACCGTGGGGAACAGGAGGGTGGCGCTGGATTCCCTGTTCCGCAGGGTTAACATTGGCATTGCCTGGAACAGCCACAATTTCATGCTGGTGGTGGAGCTGGAAGGGGAATACGTGGACTTCGACGGACTGCCTGCTGTAGCCAATAACGTCCTCACCTTTGCCGGCAGGGTGAAAAACGGGGTGCGGCTGCAGAGCGAGGCTGACCTGTCGGCAGATATCTGGTACGACCCGCTGCCCAGGCCGGCTACCGTGGGGCAACTGCTGCGGGTGAACGCTTACGACCACGGCGCTCCGGTGGCCGGTTTGCGGCGGCCCCTTTCCGGTGGTCGCTATTGGACTGAAGACTGGGTGACGCAGACCGTGAGCAGGCTTAATGCTCCGGAGGACTTTCCGGCCAATTCGACCGTACCGTCCAATCCGGTTGAAGTTCGAGCCCTGGTCCAGGAGGCCTACCTCAGGAACGAGCGGCCCCGGCAGGTGCAGATATCCTACCCCTGGATAACCTGCAGCCGGTGGGATGTGTCGGCCAGAGGTTTTGCCGTGTCCGCGGACATCGGCAGCGTGTGGCGCGAAAATGGCCCGGGGGTCTACACCCTGGCCCTCTGGGCGCCCATGGGCGAACGAGCCGGGCCGGTGAACATCGCCAGGCATTCCCTGTTCTTGCGTTAGGCGCCGCCGTTCCCGTTGCCTAATAGCCTATGGCGCACCCGTCCTTGCGCGGTTCCGAGCCGGCCCACAGGACGCCCGATTCCGGGTTGCGCTGGATCACCTGGCCGCCGCCCATGCCCACCCGGGCGTGGCCCCGGATCATCTCCAGCCGGTGGCCCAGGGACTGCAGCCCGCCGATGACCTCCGGCTCCAGCCCTTCCTCGATGATGGTGGTGTCGCCGATTACCTGGAAGCGCAGGGCGTTCAGGGCCGCCTGGGGGTCCATGCCGAAGTCCACCATGTTGGTCATAACCTGCAGGTGTCCCTGGGGCTGCATGAACCCGCCCATAACCCCGTAGCACAGGTACAGCTCATCGTCCTTCGTGGCCATGGCGGGGATGATGGTGTGGAAGGGCCGCTTTCCGGGCGTCAACGCGTTGGGGTGGTCCGGCTCCAGGGAAAAGAGAGCGGCGCGGTTCTGGAGGACAATGCCCGTGCCGGGGACCACCAGCCCGCTGCCAAAGTTGATGTACACGCTGTTGATGAAGGAACAGGCGTTGCCCTGGCCATCCACCACGCTGACGTACACCGTGTCGCCGCCCCTGCCATTGCCGAAGGCGGTAATGTCGCCGTGGGGAGCGTGGGGCATGGCCCTTTCCGGGTCGATCAACTCCCGCCGACTGGCGGCGTAGGCCTTGTCGGTCAACTCGGTTATGGGCACGTCGGCCATGCGCGGGTCGGCCACGTACCGGTAGGCGTCGGCGAAGGCCAGCCGCATGGCCTCGATCAGGTGGTGGTAGCGGCTCACCGACTGCGGCCCCATGGCGGCCACGTCGAACCCTTCCACTATGTTCAGGGCCTCCAGGGCCGCTATTCCCTGGCCATTGGGCGGGCACTCCCAGCAAGTTACGCCCCGGTAGTCGGCGCTGATGGCCTCGTCCCAGTCCGACGTATGGGCCGCCAGGTCCTCCGTGGCAATCCAGCCCCCCTGCTCCTGGACGAAGCTGGCAATCTTCTCGGCAATCTCCCCGTGGTAAAAGGCGTCGGACCCGCCCTCGGCCACGGCGCGCAGGGTGTTCGCCAGGGTGGGCAGCTTCATCACCTCTCCCTGAACGGGCGGACGGCCGTTGAGCAGCATCTCGTCTCCGCCGGGGCGGGCGGACAGCCGCGCTCCCTGGCCCGACCATTGGTAGGCGATGTAGTCGCTGACCGGGAATCCCTCCTCGGCGTAGCGGATGGCCGGCTTCAGCACTTCCGCCAGCGGCATGGTCCCATGCTCGGCCAGGATGGTCTCCCAACCGTGGACGGTGCCCGGGATGGACACGGAGTAGGGCCCTTCCTGGGGCATCTGGTAATGGCCGGCGGCCCGCAGTTCATCGATGGACGCCGCCCCGGGAGCGCGCCCGCTGCCGTTCAGGGCGTGTACTTTGCCATCGCGGTGATGCCGGATAAGGGCGAACATATCGCCGCCCACGCCGGTGGACTCGGGTTCCACCACGTTCAGGGCCGCCGCCGCAGCCACCGCGGCGTCCACCGCGTTGCCCCCCTGGATCAGCACCTGGAGTCCCGCCTGGGCCGCCAGCGGCTGGCTGGTAGCCACCATCCCGTTGAGCGCCAGCACCCCCGAACGCCTCGAGTCAAAAAACATGCTTACCTCTCTTTTCTTTGTCCCCGAAGGACACGAAGGGACACGAAGATTTCTCTATCTCTGTCCGCGAATCAACGCGAATGTTCACCAATGAACTAACAGGGTTAATATAACATTCGTGCCCCTTCGTGTCCTTCGTGTCCCTGGTGGAAAATCTTTCGTGCCTATTCGTGGATAAAAGGTGGTAAAATCCTTCCATCTGAACTTTGGAGGTTTCCACTATGCCAGCAGAGGTTGGCCAGTCCGCCCCCGACTTTTCCCTGTATGACACCGACCGCAACGTACGCACACTGCAGGAGTTCCGCGGCAAGACCGTAGTCCTCGCCTTTTTCCCCGGCGCCTTCACCGGCGTCTGCACCACCGAGGCCTGCACGCTCCGCGACTCCATATCCGACTTCGAAGGTATGAATGCCCAGGTCCTCGGCATTTCCGTGGACGGCCCCTTCGCCCAGAAGGCCTGGACCGACGCCAACAGCGTCAACTACCCCTTCCTGTCCGACTTCGCCCGCGATGCCGCCAACGCCTACGACGTGGCCCTCCCCGGCCTGGCCGGGATGGAAGGCTACGTCGCCTGCAACCGGGCCGTCATCGTAGTCGACGGCCAGGGCACCGTCCAGTACCGCTGGGTCGCCCCGGCGCCGGTCAACGAGCCCGATTACGACGCCGTCAAAGCCGCCGTCCAGTCCTGCTCCTGACCGGATAAAACAGGCCACCCAGGGAACCAATACCCCGTCCTCACCGTCCGGGGGAGGACGGGGCGGGGTGTCAGGCCCTGCCGGATAATGCGCCCTTAACTGTTCCCAAGAACAATAGCGGTAACCCAGCCCCACAGGAGGCTTCCCATGGCATTGACCAGATACTTGCTGGCACTGCTCCTGTCTGCGATTATGCTGGCAGCCTTTCCCGCCACTGCCGCGGCCCAGAGCGACTTCCATATCTTCATCGGCATCGCGACCCACGACGGCCAGGTTCCCCCCGTGGGCACCGAGATCACAGCCTACGACGGTACCAGGGCCATCGGCACCGCCCTGGTCCAGGATGGCGGTCAGTTCGCCCTGCAGACTTCCCAGGCCCACGGCACCATAGTTTTCCGCATCGGCCTGGTGCAGGCGGCCGAAACCTTTCCCACCTGGCGCTCCGGCGGTCGCACCACCGGCTTCACCCTGACCTTCACCACTCCCCGGGACCCGACCCTGGGCCGCCAGGGTCCTCCCGGCCCGCCCGGTCCCGCCGGCCCGTCCGGCGAGCAGGGTGCCCGGGGCCCCGCCGGTGATCGTGGCCCGGCCGGCCCCCAGGGAGGTCCCGGCCCGGGCGGCCCGCCAGGCCCTGTGGGTCCCGAAGGCCCCGCCGGCGCCCAGGGTCCCAAGGGCGACCCCGGCGAGCCCGGACCGGAAGGCCCCCGCGGCCAGCGCGGCCTGGCCGGCGTCGCCGGTCCTGCTGGCGCCGACGGCACCGACGGTGAGGATGGCCGGGACGGCCGAGACGGCGTGGATGCCACCGGCGGCGGCACCCTGGCCCTGGTGGCCATGATAGTCTCCGTCGTTGCCGTCATACTGGCGGTTGCCATGCCCTTCGTCCTGCGTCGCGACGGGGGTGGAAGCGGACGCCCACCGGCGTCCCAATAGCCTTCTTCCGAACCTGCCGGGGACGGGCTGGCAGCCCATCCCCGGCTCCGCGCGGTGCGGTAGCGTTCCAATTCTGGTGGTTCTGCTATGGCGCCAGGGCAGACACATAGGTCAGCCCCTGCTATTCTCGCGTTGGACCACCCAAACCGGGAGACTGTCGCGCAGCGCAATTGCCTTGACAGTCCCGAGTCGCAGCTTTAAGATATGGTTCCCTGCCGAGGTAGCTCAGGTGGTAGAGCACGGCACTGAAAATGCCGGTGTCGACAGTTCGAGTCTGTCCCTCGGCACCTTCCTTTTACCCAGCCCCCGACCCAGATACAAACTGGCAGCC
>CAZPMU010000068.1:7436-13676 GCA_964587795.1 uncultured Dehalococcoidia bacterium | reverse complement strand
TATGGTTTTATGGTGGAGGGGGGTTATGCGGGGTGGCAAGGGGGGAGTGTCAGTGAATTTTTTCGGAGGATGTTCAGGGCGCGCTGGCCTGGAGGTTTTCGGGGACGGCTTCGCCAAACCTGGATTAGTGATATAGTGGCGGCGTTCACCACCCCCATCCTGACCTTTCCCCGTCTAGGGGGAAGGAACCTTTGATAAAGTCTCTTAAGACCATACGATGCGCCGCATGAATCTCACGCCCCGCTCCGGTAAAGCTGAATGGCCGTACGTTTAGGTCGCCTGAAGGTCCGGCGCCCCGGGCTTTCCCGGCTGCAGGCACTGCGCTACCCAAACTTCCGCTGGTTCTGGCTCAGCACCTCGGGCCAGGCCATAGCCCAGGGTATGCAATTCCTGATCCTGGGGTGGCTGGTGCTGGACCTGACGGGGGACGTTTCCCAGTTCGGACTTACCATATTCCTGTACGGCATTCCCAACCTCACCCTGGTGCTTTTCGGCGGCATATTCGCCGACCGTGTCAACCGCAAGAAGCTGCTGCTTTTCTCCCAGTTCGGCGTAACCGTAATTATGTTTGCGGTTGCAAGCCTGACCATCACCGGGTTGGTGGCAGTGTGGCAGATCTTCACCGCCGCCTTCCTGCTGGGGACACTCCATGCCATCAACATGCCCACGCGCCTGGCCATGGTGGTGAACCTGGTGGAGCGGGAAGACATTATGAACGCGGTGGTGCTCAACGCGGGGGTGATGAACGCCGGCCGCATCATCGGCCCCGCCGTGGCCGGGTTCGCAATTGACCTGGCGGGCATCGGACCGGCCCTCTTCGTCAACGCCGGTTGCTTCCTGGCGGCGGCAAGCTGTGTCTTGATGATTCGCAACTTCGTTCAGGGCACCCCCGAGCGCCGGACAGACATTTTGCGGGCCCTGTGGGATGGGCTGGTCTATTTCAAGCAAACCCCGGTGGCCTTTACCGTGATCGGCATTGGCTTCGCCTTCGGCTTCTTTGGGATGCCCCACGTGCAGGTGATGCCGGCCTTTGCCAGGGAAGTATTAAATGCCACGGCAGGGCAGGCGGGCCTGCTGATTACGGCCGCCGGTGTGGGGTCCCTGGTGGCCAACATGATCCTGGCCATGCTGGGCAACTACCGGCGCAAGAACCTGCTGCTGATCGGCGCCCTGCTGCTTTTTGAAGCGGGGCTCTTCCTTTTCGCCTGGTCCCACTGGTTCTGGGTATCGTGGATATTGCTGCTGTTCATTGGCATGGGCAGCATCGCCTACATATCCCTGGGCACCACCGTCCTGCAGCTTTCGGTGCCCCAGGAGTTGCAGGGGCGGGTGATGAGCATCTGGTACGCGTCAGCCGGCTTTATGTTCATAGGGTCCCTGCCCATGTCCCTGGCAGCGGACTACATCGGCTGGCCCATAGCCCTGGCCGGCGGAGCGGTTATCTGCTTTGTCTTCACCCTGTGGCTGGCAATACTGCGGCCCACGCTGAGAAGGCTGGAGATTTAGGAAAACTCTGATTAAATCCCGGTAGCGTTCCGATTTAGGTGGTTTCGCGGTGAAACCAGGGCGGCCACAAGGGCCGCCCCTACGGGTCAAGAGGTGCAAACCACCTGGAACGGAACGCCATCTTAAATCCCTTCCCCCTTGACGGGTGCAGAACGTCCGCCTGTGGCGGAAAGGCCAGGGTGGGGGTGCTGGCTTGCCGCCGAAAGAATCCCCTTCACCCTAACCCTCTCCCACCGGGGGAGAAGGGACTTTTCAGAGGTTCGTCAGGGGACACTCCCGCAATCAACTGGCCAGCAGTTCCCTCAACTGGGCGTCGATGAAGGCCGTGTCCACGGGGTTGCGGCCGGGGCCGCCGCCGGTGTGGCCCCAGATGGTCTCAATAACCCGCAGTTCGGCGTTGGGCATCAGGCCAACTTCAATCTCGTTGTCCTCGGGCGGGAAGTACTGGTCGGTGCGGGAGGGCATGACAAAGGCCTTTGCCTTGATGGAGCCGAGGGCTTTCCGGAAGTCGCCGCCGTACAGGGGATTGTCGCTGATGTCCCCGGCCTGCCAGGTGGCCACCATGGCCAGGATGTCGTTGGCGTCCAGCTGCAGGTAGCGGCCCTCCCAGGCGGTTACCAGGTAGTCCTCCAGGGATGAAAAGCCGATGTCCAGGTACACCTTTTCCCGGTAGAAGGCCTGGGAGGGCGCCCAGCCGGCGTAGACCCGGGCCATGGCCCGCAGGCCCCTTTTGGGCGGCGTGTCGTACCAGCCGTTGTTCCAGGCGGCGTCGGCGCACAGGGACGCCTTCACGCCTTCAAGAAATACGCGGTTGTGTACCGAAGTGCGGGCGGAACCGCACCAGGGAGCGATGCGATCCACCATATCCGGGTACAGGGCGCCCCAGTGGAAGGTCTGCTGGGCGCCCATGGAAAAGCCGCAAACCAGGGCAATACGCTCGATGCCGAACTGTTGGGTGACCAGGCGATGCTGGAAGCGGATGTTATCGTGGTAGGTGACGGTGGGGAAGCGGGCCCGGTCGTAAGGTTCCGGGGTGTTGCTGGGGGATGAGGAAATGCCGTTGCCGAAGAGGTTGGGCACGATGATGAAGTATCGGGAGGGGTCCAAAGCCATGCCCTCCCCAATCATGGGCTCGTTGGCCTCGTGGCGGGAAGAGAAGAAGGTGGGAAAGACGACGACGTTATCCTTGCGGGCGTTCAGTTCCCCGTAGGTCTGGTAGGCCAGGCGGGCGTTCCGCAGGCGGAGGCCGCACTGCAGGTCCACGTCGCCCAGTTGGAAAGTCTTGTAGTCGGCCATATCGCTCCCTCGTGACTGTTCAGAATTGCTGACCTTAACCTTTATACCATGATTGGTTCCACGTCATTTTATCCACGAATGGGCACGAATGTTCACTAATGGGAATTTTTTGATAATCGTTCCATTTGGTTCCATTTGGTTCCATTTTGGCCCGTTTGGGGGGATTTATCCACGAAGGGACACGAAGGTGGGGCGGAGTTTCGGTGTTGTCATTGTTTTATGGTGGAGATGGGTTATCCAGCTTGGCAAGGGGGGGTATGTCAGCAGCGGGTTGGCGGCGAGGGATTTGATTAGAGGTGAGGTGGGGGAAGTCCATGCCAGCATTCTTGAACAATTGCGTTCCATCCACCGGGTTGAATAGCGGGGACAAATGGAATAGGCTGGCATCAATTCTAACAGCGGGGAGGTCCATCATGTTGAACAAGGTCCACCACGTTACCTACGCCGTCAACAGCATCTCGGAAATTGCCGATTACATGGAAAGCAAGTTTGACCTGAAACCGGTCCGCACCGACGAGTTCACCGAACGAGGCTTCAAGGCCGTTCTGTTCCAGGTGGGAGAGACCCTGGTGGACTTCTTTGAGCCGACGCGAGACGACACGGCCCTGGCCCGTCAGCTTCGGGAGACGGGACCCGGCGTCATGCACGTGGCATGGGGCGTGGACGACATAGACGGCGTATTCAGCGACCTGCAGGGCAGGGGAGCCGAACTGCGGGGCGACGGCCCTGCGGTCAGTCCATACGGCTACAAGACGGCGAACATCGAACCAGGGAGTTCCCACAACATCCATTTCCAGCTGGCGGAGGGAGAGCACAGCTAGGCGCCGCTGCGAAAAACATACCTGATAGGCCTCAATGGGCCCTTACAGGTCCAAATTTCCCCATCATTTAAGAGGCAACGACGATGAAGCAAAGCACCGACCGCATCCTGACCACCCACACGGGGAGCCTGCCCCGTCCGCCGGATATGCTGGGCCTGCTGGTGGAAGAGCAGCAGGGCCGCCTGTCGGCCGAATCCCACGAACGCGCCCTGCTGGACGATTCGGTACGGGCCGCGGTGCGGGAAGTGTTCAACCGGCAGGTGGAGACGGGCCTGGACGTGGTGAACGACGGCGAGCAGGGTCGGGTGGACTATACCGTCTACGTGAAGGACCGGCTCACGGGCTACGAGGGGGAGAACGTGCCCCTGGGCGGAATGACCGACGACGTGGAGTTCCCGGAACTGGCCGAACTGCTGAAGCCCTTCGCTTCTCCGTTCCAGGTACGGCCCACCTGCACCGGGCCCATCGACTGGATGGACTGGCCGGCGGTGGAGACGGACATTGAAAACCTGCGGGCGGCGGCCGCCGGTTCCGATGCGGGAGCCAATGGCGGGGAGGTATTCATGACGTCGCCGTCCCCGGGCCAGATTGCCCGGTTCCTCCACAATGAGTATTACCCCACCGACGAGGCGTACATCTACGCCCTGGCCAGGGTGATGAAGCGGCAGTATGACGCTGTTGTGGATGCGGGTTTCCTGCTGCAACTGGACTGTCCGGACCTGGCCCTGGGCCGCCACCAGCTATTCTCTCACCTGAGCCTGGAGGAGTTCCGCGACGTGGCCCGGATGCACGTGGAGGCGCTGAACTTCGCGGTGGCCGACATTCCCGCCGACCGGATGCGGATGCACATCTGCTGGGGCAGCACCCTGGGACCGCACCATACGGACGTGCCCATCGCGGACGTCATTGACATCGTCCTGACGGCCAAGCCCTGCGCCGTGGCTTTCCCGGGGGCTAACCCCCGCCACGAGCACGAGTGGAAGGTGTGGCGAGACACCATCAGGCTGCCCGAGGGCAAGGTCATCATCCCGGGCGTCATTGATTCCACGTCCAACTTTGTGGAGCACCCGGAGGTGGTGTGCGACCGCCTGGTCCGCTACGCCGGAGTTGTGGGCAGGGAGAACGTGATTGCCGGGGTGGACTGCGGGTTTGGGACCTTCGCCGGCCGCCTGCAGGTGGACTCAAAGATTGTGTGGATGAAGCTGGCGTCGCTGGTGGAAGGGGCGCGGATGGCTTCGGAGCAGTTGTGGGGGTGAAATTGCCTGCTCCCTGCATCTTCGTCCCGGGTGCAGGCATGGCAACCCCATTTTGAGACCTTCCTTAAACACAGAGGCGCGGAGTAGGCAGAGGAGCGCAGAGAATCTCTGTGGAACTCCGCGGTCTCCGCGTCTCTGTGGTGAAATCCGCCCTTGCAAAGAAACGGCGTAGGGGAACGCGGATATCCAAAGGCCATCGCCCTGCCCCCTTTGGTATAATCCAGCCAGTCAATGTTTCACTTCCGCCCCGGGCGAGGAGCGCTATGACGAGCAAAGCCAAGCCGGTTGTCCAACCGAAACTCACGCCGCTGCCGGATCCGGACGAAGATCGTATGCAACAATTTACCCATTTCGTCAGGGCTGGCGCCATCCTGCGCGCCCACTTTCTCCATGCCCTGGGACGCACCGACGTTCTGGTGTCCGGTGACGGCTACCTTTGCCGCCGGGCGGGTGAAGCCCGGAGTTCCCCCCGCCCCGACGTAGTGGTGGCCCTGGGCCTGCCCTTTGATCCTGGACTAATCGAGGAGGCCAACGGATTCACCATCGAAGAAATCGGCCAACCGCCGGACTTTGTGCTGGAGGTGGGTTCCCAGACCACCGGCCGGCGGGACTATACGGTGAAACGGGACATCTACGCTGGGATGGGGGTACGGGAGTACTGGCGATTCGACCATACCGGGGGCAGATACCACGACGCGGCCCTGGCCGGGGACGCGCTGGTGGACGGGCAGTACGAACCTATCCAGATCGCAGTAGGGGACGACGGGATACACCGGGGCTACAGCGCGGCACTGGGGCTGGAGCTGCACTGGAAGGAAAGACAGTTAGGGTTCTTTGACCGGGCGTCGGGGGAATACCTGCCTGACATGGAAGAGTCGTGGGCGCAGCGGGACCAGGCCCGGGCAGGACTCCGGCAAGAGGCGGCCGCTCGCCAGCAGGCGGAGGCTGAACGGCGCCAGGAGGCGACAGCACGTCAACAGGCGGAGGCGGAGCGCGATGAGGCCCTGAACCGGGCCAGGGAACTGGAGGAGGAACTGCGCCGGTTAAGGGGGCAGTAGGCGCCGGAATCACCGCCAGCACAAGTTTCGTCGCTAACCGTACCACCAAACGGGGACTGCGGTGGCCTTACCACCGTAACTGTTAAGAGTCAGGGGAACAGGCTGGCACCCCAATCCGTCTTTCCGGCGAAGGCCGGAATCCGGGAAGGTAAGCGCACCTGCGACATATTGAAAGGCAATATCTCTGGATACCGGCGAAAGCCGGTATGACGGTCTTGCATGGGAATCCCCCATCGGATGTGAACAGTTACTCCCCACCATCCCGGTAGCTTTCGCCAACCGCCGGTAGTATGATACCGCCAT
>CAZPMU010000068.1:0-7336 GCA_964587795.1 uncultured Dehalococcoidia bacterium | reverse complement strand
CCCCAACCTTCCAACCCGTATCTGACTGATAAGGAGGCAAGGCAATGGCAGACAAGATGACCATGCTGGTGGGCACCGTGGGCCAGGGCATCATCCGCAGCGGCGACGGCGGTGAAAGCTGGCAGCGGGTGGGCATTAACCAGGGACTCCACTCCGACGCGCTGGTGCGCTGCGTCGTCAACCACCCCGGGCAGCCCGAGGTGCTGTTCTCCGGCACCGACAAGGGACTCTACCGCAGCGAAGACGCCGGCATGTCCTGGAAGCTGGTGGAATCGCCCCTGAGCGACTACTGCGTCTGGGCCGTGGTCATTGACGAATCGGACCCGCAGACCATGTACGCCGGCACCGGCACCCCCGATCCGGCTACCATCTTCCGCTCCAGCGACGGCGGCAAGACCTGGGAGAAACGCCCGGTGGAAGTGGCGGAGACCTGCCCCGCCGTGGGCATACCCCGGGTTACGGGAATGGCCATTGACCCGGAGAACCGGCAGGACATCTGGGTGGGCTTCGAGGTGGACGGCGTGCGCCGCAGCACCGACGGCGGCGATTCCTGGGAGAAGGTCAACCACGGCTCCATTCCCAACCTGGACATCCACAACGTGGCCGTGGCCGGCGGGCCGCCCAAGACGGTGGTGGTGCTGGTCAACGACGACGTCTATACCAGCCCTGACGGCGACAACTGGACGTCGCTGAACGTAAAGCAGAACTTCCCCTACGGCTATCCCCGGGGCGTCAAGGTGCAGCCCGACGACCCGCAGACCATCTTCGTGACCGTGGGCGATACCACGCCGGGCCGGGTGGGCGCCGTAATGCGCTCGAAGGACACGGGCAAGACCTGGGAGCAGCTTCCCCTGCCGGTGGACCCCAACACGGCCATGTGGGTGGTGAATATCCAGCCCTTCGACACCAAGGTGGTGCTGGCCGGCAGCCGCTACGGGTACATGTACCGCAGCGATGATGGCGGCGACTCCTGGGAGAAGCTGTGGCGCGAGTTCAGCGAGATTTCGTCCATAACCTGGATACCAGCCTAGTATCATTATTTTTTATCCACGAATAGGCACGAATAATCACGAATGTTTTATTTTCAATTATTCGTGCCTATTCGTTTGCATTCGTGGATAGAATCCAGAAAAAAGGTTAGTTGACCCATGAAGTTCGCGTTTTTCAGCCACGTTCCCTGGCCCGAGGGCACCGAGCCCCAGCAGCTGATTGAGGAAATCACCGAGCAGGTGCAATATGCGGAGGAACTGGGGTTCGCCAGCGCCTGGCTGGCCGAGCACCATTTCACCCGCTACAGCATGGTGCCGTCGTCCCTGATTCTCGCCACCCACATAGCGTCCCGCACCACGAGAATTCGGGTGGGAACTGCGGTGCTGGTGTCGCCGCTGCACAACCCCATGCGGCTGGCCGAGGACGCCGCCATGCTGGACCTGATCAGCAACGGGCGGCTGGACGTGGGCTTTGGCCGGGGATCCGGCGGCTACGAGTACACCGGTTACGGGCTGGACCCGGCGGAAAGCGCGGGCCGGTTCCAGGACTCCATCAAGATTATCCAGGGGCTGTGGACCACTCCGGGCTTCAGCTACGAAAGCCCCTACAACAAGCTGGAGGACATCAACCTGGTGCCCCCGCCCCTGCAGCAGCCCCACCCGCCCATCTACATCGCGGCCACCCGCACCCAGGCGACACTGGACTTCCTGGTGAACACGGGCCACAACCTGTGCGTCGCCGTGGTGCAGGACACCGCGCTGGCGCTGGACCTGTGCCACCGGTTCGTGGAGCAGGCGGCGGCGGCGGGCAACAACCGGCCCATGTCGGAAATTCCCTTCTTCCGCTACTTCTACGTAGCCGAAACGGAGGAGGAGGTTCTGCGGGACACCGAAGACCGCATCAACTGGGTGGCGGACATTATGCAGTGGCGCCGCTTCATCCCCACGGGCAGCGAGGTGTACCGGCGCATGGACGAATGGCGGCGGGAGCGCACCGAACTGCCCGACAGCTACGAGTACCTGGCCGCCAACCGGGCTATCATCGGCACCCCGGACCAGTGCGTGGCGCAGATAAATGCCCTGCGGGAACACGGGATAGAGTACTTTGGCTGCAACTTCGACTTCGGCGGCATGGGCAGGGAGAAGGTGCTGCGGTCCATGAAGCTGTTCAGCGAGGAGGTGATGCCGAGGCTGGGGTAGATCCCTATCCACGAAGGACACGAAGGTTCACGAAGCATTTCTCCACGAATGAACACGAATTTTCACTAATGCTATATCCGTTCTCATGAACGACTCGTGATTATTCATGCCTATTCGTCGATAAGAAAGACTCTTCGTGAATATTCGTGTCCTTCGTGGAAGGTCAAGGCTGACCCCCAAATCTGAACATTTCCTACTGACACCCCGTCCTTGTCCCCAATATTCCCTTGTGCTACGCTAACCCGACTATGGCAGGTGCAAAGGAAAACAGGGTGGTTGTCGCCATGAGCGGCGGCGTGGACTCGTCGGTGGCGGCGCTGCTGCTGCAGCGGCAGGGCTACGACGTGGTCGGCGTTACCATGAAGCTGTACAGCCTGGACCAGGCAGACCTGCCCGACTACTACCGGGGCTGCTGCACCGTGGACGACGTGGAGGATGCCCGCATCGTCTGCCACCGGCTGGGCATACCCCACTACGTCCTGAACGTGCAGCAGGAGTTCCAGGACCACGTCATCGACTACTTCTGCTCCGAGTACCAGCAGGGCCGGACGCCCCATCCCTGCATCGCCTGCAACGACAAAATCAAGTTCAACTTTCTTTCCACCCGCGCTTCCATCCTGGACGCGAAGTACGTGGCCACCGGCCATTACGCCCGTATAGAGGACGGCGAGGGTGGATTCTCGCTCAAGAAGGGGCTGGATACGGCCAAGGACCAGTCTTACGTGCTGTTCGGCATGGGCCAGGACGAGCTGGGCCGCACCCTGATGCCCGTGGGCGGCTACTCCAAGGAGGCCATCCGTCAGCTGGCCCTGGAGGCCGACTTTCCCAACGCCGAAAAGCCCGACAGCCAGGACATCTGCTTCATCCCCTTTGGGGACTACAAGGCATTCCTGGAGGAGCGGATTGCCACCACCGGCGGCGATATTGTTGACCAGGACGGCCTTGTGCTGGCCCAGCACAAGGGCATTGAGTTCTTCACCGTGGGACAGCGGCGGGGCCTGGGCATCACCGGCGCCGAACCAGTGTACGTGCTGCGGGTTGAACCGGAGACCAACCGCGTGGTGGTGGGGCCGGAACAGGCTTTGTACCGCGACAGCCTTACCGTTTCCCGGGTGAATTACGTGGCGGGAACTCCGCCGGAAAGCCCCACACCCGTCAAGGTAAAGATTCGCTACAAGTTTGAAGAGGCTCCGGCGATGCTGCATACCGTGCCCGCAGGGGCCAAGGTCCGTTTCGACAAGCCGCAGCGGGCCATAACCCCGGGTCAGGCGGCGGTTTTCTACCAGGGCGACACTGTGCTGGGCGGTGGCTTCATTGACTGACGGCGAGGCGAGATGGATGGGTATATTCGCCCTTAGCGTTGGGCCTGTCGACGGGCTGCACGTACTGACGCGAGGGATATTCGCCTGTGAGGGCGACTTGCGAAACGCCCCTACACGGTTGCAGGGTTCGAGGTTCCCGCCTGCGCGGGAACGACGAAGTCTTCGAGAACTAAAATGCGTCGGCTGGGCGCGCAGTGCCTGACCTGTCCTGCGAAAGCCGTCTATACCGGCAGGGATTGCGGGTGATAGCCGGCGTGGATGAGGCGGGGCGGGGGCCGCTGGCCGGACCGGTGGTAGCCGCCGCGGTGGTATTGTCGCCACACCTGACAGGCGAAGAAGTGTGGCTGACAAAACTGGACGACAGCAAGCGCCTTTCCGCCAGGCAGCGGGAGGCGGCCTTCGGGCTGATTCAGGAGAATGCGCTGGCCGTAGCGGTTGTAGCGGAGCCGCCGGAGGAGATTGACCGCATTGGTATTGGGCGGGCGGTTATCCGGGCCATGCTTCGGGCCGTTGAAGACTTGACGGTTACCCCGCAGCACCTGCTGCTGGACTATGTGCCCATACGGGAGTGCCCCTACCCCTACGATACCCTGGTCAAGGGAGACGCACGCAGCTACTCCATAGCCGCCGCGTCAATAATCGCCAAGGTAACCAGGGACCGGGCCATGGAAGGGGCGGACAGGCTGTACCCCGGTTATGGCTTTGCCCGGAACAAGGGCTACGGCACCGCCCTGCACCGGGCGCAACTGGCCAGCCTGGGGCCCTGCCCCCTGCACCGCCGCTCCTTCGCCCCGCTGCGGCAGGCTTTGCTGGCGATGGGAGACGACTGAAATGACCACGGCACGGATGAAGCTGGGCAAGCGCGGCGAAGAGATGGCTTCCGGCTATCTCCGGGAGGCAGGCTGCGGCATACTGGCAGCCAACTACCGCTGCCCGTGGGGGGAGATTGACCTGGTGGCCCGGGACGGGGAGGAACTGGCCTTTGTGGAAGTCAGGACCCGCCGCACCGCTGCCTTTGGCACGCCCCGGGAATCCATAACCCGCCGGAAGGCCGACCACCTGGTGGCCGCCGCCCAGCACTACCTGCAAAATCATGCCCCCGAAAACGACGGCGAGGACATTCCCTGGCGCATCGACCTGGTCAGCATCTGCCTGACTGATGGGGCAGGCAGCCCCCAAATAGACCACATCAAGCACGCCGTCCAGGGCTGACGGAAAGGCTACCCCAAATTAAGGCGGAAAACCCAATCCGCATTTGCCACCTGTACGCGATTGTAACAAAGGGTACCGCCATAAGGGTGCAGTATTATGAAGGCTTCTTACTTCGGTTGCATGGGTTACCTGGAGCGAGAGAAGTTTCCCGCCGGCTGGCCGGTGCCCCCTGCCTTTTACGACCCGGACGTGGCCATGCAATCCTACCGCGATGGCATGGCCGAATGCCGGCTGGCCGAGGAGGTGGGGTTCGACTGGGTGAGCCTGTCGGAGCACCACTATTCGGGCAACCGGACCACGCCCAACCCGGCGGTTATGGCTGCCGCGGTGGCCCAGCAGTGCCAGCGGGTGAGAATTGCCCTGCTGGGCCAGCTGCTGCCCATCCTGAATCCGGTACGGGCTGCCGAGGAAATCGGGATGCTGGACAATTTGACCGAGGGGCGGCTGGTGGTGGCCTTCATGCGGGGCACCCTGAGCGAGGACCAGGTGTATGACCTGAACCCCAACGAGGGTCGGGACAAGCTGCTGGAGGGTATGGACCTGGTGCTGCGGGCGTTGACCGAACCTCAGCCCTTCTCCTGGGAGGGCCGCTACTACAACTACCGGACCGTTTCAGTCTGGCCCAAGCCGGTGCAGCGGCCGATGCCGCCGGCCATTGTAGCCACCCGCAGCGAGGATACCATCAAGTACGCAGCGGAAAACCACCTGGGCCTGGGAATTGCCTACGCCAGCGTCGATGCCGCCGTGGAACTGGTGGAGAAGTACCGGGGCTGGTGCGAGGAGGCCGGCTGGCAGCCCGCCCCGGATGACATTGTATATCGCGGGGGCATCTGCCTGGCGGAGACCGATTCCGAAGCCGAGGACTTTCTGAACGGGCTTCACGCCCGGGGGGCGGAACGAGGGCTGTCCATCAGTTCATCCCTGGCCCGGGCGGTGCTGGCCGCCCGCAGCGGAGCCAGGTACGACTCTCGGGCCGACAGCGAGCCGCCGGCGTCTGCCGCCCGTCCGCCCCGGGCCCAGCTCAACTTCGTGGGCGGGCCGGAAACGGTGGCCGGGCAGATTGAGGAACTGCACCACCGCTGCGGCGTGGGCGTGGTGGACCTGGCCTTCCAGCAGCCCGGAATGTCGCACGAAGGCGTGATGGAACAGGTTGAGCTATTTGGCAGGCGGGTGCTGCCGCGGATGAAGGAACTGGGGGAGGGGTAGGGGCGTTGCCAAATGCGCCATGTCCTGCCTGAGTCGGCAAGGAATCTTGGCCAAGCCTGCCGAGGTTCCCGCCTTCGCGGGAACGACGAAAGTGGACGCTCGGAGACTCCCACCTTAAATTTGACGCTGCCCAGGAGCCATCCACCAACAAGGAAAGACGCCGCTTAAGCATGGGGCGAGGCTCTGGTCCAGCAAAATTAGTGATTATTCGTGTCCATTCGTGGATAGAAGGAGTGAGGCGAAATGGCTGAGAAAATACGGCTGGGCATAATCGGCGCCAACATTCACCGGGGCTGGGCGCCTCGCGCCCACCTGCCGGCGGTGGTGGCCAGCCCGGAGTTTGAACTGACGGGCGTCTGCACCACCCGCATGGAGAGCGCGGAGGAGTCGCAGCAGGCTTTCGGGGCGAAGTACGCCTTTGACGATTACCGCAAGATGCTGGAACACCCGGAAATAGACGCGGTGGTGGTCTGCCTGCGGGTGCCCAACCACTTTGAACCCACCATGGCAGCCCTGAACGCCGGAAAGCACGTCTATACCGAGTGGCCCCTGGGCCGCACCACATCCGAGGCCGAGGAAATGGCAGCGCTGGCCCAGTTTCGGGGGGTGCGGAACATGGTGGGACTCCAGGCCCGGGGCAACCCGGCCATGCTTTACCTGAAAGACCTGGTGGCCGAGGGGTACGTGGGGGAAGTGATGTCCTGCCACGTAAGCCGCATATCCGACGGCGGGATTCGGCGCACGTCGGACCGCACCTGGCAGCGGGACCGGGACCTGGGGGCCAACACCCTGACCATCACCAACGGCCATACCATTGACGCCCTGCGGTTCGTGGTGGGCGACTTCAGCCACGTGTCGGCGGTGGTCAGCACCCAGGTAAACCGGTGGTACGAGACGGACACGGAGCAGTACGTGGAAGTAACGGCGCCGGACAACATACTGGTCAGCGGCCGGCTGGAAAGGGGAGGCGTGGCGTCGGTACACGTGGCCAGCAACCCCTGGGCGGGCAGTGGCTATCGCATGGAAGTCTACGGCAGCGAAGGAACCCTGGTCGCCTCATCCGACGAGTCGCCCAACCACGTGGGGACCCGGGTGCAGGGTGTGCGGGGCGGCAACCAGCTGGAGGACCTGCCCGTGCCGTCCAGCTATACCTGGGTGCTGGAAAGCATGCCCCTGGGCGCGCCCTATAACGTGGGCCAGATGTATTACCAGTTCGGCGAAAGCATCCGCCAGGGCAGCGGCGGCCAGCCCGACTTTGCCGAGGCGGTGCGCCTGCACCAGTTCATTGACCGCATCCAGGAGGCATCGGACACGGGCGCCTCGGTGGCGGTTTAAACCACTGCCAAAGCGAAATGCACAAGAGCCGACAGCAGTAACGGACGGTAATGACCAAAGACCGTCTTAACT
>CAZPMU010000067.1:0-14049 GCA_964587795.1 uncultured Dehalococcoidia bacterium | reverse complement strand
GACATTGCTTTCCGCCTTAAGTAAGCAGCGAAGATTAAAACGCGATTGCCCTGAACAGCTACCGGGTATTTCTTGAACCCTTTGTTAAATATGCTATAATGCGGTATGCGTCGACTGGCCGAGGTGGTGGAATAGGTAGACACGCGGTCTTGAGGGGGCCGTGGGCGTAAGCTCGTGTGGGTTCAAGTCCCGCCCTCGGCACCATATCGGCCCAGGCCCGGCAATAACATACTGGTGCAGCCCGAGGCGACGTAGCCAAGTGGTTAAGGCGGAGGTCTGCAAAACCTCTATTCGGCGGTTCGAATCCGCCCGTCGCCTCCATTTTCTTCCACGCCGGGAACTGCCTGCTCCTCCTTGTCTCCGGTCGGCCGTATTCTTCCTTCGGAAGGCCCGGCTCCCTCCCGGACCTTAACTGTTAAGCCGGTGTGGCGGAATGGCAGACGCGGCGGACTTAAAATCCGCTATCTTTATGATGTGTGGGTTCGAGTCCCTCCTCCGGCACCAAATATCCCTTCTTTACCGCCTTTTACAGCCCCATAAAGACCATTTCCATATCTGAAAGCCCCCTCTCCTTGTCCTTTTTGTTTCACCCTTAGCCTTCTAATCCCGTCAATGGCGCTGTCGAGTGCTCCCGGTCCAACGACGGCTCTCTGGGCCCTGGCACGACAACACCTCCCGGGGGGCAGGTTTACTTCCATACGCCCTGCGGATGGAGACGGTGAAGACTGTGTTCGGCCATATCAAGCAGGGGCGGGTCTTCCGCCAGTTTCTGCCGCGGGGACTGGAGAAGGTTCAGGGGGAATGGTCCCTGATCTGCACCGGCCATCCGCCACAACCTGCTGAAGCTATTCCGGCATGGCCCAAAGCGTTCCGGCCAACTGGGGAACAAGGCCTTGGTCCACTCAACCCGAAGGCTCACCGGCTGGCCGGGGGAGAGTTCCGCAGGAAATTCTCGGCTCTTACCATCGCATCTTGCTCCCTGGTGGCGGCCCCAGCTATTTCCCGCTAACCGGCAAGCCAATTCACCTGTTCCTCGGATGGGCTGCTAAGGGCTGTCGTCAAATTGAGGTTCGGAGTCTCCAAGCGCCCTATTTCGTCGTTCCCGCGAAGGCGGGAACCTCGACAGGATCGGTCAAGATTCCTGCCGATACAGGAAGGGCTGGACGAATTTGACGACACTCCCTGGCGTCTAACGGCGTAAGTGAGTCTCAAATCCGGCGCTTCCCGCCACCTTCTTTCGTTGACCGGCTGTATGCGGAGGGCCCAATCGCCCATTGGACGGACCAGGTTCCTGCACTGGCGAAACCGAGGGGACCTACAACTGGGGTCATCCTACCTGTCCACATGGCAACTGATGATGTCTATGCCGTAATACTTGTGGTGGTGGACCGAAGAGGCGTAATGATGAAGGATGGTTATTGACAATTCCTGCCCTTCTTCCAGACTCTGATCCTGGTCCAGATACGCCAGTCTATCTTCGATGTTGCCCTGGATGGAGCCATCGGAAGCGACCACTATTTCAAGCTCAGCCGAGCCGCCGTCGGGGCGGATTGTGGCTACCAACCTGCGCTCCTCTTGGCCGGGTTCATCATTCTCCCGGTTCAGCAGACTTAACAAGGCCTCCTCCCCTACCAAGCGCAACCGGTTCTTCCCGCTCTCCGACCATGAATGCCTGTCGGCAAAGTTGCACAGGAACTCGTCAATTTCCGGCAAACTGGACTGGGACAGGTTTATTCTCAGCTTCCTGGCGCGAAGACTTGAAAGCTCGGTGAACAGGGTCATCCCTATGGCGGCCATTCCGCCGAACACAATGGTATTGCCCACCAGGTGGCTGGCAGTCCCCTCGAAGAATCCACTGACGGACCCCGCCGACAGGCCCAACACCATGGAAACGCCGATTATGGCGGCTTTCTTCTGGTCAACGTACCCCGAAAATACCGTTTTGGCGCCCTCAACAAACAGCAACCCAAAAATAATGACGTAAACCGCGTTTACCACGGGGCTGGGTATGGCAACCAATACCGCCAGCAACTTTGAGAAAGTGGCCACCACCAGGGTCAACAGTCCCAGATATATCCCTACGTTCCTGGCGGCTACCCCGGTAAAGCCAATGTAAACGGCTGTAGTTGACCACGGCGCAGCCACCGGAACGGTTCCCAGAAGGCCGGAAACAAACGTGCCCACGCCATAAACATTAAGGCCGCCCTGCACGGCGCGGAAGTCAACAGCCGTTTGGCGCCGGTAGGAAGCCCGGTAAATTACGGACAGATCTCCCACAGCTTTCATAAAGGCGGTGAGATTCACAATGACAAAAACTGGAAGCAGCGCCCAGAAATCACCGCCAAACCCCAGGTCCAGTCCCGGCCACCCCTGAATCGGCAGGTAAAGCCACGGCGCCTCGAATACCATGCCCGTGTCGTAGTGGCCCAGTGGCACCGCAACCATCAGGCCGGCGGCGACGGTGATTGGCAAAACCCACATCCGCCATACCGGTCTGGCCTGGAGGGATATCAGCACCCCGGCAGCCAGCGCAACTATGCCCGGCGCCAAAAACAGTATCGTCGTTTCGCCCTCCGGCACCATAACCGAACGAGTTATGACGAAAGGCACAGACGAAACCGCCACCAACATAACCACGATGCCGCCGACCGTTTGAGTAAAGATGCGTCGGAGCGAAGCGAGACGCAGAGTCAAAAGGGAGAGGATGAGTGTGGACGCAACAGTCAGGGTGGCCAGCAAGCCGGGCCCACCTATATGGAGGGCCAGGGCGGAAACTGCCAGGAAGGGGACGTTGAAGTTGGAGACTATCAGGCGGCCCGACCCAAAATACCGCAGGTGCAAAGACTGCAGCATCATGGTGGCTCCGGTAACTGCCAGCGCGGTGAAAGTTACCCAGGAAAGGTAGGCAGATAACTCCCCCGATGCCCTTACTACCAGCGCCGTCAGCATGACCAGGCTGATGGTATTGGGCAGCGAGATCTGAAGTGCGGAGGTCAGCGCCACCAGGGGTGGACACTTTTCTTCCGGTTCGTAAAGGACTTCAGGTCGCCCCTGGGAATTTCTGAACATCTGGAAAAAGCCGCCGCCCACAACAGTGCGGAGAGAAAATCCCGCTTCCCTCCTGCCTGACCGGATTAGTGCCTCAGGTCCCTGGGCGCCAGCCTTTCGGGTACATGCCTCCCCTAACTTGCGCCAGGGGCTCAGGGATGCTCCCGCAGATTCGACAAGACAAGGAAAGATGGATGGGATAAAGGATAATTACCTTTCATAGTCGTCCCTGGGCGGTCCCCGGTTAGTATATCACTAACCCCTGGGATGGTTGCCCCGAACCGGAGTTAATCTACAAGTCAGGGCAAAGGCCGGCTGAATGGATAGGCGGCCTCCGGTCAAAAGCCGCTGTGGTCAAGCATATTGAGGATGAAAGGCCGGCGCTCAGGTTATGGCCAAAGGCAACTGATTGAAGGATTTGCCGCAAGGAAACGGCAAATGGAGACTTCGCAAAACAGCCAAACTAATGAGACAATGTTCGGAACCGTATTCCTTAAACGTTTCCTTTTGTGACGGGGAAACAGCCAACACATACCAGAGGGGGGAAATTCATGGAACGAACCGGGCAGAAGAAGGAAATGAGCACACGCTGGCGCAGTTTAGGCGGCAGGAAAATTCCGGTCGGTCTGCGCGCTCTATTCTTGCTCTTAATTCTGGTTTCTCTTACGGCCTTTGTGGTTGCCTGCGGCGATGACCCGGCTCCGGAACCGGCGCCAATTCCTGCTGCGACCCCGGAACCCGCGGCAGCCCCCACGGCGGCGCCCTTGCCCACAGCGGCCCCTGAACCCACGGAAGCGCCAATGCCCCAGCCGACCGCGAGGGCTGCCCCAGAACCCACCGCCGCCCCAACGGCAGCTCCCGTTGCCACACCGGCCCCTGAACCCACGCCCACGCCAGCCCCGTTGCCCACGGCTACCGCTGCTCCCGAACCTGCGGTTGCCGCCACCACGGAGCCCGACGCGGTCTCAATGCCGGAGCCGGCGGAAAAACCTGCTAGTGCCGATAACGACGTCCTGACCAGGTCCTATGTAACCGGGGCAATAGAATACTATGGACAGAACGGATTGGACTCTACTCTCGAATTCTACAAGTCTGGTGAGAGCTCCCAGGACGGGCGCACGCTAATCCTCATTGATCAGGCTGAAAGCAAGCTGCTTATTTATCGCAACATTCCTACTCTGCAGGGCCAATTCGTTGGCCCGGGATCTAGATTTTCCGCCTTCACCCGGTTGATCGAAGTCGCCACCGAAGATGGCAACTGGATTATGACCCGGGGCATTAACCCCTTTACAAAGCAGGAAGAGCCAAGACGGGTCCTCGTCGTACTTCACGACGGCCTGGTGTTCTCATCCAGCCACTCAGTCCTGGTGGAAGACGTGGCGGATTCGGTCCAGGAATATGTGAGCAAGGCCGTGGCCAAGTACGATATGGACGGCCTCAACGAAGTCATTTCCCACTACAACAGCCAGGACAGCCTCGACGGACAGTTCTACCTGTTCCTTATTGGTGCGGATGACAACTACCTGGCTCATCCCATCTTCCCGCACCTCATCGGCTCAGACATCAAGAATGTGGTCGGCTCCGACGGCCAGGAGTTGGGAAGAGAGATAGCCCAGGCGACGGAGGAAGGCGTATGGGTGGAGTACCTCTGGCCCCATCCCGTTTCCAGGAAGGAACAGCAGAAGGTTACCTGGGCAATTCGCCATGACGGGTTGATATTCGCCTCCGGCTACTACGCTGGGGAGCCCGAGACCGGACCGCCGGCCTGGCGCGACGCCGACCCCAGGGATTACACGGTCCAGTATGTTAACCAGGCCGTGGAACGGTACGATCGCGACGGCCTGGAATCCATGCTTAACTACTACAACAGTGTTGCCAGTTTCGAGGGGGAGTGGTACCTGTTTGCCACCGACGATAAGGACATATACCACGTGCATCCCCTCCTGCCTGGGCTCATCGGGAGCGACATCAAAGACGTGGTAGGTTCCGACGGTTACAGATTGGGAGAGGCGCTGGCCGCAGCCACGGAAGAAGGCGTATGGGTGGAATACCTGTGGCCCCATCCGGTTACCCTCAAAGAAGTACCGAAGGTGTCCTACGCCGTGCGTCGCGACGGAATGCTGTTCGCTTCCGGTTATTACGAGCGGATTGAAGACCCTGCCGGCCGGACCATGGAATACGTGCAGCAGGCCATAGACTATTACCAAAGCAATGGAATGGAACCCACGATTGCCCACTACAACAGCGGCGAAAGCCTTGACGGGCAGTGGGGCCTGACCCTGGTTGATGGTAATGACGTTATTCGGGTTGCGCACCTGGGACAACACCTCCTAGGTGCGGACTTGAAGGACCTGACCACGCAAAGCAACCGGCATATTGCCCAGGTGATGACGGAGGCTACTGAGGAGGGGGAATGGTTCAGCAATTTGTTCCCTAACATCAGGTCCTCTGAGACTCTTTACGCTCATACGTGGGTCGTGCGGCATGACGGGTTGATCTTCATGTCGCGATACTACGATGACCAGCCTGAGGTTGCCGATGGTGCAGGGGCGCCCTGATGTAATCAAACGGTCCCGGTTCGGCAATGTCGCGGCTATCCCCTAAGGGGTGTCGTCAAATTGAAAGCGGGAGCTTCCGAGCGTCCCTTTTCGTCGTTCCCGCGAAGGCGGGAACCTCGCCCGGCAGTATCTAAGGTCCCTGCCTTCGAAGGAATGACGGTGCATTTGACGACACGCCCTTGTTAACCGGGGGGCGGTTCCCAGCGCTTCGCTGACCAGGTCAGGGTGTAATTAGTCAGGAATCCAGTCAGGGAACGGGGGGAGCAACAAGTGAGTTAGCAGGCAAGGCCCAGCATATATTCCACGTTGAAGTGGCCCTCGTATCCCGCCAAGGCTCTCTGCCTGCAGCCAGAATGTCTGCAACCAGAATAAACAAAGCCCGGCCAAAAACGGCCGGGCTTGCCTATTGTGATAGGACTCATTCCCACACCGCCCACGCTTCGCCAGGCGGGAACGGGAACATCAGGAGGATACAAGCCTCGGGTAATGCCAGGAATGGCATGGATAGATAGTCCTTTGGGACGTCAAGTACTAACAGCCACCAGGCTAAGGTCCAACACGTTAAGGCGGGAAAAACGGTGGTGAAATACGTCAAATACTAACCATTCTCTTAGCAAGTCGTACCCATCCGGTACCCATTTCCTTCCTTTAGCCCATAAGTTAGCCAAAAGCTGACGGCCCCCGAAAGCTCTCGGGGGCCGTTCCAGTTGCCCAAAATCAAGGGCGGCCACCAGGGCCGCCCGTACAAACCCAACAACCATGTTCTCGGGGTTACGTAAACTGGTACTCCTGGGTCGAAACAATCAACTGCAACACCTGTCCCACCGTCTGGGTAAATTCCTCTCCGCCCGTGGGAATTTCCGCGTCGGTTCCCAGGTGGTTCAGCAGCAGGTTGCGGGTGTCCGCCATAAGCTGGTAACCCCCCAGCATCTCCAGGCAGCCTTCCAGCAGGTCGCCTGCTGACACCGCGGGGCCATTGTCGCTGAAGCGCTGCACCACCGCGCGGATGCCCGGCGCCTCCAGGCGGCCCATTTCGCTGGCGGCGTAGTTGACCCGCTCCACCAGGGTGCCGCTGTCAATCCACTCCTTGCCCGTATGCCAGCCCTCCACCGTGGGCGGGTTCATCAGGTCCTGGCCCATATACCGAATTTCCAGGGCCATGTCATACATGCGCGGCGCCGGCCGGTTGAAGTCACCCATGAAGCGCAGGGTGCTGCACACCAGTTCCGCCGGACTCTTTACCTTGGAGAAACGAGCCTCCTTGAAGAAGTCCGAGTTGAACAGCAGCCGCAGCATGGACCGGATTTCATACCCCGACCGGAAATACTCTTCCTCCAGCATCTTGATGGCTTCCACGTCCCGGGGAGGCGTATCCTGCCACGACGGCACCTGGGGCTCGTCCGCCACAAAGAAGTTGTACAGGTGCCGGGCGATGAACCGGGCCGTGGCCGGCTGCTTGGCGATGATGCGGATGATGTCATCACCGTTGAAGTCGCCCGTCTCCCCCAGGAAGGTCTTCTCGCCGTCTATATGGTCGTGCCGGTTGTAGAGAAACTGGTTGAAGTACCGGCCATAGGGATATCGGGGCATTCCGTTGCCCACCGTCCAGCCGGTAAAAGCCTGGGCGCAGGCCTTCACGTCCTCTTCAGTGTAATTGGGCTGGCCGTCCATGCCCACTCCCATGGAAAACAGCTCCAGCAACTCCCGTCCCCAGTTTTCGTTCACAGCCTCCCTGTGGCTCAACTGGTTGTCCAGGTAGTAAAGCATCGCCGGATTCGTGGCCATTCGCAGCAAAAGTTCATCGAACCTGCCCATGCCGTGGTTGCGGAAGTGGTCCAGCTGTTCCAATATGTTGTGGGGGGCCATTATCTTGGAATCGCCCACGCAGAAAATGCTGTGCCAGAACAAGCACAGCTTCTCCTGCAACTGCCTTGGCGAGTTGACCATCCGGTAAGTCCAGTAACCCTGGTTGGCGGCCAGGTAACCCATGTCCCGCCATCCCATGTACCGCTGCATCACGTCCGTGTTCAGTTCTTCCTGCTCTTCCGGATGCAGCAGTTCCTCCACCGTGGCTTCGTAGCCCCTGGCGGCCCGCTGCTGAAGTTCGCCATAGGAAGCGCCGAACCCGGCCCGGCGCATAAGGTGAGCCATCAACAGCACTTCACTGTCTGCCATAACTCTCCTCCGTTCAAATTAAGCGTTATGATATTGGGTTCATTCTACCCGATTTCAGTTTGATTGTCTCAAGAAATCGTAAAGATTTGATCAAACACCCCAGGGCAATCGCGCTTTAGCCACTTGTCCTTCAGAACTGCCTGGACTGTCATTCTGAACGGAGTGAAGAATCTAAACTCCCGCCCACAAGCCACCTTTCACACCCGCAACCGAGTTCTCGGGAGGGATCTCAGGCCCTTCGTCCGGTTCAGGCCGGCATTGACTTCCTGATTGAGTGGCCAGCCAAATTAATACGCGATTGCCCTGTCAAACCCCCTGCAGCGGGTGTCATAAACCCTTGCAATGCGGCATAATATATATATAAGGGATTCCCCAATTTCCAAACACAGGCTGCACTCCTCTCCTCCCACAGCCCCGGAGAAATAGAACGATGACTATGCAGACCAACCGGGAAATCAAGGCCTTCTGCCCCGATTTTGAACCGGTAAGGCAGGCCCTGAATGACCAGGGTGCCTCTTTCGTGGAGATTACGGATCAGGTCGACTACTATTACAATCTGGCGGACTCGACCCAGGGCAGTTCCCGCCGTCGCCTGAAGATTCGCTTTGACAAGGGTTCCCCACAGATAATCTACTACGAAGAGGGCCAGGAATCCGGCGGGAGGACCAGCAGCTTCCGCGTCTGGGGCCTGAACGGACACGAGACCAAGGATATGCTCGACGCCGTTCTGGGCGTTCGCGCCGTGGTGAACAAGCAGAGAGAAATCTGGAGCAAGGATAACGTCGTCTTCAACCTGGACGAAGTTGAAGGCGTGGGCCGAATCCTTGAGGTCGAGATTCACTCCGAGGCAAACTTCGACATAGAAGCACAGCTCAGAGAATACCTGGAGCTCTTCGGACCCTACCTGGGCGACCAGATAGTGGGTTCCAACGAAGACCTGGTCAGCCTGGTCGGGTAAATAGCTTCCCTGTCCATAGATGGCAATCCGGCTGGGACGCCCCTTTACCTGGGTGGCCGGCGCCAGCGCCCGAATCACCGGCAGCAATGGGAACCGGCGATGGAGTGGTGCTATCGGGCGGTGGCCTGCCTCCACTTCCCTTCACCGCCGGCGTCGCCGTAAACCCTGTTCTTCGGCACATTGCGGCCATTGCCGGCATTTACTCCGTTGGCATGGGATACCGGCGCTCTCCTTCCAGCTTTTGCCTGCCCGCTGCTCAACCCCTCCCTCTGCCGCTGCCCAGCCAGGGTCTCTGCCGCCGTGCGTTCGAGCTGCGTCCATTTGGTGACTATCTCAAGAATCCCGTTGCCCCTGCTGTGGGAAGGCCCTGCTTGGGGCGAAACTTCACCGCATCGTACGGACATGACCCCCGAACGCCGTTCGCCAATACCTTCGAGTCGGTCTCTTGCCCGGCCCTTGTAATTTATTAAACATTTGTTAATGAAGATTTTGTGATGACAAGTGGCTGTCTATAATTAATGTGTTATATTACCTAGGCAAACGATGTAGGCTGTTTTATAAATAAAGTAAATAAGTCTATTTCGCCAATCTCATTCTTGTGAAAGTGCTCTGATATGCTAAAGGATCAGGAAGAATCGCGACTTCAAAACCAGACCCTGCCAGCACACCTCACAGAACTGCAGGAAGCTACCCTCAGTATCAGCAGCAATCTGGACTCCGGCTCCCTTTTGCGGGAAATAGTTGACTGGGCCTGCTCGCTGACCAACGCTCGCTACGGAGCCCTGTTAACCTTCAACGAAGCCGGCGAAAACGGCGAACTCGTAACCAGGGGCATCGCTCCCGAGCACGCCGCCCTCATCGAGAACATCCCCAGGATCGGCGGCCTCTTCAGCAAGCTCACGGTGGCCGACAAACCCATCCGCATTGATAATGTTGCCGCTCATCCCGACTCCACGGGGTTTCCCCCCGGCCATCCCATCATGTCTTCTTTCCTCGGTGCCCCCATCCGTCACCAGGGACGTTGCCTGGCCAACCTGTACCTGGCCGACAAGTCCACCGGCCCGGAGTTTACCGCTGAAGACGAGGCGGTTATCGCCTGCCTGGCCAGCCAGGCCGCCGTGGCCCTGGTCAACGCCACCGAGTATGACCGGGCCCTCCATTCCAGGAACAAACTGGAAACCCTGATTAACATCTCCCCCGTGGGCGTTATTGTCTTCGACGCCAGGACCGGGCAACTGGTTACCTACAACCGCGAAGTTGAACGGATCATCGGAGATACCGGTATCCCCAATGGCACCTGGGAAGACACCCTGAAGGCTCTTTCCTTCCGGCGCGCCGATGGCAGGGAAGTCTCCCTCAGCTCTTCCCCCATTACCCGCGCCCTTCGCAGCGGCGAAATCGTCCGGGCCGAAGAGATCGTCATCTACCTCCCCGACGGAAGGCCCGTCCATACCCTCGTCAACGCCGCTCCCATCTATTCCATGGAGGGCGAGCCCGAGTCCGTTATAGTCGTCATCCAGGATATGTCTCCTCTCAACGAAATCGACCGTATGCGGTCCGACTTCCTCAGCCTCGTGGGCAACGAGTTGAGGACTCCCTTGACCACCATCAAGGGTTCCATTGCCGCCCTGGCCGACAGCATCGCCGCCGCAGGCTCTGACGAGTCCCGGCAGTTGTTGACCATGCTTGACCGGCAGACTGACGCCATGCGAAATCACCTCAACCGCCTGATCGACCTGACCCAGATCGAAAGCGGCACCCTCAACGTCAATCCCACTCCCCTGAACTTGGCAACCCTGCTGAATGACGCCAGGAAGGAGTTCCTCCGCTACAATGCCGGTCACCAGGTCAAGTTAGACGTCGCTCCGGACCTCCCCCTGGCCATGGGCGATAGCCAGCGCATCAACCAGGTGCTCCGCACTCTCCTCCAGTGGGGCGTAAAATACTCGCCCCCCTCCTCCGACCTGTGCATCCGGGCGTGCCGGGAAGAAATGCACCTTATCGTCTCCATCTCGCTGGACGCCCAGCCTTCCCACGCCGGCGCTCTTGGCGAAGCTCTGATTCGGTCCACCTCCCGTTGGCTCAGCGAAGCTAACCGGGAAGGCGAGGAAGACAAGCTGGCCATCGCCATCTGCCAGGGCATAGTAAACGCCCACGGCGGGCGCCTTTGGATCGAACCGGGTCAGTCACTTCAGGGACTCACCCTGGGCTTCAGCATCCCAGCCGCGGAAGAATCCCACGCCCAGCCCAGTTCCGTCCCATCCCCTGCCACGGGTCCCTCTTTCCCCGTCCAGGCCGGCCGCAAGCGGATTCTGTCCGTGGTTGAAAACCCCCGAATGCTCAACGCCGTCCAGCGTGCCCTTTCCCACGCCGGCTATGTCCCCATCGGCACCCAGGACTTTTCTGACCTGGGCCGGATCATTTCCGTCGAAAAGCCTCACCTTGCCCTGCTGGACCTGGCCTCGGGCAGCCGCCAGGACTTCGACCTGATTCACCGGGTTACCCAGCAGTTGGGCGTTCCCGCCATTGTCCTGTCCGGCCAGGGAGACGACGAGAGCATCGTTCACGCCTTCGAAATGGGCGCCGACGACTACATCGTCAAGCCCTTCTCCCCCTCCGAACTGGTGGCCAGGATCAAGGTCTCCTTCCGCAAGCGCGCCGAGGCCCGGAAAGGCCGCGACCGGGAGGACTACGTCGTTGGCGACCTGGTAATAAACTACCCTGAACGCCGCGTCACCGTCGGCGGACACAGGGTCCATCTCACCGCTACCGAATACCAGCTTCTTCAGGAACTGTCCGCCAGGCCGGGAAGGGTATTGTCCCAGGACGAGTTGTTGCGCCGCATCTGGGGCGAGGAATATACGGGAGACATCCAGCTTTTGCGGGCCTTCGTCAAAACCCTGCGCCAGAAGCTGGGCGATAATGCCAGGCGCCCCACCTACATTTTTACCGAGCACGGCGTCGGCTACCGTATGCCCAAGCCCTACTCCTGAGGTTGGCCGTGCCCCCTGCCAGGGAGGGCCCGCTCGGCGCGTTCGGTGATGATGAGGCAGTGTGGAGGTTGACGCCGGCGGGTCCTCTCAACGTATCCCCGTCAGCATTTCCCCGAAACGCCGGTCCTGTTCCTGCCTCGGCAGCAGGATGCAGTTGGAGCAGTAATCATTGGCCCGCGGCGACCGCCACCACAGGCAGCACCCGCGCCGCCGCGAGAAGAATCCCGTCTTCCCCTGGCTCTCGAACTCCTCCATGGTAAGCTGCCCGTACACCGGCGACTCGGGGTCGGAGAAGAAGGTTTCCGCCGCCCGCACCACTTCCTCCGGCCGTCCTGCCCCGGCGTACAGCCGGTGGAGGACCTGCGAGAAAGCCGCCGCCACCGCATTCCAGGAAACTTTCTCACTGGCCCCCGCCGCCCGCTGCAGGTCCGGAATAACCACTGCCAGGTTGTCCCTGAAAAGCCACTCCCGCAACTGAACGTACAATGCCCCGCTGTCGTCCACCGTTACCGCGTCGGCGTGGCCTGCCGCCGGGTCTCCGGGCAGCCCGGCGAAGCGCAGCCGCTCCAGCCCCGTGGCGTCGATGGCCGGCCCGTTCCAGTGAAAGGCCAGGTTATCCAGCGACACGTCCGGCGCCCTGCCGGCCAGCACGTACTGGCCCACCAGCGGGAAGACCACCCGGCTCAGGTAGGCCACCAGGAAGGCCGACGCTGCCACGTGCCGGTTGGAACTCTCCCACGCCCGCTGACCGTAGGCCGCCACCATTTCCCCCAGCCGCCGGTCATCCCCCTGGAACAGGTCCCGCGCCCTGGTCCAGCCCCCTGCGGCAAATGTCGCTGGCGGCATGGCGAAGAAGCCGCCCAGGCTCTCCGCCTGCTCCATGCTCTCGGTCAGCGGATGTGTCACTCCGCCCCCCTTAGCCATGGTAAAACCCGGGCGCCGACCGGTCCACCGGGTCGCTGCCCTGCGACAGGTACTTCATCCGTAGCCGGTCCCACAGGTAAAGCCGGCCCCAGTCTGGGCTTTCCGTGTAATTCTGCCCTTCGTCCAGGTGCGGATTGGGCAGCAGCACGGTTATCTGCTGCTGCCCGCCACCGTTGAACAGGCGAAATCCCCACGACGTGGGCTGGCGGTCGGGATTCAGCCGCCGGTACAACTCCGCCCTGGCCGTACGGCGCAGCCTGACCGTTTCCGGCGGCGCCGACCGCGACTCCCCAATGCACAGGTGCAGGTGCCACTCCTGGAAGTCCACCGTCAGGTAGCCGTCCAGGAACCCGGTTCTCGGCTGGCAGGGCGGCTTGATTTCCCACACCGCACCGGGCACCAGCATGCCTATGCGGACGTGTTCCCACTCTCCCAGGCAGTCAAGCAGGACGTTGCGCAGGGTCTCTTCGTCCGTGGACAGGGGAAAAAGCTCATAGGTTCCGTCCAGTTGCTGGATTATTTCCCCCCGAGGCAGAGGCTCGATGGTAGTCATGGTTTCGCTCCCGCTTGAATAATGCCTGTTGAATTATGCCCAGGTCCCGGTGGTGGCGGGTGAAACTCATCCCTGCCTACCCTCCATCTCTTCCCGCATCCGCTCCTCCTGTGCCGCCAGTTCCGGCGTCATTTCCTCGCCAAAGTCCGACATTTCGAACAGGGGGCGTATTTCTATCTCGCTGGCCCCGGTCATGGGATTCGGGCAGCGTCTCACCCATTCCAGTGCTTCTTCCATGTCGTTGACTTCCCACAGCCAGAACCCGGCCAACAGTTCAGATGTATGAGGGAAGGGCCCGTCTATTACACTGCGACTGTCCCCGTCGAAGACCACCCGTTTGCCTTCCGCCGAAGGCTTCAGACCCTCGCCTCCCTGCATTATGCCGGCGTTCACCAGTTCCTCGTTGTAGTTGCCCATTGCCTCCAGGACTTCGGTGGACGGCATTGTCCCTGCCTCGCTGTCCACGGTGGCCTTCACCAGTACCATCACGCGCATTCCGTTTTCCTCCCGTAATCCAGTCGCCCAGTGGCCTGGATAATCTGCGGCAATAATACACGATTCCGACACTCCAGGAATGCCCCGAACGTCCCTCCCTCGCTGACACTCCCCCCTTGCCAACCCGCATAACCCATCTCCACCATAAAACCATAACCAATTCTTCGTGCCCCTTCGTGCCCTTCGTGGATAAACCCCAAAACGGGCCAAAACGGGCCAAAATGGAACCAAATGGAACCATTATCAAAAAAATTCCATTAGTGAACATTAGTGTCCATTCGTGGATAAATAAGGAGACAAACACATGATGACCCTGAGCGAAATCAAACGCGAAATCCGCGCCCT
>CAZPMU010000066.1:0-14188 GCA_964587795.1 uncultured Dehalococcoidia bacterium | reverse complement strand
CCCCCCTACTCACACTTGTTCCACCCACACGATACGCACATCAAACACCCTTCCTGGTAGATGACCGGGGTGTTGCAGTCGGGGCATTTGCGGGCCGTGGGAACGCTGCTGACGTAGCCGTTCCCGTTCCCATTGCCGTTGGCGCCATTGCCGTTGCCATTATGGTACATGGGCTCCGGAACAAACTGCATCTGCACGGTCTTGGAACCGGCGCGCTCCGTCTCCTCCTTGTTGCCCTCAATGAAGCGCTGCAGGGCCAGGGCCACCGCATCAGGGGCGGAGCGGACCAGCGTCCCCTCGTCCCAGAAGGGGCAACAGGTGATGCCCTTCAACTGCTCCACCACATCCTCGGCGCTGATGCCCGAACGCAGGGCCAGTGACGCCAGGCGGGAGATGGCCTCCAGCTGGGCCGAGTCGCAGCCGCCCGCCTTGCCCAGGGTGCTGAACACCTCGAAGGGCTTGCCCTCCTCCTGGAAGTTGATGGTCACGTACATATTGCCGTGGCCCGTATGCACCCGCTCGGTGATGCCCTGTATTTGCCGCGGCCGTTCCTTCGGCACCCGAACCGTGGGGCCGGCCTGGGGTTCCGCAGTTTCCTCGCCAACGGCACTGGTCTGGCCCGTGCTCAGCACCTGGCCCTCCTTGCTGCCGTCCCGGTACACGGTTATGCCCTTGCAGCCCGTTTCGTAGGCCAGCCGGTAGGCCTCGGCCACGTCATCCACCGTGGCGGTGCTGGGGAAGTTTATGGTCTTGGAAACCGAGTTGTCGGTGTATTCCTGGAAGGCGGCCTGCATGCGCACGTGCCATTCCGGCGAAATGTCGTGGGAAGTGCGGAACACCTCCTTCACCCATTCCGGCACGTCCAGCTCGTGGAGGGTGCCCGACTGGGCCAGTTGCTCCATCATTTCCTGGGAATAGAAACCCTCGCTGCGGGCCACCGCCTCGAAGTAGGGGTTGCCTTCCACCAGCCGGGTGTTGTCCATTACGTTACGCACATAGGACAGGGCAAACAGGGGCTCGATGCCGCTGGAGGCCCCGGAGATAATGCTGATGGTGCCCGTGGGGGCGATGGTTACCGGCGCGGAGTTCCGCATGCGCCGGACGTTGCCCGGCTGGTTGTACACGCTGCCCTCCCAGGCCGGGAAGGTGCCACGCTTCTCCGACAGTTCCGTCGAGGCCTTGTAGGTCTCGTCCTGGATTCGGCGCATAACCTGGCCGCCCAGTTCCAGGGCCTCCTCGGAATCGTACCGAATGCCCAGCTGCACCAGCAGGTCCGAGAAGCCCATGATGCCCATGCCGATGCGGCGGGTCTTCCTGCTCATCTCCTCGATCTCGTCGAGGGGATAGTTGTTCATGTCGATGACGTTGTCCAGCATGCGGACGCCCGTGCGCACGGCCCCGGCCAGCCGCTCCCAGTCCATGACCACGTCGTCGTCTATGTACTTGACCATGCGGGCCACGTTCAGGGAACCCAGGTTGCAGGACTCGAAGGGAAGCAGCGGTTGTTCACCGCACGGGTTCGTACTCTCTATCTTGCCCAGCTGTGGGTTGGGGTTGTCCCGGTTGATCCGGTCCAGGAAGACGATGCCCGGGTCGCCGGTCTGCCAGGCCATCTCCACCATTTCCTGGAACACTTCCCGGGCGTTCAATTGACCGGTGATGTCGCCGGTCCGGGGGTTGACCAGGTCGTAGGCCTGGTCGCGCTCCACGCGCTGCATGAAGTCTTCGGTAACGGCCACGGAAATGTTGAAGTTGACCAGGTGCGCGCCGTCTTCCTTGGAGTGGATGAAACGGAGAATATCGGGATGGTCCACGTTGAGGATGCCCATGTTGGCGCCCCGACGGGTGCCTCCCTGCTTGACCACGTCGGTGGCGGCGTCAAAGGCGTTGATGAAGCTGACGGGACCCGATGCCACGCCGCCCGTGGAACCTACCACGTCCCCTTCGGGCCGCAGGCGGGAAAAGGAAAACCCGGTGCCGCCCCCGCTCTTGTGGATCAGCGCCGTCTCCTTGACCCGCTCAAAGATGGAGTCCAGGGAGTCGCCCACGGGCAGGACGAAGCAGGCGGAAAGTTGCTGCAACTCCCGCCCCGCATTCATCAGGGTCGGCGAGTTGGGCATGAATTCCAGCCGGCGCATGACGCCGTAAAATTCGTCCTCCACGGCCTGCCGGTCAACTTCCGTTGCCGGCGGGTAGTTAAGCTCTGCCATGGAAAGGTTGCGGGCTACCCGGCGGAACATGCCGTCCGGGTCTTCCAGGATGTTGCCCTCCCGGTCTTTGGACAGGTACCGCCGCCGGAGCACCACCTCCGAGTTTTCGGTAAGCTCCGTGGAGCGGCTGTTGATCTGGTTTGCAATGCCGGAGGCGACCATTGCCACACGGACGCGCCGCCTGACTTCCTCTCCTGATACTTCGTTGTAGTTCTGGACCGTTGCCATTGTTCCCTACCCCTTCCCTTAAACTAATTAAGCTGATTTTCTTTCGTCGATAACACCTATCTCACACTGGAAGTCTGGTTCAGTCTCCCGGTCAGCGCCAGATCGAAGGTTATGCCCCAGTGGAAGTACATCTCCGGGACCCAGCGCGCCGGGCCCGCAATTCGCGCCGCTAGCCTCCCCACCAGCCCGGTCAGCAAGGGCCGGGCCACGGACCGGCGTTCCAGCGCGGCGATGGCCGGGCGGGCTGCCGCCGCCACCGGACCCGGCGCCTTCCGGTTGATGACGCCCGACTTGAGCTGGGAACCCCGGCCGGACAGGCAAATCTGGATTGTGTCTGCCAGGTCTTTCAGGGCTCCGTAGGCCAGCCGGTGACCGGATACCAGTTCAATGGTCAGCCAGTCCCGGTCGGTCCAGCACCGCTCCACCGGAAAGCTCTCTCCCAGTTCCGCGGTCAGTTGATTCTCCTGGCCGCAGGGGACAGGCTGGCACTGGACGTGAATAAGGTATTTGGTTTGTTCGGCCATTTGGCTTTGCACGACTCCCGTTACGGATGGTTGTAGCTGGGTCAATAAGCTACGACTTCTCGCTGGTACCCTTCCGGGTCAAAACTATTGCGTCCTGTTGAACCCGCAACCCCGCTCGGTCCACCCTCCTTGGGGAAGGGAAAACTCCACCACCCAGATGTCAACGGTATCAAATTTCAACGGTATCGAAGGTCTGTCGCCCACCCGGGCGATGGAAGCCTTCCTGGGTCAACGGGGGCTGCCGCAGCCCCCGTTCAGAGGCGGTCAACCGGGGTTACCACCGCCGCCGCACCGGAACCGGACTTCAATGATCATCGTCCGGTTCCTCCCACTGTTTTAACACATCTGTTCCAATTTTGCATGGGGCAACTGTCAGTAAACTGCCCACGGGCTGCGTTCCTGTACTCGTGGATACTGTACGTTGTCGAGTCTGGCAATTTACTGAATTCATCGGTTTCCACTTATCGTCAAAGGGACTATTGCCCTTCGCTGCAGTTGCCCGGGCCGCGCAGTTGGGCCCGCGAATACGATCCGTCAGCTCCCGTCCGCGCTTCGTTGCGGGCCTATACCTCGTTCAGGTCGTCCATATCCATTGGCAGGGCGAACCAGCTGGCCACCAGGCTGGCGCGGACTTCCTTGTCCAGGTCTTCCTGCAGGTCGGAAATGGGGTTGGAGTGATGTTCGTACTCCAACTCCAGCGACTCTTCGTCCAGAACAATGTCATCTTCGGGAACCGGCAACCGGAGCAGCAGGTCTTCCAGTTCGTGGACCTTGGTGTTGTGGCACAAAAGCCGGGTAAGGGCAGAGTATTGGGCAGTACTAGGCATGGGATAACTCCTTGAATATTCCGAGCCGCCATGTATATGTCCGATGGCGGAAAGGCAAGAATTTGCTATCGGTCCAGGTCTCCCACATCGGCGCCGCCCCCGGGCTGCTGGTCCTGCCCTTCTCCCAACTCCCCTTCCTCCGGCCTGGCTGTGGATGGCATGGCTGGCGTTGCCTGCCGTTGCCTTCCCCTCGCCCTGCCGCGGCCTTGCCGTGTAGGTCCCGGTTCTATGTGCGGAAGGGTAAGCTGGGTACCGCCTCCCTCGCGCAAGTCCTTAACTGCTTCCTCGAAATTCTCGATATCCTGGAAGTCCCTGTAGACGCTGGCCCAGCGGATGTAAGCCACCCGGTCCAACCCCTTCAGTTTTTCCATTACCGCCTCGCCAATCTGGCTGGCGTTTACTTCGCTCTGGCCCTGGAGTTCGCCCTCGATATCTTCCACCAGGTCCTCTATGGCGTGAGCCGGAACGGGACGCTTGGCGCACGCCTTGCGAATGCCGCTGGCCAGCTTGTCCCGGTCAAATTCCTCCCGCCGGTTGTCCCGCTTGATCACCATCAGCGCGGTAGTGTGGATGCGCTCGTACGTTGTGTACCTGCGCTGGCACTCCAGGCATTCCCGCCGGCGCCGAATGCCGTTTTCCACGTTCCTGGAATCCGTGACCCTGGAATCGAAGAAACCACAATAGGGGCACCGCATTTCCCTTTCCAGTTTCTAAAACTTTTTTTAGAATTGTTTTAGAAATACATTATCTTGTATTGTCTCATGTGTCCACTACCATTTATGGTAGGTTAGCTCACGCTTTTTTGGTAGGCAGGATTCTATATGCTCCTGGAAAGGCGAGTCAAGGCATTTCCTGACTCCTAAAATCAGGAATTTCAATCTTTCACTATTTTTCAGGGTTGCCAGGGATGGCAGTGAGTTCGGGGTTTTTCCGTTTCTGCAACCTGCCACCAAGCTAACATAACGCGAAGCACTGACGGAAAATACACGGCGCCGTCAATGTGCCGGTGGCATTCCCGGCAGCAAAGTCGAGAGGAGGGTTTACTGCGATACCGAAGAGACGGGAGAGAATAACGGCAGGAGAGGGGGATACCGGAAGCATGGCACGGCCGGCGCCGGCCCTGCCGGCAATAAAGCGAGCCGGCGCGGCAAAAATAGAAGGCCGCCCCGTTAATTGGGGCGGCCTCAACGCAGGTTCTCGGCGCTCAAGTGGTCAGCGATACTAAATAAAATGTACTACTGCTGCAAGCCTCCGAGAATATTCCTCTAATTGGGAAAGTGAGCTTAAGTTATCAGTTTTCTTTTGGTTGAGGCAAGGGGAAAGCTTGCCGGTTTCCTTGAGTTTCCCTGACCTTCCGTTCCCAGGTCTTTCAGGACTTTCCCCTTCGCCAGAGCTTGGACCACCCACCCAGCCGGTTTTCCCGGCGACGGGCTAACCCGTCGAAGTCTCTGGTGTGGCCCGGGGTATGGCCGGCGAGACCTTCGCCGGCCTCCGGGTTATCGAAAAAAGCCGCGGCGGCTTCCGCCGGACTGGCGCCGCAGAAAGCTGGGCACGTCCAGGTCGTCCATGCTTTCCTGGGGAATGTCCTGCAACAGCTGCTGCAGTTCGGCCTCCCGCTGGCGCTGGCTGTCCTGCAGCACCGGGAAGGCGGCGGCCACCATGGTCATCTTCACCTCGTCTTCCAGGCGCGGGTCCCGGCTGGTACCGAAGATGATGTTGGCCTCCGGGTCCGACATCTCCTCCAGCACGGCTGCCGCGTCCTGCACTTCCTGCAGCGACAGGTTCGTGCCGCCGGTAATGACGAACAGGATCCGCTTGGCGCCGTCCATGGCGATGTCCAGCAAGGGGCTGCGGGTGGCCATCTTGGCCGCTTCCACGGCCCGCTTTTCGCCCTTGCCCCGGCCAATGGCCAGCCACGCCGGGCCGGCATTGCTCAGAATGGTCTTCACGTCGGCAAAGTCCACGTTGATCTCGCCGGGCACCGTTACCACCTCGGCAATGGCCTGGACGCCCTGGTGCAGGACGGAGTCGGCCATCTTCAAAGCATCTTCCCAGGTGAAGGTCTGGTCTTTCTCGTGGTTCAACTCCAGCAGCCGGTCATTGGGTATGACGATGACCGTGTCGGCGTGGTCCTTCAGCCGGTCGATGCCTTCATCGGCGTTCTTGCGGCGGGCCGCAGCCTCGAAGGAGAAGGGGCGGCTCACCACCGCCACGGTCAGGGCGCCGGATTCCTTGGCGATCTGGCACACCACCGGCGCTGCGCCGGTACCGGTGCCGCCGCCCATGCCCACGGCCACGAACACCATATCGGCGCCTTCCACGGCCTTTTCAATTTCGGGGCGGGACTCTTCCGCCGCCTGCCGTCCCAGCTCGGGCTGGGCGCCGGACCCAAGGCCGCGGGTCAGGTTCTGGCCCAGGGCAATGCGGTGCGATACGTCGCACCGGAACAGGTGCTGCGCGTCGGTGTTCAGGGCGTAGTATTCCACCACGGGGAGCTTGTCCTTGTACATGCGGCTCACGGCGTTGCTGCCGCCGCCGCCCACGCCCAGGACCTTGATCAGGGGCACTCCCCGAGCTATTTCCGGCATAGAATTGTAGCTATCGTGATCGTCTCTGCCGGGTTCCCAGGATGCTGAGCTTCCGAATACCATATCACTATCCTCCGTATTCCGAGTGGTAAAGAACTGTTAAATTCCGCCTTCCTTCCGGGTATCCGGCCCTGCTTGCTTCCTCATTCCCAAACCTGGCCTCGTCCGGTCGGAACTTATCCCTCTCAACCGTCGCCTAACGGGCAGTTTTCTCCCGGGTGCGCTTGAAAATGCTGAGCAGAGACTTGTAACCCTTGGTTGATTCCTCCGGGGCCCGGTAGGTCCGCCCCTCGCCCTGGTGCTTAATGCCCCACAGCAGGGTACCCACTACCGCCGAAAAGCCCGGCTTGCGCAGCTGCGTGGGCAGTCCCGCCACCCCCGTGGGGTAGGCGATGCGGACCGGTTCGCCCAGCACGCTTTCGGTGAACTCCTGCAGCCCGCCAATCTCCGCGCTGCCGCCGGTGTAAACCACGCCACCGTCGGGCAGCCGGTTTATGCCCGCCTGGGACATCCGCTGCACAATCATCTGGAGTATCTCGTACATTCGGGCGTTCAACGGCTCGCACAAGTGCTGCCGCCGGACTAGTTTCTGGCCCTGGCCCTGCCCTCCGGACAGGATTACCTCCTCATTGGGGTCCACCATTTCCGGCAGCAGGCTGCCCCGCTTGATCTTCGCATCCTCCGCCACGTGGAAGGGAATGCGTTCGGCCACGGCCAGGTCCCGGGTCAACTGGCTGCCGCCCACCGGCAGCACCATCGACATCCACGGGCTGCCGTACTGGAACACCGTCACGTCCGTCGTGCCGCTTCCTATATCAATGAACAGCACTCCCAGTTCCCGCTCGTCGGCGGTCAGCGTGGCCTCCGCAGACGCCAGGGATTGCAGCACCAGGCTGTTGACCGGCATCCGGCAAGATTCCACTGCGTTGACCGTGTTCTTCAGAATGGTGGCGTCGCCCACGGCAACGTGAGCTTCCAGTTCGACCTGGTTGGCGTGCAGTCCTATGGGGTTGCGAACGCCCGAAAGTCCATCCACCGCGTATCCGATGGGAATAATGTGTAATACTTCTTGCCCCTGTCCCAGGGCCGGGAAGGAAGACTGGATGAACCGGTGCATTTCGCTGGATGTAATGCTCCCCAGGTCGGTGGGATGCTCCATCACATCCCGGACGTTGCTGCTGTTTATGTGGCCGCCGCTGACCACCACGTAGGCGCTGGGACTGTATCCCTTGCCCACGTAGCGCTGGGCTTCCTCAATGGAGCCTCGAACCGCCTCTCTAACCTCTTCTATATTGTCTATGCAGCCCTTCTGCATTCCGTGGGACGGAGCGATGCCGGTGCCCAGCACCTTCAACTCGCCTTCGCTCCCCACCCGGGCCACGACGGTGACAACCTTGCTGCTGCCAATGTCCACTGCAGTATAGAAAGTCTCTTTCGCCAAGATGTACCGTCCTTCGATATCCAGAGTTTTAGACGGAAGCCCTGGCCTTCGCCGCCGGAATGCCGGTGGCGGGCCAGGCTTCAATTCTCCGTACCACCCTACTCGGCCAGCCGCTGGGCAACCCGCAGGCGGGCGCTTCGGCTTCTGGGGTTGGCTGCCACCTCTTCGGCGCCGGGACGGATGATCCGCCGGTTCACCAGGCTCAGCCTGGGCCGGTGCCCGCATACGCACACTGGCAGCCCCGGCGGGCAGATGCACTGCGCCGCCTCCCTGGCCATAAAGTTCTTTACCAGCCGGTCCTCCAGGCTGTGGTAGCTGATCACCGCTACCCGGCCGCCCGGGGCCAGCAGTTCCACCGCCCCTTCCAGTCCGGCGCTCAGGGTGCCCAGTTCATCGTTCACCGCAATGCGCAGGGCCTGGAAGGTGCGGGTGGCGGGATGAGTCCTGTTGGGCCTTCTGCCGCCGCCCCTTTGGTTGCGTCCCGTCCTCCGCCCGGTCACTTCCGCTACCACCCTCGCCAGTTGGGCGGTGGTATGGACGGGTCTCTCCCTGGCTATGGCTGCGGCAATGGTCCTGGCCCGGGGTTCCTCACCGTACTCCCGTATAACGGCCGCCATCTGGGTTTCCGTCCAGGTGTTGACGATGTCGGCCGCCGTAGGGATGTCCGCCTCCGGATTGAACCGCATATCCAGCGGTTCATCCCGCTGGAAGCTGAAACCGAATCCGGTGGCGTCCACTTGCCGGGACGATATCCCCAGGTCCAGCAGAACCCCGTCTGCCCGCGCTTCCGCACCCCAAATCCCTTGGACCAGGGATACCATCTCGGCATAGCTGCCCGGCACTGGGGTAAATCGCACTCCAAAATCTGCCAGGCGTTGCTCAGCTCGGACTAAAGAACGAGGGTCCAGGTCGATACCACACACACTCCCACTTGGGGAGGAAGCCCGGAGGAAGGACAACGCATGCCCTCCATCCCCCACCGTAGCATCCACAAACACACCGTCCGGGCGCACTCCCAACTGACCCATTACCTCCGTCAACAACACGGGAAGGTGAAAAGGAACCCCTGCTCCTTCTGCCTGATCTGTCATCGCTGACCTACCCGGCCGCGGACCGGCAAATAGACTGGATTGGGAAAGCTGCCGGACCGGATCTTCCTTGCCAGTGTGTCGACAGAGAATCCATAATCTCCCGTTGGGACGCCTCGTTCTCTGTCCTGGTTGCCGGGGCTGAAGTGTGGAGGTGCCGGCTTCCGCCTGGTCCGTTACTGGAGAAATGACGGTTAGACCGGTGTTGACCTGTTGTCGGATGCCCAACCCAACTCTGCCCCGTTCCGACTATTGATCGGCTTCTCCCCTGACTCTTGGGAGCCCTGGAAGAGCCTTCAGAGACCGATGCGGGACTCTGCAGAAGCCCCGAACGGCGGTTTTGTAGAGTGATACGGAGATGTGATCCTCCCACAAACCCCTCACCACAATCACTGGACTGACGGTAACAATAAGCGGAAGAAAGTGTCAACGGAACTTGGTGGCTTTTTTTGACAAATTTTGGAAATAATCATTTTTGTTCATTTTTTGAGAAATACCATAAATAGGGGTTTGGCCCTGGTGGGGGCATCTCGTGAGGCACCCTCTAAAGAACCTTGGGGGTTACCGAAATTAAAAGCCTGCGTCAACTCAGCCGGAGAGCTACATCGGTACCCAATGCACTGGAATCCTATGCCGGCAACCCCGGCAGGTCGCGTCTCTCTCTCGGGTGAACATCCGACGTATGGATGCCTTTGTCTCACATATTTCCGTCATTGACACCGCCCCCGGACGCCCTTTACCCTACCCTCATCCCCCGTTCACCATTCCATTTTCGTAGCTGGAGGCTGGCCGATGAAGTACGACTACGTGATTATTGGCGCCGGTTCCGCCGGGGCCATCCTGGCAACCCGCCTGACCGAGGACCCCGCCACGTCGGTGCTGCTGCTGGAGGCGGGGGCCGACTACGCCAACTTTGAGGACTTGCCCGAAGAGGTGAAGTTTGGCTACGCCACCGAGGCCGACGTGATGACCAGCGACCACAACTGGCAGTTTGTCGGCAAGGCCACCGACGAGGCCCCGCCGATGATGGTGCCCCGGGGCAAGGTTACCGGTGGGTCCAGCGCCATCAACGGGCAGGTATTCCTGCGCGGCGTGCCCGAGGACTACGATACCTGGGCCGCTATGGGTAACGGCGAGTGGACCTACACCAACCTGCTCCCCTACTTCCGCCGCATCGAGACGGACACCGATTACGGCGGCGACGACTTCCACGGCGGCGACGGCCCCATCGTGATGCACCGGTTCAAGCGGGAGGACTGGCTTCCGGCCCAGGAGGCTTTCTATACCGCCGCTATTGCCGCCGGCTATCCCGACTGTCCTGACCACAACCACCCCGATACCTACGGCGTGGGGCCCACTCCCCTGAACAACCCCAACGGCATCCGCATCAGCACCGCCATGGGTTACCTGGACCAGGCTCGCCACCGCCTGAACCTCACCATCCGACCCAACTGCCTGGTTCACCGCATCATCTTCGACGGCGACCGGGCCACCGGCGTGGAGCTTGAGAGCGGCGGCGAGACCTTCGTGGTGGAGGGCGAGGAGATTATCCTGTCCGCCGGGGCCATCGGATCGCCCCAGATTCTCCTGCTGTCCGGCGTCGGCCCCGCCAGCCACCTGAATGACCTGGGCATTCCCGTGGTGCTCGACAAGCCCGGTGTGGGCCAGAATCTGCGCGACCATCCCGCCGTGTGGGTTACCTGGCGCACGAAAGAGGGCTTTGACCTGGACGGCCTCAAACCCCGCGCCCAGCTTACCCTGCGCTATACCGCCGAAAACTCGGACCTGCGCAATGATATGAAGATAACCATGCAGTCCTTCGCCACCGAGCGGGTCAACCTGGGCGGCAGCCGCATGGTGCCCCTGGGCATCCGCATGACCGCCGGCATCTACCTGGCGGTGGGCTCCGGCGAACTGCGCCTGGCATCCGCCGATCCCACCGAGCAGCCCATCCTGGACTACAACTACCTTACTGACGAGTTCGACGTCCGCCGCCTGCGGGAGTCTGTCCGGCTCTGTGTTGACCTGGGCAACGACGATGCTTTCAAGGACATTATCCAGGAGCGGGTCTCTCCCACTGACGAGGACCTGGCCTCCAACGAGGCGCTCGACGCCTGGATGCGGCGGGAGGTTACCACTTCCCAGCACATCTCCTGCACCTGCAAGATGGGTACCGCCGACGATCCCATGGCCGTGGTTGACCAGTACGGCAAGGTGTACGGCCTGCAGGGTATCCGGGTAGTCGACGCTTCAATAATGCCCGACTGCATCCGCGCCAACACCAACGTAACCACCTTGGCCATCGGCGAAAAAATCGCCGACCACATCAAGGATGGCAAGTAGTCGGACAATTGCATTTTAAGGATTTCTTTTACCACAGAGGCGCAGGGCACTCAGGGATAAACGGGCAATCTCGGCGAACCTCCGTGTACTCTGCGTCTCCGTGGTAAGGAATGGGCTGGCATTGAAGCAGGTGAGCCGTACCGCACATCCGAAATGCTCCTGCCCTGCTCGGCAGCCTGTTCCTACCCTTTCCCCCGTCGCTTTTGTGTTACGATAGTTGGCGGCAACCCCATTTACCCAATGACCGGAGGCTTGTGCCATGCAGATTGTACGGGTTTACGCCGGCGCCGACGGCGAGTCCCATTTCGAGGACCTGACCGTCGAGCAGTTTGCCGAAATCGTCAACCGGGTAGGGCCCGGCGACATTACCCTTAACGCCCGTCCCTCGCCCAGCTTCTCTGACTACCACACCGCGCCCCGGCGCCAATACGTCATGAACCTGGCCGGCATCGCCGAGTTCGAGACCGCCGACGGTACCGTCCGCCGCCTGAACCCCGGCGACGTTCTGATTGCCGAAGACGTTACCGGCCACGGCCACATCGCCCGCAGCATCGGCGATGAATTCCGTGTATCCCTGGCCGTCCCCCTGGCCGAGTAGCGAGGGCAGACCATGTCAGAGATGGACAATGACGAATTCATTCGGCGGATCCGCGAGAAGATCGAACGCCTGACCGAGGGGGCCATTGAACTGAGGGTGGATGTGGAAGACGTGAACCGGCTTCACGTCGACCTTGACCACGAGGTTCCCCGGGTTAACCTGGGCGCCAACATCTACCGATACTCGGGTTTCGCCCGCATGGGCGTGGAATACGCCGTGGCGGCCATTCGGAAGCGGCGGGACCTGGAACCCCTGGAGTTCCACCTGCTGCTGGCCCGCAACTGACCGTACCGTACCCTGGCTGTCTCCCATGACTCAGGAGAACCCGGAACTGCAGGCGGCCCCGCCTGAACCGGAAGAGGGACCGTCACCGGTCCCTCCCGAGGAACTGAAGCCCTGGTATTACCAGTATTGGTTCCTTCATCCCATGATCGTATTCTGGCCCCTGTGGCCGGTGCTGATTATCCGTTCCCCGTGGCACAACGGGCTGGTTGCGGGCGCCCTGGCCTGGGCCTGGCTGATTATCGGAGGCTACCTGGCTTTCGTGCGCCTGCAGGTGGGCGGCACCGTGGCTCTCAGCACCGTGGCCATAATCGCCCCTGGCCTGCTGTTCACCGTCATCACCCAGGCCCACTGGATCATCAACCGCCGTCGAATACTCAACCCGCCAACAGACGCACGGGCGCCAGGAACTCCTGACGAATATGCCGCCTCCAGGCCCCGCCGTTCGATGCGTCGTCGCCGGCGTCGCCGCTAAAGCTCCGCGGGTCTTCGGTAAGTTCTACCCCCTGCCGCCCTCGAAGGGAGGCCGGTCAAATATGCGCCGCACCATGGGCTCGAAGAACTCCAGGGGCAGCGACTCGTACCCAGGGTCGAAGGACGATTGGTCCCACTGGTGGCAGAAGTCCACCGTGTCCTGGTACCAGGGGTGGTCCCGGTAGGCGTCCCGGGCGTTCCGGTCTCCGCCTGTGTGGTGAGCGTAGTAGTAGCCCTGGAAAAGGCCGTGGTGCAGCACAATCCAGTATGTGCGCTCCGAGACATAGGGACGCAGCACCGCCGCCGCCAGCTCGCTGTGGTTGTAGGGAGCTATCATATCCCCGATATCGTGGAGCAGGGCCGCCACCACCATCTCCTCTTCGGCGCCGTCCCGGTGGGCCCGGGTGGCAGACTGCAGGGAGTGTTCCAGCCGGTCTATCTGGTAGCCGGACAGCGACCCCGACAGGTCCCGCAGCATGGCCAGCACCCGGTCCGCCGTCCCACGGGCGAAATCGGCCTCCAGCCGCTCCAGCAGTTCGTAGTCCTCCCTGGTTCCTTCGGCCATGCTGGTGAAGGCAACCACCTTGTTGGCGTCAGTCATCTCTCATCTCCGTGTCGCAATGAAGTCGGGGTTTATGGGTGTAGAATGAGTCCCAATTCTACCATCCCCCTGTTCGGGTGGGACTTTCAGGAGGCAGGCCAATGGCAGTTTCCAGGAGGCTGGAAGGCCGGGTGGCGGTCATCACCGGAGGCGGCCGCGGCATTGGGCGGGCCATTGCCCTCGCTTTTGCCGCGGAGGGCGCCAAGCTGGCGCTGGTATCCCGCACCGCCGCCGAACTGGACGAGACTGCGGCCCTGACCAGGGAAGAACACGGCGCTGAAGCTATAACCCTCACCGCCGACGTTTCCGACCGGCGCCAGGTGGATGAAGCCGTGGACCGGACCCTCGAGTGTTACGGCGCCATTGACGTGCTGGTGAACAACGCTGGCAACATCGGCCCCGTCAATACGGCCTGGAACTGTGATCCCGATGAATGGGCCCTTACTATCTCCATCCACCTGATGGGCGTATTCTACGGTTGCCACGCTGTCCTGCCCCACATGCTGGAAAGGGGCCGGGGCCGCATAGTCAACATGTCCGGTGTGGGTGGCCCCAACACCACCGCCTACGACGCGGCCAAGACCGCCATAGTCAACTTCACGGAAAACCTGGCCCTGGAACTGAAGGACACGCCCATAACCGTCAACGCCATCAGTCCCGGTTCCATCCATACCAGGATGTGGGAAGAGACCCGGGACCTGTCCCTGGCCATCGGTGACCTGGCTACTTACCAGCGCGGTGTCCAGGTAACCTCCGGGCAGGGCGCGTCTATCCAGCGGGCGGCGGAACTGGCCGTCTTCCTGGGCAGCGACGCCTGCCAGGCGTTGTCGGGCCGCCTCATCCGCGCCTTCGCCGACCGCTTTGAGGACTTCCCTGACCACACAGGGGAAATCATGGCATCGGAAGCCTACCTGTTGCGCCGGGTGGACCCAGCCCGCCCCTTCCCCACCTCCCAGTCCTACCCGGACTTGCCCATTGAGGGGC
>CAZPMU010000065.1:0-14337 GCA_964587795.1 uncultured Dehalococcoidia bacterium | reverse complement strand
AGCCGCATCTGTTCCCGCTCCTCCAGGCTGGACAACCTTTCCTGGTGAAACCTTACCGAAGACTTTTCGCCCGGGGGCGTGCCGGAGGGAGTGATAGTAACCTGCAGGGTGGAAGGCCCCGCCAGTTCCGGGCTGTGCCAGGTCAGTCTTACCCTCTGGCCATCCGATACCGAGCGGATTTCGCCCCGGTGGCCTTCGCGGGTCTGGTATTCCGCTCCCGGTAGCAGCAGCAATGTGTCCACTGTCCCCAGCCAAATGGCCAGTCCCGGCTCCGCCATCACCAGGCTCCAGGCTGCTTCAGAGGGAATCGGCAGGGTCTTCTGGACTCCAATCTGGTAACCGCCAGCGGAGGTCTGGCCCACCACCCGCAACCCCCGGGCCTGTTCGTAGCCGATGGCCACCGACTGCTGCCACCACCCGCTACCCAGAGCGCCCGGACCCGCTATGAGAGCTACAATACCCTTGTGGTCCGACTCCCGCCCGCCCAGTTCGTCCAGCAACCGAAGCCAGGCATTCCAGTCCCGGCCCGTTGCCCTGGCTACCGCTTCGTTCGACATTCCGTTCAGCCGGTTGTCGTCAGTCAACATGGTCGCCTCTTCTGGTACGGCTCGGCGATATACTATAAGACACCCGGGCAGGGTTGGCGCTCATCCTCTCGAAATGAAAGGACCCTTGCCAGGAAACTGCCCCTTTCCAGCTCAAAGTTGACTCTGCGCACGAAGAGGAGATGAACAAATGCCAGACAGCAAACGAATGACCACCAGGCTCAAGGAACTGTTCGAACGCCCCGAAATCTTCGTCCTGGCCGGAGGCATGAATGCCATGGGCGCAAAGATGGCGGAAGTGGCGGGCTACGAAGCCTTCTATATGTCCGGCGGCAACACCTCGGCCCAGCTTATGGGCCAGACTGAGGGTGGCGCCAGCATGCGGGACATGGTCGACAACGCCCGCCGCATCGTCAACACGGTGGATATCCCCGTCTTTTGCGACATGGATACCGGCTACGGCGACGCCATCCAGGTCTACGATACAGTCAAGGAGTATATCCGGGCCGGCATCGCCGGCGCCCACCTGGAAGACCAGACCTACCCGCCCAAGTCCGGACCCCGACGCCGTTGTGTTTCCATCGAAGAGATGGTGGGCAAGCTCCGGGCCGCCATGGACGCCAAGCTGGAATTCGACCCCGACTTTGTCATCGTGGCCCGCTGCGACTTCGGCGGCGTCCCCGGCGCCACCTTCGAGGGAGTAATGGAGCGCTGCCTGGCCTACAAGAGCCAGTCCAATGCCGACGTTATCTGCCCCGCCGTCCAGTCCTGGGAGGAAAACGTGGAGGCCATCCGCCGCATCCCCGGCCCGGTGCTGCCCCTGTTCACCCACGGAAGCCAGACCCATCCGACGCTGCAGGAATTGCAGGACGCCGGGGCCTCCGCCGCCTGGTACCCGGCCCTGACCACCATGGCCGGTCTGCAGGCGTCCTGGGACTTTCTGCACGATTTCCAGGAACGCGGCACCGAGGCCATCGACGAATTCCTGGCCACGGCCGCCCATAGTCGCTGGGGCGTAGCCAGCAACGGCAACATCCTGGGGGCACAGCGCATCCGGGAAATGGAGGACAAGTACCTGCCCTAACTCCCGCATGGAGACGCGGCAATACTTTTCCAATGTCGTCATTGCCACGCAAATAGAAACCAAGAGTCCCTTCCCCCTCGATGGGGGAAGGTCAGGATGGGGGTGAAATCCTCGTCGTTAACATCGCCGACAGCCCTTCCCTCAAGCCGTAGTGTTCCAGCCCCAGCCGCCGCATGGTTTGTCCGCAGTCCAGCCCCAGCCGGTCGGGATTGCCAGGTCCGTTTTCGGCCGGAACTATCAGCCCCGGTTCCAAACCGAACTCTGCGGCCACCGCCCGGGCGAATTCGTGCATGCTGACCCAGTCGCTCCCTGCCACGTGGTGAACGCCGGGGCGAAACTCCTCCACCAGCCGCGCAATGCCGTCCACCAGGTGTTCCACGTAGATGGGACTACGCATCACGTCCACTCCGGCGCGGTAAGTCTCGCCCCTCTTTAGCCGCTCCACCAGCGCCGGGACGAAGTTCCTACGGCCCGGTTCCGGCCAGCCGTACACAATGCTGGTGCGCAGGCTGGCCCCGCAGGCGCCCAACGTCGCAACGGCCCGTTCAGCATCCCGCTTCGTCCGACCGTAATGGGTTATCGGGTTTGGCGGGTCTTCCTCCCGGTAGAAGCCCTTCCGCCCGTCAAAAACGTACTCGGTGGAAACGAACAGTAGGCGGGCCCCAATTTCGTGGCACAGCCGGCTTATGTCGGCGGTGGCGGCAACGTTGACGGCCGTGGCCGCCTCCTGCTCCCGTTCGCACCGTCCCACGTCGGCCATGGCGGCCAGGTGGACCACCAGGTCGGGCCGGATCATCCCGAAAACCTTGTCCAGGGCCACCGGGTCGGTCAATTCTACCCGGTACCAGTGGTTGCGGTCGTCCTCCGCAGGTCGCGAACGGTAAGAACAATAGGTTTCCATACCGGGCAACGAACCCAGGCGTCTCGCCAGGCGCCTGCCGATAAACCCGCTGGCGCCCACTAACAAGACACGCAAAACAGGCCGCCCTTCCGCCAACTTCGGTCCTCCGTTGCGTTCAAGTTTACCTGCTGCCGGCAGACCGTCCGCCGTCCACCATGTAAACGCCGCCGGTGCAAAAGCTGCTTTCATCGCTGGACAGGAACAGCATCATCCTTGCCACTTCCTCCGGGTTGCCGTAGCGGCGCAAAGGTATTCGTTCCACATAGGTCCGTTTCATTGTTTCCAGGGTAACGTCCGCATCGTCCAGGGCCGCTGCCCGCTGCTCCTCGATGGAGCGCATCATGCGGGTCTCAATGGGCGCGGGATTGACCGTGTTGACCCGTATTCCCTGCGGAGCGCACTCCAGCGCGGCGCAGCGCATCATCCCGATAACGGCGTGCTTGCTGGTGTTGTAGGCCGACATTTCCGCCGCGCCGCCGATGCCGGCAGTGGATGACGTAATTACGATGCTCCCGCCGCCCCGTTCCCGCATGGCCGGCACGGCGTACTTTATCCCCAGCATTACGCCCCTTACGTTCACCGCCATTACCCGGTCGAAGACTTCAATGGGGTAGTCGGGAATGGTCGCCAGGGTTCCTTCAATTCCCGCGTTGGCCAGCAATACATCCACGCCGCCCCACCGGTTCACTGCCGAGTCGATGTACCCCTTGCTCTGGCCGGTGTCGGTTACGTCGGCCACGGAATAGCTGGCCCTGTCCTCGCCGAGGGACTGGGCCAGTTCCCGCAACTCCCCTTCGTCCAGGTCCACCAGCGCCACCCGGGCTCCCTCATCGGCGAACAGCCTCGATGCCGCCCGGCCGATGCCCCCGGTGGCTCCCGTAATCACCGCCACTTTTCCATCCAGGCGAGCCATGTCAAACCTCCCTGCCGCTATAGTCCGTTCTTCCCGGTTGCCACTCCTTTTACCACCAGGCCCGCGTCAAGGCAAGGGCTGCGGGACGGCAGCGCAATCACCTTCCGGTTGAAGCCTCCGTTTCTCCTGCATTTGTTCCAGCCCATTCTCGCCGCAGCGTCACAGATGGCGCAGAGGTTCGCGGAGAATCTCTGTACACCTCTGGGTTCTCTGGGCCTCCGTGGTTGTTAAAGTAACTTTCGATACAAGATTGTCCCGGTACGGACTAATACCGCTTACTTCCGTGCTATAATCCGCTCATAATTCGGTTCCCCAGGAGAGATTTATGGGACTGAAAAGACTGCTTTTGAAACCCCTTTCCGGCTACCCAGGCGGTTACAGACACATGCGGCGCGGTACCCAGGGCTTCGACCAGACGCCTCCTTTCCGGGTCCCTGAAGACCCCGACGACCGCCGCAGCCGAATGCCGCCCCTGGGATTCAGGGAGTACTGGTATCCGGCCCTGCCCGAGAAGGATGTAAAGAAGGGCCAGCCCGAGATGCTGCGGATGCTGGGCACCGACGTGGTCTTTTTCCGCGACCAGAACGACGAGGTGCAGGCCCTGCTGGACTGGTGTCCCCACCGCTCGGTGTACCTGTCCATGGGCCGCTGCTACTTCCCCGGCTTCGTAACCTGTCCCTACCACGGCGCCACCTTCGACGGCGACGGCAACTGCGTAGCCTTCCTGACCGAGGGGCCCGATTCCAAGATGGTGGGCGCGCCGGGCATGAAGGCCCGCAAGTTTCCCACCGTTACCATCAAGGGCCTGGTCTTCGTGTGGATGGGCGACGGCGAGCCGGTGGACCCCCAGGAAGACATACCGCCGGAGATGTTCGAGGAACATAACATCCACCGCCCTGTCTTCTCCATGTTCGACTGCAACTGGGTGCTGGTCCTGGAAAACACCATGGACGCTCACAACGCCTTTATGGTGCATCGCAACGCCATTCGCATCCTGAAGAGCCGGCTGGGCGGCCGCCCCCGCACTCCCCTGGGCTACCGGGTCAACCTGGTCAACAACAAGAACGTCCACTACCAGCCGGGCCGGGGCAAGTCCAGCGTGGAGCGCTATTACTACGATGAAGAGGGCAACATCCCCTACCAGATGGAATACCCCGGCGTCGGGGTGTGGCCCCAGCACCGCTGGCGGCTGATGTGGACCTGGATTTTCGACCGCAAGGCCCGTAAGACCGGCCAGGCTCCCGGCCGGGTCCGCCCGCCCCAGGCCGATACCAACGGCGTCAACGAGTGGAACGGCACTCGCCTGCCCGGCATGTCCCGCACCGGCGGCAACAACGCCTTCTTCCGCAGCACCCGCTGGGCCGTCCCCGTGGAGGAGGGCCTGACCCGCATGGTGTATCTGAACGTGGAGCGCTACGGCAAGAGGCCTAACGCCCTGCGCCGTCTGTGGAGTTCCGTGTCCTGGCCCTACCGCAACTGGGAGTTGAACTTCAATTTCCGCAACCAGGACTACGACGCGGAGAAGTACGTGCAGTACGACTTCCCCGAGTACCTGTCCTCCACCGACTCGGTGGTGGTGGCCATGCGCCGCCTGTTCGTTGAGCACAACCGCGACGTTCAACGCCGCCGCGCCCGGGAAGAGGAACTGCCCGAAAGGCCCGAAGAAACCCTGGCCGAGCAGATGGTCCGCGAGGGCGATGCCCGCGTAGCCGAAACCAGCGAAACCTTCAACATCGACCGCCTGCAGGAAGAGTTGCTGCGGCGGGTTTAGCCAGACTGAAGGGCCCCATTACTTCGTTCCAATTATCCCCTTCGACTCTCCGGTCGGAGGGGATGTAATTTCAAGGGATTATGATGCAGGACTTGTTCGGAAGCACGCCGGTGAAGAAGGGCGAGAGCCGTGCTCAGGCCGGCTTTGCGCTGGACGATGGTTCAGGCCTCAGGGTTGTCGAAGCCCGCTTTGTGGACGAGTCGAAATTCCAATGGGAACTGTTCCATGGCTTCGATTCCATCCGTGTTCTGACCTACTCCGCCAGCATCCCCGCCATAGTGAAGATGCTGGACGAGTTCGAGTTCGACTCCTTTGAATGTGTATTTGGCTGCGAGGCCACTCTCAGGGACATCAAGGACGTCCTCGCCTTCCAGCGGGTGGCCGTGGGAGACACCCGCGCCGCCATAATGAACCTGTCCGACCGGCGGCACGCCTGTATCCTGTCCCAGGTCCAGGCCGGCAAGGCCTCATTCCGTGTCCTGCGCCAGCAGGTTGCCCACGCCAAGCTCTATCTCCTTGAAAACCACGCCGACGGCCGGAACCGGGTGGTAGTCGGCTCCGCCAACCTGTCCGAAAGGGCTTTCTCCGGCACGCAGCCCGAGACGCTGGTCAAATTTGACGACGACCCGGATGCCTGGGCCCATTATTCCCGCATGTACCAGGCCATCCGTGACTCCGCCTCCGACGAAATCCCCCTGCCGGCGGAGCGAATCATCACGGCCGAAATCGAAATCGAAGAGGTGCCGGCCGTCGCCGACCAGGCGTCCACCCTGGTGATTGACCGCCCGGCCGATGAAGCGGGCGTAACCAGCTTTCCCATTCAGGTTCAACGCATTGAAAGGGTCGCTGCCGCCATCAGTCCCCACGTCGCCGCCGCCGCGCCTCCCTTCCGCAACGGAAGGCAGCAGATAACGCCCCAGGTGAAGCGGGAAATCAGCCGAATCAAGCTGGTGAAATCCGCCGAGGATTCCGACAACCGCTACTTCACCCTCAATCGCTTTGACGAGAAGGCCATACTGTCCGGCGAGGAATTCTCTCTCGAGTGGGTGCCCGAAAAGGTGGCCACCGACGCCAGGCTGATGCTGGAGTACTTCAACAATTATGACGGCGCCTTTGAGGGCGACGTTGCCCGTCTCCAGCGGGACTACTTCAGCCTCTGGTCCTGGTTCTACTTCTCTCCCTTCATTTGCGACGTGCGTTCCCGCGCCCTGCTGCTGGGAGAGGACGTGGTCCGCTATCCCTCCTTCGCCATCGTCTTTGGCAAGTCCAACTGCGGCAAAACGACCCTGGTGGATACCCTGATGACTTCCATGTTCGGGAAAGTGAACACGGTGGACAAGAGCAGTTTCACCGCCGGCAGGCTCAGGGGTCTGCAGCAGTCCTACAAGCGGTTCCCCGTAGTTTTCGATGACATTGGCCGGCGTGCTTTTTCCAATCACGGCCGCGACATAATCAAGGACGAACTGCCCCCGCCCGTGGAGGAATACCCCGGTTTCGTCCTGTCCATGAACGCTGAACCCACGGCCTTCCCCGATGAGATTGTCAAGCGCAGCCTGATGATCTACACCACCACGGCCTTGCCTCCACACCAGGAGGAACTCAGGCAGCGGTTGCACAGCCGCATTCAGGGGGTGCGCGAGGGTCTCACCGGCCATCTCTACCGCCGCTACCTGGCCGAGACCATGGAACGACTGAAAGAGGACAGCCTTCCCCAAGACTGGCTCCACCTGTCCTCCGGCGTGTTGAGTGGCATTCTGTCCGAGTGCGGCGGGGCTTCCAACCCACCCCAGTGGTGCCAGGCCCAGACCTGGCTGGGTTACGCCGAAAAGCGATACGACCGGGTAAGGGCCCGGCTGAACGACCTGCTCCGGCCTTCGGCCCTGATGAGAAAAGAGGGTGAAGCCCCCAACGGATGGCTGATTGACGGGCAGCGGGTAATAGTCCTTGAGCAGCGGGATGCCTTTGGCCGTCGAGGCTTTGACTGGGAGGACGTGCCTTCCACCCTGATCGACGAGGATGCCAGCGGCGGTTCAAGAACGGTCCTGCACCGTGCCAGCCTCGAGGGATTTCTGGGCAGAAACCTGTCCCACAGGCACAAGCTCTTATTCTGGAGAAATGCCTAAAAGCTATTGAAGCAGCCTGTGCTCTCGCGATTGGAGGTAGGACGGTTGCGGTGATCCCCCTACTCGTCCGCCTTCACCGGAAAGGCCCGCTTGTGCACGGTGGCTACTCCAAATATAAGGGAGGCCACCAGCGCCATGGCCGGGCCCGACGGCCAGTTGGCGTAGAAGGAAAGGTACAGCCCCGCCACCGCCGAAACCACCCCGATGAACGCCCCCAACAGAATGACCCCGGTGAACCGTCGGGCCAGCAAATACGCGGTAGCCGAGGGTATCACCAGCATGGCCATCACCAGCACTATCCCTGCGGCAGACAGGCCAATGACAATCACCACGGCCAGCAGGGCCAGCAGCAGGTACTCCACCAGCGAGGTCTTCACGCCGGCCACCCGGGCTCCCACCGGGTCGAAGGTCGTGTAGACCAGGTGCCGGTGGAACAGGAATACGCCCGCCGCCACTGCCACGGTGAGGACCAGCGACACCAAAACGTCCGTCTGGGTTACACCCAGCACCTGCCCCAGCAGCAGGTCCTCGATATTTACCGCGCGCCCGGGGTTCACGTCCACGCTGATGGAGAGAATGATCAGGCCCAGGGCAAACATGCCGGCGAAGACCACGCCGATGGAGGTGTCGTCGCTTATTCCCGTCTGCCGGCTGAGAAAGCCCATCAGCATGGCAATGGCGATGCCGCCGGGAACCGCAGTAATGTAAGACGTGAAACCCAGCAGGGACGCTACGGCCACGGGGGCCACGATGGAATGGGCCAGGGCGTCGGTCATGAATGCCCGGCCCCGGGTGATGATGTAGGCGCCCACCACCGGCAGCAGGAACCCCACCAGGGCCGACACGATCAGGGCCCGCAGCATGAAGGAGTATTGGAAGGGTCCGATGAGGTAATCAATCATGGGCCATGTGGGTCTCGATATGGGTCTCGCCGCCGGCGTGGGTGTGGGCCAGCACAATGCCATGGGAGCCGTAAAGTTCTTCCAGCACCGCGGGAGTGAAGGCCTCCGCCGGCGGGCCATAGGCGCAGATGTGGCGGTTGATGCAGATAATCTGGTCGAAACGTTCCGCCAGGTTGGTAAGGTCGTGGGTGGCCAGCATCACCACTTTGCCTTCGTCCCGCAGGGACTGGAGCACCTGGATAATGCCTTCCTGGGCGCCTACGTCCACGCCGCTGAAGGCCTCGTCCAGCAGGACGATGCTGGCCTCCTGGGCCAGGGCGCGGGCGATGAAGACCCGCTGGCGCTGTCCCCCGGAGTTCTCTTCAATCAGGGCGTTGCGCCGTTCCCACAGGCCCACCCGCTCCAGGCAGGCCCTGACTATATCCTTGTCCTTTCGCGACACGCCGCGAAACATGCCGACGTGGCAGTAACGGCCCATCATCACCACGTCCTGTACCGTGGCGGGGAAGCGCAGGTTGATATTGTCGCGTTGAGGTACGTAAGCCAGGCCGCCGGGACGCCCGCTTATGCCCCTCAGGTCCACCCTGCCTCTGGCCAATGGGAGTACGCCCACAATGGCGTCAAACAGGGTGCTCTTGCCGGCGCCGTTGGGCCCAACAACCCCCACCAGGTTCCCTGGCCCAATATGGAAGTTCACGTTGAACAGGGCACGGAATCCGTCCCGTTCCACGGTCACGTCGGTAGCGGTTATGGCCGGTTCGGGTTTCACTGACAATTCTCCAAAGCTGCATTGAGGGCCCGGTTCCAAGAGGTTGCGGTAAGTTTCTACTGCCCGGCAGTGGCAGGACAGAGAAGAATGGAACTGCAGGACCCTTTTGCAAGGCGCTTGGCGCCTGGGAAAGCAACCACGTATTTCTGGTGCATCAAGATTATAGACTGGAGGGCACGTAGTATCAAATAGAACTTGCTCCGTCGATACTCCAGGATAAATGGGCTGCGCGAATAAGGGATAGTTGGTCGCAAATTGTTCCGTGCCGGGGCCGACCTGCATTAGCCAGAATCCCTGTTCTGCGAAATAATCTCGCGTAACATGACAGTTGACGGTGGACATTGCGGTTGCTAATATCAGCCTCAGGCCCCTCGCCGGGCGCTAAATCCGATACAGGCAGTGTTTTAGGCGCAATGACGTCTCCGCTGACTACCCGCACTCAAATAATGTCCATCCTGGAGAACCGGGGTTACCGCGCCACGGCCCCCAGGCGGGCCATTGTGGAGTTGCTGGAAGATAAAAGAGAGGGATTCACTGCCGAGGAAATCAGCAACGAACTGCCCCAGGTGGGTCGGGCCACCGTTTTCCGGACCGTCAAGCTGCTGTTAAACGCCGGCGTCCTCTGCCGCCTCAATATGCTGGACGGGGCGCCCAGGTACTGCCTGTCCAGCGTTGAGCACCACCACCACACCATCTGTGTGCTGTGCGGCAGCGTGGGCGAATTCCGGGCCAACAACATAGAAAACCTGATGCGGGCCGTAAGCGAACAGATCCCCGGGGAAATAGTGGGGCACAGGTTTGAGTTCTACGTAAACTGCGAAATCTGCCTGAAGGCTAAATAGCGGGTCACCCATTGGCTGGCCCCCCTGAACCGGCAGGGGCAGGCGGAACATTTCCGAAAATGCTATCGGGCTGCCATTCGGCAGCCCGATAACTTTTGCATATTTCGCCGGCGGGTTTGCGAATATCCCGCAGCCCATGTCAGGAAGCGGCCAGGGCCGGTTCCCGGGCGGGTGCCGCGGCTACAGGCTGCCGGTCTTCCTCTACCAGGGCCTGCACTTCGCTGACCAGCTTGAACGCACCCCGGCTTAAAACTTCCAGGTTGCGCAGAAGCTCGATGCGCTGCCCGGCCTGCTCCATCTGTTCCGGTGACAGCAGCATGGGCAGAATGCCGCAGGCATCGGCCAGGCTGACGATCATTGCGTCCCGCGGGTCGGGTATGTCTCCCTCAAACAGCTCGGCTAGTATGCGCACCTTCACTTCCTGCCTGGCCTCGCCGTCAATAGCGGGATAGAGCCTGGACTGGTGCCACCTGTGGCTGGCCCAGTCGAACCGGAACACCCAGTGGTAGTTGTCTCCCCGCCGGTCCACAATCTTCCTTGAGACCAGGCGGCCCAGCGCCTTATCCCGTATCTCCCCGGCGCGGTCGGTGGTCCTCTCCAGCCAGTAGCGGACATTGTGGTCCCGGCCGGCGGCGATGTCGGCCAGCGCCGGGTCCAGCAGGTCGTCCCCCGTGGGGGTGGAATCGACCAGCACCAGTCGCTCCAGGTCGGTGTCAATGCGCCCTTCCAGCGTCAGGTCCATCAGTACACTGGTAGCCAGCGCGTAATCCTGGGACCGGTCGGGCAAGCGAACAAACTTCCCCCCCTGGTCCTCCAGCAACAACAGCAACAGTTCTTCAGCGAATCGCAGCATAAGGCAAGTCCCCCCTTTCAGAGAATAGAATTGCCCCCGCCTGTGGGGCATAGCCGGAACCGGCTACTTCAATACGCTGGCCGTGGCGCCCGCACAGACGGCTGGGATTCTCAGTCCCTTTGTTGCCCTAGTTGCGGCCTACGGCCAGGGCCCCCACCGCTACCGATGGGAGACGTACCGGCAGTTCCTCCCAGGTTACGCCCCGGTCAGCGCTCTGGTAGAGTTTGCCCCCGTCGGCGCCGGCATAAACCCGGTTGGGTTCCGAGGGGTCCCATTCAAATGCGACGACCATCTCCGTGGGCTCGGCGCCCTGACCCACGCTGTCCACCAGTTGCCAGCTGTCGCCGCCGTTGGTGGAGCGGTAGAACATGGGGTTGAGCCGCCGCGCGTTTTCCGACACGGTTACCAGCACCAGGCTGGCGTCGTCGGGAGCCGGAGCGATGTGGAGCGTGTACCGCCGGTCAAGTCCGTCGTTTATCAGCTCCCAGTTGCTGCCCCCGTCGCTGGAACGGTAGGGGGCCCGGGCGGTGGCGACGTACACGCTGCTGGGCCGGTCGTCGCTGATGGCCACGCAGTGGATGTCGTCGTTCAGGCCCGGCAGTTGCTGCCAGCTCCGGCCGCCATCGCCGGAACAAACCATCCCGCCCACTTCAATCCCCGCATACAGCCGGTCGGGGTCGTCGGGGGCAACCCGCAGGTCCCGCACGTGCGAGTCCCGGGTGGGTGCGTGAAAGCCCCAGTCCACCGATTCAGGCACCTGGGTGAATCCTTCCAGCTCCGCCCAGGTTTCCCCGCCGTCTTCGGAGCGGTACACCGTGGCTGGCTCGCTGCCCACGAAGAGAGTATCTCCCTCAGTGGGGTGGGCCAGCACACTGTGAGCATAGTCGGAAGGGTAGGAACCCAGGTGAGTCCAGGTCTTTCCCCCGTCGTCGGTGCGGTAAACGCCCGCCTCGTAGGCTGCCAGGTAGACCCGGCCGGGTTCTACGGGGCTGGCCGACAGCCTGGCTGCGGCGTGGGGCAGGGAAGTGACCGGACCCTGCTGCCACGACTTCCCGCCGTCATCGCTGGCAACCGCACAGACTCCGTCGTGCATTCCGACGTAGATGGTCTTTACCGCGCTCATATTGCTTCTCCTGCTTCCGATTTGGTTTATGCCTGGATTATAAGGCAACCGGAAACGGTGTGAAGGGTTGATTTATTAATGATATGTTAAAACTGTTAACAAGTCAATAACATTTGGTGGCAAATTTATAAATTGGGCGGCAAGTATTTGGCGATATGGATATGGCTTGCCGTGCCTCCCGGCCCCGTCATGGCCCCACGGCCGGGTCTTCCTGGCCCGCAATACCGGCGAAGCCCGGTATCCACCTCACTCTGCTTGGATTGCCTTGGCTCTATCCCGACCAACGTGCCCCTGCCATTCAGGCTTCCGACAATTGCGGGATAGAAAGTTCAGGGAGACTGGCGGGTCTCTTCCCCACTCTGAACAGATAACTTTCTATACCCGCAACCCGCCCTGTCAGGAATGCAAGTTTTGAAGAAGGTGAAAAATCAACAGCCTTTCCAAAGGGTGTATACTTGCGTTTTAACTTCGCGGCTGGCGGTAACGATGACACCATCACACGGCGCGAAACAACGGAAACCCGTGTTCTATGGCTGGTACATCGTTGCCACCTGCATTTTCGTGGCTTTCGTTACCAACGGCGCCCGCAACAGCTTCGGCATCTTCGTCCTCCCCATGAGCGAAGAGTTCGAGTGGAGCCGGGGCACCATCTCCTTTGCCGCGGCCCTGGGGTTCCTGGTCAACGGCCTGACCCAACCCTTCATGGGCCAACTGCTCGACCGCTTCGGCGGCCGCAAGGTCATCATTTCCAGCACCGTGGTTTTCGGCGTGGCCACCGTCGCCCTGAGCCTCACCTTCCACTACCTCTTCCTTATCTTCATGTTCGGCCTCGTCTCTTCCATAGCCCTCAGCGGTATGTCCCTGAACAATACCGGTACTTTGCTTTCCCGCTGGTTCCGCCGCCGCCGGGCCACTGTGGTGGGCCTCAACGCATCGGGACTATCGGCCGGCGGCCTCATCCTGGTGCCCCTGGGAATGTACCTGCTGCAGTCAACCAACTGGCGCGTAACCTGGGTGGCCTTTGGGGTGGCCGTACTGGCGCTGGCCGTGCCGCTGGCCTTCTTCTTCCTTAGGGATGACCCCAAGGACATGGACCTGAGCCCCGACGGCGACGAAGAACCTGCCGGAGCCTCGTCAGGCTCCGGCATAAACCGGATCGCAGGAATGCTGGACACCGACCGGTGGGCGCAGTCCTTCCGGTCCATGCCCATCTGGCAAATGACCATCGCCTACTTTGCCTGCGGCTATACCACGGCAGTCCTTTCCATACACTTTGTCCCCTTTGCCGACTCCCTGGGAATAGGCCCGCAGACGGCGGCCTTCATTTTCGCATTGATGATGGGGCTGAACGTGGTGGGCAGTATCGGCGCGGGCGTCCTGTCCGACAAATTCAGCCGGAAGAACATGCTGGCCCTGGTGTACTTCGTGCGCGGCACCGCCTACATGCTTATGCTGGCCAGCGTGGTATTCTTCGACCTTGGCGCGGTGGCCCTGCTGATTTTCGCCATAATCGCCGGCATTTCCTGGATTGCAACGGCGCCTCTGACAACTGCGCTTATTGCCGACGTCTACGGAGTTCGGGCTTTGGGTACCATCAGCGGGGTGGCGTTCCTCGTCCACGCCTTGGGCAGCGGTATTAGCATCTGGCTGGCGGGGGAGTTGTTCGACCTTACCGGTTCCTACACCCTGCCTTTCCTCATCGCAGGGCTGATGCTGTTCCCCGCTTCGGTGTTTGCCTTCTCAATTAAGGAAAAGAAGTACTCATCCCGATACCAACCGGTGGAGTCGGCGGCTATGCCGGCGGCCGGCGACTAGCCCGGGCTTCTCCCGGCGTGTGTCCGGGTTGACGGGAGCTTGCGATGATTGGCATTGCCTTGTGGCTGCCGGTCAAGTGGCTGGGGACCGAAGTTTCCACCCTGCTGCTGCGGCTGGCAGCCCATCACGACGACATTGTTGACCCCGATTTCCTGGCCTGGCTCAAGGCCCGGCTGGACCACATCATCACCTTGGACCCCTGGGTGCTGGTAGTCATTTTGACGGCAGTAGTCCTGGCCATTCCTGCCGGCATTGTGGGGTTCTACCTATACCAACAGTGGCGGGTAAACTATTCGTAAGAGGGCGATGGGGAGCGGGTGCGTAGCAGCAACTTAACGCCGGCGCTCGAAACAAAAAAACCAGGGATGGAACCATCGTTCCGTCCCTGGTTTTTCGAGTTCGGAAACTGGCGGAACCTAGCCGGGATTATGCTTGTCCACCAGGGTTCCCACCCGGGGATCCACGTTGCCGAGGGCCTGACCGGCATCGACACGGGCAACCGCCAAATGGGCGTCCCGCTGGATGTCTTCCCAGTCCGGTTCCAGTTCGTACTCGTCTCGCAATTCGTCGAACAGAGCGGTGAGCGAATTCTGATCAAACATGATGCTTAACCTTGATACCTCCTCCTTAGTATCGTGCTAAAACGTTCCCTAGTCTAGCCATTTTTGGCAGGGCTGGCAAGCGGGTTGACGGCCG
>CAZPMU010000064.1:0-14339 GCA_964587795.1 uncultured Dehalococcoidia bacterium | reverse complement strand
CCTTATCGTTGCTTTAGTGAAGGGTCTTCAGGAAAGTGCCCTAGCGGGTGGTCCTGCCGCCGCTGTTGCCGAGGAAGCGCCGGTCGGAGATGCTGCCACCGCCGCCGCGGTTGCCGCCCTGGCCGCCGCCACGGGGTCCGCCGCCACCACCGCCACGGTTGCCGCCACCACCGCCGCCGCGATTGCCGTATCCGCCACCGCCGCCACCGCCACGGTTGCCGCCGCCGCCGCCACCACCGCGATTGCCGTATCCGCCGCCGCCACGGGGACGGTCACCTCCCCGGTCGCCCCGGTCCTGGGGCGGGCGGGCAGGCCGCGGGGGCCGGGCTCCGCCCTCCTCATCGCCGAACAGGGCGCGGCGGGAGACGTTGACCCGTCCCATGGAGTCAATCTCCTGGACCATCACGGTGATTTCCTGGCCCACCTTGAGCTCCTCTTCCATTTCGCCCAAATCCTCGTTGCGGACCAGGCCATCCTTGCCGGGTATCAGTTCCACGAAGGCGCCGAAATTGGCCAGGCGGTTTACCTTGCCGGTGAGTATGTCGCCCACCACCAGTTCGCGGGTCAGGCCCTCGATCCGGCTGCGGGCCAGTTCCAGAGATGTCTGCTCGGAGGAACTGATGGTGACGCCGCCGTCGTCGGCCACGTCGATGGAAGCCCCCGTCTCCTCGATGATGCCGCGGATGACCCGACCGCCTGGGCCGATGACCGCGCCGATCTTCTCGACCGGAATCTGGATGCGGACGGTCTTGGGGGCGTAGGGACTCATCTCGGTGCGTGGTTCGTCTATGGCCTCCGTCATTTTGTTCAGAATGTGGAGGCGGCCCAGTCGGGCCTGTTCCAGGGCCTCGCGGAGGATTTCCTCGTCCAGGCCCTTGAGCTTGATGTCCATCTGCAGGGCATTGATGCCGGCCGCAGTGCCGGCCACCTTGAAGTCCATGTCGCCCAGGAAGTCCTCAATGCCCTGAATGTCGCTAAGGACGGCGTAGCGGCCGTCGTTGTCGGTTACCAGGCCCATGGCAATGCCGGCCACCGGGGCCTTCATGGGCACGCCGGCGTCCATCAGGGCCATGCTGGTCCCGCAGACGCTGCCCATGGAGGTGCTGCCATTGGAACTGAGCACCTCGGACACCACACGAATGGTGTAGGGGAATTCGTTCTCCGAAGGCAGGGCGGACAGGATGGCCCGCTCGGCCAGCGCTCCGTGCCCGATTTCCCGCCGGCCGGGGGAACCCACCCGACGGGCCTCGCCCACGGAATAGGGCGGGAAGTTGTAGTGGTGCATGAACTGCTTGGTATCGTCGGGGGACAGGGTGTCCAGGTTCTGCTTCATGCTGAGAGGGCCCAGGGTGGCCGCGGACAGGACCTGGGTCTGGCCCCGGGTGAAGAGGCCCGAGCCATGGGTGCGGGGCAGTACGCCCACCTCGCAGGCGATGGGGCGGATCTCCGACAGGCTGCGGCCGTCGGGGCGAACGCCCAGGTCCAGGATGCGTCGCCGCACCTCGCCCTTAACCACGTTCTTGAAGCCCTCGGCCACCTTGTTCTTGCCAAATTCCTCGGCCAGTTGCTCGGCCACCTCGTCCTCAATGCGGTCCAGGCCCTCGTCCCGCTCCGCCTTGAAGGCGTTCTGCTCCAGGATTTCGGTGACCCGACCGTTGACGATGGCCTTTATCTGGGAGTCCAGCCGCTCCTCTTCCTCGGTGTGTTCTTCCACTTCGCGCTTGGGCTGGCCGATCTGGGCCACCAGTTCGTCGATCAGGTCGATGGTAAGCAGGTTGGCCTGGAAGGCCTTCTGGATGCCCTCCAGGATCACCTCTTCGGAGACCTCGTAGGAACCGGCTTCCACCATCATGATGGCGTCGCGGGTGCTGGCCACCACCATGTTAAGCTGCCCGTCGGCAATCTCGGCGTAGGTGGGATTGACGATGAAGCCGCCGTCGTTGTAGGAAACGCGGCAGGCGCCGATGGGACCGGCGAAGGGCAGGTGGGAGATGGACAGGGCCGTGGAGGCTCCAATCATTCCGATGATTTCCGGGGGGTTCTTCTGGTCGGCGGAAAGGACAGTGAGGATGACCTGAATTTCGTTGTGGAGTCCCTTGGGGAAAAGGGGGCGGATGGAACGGTCGGTGAGTCGGGCGGAGAGGATGGCTTCCTGGCCGGGGCGGCCTTCGCGACGGAAGAAGCTGCCCGGAATTTTGCCCGCGGAATATAACCGCTCTTCAAACTCCACTGTCAGGGGCAGGAAATCTATGTCGGGCCTGGGCTTGTCCGCCATTACGGCGGTGGCCAGGACTACGGTGTCGCCATAGGTAAGGACGGCGGAGCCGTGGGCCTGGAAGGCCAGCTTGCCCGATTCGATAACCAGCTTTTCGTTACCGATAATTCTTTCTACTACAGTAGCTTCAGGCATGGGGAATTACTTAACCTCGCACATTAAAGATAAATGCAGAGGAGACAAACGCGAAGCTAGTACGTTTAGTAGAGGGGCGGCTATTACCGTGATAACTGGACGGACCCGGACAGGCTTGGGAGGACAGGCCGTGGAAAGGTTAGCGGCGCAGTCCCAGCCGGCTGATCAGGTTCTGATAGCGGTTGACGTCTTCGTTACTGAGGTAATTGAGTAGCCTGCGGCGTTTCGACACCATGCTGACCAGACCGCGGCGGGAGTGGAAGTCCTTCCGGTGGGTGCGAAGGTGGTCGGTCACCTGGCGGATACGCTCGGTGAGTATGGCGACCTGCAGTTCGGTGGACCCGGTATCGTTGGGGTGGGTCCGGTATTCCCGCGTTATTCGTTCCCGTACGTCAGCATCCAGCATTACTAATGCAGTACCTTCTATCTCATCTTCTCTAACTTTGTGAATTATAGCACGGGCGGGTTGGGGGCGCAATGAGGCTTGAATTACTACAGGTTAGCAATGACCAAGTCAAAACGGGTACAGGAAGGGTCGTACCGATGTAAGTAGTCGCCTTCAGTGTGAGGTGTTACATACCAGCGGCCTGGCCTGTCACTCAAACATTTTGATTTGTCCGGTCGCCGTCTTGTGAGACACTTCGTCCCTTAGTTGCTTGCCCAGGGGGTGTTTGCTGCCAAAAATAATCAGTCACATAGCACTTGCATTCTAAAAATCGTTCGGCTGGCCTCGTTTGCCATCCATCGATCCTTTTCGCTGCCAATGTTGATGCCAGAAATCCCACCGTAAGGCTAAAGGACAGAGTCAATGCAGGCAAGGCATTAACAATTGCTCATGCCCATTCGTGGATGGCAACCCCCCCATTTCCCCCAAACACCCCCGCTCATATATAATTACCCCCGAACCATCGGCCCGGCCGCAGGGCCGGGCGCAATTCCTGGAATGAGTAAGCCAAAAACAAGGGGAGGAGTTATGCCCGACGATTTCGTTAAGGTTGCCGCAGTCAGCGAGGTGTCCCCGGGGGACATGAAGGTGGTGGACGTGGGCGACGACCAGATACTTCTGGTCAACGTGGATGGCGAAGTCCACGCCTGCGACGACATCTGCTCTCACGCCTACGCGTCCCTGTCCGAGGGCGACCTGGACGGAGCGGAAGTGCAGTGCCCGCTCCACGGCGCCATCTTCAACGTCCGGACCGGCAAGGTTTTGACCCCGCCGGCTATGGACCCGCTGCGAACCTTCGAGGTGCGGGTGGACGGCGACGACATCCTGGTGGGACCGGCCCGGGCGGGGGAAGAGTAAGCGCCGCCGCCTGCCGCCATACCTGAAGAGCCATCCACAAGAGCCATCCACGGAAGGAAACCGAAGCCCGCCCGGTGGGCGGGCTTCCCCGTCTGACCGTGGATGTCTTTTGCCTTGGTATGCGGTTCAGGTGAAAGAGACGGGTGAGAGGTTAACGGGGAATGCCGAATTCGGGGAAGGGCCAGTAGATTAGCCACACCTTGCCCACCACGTTTTGTTCGGGGACCCCTCCCCAGTTGCGGGAGTCGTTGCTGTGGGAGCGGTTATCTCCCATAACGAAGTACTCGTTCCCGTCCATGCGCCGGGGCGGCATATTGTCCTGGAAGGGTTCGTTCAAATAGGGTTCCCTGTGAACAGCGTCGTTGACCAATACCGTGCCGTCCACTATCTCCACCTTGTCCCCGGGCCGGCCGATAACCCGCTTCACGAAGTCGCGCTGGGGTTCCCCGGGGAAGTGGAAGACGATTATCTCCCCCAGCTTTGGGGCCCGGAAGGGGCGGCTGACTTCAGACTTGTCCACATTCCAGAAGGGAACTATGCGGGAGAAGCGTTCCACGTCGAAGGTGAAGTAGACCAGCTTGTTGACCAGCAGGTACTGTTGCCCCTCCAGGGTGGGCGCCATGCTGGAACCCTCGACCCGGAAGTTCTGCGCGCTGGCCTGGATGAGGATGAACACCACAATGGCCAGGGCCAGGGCTTCCACAATTTCCCGCAGCACCGAAGACATACCTGAATTATCACCAGTTCCGAAAGTAACCCGACCCCGTCCTCCCGGCTCCCAAAACGCCCGTCTAATTTAGACCACCGGACAAGCTATGGCAATAGGATGCTGTCAGCGACATCGGCGCGGGGCAGGAGACGGCCAGCCCATTTGCCGGAGAAGGCCTCTCTCCCCTTTCCTCAAGCGGTGGACATTCGCGCTTATTCGTGGATAATCTGCGTTATCCCAATGCCCTTCAGGAGGAATAACAGGATGGCCTGGCAATATCACTTTGAACTGCTCACCCGGCCCTACGGCGGCGTCAGCGAAGGCCCCGTCTGGGACGGTGCATCCATACTCTTCACCCACATTCCCAGCAGCCGCATCATGCGGTACGACCCGAACTCGGGCGCCATCACGGAGGCGCGGTCGGGCACCAACCATACCAACGGCCTGGCCTTCGACGCCCTGGGCAACCTGTTCGGCTGCTGCTCGGGCGGCCGCGCCATCGTGCGGTTTGACGACGACGCCATTGTGCCCGTGGCCGACCGCGTGGACGGGCAGAAGCTGAACACCCCCAACGACCTGGCCATAGACCGCAGCGGGCGCATCTGGTTCACCAACCCCTGGAACGCCGGCAACATCGACCCCAGCGAGGTGGAGGAGCTGGACAACCGCTCGGTGCTGCGGGCCGACCCACAGCCCGACGGCAGCTACACGGTAACCCGGGTAACTTTTGACACGACGATGCCCAACGGCATCCTGGTATCCCCGGACCAGCACACCCTGTACGTGGCGGAGAGCAACAGCGAGCGCATCGACATCGACCGGGAGCTGCGGGCTTACCCCATCAATGCGAACGGTAGCCTGGGCTCGTACCGGACGCTGCACTCGTTCGGCCGGGACTCCAACGCGGTACACCGGGGCATCGACGGGATGTGTTTCGACGCCGACGGCAACATCGTGGCCACGGCCGGCTGGGAACTGGGCGGCCCCGGGCCCATGATCTACGTCTTCTCGCCCACGGGCCGGGTGCTGGAAACCCATCCCATCGCCTGCAACCGTCCCACCAATGTGTGCTTCGGCGGCCCCGGCCTTACCACCCTGTACGTGACCTCCACCGACGGACACTTTTACCGGGCCGACACCGACCGGGTGGGCTGGGCTATCTATCCCTGACGGGATAATTTAGAATTGGCAGTTGCGAATTACGAAGGGACCGGGCCACAAGGCCTCCATTGCAGTTGGCAGTTCGTAATTCGTAACTGAAAACTCGTGATTGAATTCGGGGTTGGCTTATGAGCATGAATCTGAGCGGACACGGTTTTACACGGCAGCAGATCCGGCAGGGCGGCGGCCGGGGCAATGGCAACGACCATGTGGATGACCTTTATGGCTGCACCGAGCTTTTCGTTTACCAGACCCCCAACAAAAAGGTAACGGGCTTTGAGTCCCTGAAGATGTTTATCGAGTCGGAGGGGTGCGAGGTCATTTTCACCGCCGACGCGCCGCCGGAACTGAACGGTTACGAGACCATGCGCATTACCCAGCGGCAGGGGCAACCCATTCCGCCGGCGGTGGTGAAGCGGTGTCACTCCTGGGCCCACCAGCGCAATTACCTGCACAGCTTCTTCAAGCCCATGTACCGTTAGGGACGCTGTCCACGAAGAGACACGAAGGAGCACGAAGACCGGAGGAGTCACGCATGATTGCGGATGAGCAGACGTTGCAGGAACAGTTGCAGGAGATCGAGTCCGCCGCCGTGGCTCTGGCCTGGGGCGCGGGGCGTATCCTTTCGGAACAATTCGGCAAGCAGCTTTCCATTGAATACAAGGACAAGAACCAGCTTGACCCGGTAACTTCCGCCGACAAGGCCACCCAGGAGTTTCTTGTAAGGGAAATCACCCGCCTCTTTCCATCCCACGGCATTTTGGGCGAGGAGGGTTCCGACGAGACGGACCCGTCGGGTCCGGCGCCGGATTTCCTGTGGGTGCTGGACCCGCTGGACGGGACTACCAACTTTCTGAACGGCCTGCCCGTATATGCCTCGTCTATAGGCATACTGCACCGGGGGCGTCCCGTGGCCGGGGCCCTGTATATTCCCTGGCCCTCGCCCGGGGGAGGGTTTGTGCTGCACTGCCGCCGCGATGGTGGCGCCAGGTTCACCCTGGAGGAAGGGGGTGTCGACGAACCGGTAGCGGTTTATTCCTCGGAGAAGCCGGTGGGCAACCGCCTCATTGGCCTGCCCGGCTTTTTCGTCCAGACCACCAGATTCGGCAAGCCCGTGGGCCGCAACCCCGGCGAGTTGCGCACCACCGGCAGCATCGCCTACGAACTGGCCATGACCGCCTGCGGGGTGATGCAGTACGCCATAATTGGCGCGCCCCGGATGTGGGACATGCTGGCCGGCGCCATTGCGGTGCAGGAGGCCGGCGGCACGGTGATGACCAGGTTAAAGGGGGAAAAGCAGTGGCATTCCATGGACTCGCTGGCGCCCACCTGGGAAGAAAATCCGCCCACCCTGAAGGAATTGCGCCAGTGGGTGGCCCCCCTGGTAGCCGGCAACCAGCAGGTGGCCCCGCTGATAGCCCACAACATGAAACGGCGGTTCAGGCCGGTGGCCATGGTGAGACAGTGGGGGAGGAAGGTTAAGGGGAAGGTGGTGAAGGGAAAGAGGGGTTAATTGGCCCTCGCCTGGAGATTTCCAGATCTATTCAGGAGGCTCAAGCCCAGCAATAGGATCGGCTTGCGATCTTACACGCCGCCGGTACTGCACTTGCAAGCTTTCGCGGGGCATTAACCTGCAACCAGAGGGATGAACGGTTGCGATTCCGTCGCCTTCTCCCTCAAAGAACTGCAACCAGCCAGGCCGATGGACCATGACCAATCCTGCCGAAGTCAAAGGATGTTGGTCAGGCCTGCCACCGATTCTAATGATCCTGCCGCCTCTTTCGCAAATCTCTTCTACCATCTGCATACGGGTGTGACCGCGGTGTTTATCATGACAAACCAATGCTCTTTCATTGTCGGTCGCCCATTGCAGTAGTGCCAGATCACTTCTTACGTTTGCTCCCGCCTGTGTGGCCAAGAGGACATCAAACCCTACGGCAACAAGATACCTCCTTACCAGTACGTTAACGTCGGCATCTAATAACAGCCGCTCCAGATTAGGCAGCGATTCTGTCAAGGCTGCGTTCGTACTGGATGGCCTTCTCGATGGTGTCTGCCGGGACCGGTGAGTACAGACTGGCAAGTTCCGTGGAGGAAATGCCTTGTTTGGCCATCATAGCCAGTGTGGATGTGGGAATCCGTGTATCCTTAACAACCGGTTGTCCGTCCATCACCTCAGGGTTGATTTCCACGCAGTCACTATAGTCCCTGGGAACCAACAGCGCCGCTTCTTCTTCAAATAAGTCCGGCAGCGACAACATCAGCTTTTGTCCTCCCCGGGTAGCGGCAGTAGATTCCCATTGGTCAGGCTTCTGGGCATATACTTCCTTGTCCAGTACAAAAAGATGAGACTGCTCCCAGTTTCTAATATCAAACGAGCCGAACCTCTCGAATAGGTGCTTTAGAGCCACGATGAGGGACTTCCGAGTAAGCTGCTTGTCTTTCAGGCCTCTGAGAAGCTTGATAACTGCGAGGTCCGCGTAGGAATAACCTTCTTCCAGAAGTCTGTCTCCGTCAAATATCTGGACGGAAGGCCCAATTGTCCCTCTTTTCTTCCAGTCGTAAAGTGTCGAACGGGGAACTCCCGCAAGCCTGGAAACCTGGGCTGCGGAGTAGAACCCGTCCCATGCGGGATGCGCGTATTCCTTTCGTGGCTTCGCTTCAGTCATGTCTCAAACTGTCACAAGCTTAAGAGTAATTGTCGACCAAAAGTACAAATCTGTTTCGCTGGCACCAGTATGCAACCGTCTTCTAACCCCTACGCACTGTCCGGCTCCCAGCCCCAGGGGCGCGGGCCCCAGCCGGCTTCGTACACCTCGCCGCGCTTCACCGTCAGCACCGGCACCACCGCCTTTTCCGTGCGGCGGCTGCCGCCTACCACGTCGTAGACCACCCAGTCGCCTTCCGTCATGTCCAGCACTGAGATGTCGGCCTGGTGCCCCGGGGCCAGCGAGCCGATGCGGTCTTCCTGGCCCAGTGCCCTGGCCGGATTGATGGTGGACATCTCCACCACCTGCTCCAGGGTGAACTCCATGGCCAGGAAGCGGGTCATCATCTCCGTCATGCTGTGGACGGTCAACTGCCGGCCGGGCAGGGTCAGGTCGGTGCTGATGCAGTGGGGCAGCAGGCCCTGGTCCAGCACCCTCTGGCCCACGTCGAAGCTGAAGTTCATGCGGCCGTGGGCCGTGTCCAGCCACACGCCCCGTTCCTGGGCCTCTTTGGCCTCGGGCACCAGCTTGCCCTCCGAGTCGATGACCCCGCCGGGGTTGGCGGTAAACAGGTGGGTTACGATGTCTCCCTCTTCAAGGATGGGCAGCAGTTGGTGGATGACCTTCTCGTCGTACCGCTTCTCCGTGTCGCCGATGTGGACCATCAGCTTTACCCCGGCCTCCACGGCGGCGCGCTTGGCCATGCGAGGCATCTCCATGCCCATAATCTCCAGGGCAGGGGAGACCATGCGGGCCTTGATGCCGAAGATGGTGTCCCGGTTCTGCTCCACCACCTGTATCGTCCGGTCCAGGTCGATGCTGGCGGGGCTGAAAATGTCGGGAGTGGTGGCCAGGCCGGTGCGGCAGATGTGCAGGAAGGGGATAATCTCCGTGGCGTTGTTGGGAATAATGTGGCGGGGGAAGCCGCCGTAGGTGTCGCAGCCGGAACTGCCAGCGTCAACCATGGTCGTAACGCCCGCGCGGACGCCGCCCAGGTCGGCCTCCACGCCGTTGCCGTTAACGCCGTCATAGATGTGGGTGTGCAGGTCAATAAGGCCGGGAGTTACCAGCTTGCCCTTGACCTCCACCACCCGGGCAGCCTCGGACTCGGGTATGTCCGGAGCGACAAGGGCAATCTTGCCGTCCTGCACCGCCACGTCGTTGGGGCCGTTGATGTTCTGGGAAGGGTCGATTACGGTACCTCCCTTGATCAGCAGGTCGTACATGGTAACGCTCCTTGTGTTAGAGTTCGGCCACTCATTATGCCGGGTTCCTTTGGAATAATACCGCCTTGTGTATTACCTTGACGGAAGCTGAACAGCGATGCCAGCGATTCCCGCTACCGGAGAAGGAAGATGCGCTACGAAGCAGTTTTGGTCAAGAGGGTATAGAGTTATCCGACAAAGCGGACAAATCGCAATGTCAAATGGCGAAGTTCTTCCAATCATTCCCCGTCATAGCCCTTTCGAGGCATTGGCGATGGGCGGCTTAATCGGGGCTGCTTGATTGCTATGGCAGGCCTGTCCATCGAGCAATTTCGCTACCTGCATTAGCATTACCGCCGGACGACAAACGCCAATGGCGGTGGGCGTATTATATCCCGCTACGGAACTGTCACAATAGCAACCTTGAATTTCGCGGTGGCCTGCCTCGGCTATGCTTAACCGGCCTGTCACTCCCCTACCGCAGGGACGGTTTGCGAACCGCCCCCAACCCCCATCAAGAGAGAAGGTACTATTGAGATAGTTACCAGGCGCGGTGCCTAGCGGGGCTGCCAGCCGCCTTCTTCCACTTCCAACAGGAAGTCGAGGACGGTGCGGTTGAAGAGATCAGGCTCCTCGAGGTTGATGGCGTGGCCGCTGCGGGGAAAGACGACCAGGCCACAGCGAGGGATGTTCCGCTTCATGAAGACGGCGGGGTTGACGCAGGGGTCGTCTTCGTCGCCGATCATTACCAGGGTGGGCACCTGAAGCTGGCGCATGCCTTCAGCCAGGTCGTAGATGGGCGGGCGGGTCATCTGGATGCCCCGGTAGGTTAGGGCGGAGCCGAGGGGGGAGTGGGAGGCCAGGCCGTCGTAGAAGACCTGGAAGCCCTTGGGGTCCTTGCGCAGAAGTTGGGTGCGGGTGGGGCCGTGGCCGTAGTCCCGGGCCATGGGCTCCATGCCCTGGGTCATTAGCACCTCGGTCATGCGGGAACCGTCGGAGCGGAACTGGTCCGGGTCGTCGCTGCCGGAGCCGCAGGCGGCAACGATGAGGGAGCGGGCCATTTCGGGGTGGCGCAGCCCAAAGTTCAAGGCCACGTTGCCGCCCATGGAAAGTCCGCCGATGTGGGCCTGCGGGATGTTCAGGTGGACCATGAGCAGGCGGAGGTCCTCGATGGCCTGGTCCTGGGAATAGGCGGCCGGGTCTTCGGGGACGTCGGAGGGCGGGTAGCCCCGGGCGGCGTAGGTGATTACCCGGTAGCGGCGGGAGAAGAAGTTGACCTGCGGGTCCCAACTGTCGTAGTTGCCGCCGAACTCGTGACTCCAGATGAGGGGGAACCCCTTCCCGTGCTCCTCGTAGTAAAGCTGGACGCCGTCGGCATCAAATTTGGGCATGAGCTTCTCCCTTCCTTATACGAGCGGTCTCCGGGGCGGCCCTGCTCCCAATTGCACGGCGCATGGGCAGCGTTCCGATTCCGGGGGTATTGCCTTGGGACCAGGGCAGACACACAGGTCTGTCCCTACCATTCTCGCGTTTTGACCACTAGACGGAAACGCCATCCGGCGCATCTCCGCCATTGATAAAAACTCTGTCCTGCTCAGAAGCTATCTCAAAGCTTGATCTGGCGCCGGTGGCGGTACCGGAGAAGGGCGCACGGCGGTTGGATCAAGCCTGTCCCTTGTTCAAGCACAGATGCTGCGCTCCTTCATGCAGGTCGGGACGCCCCACTACAATGCTCTCCAAAATCATCGCCGGCAGCCAGGTATCGTGAAAGTCTGAATAAGTCGCAGCCTCTGCGAAGGCGGCCGGAATCTGCACGGTGAGAGCGGAGGTCCCAGCTATGGAGCGAACTCCTTCACCCCCATCCTGACCTTCCCGCCAATGGAGGACGGTCCGCCCCCGTCAGAGGGGAAGGGACTTGTTCAGAGGTTTCCTTAGGCAGGTGAACCAGGTCACGCCGGCCGGTTGTGAAACTCCGGGTAGCTACGGGTAGCTGCGGGTGCTGAAGAGCGCGCCCACTGACTGGCCCACGTGTATCCGGTTGATGGCCTCGCCCAGCAGGGGAGCAACGGAAAGGACTTTTACCTTGTTTGACTCCCTGTTGGTGTCCAGGGGAAGGGTGTCGGTAACCACCACTTCCTGGAAGTCGCTGTCTTCTATGGCGTCGTAAGCGCGGCTGGCGAAGACCGGGTGGGTGGCGCAGCAATAGACCTCGGTCACCCCGGCTTCCATCAGGGCGTGTCCGGCGTTGACCGTGGTGCCCCCGGTTAGAATCTCGTCGTCGAAGGTCAGGGCCACCTTGCCCTTGACGTCGCCAATGACGTTCAGGGTCTCGGAATGGTCGGCGTTGTCGATGCGGCGTTTCTCGATGATAGCCAGCGGGCAGTCCAGGTACTCGGCAACGTCCCGGGCCCGCTTGGATATGCCAATATCCACGGCCACCACCACCAGGTCTTCAATTTCCTTCACCTTGAAGTAGTCGGCCATGATGGTCATGGCGGTCAGTTCGTCCACGGGGATGTTGAAAAAGCCCTGTATCTGGCCGGCGTGCAGGTCCACGGTCAGCAGGCGGTCGGCTCCGGCAGTGGTCAGCAGGTCGGCCACCAGGCGGGCGGTAATGGGCACCCGGGGCTGGTCCTTCTTATCGGTGCGGCCGTAGCCATAGTAGGGAATGACCGCGGTAATGCGCCCGGCGGAAGCCCGCTTGCAGGCGTCGATCATTATGAGCAGTTCCATGAGGTTGTCATTGACCGGGGCGCCGGTGGGCTGGATGATGAAAACATCTCGCTGACGGACATTTTCCATAATCCGGACAAAGGAGTTGTCGTTGGCGAACTTGAAAACCTCGGCCTTGCTCAGGGGAATATTGAGGTAGTCGCAGACCGACTGGGCCAGGGTGGGATGGGAGTTTCCAGTGAAAATTCGCAGGTTGTCGGAATCTACCAGCGGACCTTTAGTGTATGTCATAGAAATGGACTGCCAGCGAACGGCGGTGGCAGCCATACCCCCTTCCTTATGTTCAACCGGCGGCGTTACTGCCACCGCAACCGGTCTGCTGCCGGAAAAAGAGCCAAGTCCGAAGGCCCCCCACACTCCCCCCGGTACGCTGCCCAACGGGCCCCGTCCAAAGGCTTTGCGATTATAGCACAGGGTCAAAGGGTGAAAAAGGCAAGAGGAGCGGGCGGCCAGGGCAATCGCACTTGGAGGCTTCCTTTAACCACAAGGGCGCACAGTACCCTGAGGAACACAGGGATACTCCGTGCAACTCCGCGTACTCTGTGTCTCTGTGGTGACAAACAGGCCGGGCTAAACTCAGGCGGACCAGGCTTTCCGGTTCAAATGCGATTGCCCTGTTACCCCCAGGGCCGACCCTTAACGCAGCCGGGCCCTTATGCTAAAGTATGCGTCAGCAACCAGCCCCGGTTCTTCCCGCTCCGGCCGCTGGCGGACTGACTCCTAAACACCCCGCGGAACCCCTGGGAGCATCCCTTGACTCGACCGGCCCCAACTCCTTGCACAGCAGCCCCCATTGGTCGGCCGCCAGACGGCCCAATGGGTCCCGCCGGGATTTGGACCCCATGACCGGCTCGCTGCAACGGCTGGCCCAGCGCCTCCCCTTCTTCTACGGGTGGGTGATTCTGGCGTCGGCCAGCAGCACGCAGGTGGTTCGGAACGCTTCGGCCAGCCTGACCCTGGCGGTGTTCATTTACCCCCTGGCTGCCGACCCTGAACTGGGCTGGAGCCGCACCCTGGTGGCCGGCGCCGCCAGCGTGGGCGGCCTGGCGGCGTCGGCCCTTTCGCCTTTGGTGGGATGGCTGATAGACCGGTACGGCGCGCGCCTGGTGCTGGCATCCAGCGTATTTGTAATGGGCCTGGCCACCATCTCCCTGGCCTGGGCCACCATACCCATTTTCTTCTACCTCTTTTACGGAATAAGCCGGGTTATCTTCGCCAGTCCCATTCCCATCGGCGCCTCGGTGGTGGTGTCGCGGTGGTTTGTGCGGATGCGGGGCCGGACCAACGGCATACTCTTCGCCTCTCATTCCATCGGCCTGGTGGCCTTCCCGTTGATTGCCTCCGCAATCATCGCCAGCCACGGTTGGCCCATGGCGTGGATTGTGCTGGGCGCCCTGGTGTGGATTATCGCCCTGGTGCCGGTTACCTTCCTGATTGTGCAGCAACCGGAGGATCTGGGGTTACGGCCCGACGGCGACCCGGAGCCTGAACTCCTGCCCGACAACGCAGCCGCCGGGGGGTCCGAGCCAACACCCCAACCGGCGGAAGAGCCGGCCTGGACCCTGAAGGAAGCCATGAAGACCCCGGCCCTGTGGATTCTGGCCGCCGGGGTGGGTACCCTGTTCCTGGTGCAGGCCGGTATCAACACCCACCTGGCCGCCCTGCTGCGGGACGAAGGGCTGGGCGTGGTGGTATCGGGGCTGGGCCTGAGCCTGTCGGCAGCCTTCATGGGCGCCGGAAGTCTGCTTTGGGGCTGGGTTGCGGAGCGCTTCCCCGTACGCTACGTGCTGGTTGCAGTCTCCCTGGCCGTTGCCATTCCCGCGCTTCTGTTCCTGACCGTGGCTTCCACCCTGGACGCTCTGGCCTATTCGGCCGCCTTCGGGTTCGGGGTGGGCGGAATGCTGTCGGTGCCGCCGGTGGCCTACGCCGACTACTACGGCCGCCGGTCGCTGGGGGCCATCAGGGGCGTTACCGAGCCTTTCACCAGCCTGGAGCAGGCCATTGGCACCGTGGCGGCAGGCATAGTGTTCGACCTGACGGGCAACTACGATATTGCCCTGACGGTATTCGCGTCGCTGGCGGGGTTAACGGCGGTGGTGATGCTGTTTGC
>CAZPMU010000063.1:0-14507 GCA_964587795.1 uncultured Dehalococcoidia bacterium | reverse complement strand
TACCCCCCAAAGGTCTCAATCACCCGCTCATAGGAAGCCCGGGCTTCGTCCACGGTGAAGGGGGCAACCACGGGCAGGTTCAGGCCCAGGGAGCGGCGCCTCTCTATTTCCGCCCGGCACCGGTCCGCGTTGCCCACCACCGCCACCTGGTTCTGCATTTCCGGGCTTATGGCACGGCCCGCTTCGTCCAGGTCTCCCCGGCGGATGGCCTCTTCCGCGGCAGTCATTTCCCGGCCGAAACCCATTTCCTGGAAGAAATTGTTGTAGAAGGGGTTGCTGGCGTAGCGGGCTATCTGCCCCTGCAAACTGGCCCTTGCCGCTTCCGGGTCGTCGGATACGGCTACCCGCACGTAGCCGGCAACGTCAATCTCGGAAGGGTCGCGCCCGGCCTTTTCCGCGCCACGGTGCAGATGCTGGATGGCTTGTTCCAGGTAACTGGACGCCGTCCAGTTGAGCAGCACGCCGTCGGCAAGTTCGCCGGTCAACTCGAGCATCTGCGGGCCCAGGGCGGCCACGTAGATAGGTACGCGCTGGGCGGGCGCAGCGGCGCCCAGGGATGCGCTCGCCACGTTGAAAACCCTTCCCGCAAGGGACACTTGCTCCCCGTCAAGCAGGCGGCGAGTCAGGGTGATGGTCTCCCGCATGTGGGGCAGGGGACGGCGAAAAGGTATGCCGTGGGTCCCTTCCACGGAGGGCCGGTGACCCACGCCCAGGCCCAGGACAAAGCGGCCCTGGGAGAGGTCGCTCAGACCCGCTGCCGACATGGCAGTCAGCATGGGGGTGCGGTAATAGATGGGAAGGATGCCGGTGGCCAGCTTGAGGGCGCCGGTGTGGCAGGCCAGGAAGGTGAGCTGAGTCAGGGAATCCCGTCCCGACCCTTCCGGCACCCACACCATTTCGTAGCCCCGGCTTTCCGCCAGACGTGCCAGTTCCATCGAATCGGCGGGCGTGAGTTGCGGGTCGTTTTCCAGTCGGACTGCGATACGGGGCATAAACTACTCCTGAATCAGGAATTCCGAACCAGGTACAGTTTCTTCCGGTGGTCGTATTAATATGAAGGCCACTATTTCCGGATTCTTAACTTCTGACTCCCGATTCTCAATTGGGCGCCCTGCGGCTCCTACACCCCCATCTGCCTTGCCAGGTCCGTAAAGTCCGTGGCCACCACGTCGAAGGACGGGTCGGGCGTAGGGTCTGGGGTCCGGTCCGGCCCGTGTTCCATGGGACGCGGGACGAAGCCCGACCGGAGGCCAACCTTCCGGGCGGACAGCAGGTCGCCCTGGTGAGCGGCGGTCATCATCACCTGCTCGGGGCGCAGGCCCAGCAGTTCCACGGTGGTCAGGTAGCTTTCCGGGTCGGGCTTATAGTGGCGGGCCACCTCGGCGCCCAGGATGGCGTCCCACGGCAGTCCACCGTTTTTGGCCATGTTGGTCATCAGGGCAATGTTGCCGTTGGACATGGTGGCGATGATGTACCGCTGCTTCAGCCGGTACAGGCCCGGCACCGAGTCGGCCCACGGGCGCAGGTTGTGCCAGAAGAAGTTCACTTCCCGTTTTTCTTCTTCGTCCAGCCCATCAATCTCGAACTCGGCAAGCACCTCTTCCAGGGCCATGCGGTGCAGCGCGTCCAGGTTGGTCCAGGGTAATTCTCCCGTGCGTACCTTGTTCATAAAGGGCTGGTACTTTCCGCGCCAGGCATCGGCGAAGGCCCCCCAGTCCCGTTCCAGTCCCCGGGCCTTGCCAAAGGCGGCGGACTGCTCGATGATGCTGCCCCGCCAGTCAACCACGGTCCCGAATACGTCGAAAATCAATGCCCTAATGTCCGGTGGAGCCATTGTGCCTCCGGTAGATTGAGATTTGGTTATAGTTTGGGGGAGGTCAGCCCTCCAGGCCCAGGGGCAGACCCGCCAACCTTGCCAGGTTCAGGCATGCAGGACAGCACTTGTCCTGGGTTAAATTCGTTACTGCCCAGAGGTTTTCGCTCTCCAGACCGCACAGGAAGACAGGGACTGTCTCCTCAATCCCCACGTCGATAATGTAGTGGGCATATCCGGTTTTATATTCGGTAGGCCACCACCACAGGGGCATTCCCTGGGCCATCTCCTGGTAGCGCGCCTTATCGTCGTCCAGCCATCCCTCTTCCGGCAACTCCACCAGCCAGGTCCGGCCCCGGTCGCCGCCCTCCCTGCTTGCCTGCAACCGCCCCTCTCGGATGTAACGTCGGATTTCAGCCTGCGACAGGTTAAGGCGATAGGAAGCTTCCTGAATCGTTACTCGCTCCATGTCAGTCTCTCGCCAGCACGCAAGTATTTGGAACAAGTGGCGTAGCCACTCGCAACAGGATACCGCAAATCCCCTTCTTTCTAAACTCCCTCAGAAATCTTCGGTTACACCCACAGGTTGTTCATCGCAAACGTCCACCCGCTCCGGGCAGTCTCTGGCGCCAATGGGGCAGAAGCGGCATTCATTCCAGCTGGGCATTTTCCTTGGCGCCTCGCTGGCGGCCAGATTACGGACAAGCGCCCCCAGGGCGCCGACAAATTCCTGGTTTACGGCAACCCCGGGAACGTCCACCGGCCCGTCGGGATAGACCACCTGCCCGCTGATCCTGGTTCCATGGAACGTGCTTGCCATAGCCCGGGGCAGCGCGTACATGTAAGTCATCACCTGGGCCGTATGCGAAACATTGGGCTGGCCCACCTTTACGTCCACCACCACCACCTCGCCGTCCCTGGTCACCACCAGGTCGGGCCGGCCGGCCAGGGTGGCGGTGGCGCCCCGGAGGTTGAAGGAATTCTGTGATGACTCCGATACCTGGTAACCCTGGCGCTCATAATAGCGTCGCGTCTGCTCCAGCAGTTCCCCGTGCCTGATCAGCCACTGGACCTGGTCAAAATCTGATGGGACCTTCTCCCAGGAGGAACCTTCGTGCTGGGCCCTGAACCAAACTCCCCACTGGCACGAGCTTTCTCCCACCAGCAGCTTGCTGAGCCAGGAAACCCAGAAGTAGGGACCGGATATGCGGGTGAGCGCCATTGTTGACCTCTCATAGGGGAATAAAGCTGGGGCTTTTTGCCAGTCTATCGGGCTGGGACAAGTTCCGGCAACAAGCAAGTGTCAGTAAGTCTGGCGGCAACTGTCAGGGAACCTCGGAATATGTAGCAGCCTCTGCAACAGCAACGAGAGTCTCCACGGTGAAAGTGAGGGCCTCAGCTATGAAGGGAACTCCCCCACGCCCCATCCCGATCTTCCGCCTTGACGGAGGAAGGGACTTGTTCAGAGGTTTTTAGAAGTCTATGGGCCGGACTTTCCGGCGCTTCCGGTCCAGGGGGATTGTCTCACTACGGGGCCTTTGGCGGCTGTTCGGCCCTTTGCCGTCCTGCGCTGTTATACTTTCCCGAATCAGCCTGCCCAAGCCAATCCTGATGTGGAGGTAGCCGCTATGGTTCAGCCTATCAAAGTTTCCATGCGCGTACCCGGAACTTCTCCCCTGCCCGAATTGCTGGACATGATCCGGCAGATTGAGGCGGCCGGCTTTGACGGCGCAGGAATTTTGGACAGCCAGATGATTTGCCGCGACACCTTCGTGACCCTGGCCCTGGCCGCCGGCGCCACCAGCGGGCTGCGGCTCTTCCCCGCGGTTACCAATCCCTTTGGGCGGATACCTTCGGTGCTGGCAGGGGCGGCCCAGACCGTGGCCGAGGTAGCCCCTGGCCGTACCCGGGTAATCATCGGCACCGGTTACACCTCCGCCAGCACCATCGGCCGCCGTCCCGCCACCCTGCGGCAGATGCGCCGCTGCATTACCGAGGTGAAGGCCCTGCTGGCCGGGGAAAGCGTGGAATACAACGGAATGACCAACCGGCTGGACTTCGCCGGCAGTGACGGCGGCGCGGGCGTGCCGGTGTTGATGGCGGCGTCCGGCCCCCGCTCGCTGCAACTGGCCGGTGAAATTGCCGACGGGGCCCTGGCCCTGGTGGGTTTCACCCCGGGAATAGTGGGGAAAGCCCTGGAACACCTGGAGACGGGCGCCCGGAAGAGCGGCCGGACCCTGGATGACCTGGACATAATGTTCGCGGTGAGGACCTGTATTTCCGATTCCGTCGAGGAGGCCCGCCGCCTGGCGAGGCCGGTGTCTGTCCACTGGGGCCTGATGTGGGGCGGCCCCAACTGGCTGCCCTATTCCGGTTACGAGATACCGGAATACGAGATACCGCAGGCCGTGTATGACATTTATCCCGACCTGGGCCACGCCCCCAACTGGGAGGAAGCCATTGACATGACCGGCTTTGTCAGCGACGAGGTAAACGGCCAGCTTTGCGATGCCCTGGGCCTCATCGGCACCCCCGAATACTGCACTCAGCGCATCCAGGAGATGGCCCGGCATGGGGTCAACCAACTGTACCTGATGCCCTGCCTGACCTTCGCGCCGCCCCAGGTGGAGGTAGAAGCCTTCGCCAATCACATTCTGCCCGCCCTGGCCCAGGGCTGAACGCTGGCTCCGGTGAGAGGGGCAACCGCCAATGGCAGAAGTACGCCAGGCCACCCTTGACGACGCCCCCGCTATCGGACAAGTTCGCGCCGAAACCTGGCGGGCGGCATACCGGGGCATCGTACCCGACAAGTTCCTTGACGCCATAGACTCCGTCCGGTGGGGTGAACGCCAGCGGGATATGATGCTTGACGCTCCGGAGGGTTACATAAACATGGTGGCTGAAACGGAAGGAAAGGTGGTTGGTTGGGCCGCCGGTGGATTCAACCGCGAAGGGGATACCCGCTGCCGGGGCGAGTTGTACGCTCTCTACATTCTGCCGGAATGGCAGCGCCGGGGGATCGGGTTCAAGCTGACCCTGGCCGTGGCGCAGCATCTGCAATTTCTCGACATCAACTCAATGATTGTCTGGGCGCTGGAGGCCAACCTGCCCGCTCGCCGTTTCTACGAGGCGCTGGGTGGAATCCCTGGCCGGGAACGGCTGGCAGTGGTGGGTGGCGTGCGGATTTCCGAGGTCTCCTTTTGCTGGGATGATGTCAGCTCAATCACGGGAAACCGGGCCAGGTCTCCCGCTTCCTGATCGGCGGACTCCCGCGTCGGCCTGTATTGCAGGTCGGGTTCCAGGTGTCCTGCCCCGGTCGAATTCCCGTACCCAGTCGTCAATGTCCATGCCGGTTTCCAGGCAGGCGTAAAGCACCACGCCCGCCGCTGCCCTGGCGTCCTCCAGCGCGTCGTGGTGCTGGAAGGATATACCCAGGTCGGCGGCCAGGGTGGCCAGACTGTAACCCCGGTTTCCCCGTCTCCCGGGCCAGGCCCGGCGGGCGATGGCCACGCTGTCCAGCCAGGTTACGGGAAGAGGGGGAAGGCCGTACCTGCGGGCGGCGCCGTCCATGGCGTTGCGGTCGAAGAAGGTGTGGCTCACCAGCACCCTGCCGTCCAGCAGGTCGAACACTTCGGCGAAGATCTCGTCAAAGGAAGGCGCCCCGCGTACCTGCGTCGGGCCAATTCCGTGCAGCCGGACGTTGAAGGAGTTAAAGCCCTCCTCCGGGTCAACGAGGGTGGAGTAGGAGTTCTCGACCCTGCCCGCCTTGACCCGGGCCACTCCAACCTGGCAGATGCTGGAAACTCGGCGGTTGGCCGTCTCCACGTCTATGGCGCAAAAATCCAGGCTATGGTCCATAGCCACCGAGGAGGGTAAATTGGTGTGGTCTGCCGTTTGAGGGGAGCGGCGCAGCCCTTGCCGGCCACGCCGCCCTCTCCCGGTTTCCCTATCCACAGGCCATGGAGTAGACCTGTCGGGCCCCTTCGGGCAGGGGGTGGTCGGTCCAGGTCTCACCGCCGTCCTCGCTGCCCCAGACCTGGCCGTTGCTGGAGGCGCAGTACATGATGCTGGGGCGTCGCTCGTTAAAGGCGAGGCCGAACAGGGTGCTGTTGGGCTCAAAGCCGGTCTCGACCCGGTCCCAGGTCATGCCGCCGTCCTTGCTGCGGAAAAGCACGCCCAGGTCGCTCATGAAATTAGCGCCGGCCGCCACCCAGATGGTCTTGGGGTCACCGGGCACCTCGCGAATCTGGCGGCAGTAGGTCTGCCCCTTCTCGTTCAGGGGGTCCAGCTGGACCCTGGACCAGTAGTTGCCCTTGTCGGCGCTGCGGAACATTCCGGCGCGGCCAATACCAAGCACGGTGCCCGGCCGGAAGGCGCTGGCCAGCACGCCGTGCATGTCCACCGGGTCGTCGTTGACGTACTGCCCGTGGCTCAACTGCTCCCAGTGTTCGCCGCCGTCCTGGCTGCGGATAATTCCGCCGACCTCGATGGCGCCGTAAAGCTCGTCGGTGTTGGCCGGGACGCCGGCAATCTGCAGCACCCGCTTGGCCAGGTTGGCGCCGGGGCCCACCGTAACCTCGGGGAAACGGACGCTGACGGGAAGCTGCTGCCAGCGTTCTCCGCCGTCGTCGCTGCGGTATATCTCCGACGATTCGTAACCGGCGAACATGACGTTGGGGTCGCGGGGATGGAATAGCAGCGACCACACCGGCAGGCCGTGGTCGGGCACGTTGACCTTTTCCCAGTGGTCGCCGTGGTCCTCGCTGCGGTAGGGACCGTTTTGGGTGCCGACGAACACGGTGTTGGACCGCTCGGGGTGAATGGCGATGGCGCGAATGGCGGGCGACTCGGGAAGGCCGTTGGTGAGAAGCTCCCACCCGTCGTCCCCCTCGGCCGTGCGGTACAGGCCGCTGGCTACGACTCTTCCGGGTGCGGTCTCGCCTGCCAGCCCCACGTAGACGAAGGACTTGCCGTTGCCTGAGTTTCCGTTAGTCATACTCCCCCCTTCTATCGGCGAAAGCTGATGTGGAACCTGCCGATTTCGTAAGATAGGGTCATTCCAGCACGACAGCAGTTTGTTGTCAACTTGGGGCTTTGGCAGGGGAATTGCGTTTCAATTCTGGTTGTTCACGCCAAGGCAGGGCGGCCACAAGGTCCGCCCCTGCGGTGGCCTTCACCCCAATATGGACCTTTTTCCAACCAAGGGGGAAGGGAAAGTACGGGGGGGATGACAAATGCGGGACGGCCCCGGCTGGGGGAGGGCCCTTAACCTGGGCGGAAGGAAAGGAGAATGTCAGTGGAAATTTTGGTGGAGACGGGGGAGAGTCGAACTCCCCGTCCAAAAGGCCCCTAGACTAGATGTCCTACAAGCTTGTCCGGCGCTTTAATTCTCGCCTGTTGGAGCTTCCGCCGGCGTAATTTCCGTCAGGCCAGCCGACAAATCTTGTGCAGCCCCTATCGGCATCAGGACCGCCGCATCCCGGTCTAATGGCGCCCGTAGCCCCGCATCCGGGAGTAGCAAGGTACGGACGTAGCCGCCCTTAGGCGGCTAGAGCGAATTCACGTTCGCCAGTTATTTGTGTGCCACCTGATTAACGAGGGGGTGACGCCTCGGCTTGCAATCTGCCCCAGGACGCTCCTGTCGAACCCGCGCGTCCCCACTGGACCTCCCATTATAGCACTTTCCGCGGGCCGCAAGAATAGCCGGAATTGGCCGGTCAGCGTTCCACTTCAGGTGGTTTTTAATGGGGGCAGGGCGGACACACAGGCCTGGCCCTGCGATTCTAGGGTTCTGACCACCCAAACGGAAATGCTATCCACTGGCGAATGTAAGGATTCAGACCCAGGGCAGGGCTGTTCCCTTACGCCCTTAACCTGACCTTTACCTTTGGGGGTATCCGCCTTATACCCCGGTGTGTATAATGCGTATTTCCATCATCGCTGTATTGTGATATATTTAACAAATCGCCGGGCCTGGGCCCGGTAATTGAATTGTCAATACTTTTTTCCGCAGATTTTGCGAAAATTTCCGGCTCCAAACCCTGGGCTGACACCTTTGTGACCCTGGAGCGTGGGTAGTGTCAATGAATTCTTTACGGGAACTGGCCCAGAACGGCCTGTACTCCTCCCACCACGAACACGACAGCTGCGGCGTGGGCGTGGTCGCCAACATCAAGGGCGGCCAGTCTCACGAGATTATCACCGAGTCCCTGCAGGTGCTGGTGAATCTCGGCCACCGCGGCGCCTGCGGCTGCGACCCGGAAACCGGCGACGGCGCGGGCATACTGATGCAGATGCCGGACGCCTTTTTCCGGCAGGTCTGCCCCGCGCTGGGCATTGACCTGCCCGAGTTGGGCAACTACGGCGTTGGGATGACCTTCCTGCCGCCCAGTACCGCTGCCAGGTCCGCCTGCGAAGACCTGATCAACCGCTCCATAGCTGCCGAGAACCTGGCCCTGCTGGGCTGGCGCGACGTACCGGTGGACCCCGACAAGCTGGGCCGCGACGCCCGCGCCGTGCAGCCCGCCATCCGCCAGTTTTTTGTCGGCTGCGGCGCTGAGCCGCTTGACTCCGCCCAGCTCCAGCGCAAGCTCTACACCCTGCGCAAGGTCATCGAGAACGGCCTGGCCGACACCGGCATCAGCGAAGAAGACGCCGACTACTTTTATATCTGCAGCCTGACCAACAGCACCCTGGTGTACAAGGGCCTGCTGATGGCCCACCAGGTGGCCGGATTCTACCTGGACCTGAACGACGAGTCCCTGGTCAGCGCCTTTGCCCTGGTACACTCCCGCTTCAGCACCAACACCCTGGGCCACTGGAAGCTGGCCCACCCCTACCGCTACCTGGCCCACAACGGCGAAATCAACACCCTTCGCGGCAACATGAACTGGATGCACGCCCGGGAGGCCCAGTTCGAGTCGCCGCTGTTCGGCGACGACATCAAGAAGATTCCGCCCATTATGACCCCCGGCGCCAGCGATACCGCCGGTTTCGACAATGCCCTGGAACTGCTGCAGATGACCGGCCGCAGCCTGGACCACTCGATGCTGATGATGATTCCCGAGGCGTGGGAACAGCACGAGACCATGTCCCAGGAGAAGAAGGACTTCTACGAGTTCCATTCCTGCCTGATGGAGCCGTGGGACGGGCCCGCCATGATCGTGGCCGCCAACGGCAAGGACATTTGCGCCGTTTTGGACCGCAACGGACTGCGTCCCTTCCGCTACACCGTTACCAAGGACGACAAGCTGGTCATGGCTTCGGAGACGGGGGTGCTGGACATTCCCGCCGAGAACATCCTGCAGCGGGGCCGCCTGCAGCCCGGCCGGATGTTCCTGGTCAGCCTGGAGCAGGGTCGCATCATCCGCGACGAGGAACTGAAGCAGGCCCTTTCCCGCCGCCAGCCCTACGGCCAGTGGCTCAAGGAAAACAAGGTTTCCCTGGAGGACCTGCCCGAACCTGCGACCCCCGAGGTATTCAAGGGGCAGGACCTGGTGCGCCAGCAGCGGGCCTTCGGGTACACCATCGAGGAACTGCGGATGCTCACCGCCCCCATGGCAACGTCCGCCTACGAGGCGGTGGGTTCCATGGGCAACGACGCTCCGCTGGCCGTACTGTCGGAAAAGAACCAGCTGCTGTTCAACTACTTCAAGCAGTTGTTCGCCCAGGTTACCAACCCGCCCCTGGACGCCATCCGCGAGGAACTGGTTACGTCGGTGGAGGGCTTCATCGGCAGCGAGCGCAACCTTTTCGAGGAGACTCCGCTCCACTGCCGCCAGGTAAAGATCAAGTCTCCCATCATCACCGACGAGGAACTGGCCAAGATACAGGGCTTGGACCTGGGCGAGATACGGTCAATAACCCTGTCCACCCTGTTCAGTTGCCAGGGTGAAGGCGCGTTGAAGGAGGCGCTGGCCCGCCTTTGCGGCCAGGCTTCCCAGGCCATCAGCGACGGCTACAGCATCATCGTCCTGTCTGACCGGGGCGTAACCGGTGACCTGGCGCCCATTCCCAGCCTCCTGGCCATCGCCGCCGTCCACCACCACCTGATCCGGGAGGGTACCCGCACCCGGGTGGGGCTGGTCATGGAATCGGGCGAGCCCCGCGAGGTGCACCACTTCTGCCTGCTGATGGGCTACGGCGCCAGCGCCGTCAACCCCTACCTGGCCCTGGCTACCGTGCAGGACCTGGCCGACCGGGGCGAACTGAACGGCACCAAGCCCGATTATGCCGTCAAGAATTTCATCAAGGCCAATGAAAAGGGCCTGCTCAAGGTAATGTCGAAGATGGGCATTTCCACCGTGCAGAGCTACCAGGGCGCCCAGATATTCGAGGCCGTGGGCCTGAACCAGGACTTTATTGACCAGTACTTTACCTGGACACCTTCCCGCGTGGAGGGCATAGGCCTGGACGTGGTGGAACAAGAGCAGTTGCAACGGCACCGCTTCGCTTTCCCCCCGCACGAGGTGGACGCCACCCTGGACCTGGACGCCGGCGGAGCCTACCAGTGGCGCCGCCACGGCGAGGTCCACCAGTGGAACCCCGACACCATCGCCAAGCTCCAGTACGCCACCCGGGCCAATAGCTGGAAGTCGTACCAGGAGTTCAGCCAGGCGGTCAACGACCAGAGCCGGCAGCTTGCCACCCTGCGCGGCCTGCTGGACTTCAGGTCTGACCGGGGGCCGGTGCCCCTGGACGAGGTGGAACCGGCGAAGGAGATAGTAAAGCGGTTTGCCACCGGCGCCGCGTCCTTCGGTTCCATCAGCAAGGAAGCCCACGAGACCCTGGCCATAGCCATGAACCGCATCGGCGCCCGCAGCAACACCGGCGAGGGTGGCGAGGACTTCCACCGCTACACCCCTGACGAAAACGGAGATTCCCGCAACAGCGCCATCAAACAGGTGGCGTCGGGCCGGTTCGGCGTTACCCCCAACTACCTGGTGAACGCCACGGACCTGCAGATCAAGATGGCCCAGGGCTCCAAGCCCGGCGAGGGCGGCCAGCTTCCGGGCCACAAGGTGGACGACGTTATCGGCTGGGTTCGGCACACCACCCCCGGGGTGGAGCTTATTTCGCCGCCGCCCCACCACGACATCTACTCCATCGAAGACCTGGCCCAGCTGATACACGACCTGAAGAACATCAATCCGGAGTCCCGCATCCACGTAAAGCTGGTGGCCGAGGTAGGTGTCGGCACCATTGCGGCGGGAGTTTCCAAGGGCCACGGCGACGTGGTGTTGATCAGCGGTCACGACGGCGGCACCGGGGCGTCTCCCGAGTCTTCCATCAAGCACGCCGGTCTTCCCTGGGAGCTGGGCCTGGCCGAGACGCAGCAGGTGCTGGTGGCCAACGACCTGCGCAGCCGCATAGTGGTGCAGACCGACGGCCAGTTAAAGACCGGTCGCGACGCGGCCATCGCCTTCCTGCTGGGGGCAGACGAAATCGGCTTCGCCACCGCGCCCCTGATCGTCAGCGGCTGCATCATGCTGCGCAAGTGCCACCTGAACACCTGCTCGGTGGGCATCGCCACCCAGGACCCGGAACTGCGGGCGCGCTTTGCCGGCAAGCCCGAGTACGTCATTAACTACTTCTTCTTTGTGGCCGAGGAACTGCGGGAGATTATGGCCCAGCTGGGCTTCCGCACCGTCCAGGAAATGATCGGCCGCGTGGAAATGCTGGAAGCCAATACCGACGTCGAGCAGTGGAAGGCCCGGGGCCTGGACTTCGACAAGCTGCTTTACCGCCATCCCCGCTGCGACGAGGTGACCATCTACCAGTGCGACGAGCAGGACCACGGGCTGGAGCTGGCCCTGGACCACCAGTTGATCGCCCAGGCCGAGCCCGCCATTGAACGCGGCGAACCGGTGGAAATCAACCTGCCCATCCGCAACTCCAACCGCACTGTCGGCGCCATGCTCAGCGGCAGGGTTGCCATGAAGTATGGTGAGGACGGCCTGCCCCCGGGAACAATCCGGATTAACCTGGCCGGTTCCGCCGGCCAAAGCTTCTGCGCTTTCCTGGCCAAGGGCGTGGACATACGCCTTTCCGGCGACACCAACGACTATATGGGCAAGGGGATGAGCGGCGGCAGAATCGTGGTGGTTCCGCCGGCAGGTTCCGACTTCGTAGCCGAGGATAACATCATCATCGGCAACGTGGCCCTGTACGGCGCCACCGGCGGCCAGGCCTTCATCCGGGGCCTGGGCGGCGAACGCTTCTGCGTGCGCAACAGCGGAGTACAGGCCGTAATCGAGGGCATCGGCGACCACGGTTGCGAATATATGACCGGCGGCGTGGCCGTAATCCTGGGTCCCACGGGCCGCAACTTTGCCGCGGGCATGAGCGGAGGCATCGCCTTCGTGTACGACCCCGACGACGACTTCGCCATCCGCTTTAACGATGGTCTGGCCGACCTGGAAAAGCTGGCCGACCCCGAAGACATAGCGCTGCTCCGCCAACTGATAGAAGACCACCTGGAATACACGGGGAGTGACCCTGCCCGGAAGATTCTGGCCGACTGGGCCGGCTCCGTGGCCCGGTTCAAGAAGGTAATGCCCCGCGACTACCGCCGGGTGCTGGAACAGCGCCAGCAGGCCGCCCAATTGGCTGCGGCCAGCGCCGACTAGGCCGGACCCTACGGATCGCTATTTGCTTGCCGCCTGTACCTGTTAGCATTTGTTGTTTATGACTACCGCAACCACCATAACTGCTGAAGAACTGTTGCAGTTGCCTGACAACGGGATGAGACGCGAACTGGTGCGGGGGGAAGTGCGTGAAATGGCTCCAGCGGGAAACGTGCATGGCCGAATTGCCATGAAAGCGGGTTGGCGACTGGCACAACACGTCGAATCCTATAACCTGGGCGTGGTTTATGCCGCCGAGACCGGGTTCATCCTTGCCCGCAACCCGGATACCGTGAGGGCGCCCGATGCGGCTTTCGTAAGGCAGGAAGTGGTCGAGGCAATGCACGGGGTCAGGGGGTTTCTGCCCTGTCCACCAGATCTGGCCATTGAGGTAATCTCACCCGGAGACTCCTATACGGAAGTCCATGAAAAAGTGATGGAATGGCTGGAGGCTGGTTGTCGGATGGTAGTTACCATAGACCCCCGGCGGCGCACCGTAACCGTCTACCGTTCCAGGCATGACATTGAGATTTTGACTGAAGAAGATACGCTTTCCGGCGGTGAGGTGGTCGTGGGGTGGGAATTGGCATTGGCTGAGTTGTTTGCCTGATTCGACTGACGTATGCCCACGAAGGCAAGCGGGAACCGGAAAGCAACAGTACATTAGAAAGCTGGAAGTAACTCAAAATGGGTAAACCTACCGGATTTATGGAATTCGGACGCCGGCCGCCCAGCCGCCGTCCCGTCGTCGAACGCAAGGGAGATTACCAGGAACTTTACCTGGACTGGCCCGAACCCGACGCCAGGGAACAGGGTTCCCGGTGCATGGACTGCGCCGTCCCCTTCTGCCACATGGGCTGCCCCCTGGGCAATGTCATCCCCGAGTTCAACCACCATGTCTACATGGGTGACTGGCAGAAGGCCCTGGAGGTGTTGCTCAGCACCAACAACTTCCCCGAATTTACCGGCCGTATCTGCCCCGCTCCCTGCGAGGCGTCCTGCGTACTGAGTATCAACACCGACCCGGTGACCATCGAGTATATCGAAAAGGAGATCTCCGATCGGGGTTACAAGGAAGGCTGGATTAAGCCCCAGCCGCCGGACCACCGCACCGGCAAGAAGGTGGCGGTGGTGGGGTCCGGCCCCGCCGGTTTGGCCGCCGCTCAGCAGCTTAACCGCGCCGGTCACTCGGTTACTGTCCTGGAACGGGCCGACTACATTGGTGGCCTGCTGATGCTGGGCATCCCCGATTTCAAGCTGGACAAGGACGTGGTGCGCCGCCGGATACAGCTTATGGCCGATGAGGGCGTGGAGTTTCGTACCGGGGTCAACGTGGGGGTTAACTACCCCGTAAAAGACCTGCTGGATGAATACGATGCCGTCTGCCTGACCGGCGGCTCCACCCAGGCCCGCGACCTGCCCGTGCCCGGCCGGGAACTGGACGGCATTCACCTGGCCATGGATTACCTCCCGCAGCAGAACAAGCTGCTGGCCGGGGAGGATATAGACCCGGAAACCCACATCACCGCCGAGGGCAAGCGGGTCGTCATCCTGGGCGGAGGCGATACGGGCGCCGACTGCCTGGGCACTGCCCACCGCCAGGGCGCAGAGGTGGTGTACCAGTTTGAACTGCTGCCGGAACCCCCGGAAGAGCGCCGTGACGACAACCCCTGGCCTCAGTGGCCCATGATTCTCCGGTCTTCACCCGCTCACGAGGAGGGCGGTATACGGGATTATAATATCCTGACCAAATCCTTCACCGGCAGTAACGGCCAGGTGGAAAAGCTCCACGCCGTGCGGGTGGACTGGACCACGGGCGACGACGGCCGCTTCGTGATGAACGAAGTCCCCGGCAGCGAGATGGAAGTGGAGACGGATCTGGTGCTGCTGGCCATGGGCTTTCTGCATCCCGAACATGAAGGCATGCTCACCGACCTGGGCGTGGACTTGGACGGCCGGGGCAACGTGCAGGTGGACGAGAACAAGATGACCAGCGTCCCCGGCGTATTTGCCGGCGGCGACATGGCCCGAGGTCAGTCGCTGGTGGTATGGGCCATAGCGGAAGGCCG
>CAZPMU010000062.1:9218-14541 GCA_964587795.1 uncultured Dehalococcoidia bacterium | reverse complement strand
TTCTGGCACGGCATCTTCTGCACCGGCAACTCCAAGTGCGAGCACGGCCGCCAGATCAAGCTGCAGATCGATATGTTCCGTGAACACGGTCTGGGCAGCTTCCGCGACCTGCTGATGGGCCTTTCCAGCGACCCATCCATGATTTTTTACCTGGACAACTGCATGAGCCACAAGGACGCCATCAACGAGAACTGGGGCCGGGAACTGCTGGAACTGTTCTCCATGGGCGTGGGCATGGACGGAGAGTCGAACTACAGCGAGGATGACGTGAAGGAATGCGCCCGGGCCTTTACGGGCTGGACCATTACCAACGCCATCCCCCGTTATCCCTACGGCCGCTACGAAGCCGGTTTCATTTACAATCCGGCGGACCACGACGAAGAGAACAAGACCTTCCTGGGCGAGACGGGCAACTTCAACGGCGATGACATAATCGACATTATCGCCAGGCAGCCTTCCGCCGCGCGCTTCGTCTCCCGCCACATGTACAACTTCTTCGTGGCCGACGACGTGCAGGTTCCCGCCTGGCAGAATACTCCGCCGCGGGACATGGAAACCATCAAGCTGCTGGAGGACGAGTACTTCCGTTCCGGCTACAACATCGGCTCCATGCTGCGCGTCCTCTTCAACTCCGACGCCTTCAAGAATGCCCGCTTCACCAAGGTGAAGAGCCCCGCCGAGGCCGTTATCGGCACCATGCGGGTGGTCAAGGACTTCACCACGCCCAAGCCGGGCCTGCACAACCTGGCCAGCAACATCCGCTACATGGGCCAGGACCTGATGAATCCGCCCACCGTTGAGGGCTGGCACACCGGCGGCGAGTGGATTGACAGCGGCACCCTGGTGGAGCGCATTAACTTTGCCGCCGACCAGGTGGGCAACCTGGACCTGCCAGGCGTGCAGGACATGGTGGCCCGGGTGGGCTCCGAGGGCGGGGCCATTTCCGCCGGTCAGGTGGTGGACCGCTGCCTGGAACTGCTGGGCGCCTACGAACTGGCCGATGAGACCCGCGAACAGTTGATTGCCCACGTGGGCCGGGGGGGCGACCTTATCCCCGGGTCCGCCGAGTTTTCCCAGCGGGTGGGGCAGACCTTGCAGCTCATCGTTTCCACCCAGGAGTACCAGTTCGCCTAGCCCACCCAATGGCGATGGGACGATTGATCGAACGATCGATGGACCGTAGGGGCAACCCTTGTGGTTGCCCTTCCGGATGAACTGCCCAGCTAATCGCAGGGAAAGCGCCCACCAGGGGCGCCCCCCCTACATAAGGGCTAATAGCCAGGCAAAGGAGAAGAGGAAATGACTTCTAACAAGAAAGACCCGGTGCTGGTTGTCCTGCAGCTTTCCGGGGGCAACGATGCGCTGAACACCGTGATTCCCTACGGCGACCCGCTGTATGCCGACAACCGGCCTTCCGTGCGGGTGCCCGACGACCAGGTTTTGAAGATTAACGACTACGTGGGCCTGAACCCCAACATGGGGCCCATGAAGCAGCTCTACGATGAGGGCAAGATGGCCATCATCCAGGGGGTGGGCTATCCCAACCCCAACCGGTCCCACTTCCGCTCCATGGACATCTGGCACACCTGTGAGCCCGACAAGGTGGGCACCGAGGGCTGGCTGGGCCGGGCCCTCAAGGAAATGGACCCCAATGCCGAAAACGTGCTGACCGGCGTCAACTTCGGCCGGGGCCTGCCCCGCGCCCTGGCCATGCCGAGCGTTCCCGTGGCCTCGGTGGGCAACCTGGCCACCTACGGCGTGCTGACGGGCATCGAGGAAGATGACCAGCGGGCCGACGCCCTGGACGTCTTCTCCCGCATCTACTCCCCGGCCATGGGTCGCGGCGGCGTGGTGGACTACCTGTCCCGCACGGGCATGGACGCCCTCAAGGGGGCCGACATTCTGAGCACCGCCCCGGACATGTACTCGTCATCCGTTGAGTACGGCGGCGACGTGGTGGGCCAGTACATGCGCAACATCGCCCAGACCCACCTGGCCGGCTTTGGCACCCGGGTGCTGTACACCACGGCCCCCTACAACAGCTTCGACACCCACGCCGGCGAACTGCAGGCCCATGCCAAGCTCTGGAGCGAGACCTCCCAGGCCGTCGCCGACTTCATGGACGACCTGCGGGAGCATGACGCCGCCGACAACGTTACCCTGCTGGTCTTCACCGAGTTCGGCCGTCGTGTCCACGACAATGGCTCTGGCACCGACCACGGTTCGGGCGGAATGGCCTTCGTCATCGGCGAGAACGTCAAGGGCGGCCTGTACGGCGAGTATCCTTCCCTGGAGGCGGACAAGCTGCTGGAAGGCGACCTGCACTTCAACAACGACTTCCGCAGTATCTACACCACGCTGCTGGAAAACTGGATGAGCCTGGACGCCCAGCCCCTGGTCAACGGCAGCTTCGAGAAGTTCGATTTCATCTAAGAAACCTCTGAACAAGACCCTTCCCCCTTCAAGGGGGAAGGTTAGGATGGGGGTGACGGGCAGCCTTGCATATCTGCCCCCGCCCACACAACGCCTGACAGGGAGGGCAATATGACCACCACACGATTTGCTGGAATTACGCTTCAGCCCAGCCATACCATCGGCCGGGCCGAGTTCTCCGGCCCCGGCTTCCGTAACCCGGTCGCCATGGTCCGGGGAGACGAGGACACCATGTACGTCGTCAGCCGGTCTTATGACTACCGGCCCGACGGGAAGCGGGTAACCATCTGCACCATTGACGAGGACTATATCGGCGAGTTCGCCCGGGGCGTTACCACCGCCGGCGAGGGCGACCCCTCTGACGCCGACGGGTCACTCATCTGGCCCACGGCCATCGCGCGGGACGCTGCGGGCAACGTCTACGTGGCGGACGAGTGGCTGAACCGCATATCCATTTTCGATGCCGACGGCGCCTACATCAGCAAGTGGGGCACCCCGGGCTCCGGCGACGGTGAAATCAGCAGTCCCTCGGGCCTGGCCATTGACCAGGACGACAACCTGCTGCTGGTGGACTGCGACAACCACCGGGTCCAGAAGTTCACGAAGGACGGCCGGTACATTTCCCAGTTCGGCAGCAAGGGCGACGGAGACGGTCAGTTCAACATGCCCTGGGGCATCACCATTGACCGCAGCGGCGACATCTACATCGCCGACTGGCGCAACGACCGCATCCAGAAGTTCGACCGCAACGGCAACTTCCTGATGCAGTTCGGGAAGTCTGGTTCCGGCGACGGGGAACTGGACCGTCCCACCGGCGTGGCGGTGGACAAGGACGGCAACATCTACGTTACCGACTGGGGCAACGACCGCCTGCAGGTGTTCAGCGCCGATGGCGAGTACCTGACCCAGACCACTGGCGACGGTTCCCTGTCCAAGTGGGGCAAGGAGAAGCTGGACGCCAACTCGGAAATGTGGCAGGAACGGGACATCGCCCAGGGGCTGGAACGGGAAAGGCTGTTCTGGGGTCCCATCGCGGTTACGGTGGACGACGACGACAACGTCTTCGTCGTGGAATCGGCCCGCTCCCGCATCCAGATTTACCGACGCCAGGTGCCGGTGTTCTTCGGGGGGCGGCTGTAGGCTGATTTCCCGACAAGTTGGCAATGGCATTGGGGCCGGGTTGTTGCACCCGGCCCCAGGTTTTATGAGTTGACGGCCATTTTGCCGGGGAAACTGGATATAAGGGTTTCTCTTAACACAGAGGCGCAGAGGTTCGCAGAGTCTCCGCGTTCTCTGCATCTCCGCAGTGAAAGGTATCCTTAAAGGCGGGATTTTTCGACCTTCTATGCCCCAAAACCCCGCCTCAAATTCTATGCTATAATTCCCAAATTGATCCGGATTCCCCCGTTCTGGAGCAGAATTTGACCACCCAGGAAGAATTGGTAGCCAAACTCAGGCCCTTGGGTATGCGTTTGACCCCGCAGCGGCTGGCCATTGCCGAGGTGGTGGTCAACTCTGCCGACCATCCCTCCGTGCGGGACATCTACGAACGGGTGCGGGCCTTCTTCCCCTACGTGACCATCGCCACCGTTTACTCCACACTGGACGTGCTGGAGGAGGCGGGTATTGTGCGCGAGCTGCCCTTCCAGCGCCTGTCCCGCTACGACGCCAACCTGTCCCCCCACGCCAACCTGGTGTGCGTAGGCTGCGGCATGGTGGTTGACGCCGACGTGGGCCAGGACATGGTTTCGGAACTTACCGACATCATCAGAGACGAGGCCGACTTCCGGATTTCCTCCCAGCGCGTGGACTTTTACGGTTGGTGCTCCGGTTGCCGCAGCGGCGCCAACTGATTCTTCTGTTCCCATTCCCTAATTCCGCTTTCCGGCAATGCCCCTCAACCGGACGAACTGTGTCCGCGAACCACTGCGTCTCGGTGTTGTAGGCCGCCCCTGCGAAGAAGCAGTCCACGGAGCAAGGCCATCGCCCTGCCTGCAACTCCGCTTTACTTGCCTTCGTGCCATCCATTGCCCTACAATCTGCCTGCCATGACTAGCGAAACTGCATTTGCCAACCCCGAGTACCTGGCCGACCCAGCCTGGCTGAGGGCCCACCTGAACGATCCCGACCTGGTAATTGTTGACCTGGACGCTGAGGCGGGCTATCTGCGCGGACACGTTCCCGGGGCCCTTTTCCTGGACAACAACTACGAGCGCAACCCGGAAACGGGCTGGGTGGATACCTTTCCGCCCGAGCGGTTCGCCGCCGCCTGCCAGGCCCTGGGGATTGGCGACGAAACCCTGGTGGTGGCCTACGACAACAACATGAGCCTCCACGCCGCCCGCTTCTGGTGGACGCTGGCCTACCACGGCCACCGCAACGTCCGGGTGCTGGACGGAGGCTGGCGACGCTGGGTGTCCGAAGGGGGCGCCGTTGCCTTTGACCGCGTGTCGCCCCGCAGCGGCGCGGTATTCACTCCGAAGGTCGAATCTGCCCTCATTGCCACCTACGAACAGGTCCGCGCCGGCTGCCCCATCGGCGGGGCCAACGCCGCGGATACCGTAATCTGGGACACGCGGACCACCGCCGAGTACTCGGGCGCGGCCAGCCGCAACAAGCGCCCCGGCCATGTGACGGGGGCCATCCACCTGGACTGGATGGAGTTGATGGACCGGGCCACCCACCGCTTCAAGTCCCCCGGGGAACTGCGGCAGTTGCTGGACAACGCTGGCATAACCGCCGACAAGGCGGTCTTTGCCTATTGACAGGCCGGTCTCCGTGCGGCGCACGGCGTATTCGTCCTGGAACTGCTGGGCTACCGGCGAGCCAGCAACTACGATGGCTCCATGTACGAATGGGCCAACCTGGAGGAAGAGCAGGCGCCCATGGA
>CAZPMU010000062.1:5750-9118 GCA_964587795.1 uncultured Dehalococcoidia bacterium | reverse complement strand
ATGACAACCGGAGAAGGATTCGCCCGCCCGGAGTTGCTGGTGGACTCCGCGTGGGTGGCGGAGCACCTGGACGACCCCAACGTGGTGGTGGTGGACGGCGACCTGGAGGCCGGCTACCTGCGCGGCCATATCCCCGGCGCCGTGCTGGTGCCGGATAACTACGCCAAGGACCCGGACACCCGCCGCGTACACATCCTGCCCCCCGACAAGTTTGCCGTCTTTGCCCAGAACCTGGGCATAGGCGACGATACCACGGTGGTGGTTTACGACAACAACCAGAGCCTTTATTCCGGCCGCCTGTGGTGGTGCCTCAATTACTACGGCCACACCAACGTCAAGGTGCTGGACGGCGGGTGGCGCACCTGGGTCCAGGAGGGCCGACCCATCAGCTTTGACCGGGTAACCCCCAAATCCGGCGCCACATTCACGCCGAAGACCGACGAGTCCATCATGGTCAAGGTGGACGAACTGAAGGCGGCTTGCAGCCTGGATGACGCGGTCATCTGGGACGTGCGCAGCGACGGCGAGTACACCGGCGCCAACGACCGGGGCAACAAGCGGGCGGGCCACGTTCCCGGCGCGGTCCACCTGGAGTGGTTCAACGTAATGGAGCGGGACTCCCACAAGTTCAAGCCCGCCGGGGAAATACGGCAGATGCTGAACGAAAAGGGCATAACCCCGGACAAGGCGGTCTTTGCGTATTGACAGGGGGGCATCCGTGCGGCGCACGGCACCTTCCTGCTCAAGCTTTTGGGCTACGACCGGGCCAAGAACTACGACGGTTCCATGGGTGAATGGGCCAACCTGGACGACACTCCGCTGGAGGTGTAGGGAGCCCGTAATAACTCCCGATGTTCCCGCAGGGGCGGGCCTGGTGCCCGCCCTTTTCGTATGGCACACCCGGAATCTATAGGGAAGTTAACCCTAAAAGCTGAGGTTCTTATGCCTTCAGGAGCGGCGGATGGGGCGTGCCTGGGACCGGTAGAGATGCAATCTATGTAGGAACGAGGGCAGCCACAAGGGCTGCCCCTACGTAATTGACGAATTGCAGTTGTTAGTTTTTGGGGAAGACAAAAGCAACGGGTCCCCGCACTTGGCGGGGACCCGTTTCATTTACCGGAGCGTCCTTGGCGTGGAGCGCTGAAGACCTAAATCTCCACTGAGTGGACCACCGAAACCTCCTCGATGGGCACCACGTGGGACAGGATGAACTGGGCCACGTCCCGCCGCATGGGGTCATCCATGTCGCAGTCCTTCAGGTAGCTGAAGTGGGGGAAGGCCTCGTCCATCATCTTCTTCACCCGGGCGTAGCCGTGGCGGGAAGCCACCAGGTACTCGATGCTGCTGGCGTCGCGGCCCATGGCCAGTTGTTCCGCTTCCATTTCCGTGAGCTCGGCCTCGTAGTCCACCCGGTCAATAATGGCCATCTGCTCCAGGGCCTCCCGGCGCTGGGAGTCGATCTCCTTGAAAAGCTGGTACAGGGAAGAGACCATGGTGGAAACCTCTTCCAGGAGCTGGGGCACCCGAGCCTGCTTCTCGTAAACCGATTCCATCTTGCGGGTGCATTCTTCCATGGCGTTCTTGCGGGCGCGGTCCCAGCCCTGCTCCCGCTGGGCGCGGGCCAGTTCCTGCCGCAGCACCGGGGCCTCGGCGGCCAGGTTGCCCAGCCTGGTTACGGCGTTTTCGGCCTCTTCGGCCTTGCGCAGACGTTCCTGAAGGTCGTTGTTGATGCGAGTTACCATATCGTGCCACTCCTTATCGGTTGTGAATGGGTATGTTGGCCCGATCGTCGCGGCGTAAGTCTGCCCGACGATACTGACAAGGCGGGTTCTCACGCACAAGGTGGTGAGACCCATGGGCACAGCGGCGCTGGAGGTTGGGGTGGAGCGGATGGTCTCTGCCGGATGGATTTCCGGCGGCAGGGGATTTAGGAGAGGTGGTAAGGTCCGGCGGTGGCCAGCGGCCCAATAGAGGGGCGCCGACCGGAATAAAAAATAAATTGGAGAATATTCCTCGAATTGCTGTACCGGACTGTTGTACCCGCTCTCCGGGCCTGCCTTGTTTTAGCGACGCGCCTGCTCGAACACCGAATTACCGGTGGCGTTGCCATGCCCAGAGATATTCTGTTTTTCCCGCCCGGCTAGCCGGGCGGCAGGCCTCCCGTGGGGTCAGCTTGCTCGTCTATGCTCTTCCACCTCCCTGCACTTATTCCCGCAGCCTCACAACCTGCAGCGGCGTTGTGGCCCTCCGTGGGCCGTCGCGGCGCTGCTCACATCACCTCTTCTGCTCTGGTCTATACATTAAATCCCATTGCCAGCCAAGGCCGCAAGGTGAACAGGAACCAGTATTGACCAGAATTTGAGAACTTTACAAAGACCGGCCCCAGCGGGTAAGGCCGCAGGCAAGAGCCCGCCAAACCGGAGTAGTGGCCATTTCATGCCAGTCCCTGGTTTCCGCCCGTTGCAGCCGGGCAGTTACCACACAATCTGGTTCCAGCAGTTGTCTCCCGAGCAGGAGAGTGTTCGTACAGCGCCATTCAGCTGGAGATTGGCGGTCCGGGAGACCCGGAACTGGTAGACCTGACCGTCGGTGAAACTCTCTATAGTGCTGGCGTCCCCAACTACCGGGTCGAAGAACTGCCACCTTTTGCGGGTATTGTCGTAGGTAAACACGGATACAAGCTCCGGGTTCGCCTGGAATACCAGGGCCGGCGAGTCTTCAATCCGGGCAACCGTGCTGGCGTTCAGGTGGAAGTTTGGAGTTATTTTTCCTATTTCCCAGCTGGCCCATGTTTCCCTGGCCGCATGGTTATTGACGGTAAAGGTAATGGCGCGGTCGGACCGGAGGGTGTGGATGCTGAACCTTCCCCCTGGCCCGGCCAGGGTTGCCCCCACTAGCCTGGTCCCGTCGTAGGCGTTTATGGCAGTCCCCTCGGGCACTGAAGCGCCGTCTAACCAGGCCGTTCCCAGGAAAACATGTGGCGGGTCACCGCTCCCGGGCAGTTGTGGCGCAGGGGTGGGCGCAACTGTTGGTGTGGGGGTGTGAAAGGGAGTGGGAGTGGGTGCGGCCGTTATCTTGAAGGCATAGCCACTGAGTACACCGCGAATAGTGAGGTTGAACATATAGTCGCCCGGAGTCAGATTAGGAATGGCTACGTCGAAAGAGAATCTGCCATTGGAGTCCGCGATGGGCTGGGGGGAGGGCGGGACTCCGATGTTCCCCACTGCCACCGATTGTACCGGCGTGCCAGGCTGGTAGTTCTCTCCAGTAACGGTTACAACAGAGCCGGGGTGGCTGCTGTATGCACTGAGCCAATACCTGTCAAACTGCGGAACGTAAGCGACCGTAGGACCAGGCGTGGGGGTAGG
>CAZPMU010000062.1:0-5650 GCA_964587795.1 uncultured Dehalococcoidia bacterium | reverse complement strand
AATACCTGTCAAACTGCGGAACGTAAGCGACCGTAGGACCAGGCGTGGGGGTAGGTGTAGGCGTGGGGATGAAGGGTGTTGGCCATGGTGAAGGTGTGGGACTAGGCAAAGGAGTGGATGTGGGTCTGACAATTACCGTAAAGCTAGAGGAGAAGGTAAGACTCCCCACCACTACCTCGACAGTATGAGTTGCCGGTTCCACGTTGGGAACACGGAATCCGAAAGACAGCATTCCGTGGGCGTCGGTGGTGAGCTCGGGTACGGGGGTCATATCAAGGCTGCCCAGGGTCGCGCTCTGTACCGGGACATAAGCTTTGAAGCCCTCTCCAACAACGTGAAATGTGGTTCCGGGCCGGCCGCTTTTCGGGAAGAAATCGATGCGTGGAGGCAACACCCTGTGGGCAGCCGTTTCCTCATACACCACACCGTCATCATCCTGGAAGGAAAGCTTTACGGTGTTGATGGAGGGGATGGATGCCGTGGTGGGAATTCGAAAATAAGCCTCCAATTGGTCATTGGCATCGGGAACCACAGTTTCGGTCGTGCCATTTCCGGAGCCGGTGTCGTAGGTCACAGTCATTGTGAAGCTGGACCCGTTGTCGTTCTTGGCAGGAAGGCCTTCCCCGATGGTCAGTGCCTCGGTCCCTACCCGGCTGCTGTACGGGTCAATTTCTATGCCCCGGCGGGGTATGTTGATTAAAACCGTATCGGAGACGCCATCAGAATCGGTTGCCTGAATGGTCTTGCTCCCCCAAGCCGTAGTCACCGCATTCAGGGGCAGGTCCAGCGTGGCTGTCCATTTGCCTTCGCTATTGACGCTTACCGTGTTGCCGTCGTTGATGCGGGCCCAGGGTATGGCCTCGCTTTCGATGGTTATGCCGGATACCTGGGTTTCCCCCGCTGCTACCTGGCCAATTTCGGCATCGGCAGTGAAGCCCGTGGCGGAAAGGGTTATCCGCTGGTTGGCCACCGCGGAATTGGTTGAGACTGACACCTGCGGGCCGTTGTTCTGGGCAATGGTGGTGGCAATGCCTCCCAGGAATAATGTGACCACCATGGTCGAGATGATTGACAGGGCGATGACAATGGAATAAACGGGTTTCTTTCCCACCTAGCGACCTCCTCACACCTGAAACTGTCCGTATTGCGCTGTAACTCACGGTATGCGGCTACAAGTCACGAGGCAATCACAATTTGTGGCCGAATTAATGACATTTTGGTTTGCACTTCGCCCGAGCCTGCCCGAAACTGAAACCCGTTGGGAGAAGAAAGGCTGTAAAGGGGGCGGGAAATGAAAGGGAATTGAAGCTCTTCAAGTTCAGCGGCAGTTGCACAAGTTTAACGCGCTTTTGCCCGATCCGCAGGACAAGTGCAGCCATAGTGCGGGCTGCCGGCGGCGTGATGAAATGTGATGGCGGTCCGTGCCGTGATGCCGCCGGGTCTGTCGCCCTGGCGCCAACGCGGATGTAATGCTTGCGGGCGACCCAGCCCAATTGACAGTAGGGCCATATAAATTTAGACTACCGCCATTGTCCCCGTCTGTTTCCTGCAGCCTGGGAAGGGCGAAATGGGGCAGGCGAATTACGAAATAAGTGGGGAGTACCTGATATGCCTACGATAGCACCTACCAGGGAGTTGGTTTCCGAAGTCTACCAAAGGCTGGACCGGAACCTGACCACGGTCCGGCAGTTCCAGAACCGGCCGCTGACCCTGGCCGACAAGATTCTCCTGTCCCACCTGGACAACCCCGCCGAGACGGGCATGGTGCGGGGCGAGACATACGTCAACCTCCGTCCCGACCGCGTCATCCTGCAGGACGTGCTGGGGCAGACGGCCATGCTCCAGTTCATGCAGACCCTGCGCAGCGCCACCGCCGTACCCACGTCGGTCCACTGCGACCACCTGATCCAGGCCCGGGTAGAAGGCAGCCAGGACTTGCAGGAATCCCTGGGCGAGAACAGCGAGGTTTATAACTTCCTGCGCACCGCCGCGGCCAAGTACGGCGTGGGCTTCTGGGGTCCCGGCGCGGGCATAATTCACCAGGTGGCCCTGGAAAACTATGCCTATCCGGCCCAGCTGATGATCGGCACCGACTCGCACACCCCCAACGGCGGCGGGCTGGGCTCCATATCCGTGGGCGTGGGCGGCGCCGACGCCGTGGAGGTTATGGCCGGCCTGCCGTGGGAGGTCCTTTACCCCCGCTTCATCGGGGTGCACCTGACGGGCGAACTGGGCGGTTGGACGGCCCCCAAGGACATTATTCTCTATCTGGCTGGCGTGCTGACCGTGTCGGGCGGGACCAACTGCATCATCGAGTACTTCGGTCCCGGCGCCGCCACCATCAGCGCCACGGGCAAGGGCACCATCTGCAACATGGGCGCGGAACTGGGCGCCACTTCTTCCACCTTCCCCTACGACGAGTCCATGGCCCGGTATTTGCGGGCCACCAACCGGGGCGAACTGGTGGAACTGGCCGAGCAGTACCGGCACATGCTGATCGCAGACCCCGAGGTCTACGAAAACCCCTCGCAGTACTACGACCAGGTGGTGGAGATTAACCTGTCGGAGCTGGAACCGCACCTGGTGGGCCCGCATTCTCCCGACCGGGCGCGGCCCATTTCCCGCATGGTGCAGGAGCTTCAGGAAGACCCCGGCCTGGTGGACGAGATTTCATCGGCCCTTATTGGCAGCTGCACCAACTCCTCCTACGAGGACATGAGCCGTTCCGCCGACGTGGCGGAGCAGGCCCGGGCCCACGGTCTTTCGGCCGCAGTGCCCTTCATGGTAACCCCCGGCTCCGAGCAGGTTCGCGCCACCATTGAGCGGGACGGGCAGATGCAGTCCCTACAGAACATCAACGCCACCGTGCTGGCCAATGCCTGCGGACCCTGCATCGGCCAGTGGCGGCGGTTGGGCGACCCGGTTGGTCGTCCCAACACCATCGTTACCTCGTACAACCGGAACTTCCCGGCCCGCAACGACGGGGAAGCGTCCACCATGAACATCATCGGCAGTCCAGAGATAGTTACCGCCCTGGCCATCGCCGGTCGCCTTTCCTTCAACCCCCTGACCGACACCCTGACCGGCGCCGACGGCCAGGAGTTCAAGCTGGAGCCTCCCAGTCCCGCGCCGGACGTTCCCGAGGCTGACTTCGACCGTGGGTCCTCTTCATACGAAGACCCGCCGGAGAACGGGACCGACATTGAGCTGACGGTAGCCCCGGACAGCGAGCGGATACAGCTGTTGAACCCCTGGTCGCCGTGGGACGGAGGGGATTTCGAGGACATGCCGGTGCTGGTGAAGGCCCAGGGCAAGACCACCACCGACTCCATTTCGCCCGCCGGCGTTTGGCTGCGCTACCGGGGTCACCTGGACCGGTTCAGCGACAACATGTTCATGGGCGCCATCAACGCCTACAACGGCGAGGCTGGCAAGGGCAAGAACGTGGTTACCGGAGAAGAAGGCGTCGCCTTCTCCCGCATTGCCCGCGACTACCAGGCCCAGGGGATCAAGTGGGTGGTGGTGGGCGACTCCAACTATGGCGAGGGCAGCAGCCGCGAGCACGCCGCCCTGTCGCCCCGCCTGCTGGGCGGCGCGGCGGTAATCGTCCGCAGCTTTGCCCGCATCCACGAGAGCAACCTGAAGAAGCAGGGTCTGCTGGCCCTGACCTTCCCGGACCCCGCCGACTACGACCGGATACAGGAGGATGACCGCATCAGCCTGGTGGGCCTGAACGACCTGGCCCCGGGCAAACAGGTGGAGTGCCGGGTGCGGCACAGCGACGGCACCAGCGAAACCCTGATGCTGAACCATTCCTACGGGGAGTCGCAGATAGCCTGGTTCAGGCTGGGTTCGGCGCTGAATTTGTTCCACCAGTAGGCGGTGGTTCATCAACGAAGGGCACGAAGGGACACGAAGGAAGAGATTATCCACGAATGCCCACGAATGTTAACCAACAGGAAGGGGGCGGGCCAGAAATGGCCCGCCCCTGGGTTTTTCTTTACAGGGTTGACGCGTCGGGCTTGTTAGCGGACAAGTGCATTTCAACCCCACCAGTATTTTGTTGCTTGATGTCGGTCTCATTTACATTCATTAGCGCCTTGCTAAATCGTTGCACGAAATTTGTCACGTTCGTTGGGCGGTAAGTAAACATTCCCTTACTCTCTTCGTGGGTAAGCCGGTTACCCGGTGCTATAATCGCCCAAAGTCGCGTTGTTAAGGAGACTGTAACCATGACTGACCTGAGGGAAAAAGCCCTTGATATTCTGGCCCGGCTGGGCGCGCAGCCGGCCACATCCTTCCTGGAGGACGGTGTGGCCCGGGTGGTGCGGGAGGTACTGGACGAGGCCAATGTACCCTACCGCGCCGACGCCCACGGCAACATCATCGCCCATCTCCCGGGGACGTCAACCGATGGTTCCGTTCCGCCCATCGCCTTCATGGCCCACATGGACCACCCCGGTTTTGAGGCCGTTGCCGTGGATGGTGACTTCCTGGTGGGAGCGGCCATGGGCGGTGTGCCCCAGTCCTCTTTCGAGGCGGGGATTCCGCTGCAAATCATTCTGCCTGGTGGTGAGCGAATTACCGCCGCAACCGCCGGTTACTACGGTGACCCTTCCGACCGCAGAGTTTTGATAAGCCTGGACGATGCTTCGCGCCTGCCGGATATTCCCCAACCCTCGCCGGTGGTGTTTGACCTGGTGGAATTCCAGCTGGAAGACGGCTACATCCGGATGCGGGCAGTGGACGACCTGGCCGGCTGCGGCAGCACCCTGGCCATGCTGTCGGTATTGGCCGGAGAGGGTGAGCGCCCAGCGGGAGACGTGTACGGCGTATTCACCCGGGCCGAAGAGGTGGGCCTGGTGGGCGCGCGCCTGCTGGCCGAGGCCGGAACCCTGCCAAGGGAAACGCTGGTGGTGTCGCTGGAGTCCAGCCGCACCCTGCCCGGGGCGGAAATCGGCAATGGGCCGGTGATTCGGGTGGGCGATGCCGGCTTTACCTTCAACGCGGAGGCGGAGTCGCCCCTCATCCGGGCCCGGGAGACGCTTCAGGCTCGACCCGAGGGCTTCAAGGTGCAGCGGCAATTGATGAGCGGCGGTACCTGCGAGGCCAGCGCCTTTTCCGTCTACGGCTACCGGACCACGGGCATTGCCTTCCCCCTGGGCAACTACCACAACGGCGCCCCCGACGGCGGCATTGAAGCCGAGTACATCCATGAAGAGGACTACCTGGGCGGCGTGGAGCTTATGCTGGAGGCCGTCCGCCGAATGCCGGAACGAGAGGAAACCTTCTTCCGGCGGAGGTTGCGGGAGATACCTGATGATTTCAGGCAGCGGATGTCTGGGTAGGAGTTTTCCACGAAGGGGCGCGAATAGACACGAAGGCACGGTTTATCCACGAATAGACACGAATGGTCACTAATGGATTGATGGAGTAATTGTAGGGGCAGCCCTTGTGGCTGCCCTTTGCTTTTGTGGTTATTGGTGCCTATTCGTGGATGAAACTGAAGAATTAACGCCCTAAACCGGCCTATAGCGGTTAACTATGGGCAGGCGGCGGTCCTTGCCGAAGGCGCGGGGGGTTATTTTGACCCCGGGCGGGGCCTGGCGGCGCTTGTATTCGTTGCGGTCCACGAAGGTTATTACCTGGC
>CAZPMU010000061.1:0-14760 GCA_964587795.1 uncultured Dehalococcoidia bacterium | reverse complement strand
AACTCCGCGTCCTCCGTGCCTCCGTGTGGAACTCCCCTACCCGGCAAGGGCTCTTAGGGAACTCGACAATCAGACTCCAACCACCCGGGAAATACACGCAGAGCAAACGCTTTTTAATTTCGCTGGCCACTCAATCAGGAAGTCAATGCTGGCCCGAACCGGACGAAGGGCCTGAAATCCCTCCCGAGAACGCGGTTGCGGGTCCGAAAGATGGCTTGTGGGTGGGAGTTTAGATTCTTCACTCCGTTCAGAATGACAGTTCTTGCAGTTCTGAACGACAAGTGGCTAAAGCGCGATTGCCCGGGAAATACACGCCCCTGCCAGTTAGCCCAGGTTAAATCTGTGTTAGAATTCCCGCCACCCCAGCGCAACCCTTGATATTTGCTTCCATATTGCGGATACTTGTCTAAACTCCAAACACAGGAAGGTGGAGGAACAGATGCTCGACTACAAGCCAAACATTGTCCTTTCCAACGACGAACAGGAATACAAGGTAGTTGGCACCAGGCCGGTGCGGCCCGACGGCGCCGACAAGGTTACCGGCAAGGCCAACTACAGCGCCGACATCAACCTGCCCGGGATGCTCTACGGCAAGGTCCTGCGCAGTCCCCACGCCCATGCCGTCATCAGGTCCATCGACACCAGCAAGGCTGAAGCCCTCCCCGGCGTGCGGGCCGTCGTAACTTCCGCCGACATCGAAAAGCCCTCCGGCCGCGCTTCCGAGCTTGCCGAGGGCGCGATGGTGAACTACAAGTTCCTCAGCAACAATGTGCTCGCCGACGGCAAGGCCCTGTACAAGGGACACGCCATCGCCGCCGTGGCCGCCGCCAACCCCCACGTTGCGGAGGAGGCCCTCAAGCTTATCGAGATCGACTTCCAGGTCCTCACGCCTGTGATGGACGCCAAGGAGGCGATGAAAGAGGACGCCCCCCTGGTCCACGAACGCCTGGCCGGCCTGACCACCTCCAGCATTCGCGCCGGCGGTGTTCTGGACGACGACGACACCGCCCGGGGCACCAACGTCGCCAACCACTTTGAGTTCAAGCTGGGCGACCCCGACGAGGGGTTCAAGCAGGCTGACGTTATCGTGGAGAAAGAAGTTTCCACCGTGGCTGTCCACCAGGGCTACATTGAGCCCCACAGCGGCACCGCCATGTGGCACGAGGACGGCAGCCTCACCGTCTGGTCCAGCAGTCAGGGCCAGTTCACCGTCCGGGAGTATACCGCCCGCCTGTGCGGCATCCCCGTTTCCAAGGTAAAGGCCATCCCCATGGAAATCGGCGGCGGCTTTGGCGCCAAGCTGACCATGTACATGGAACCCGTCGCGGCCCTCCTGGCCCGCAAGGCCGGCGCCCCGGTCAAAATGTCCATGACCCGCACCGAGGTCTTCGAGGCCTCCGGCCCCACCTCCGGCACCTACATTTCCGTCAAGCTGGGCGCCACCAAGGAAGGAAAGCTCACCGGCGCCTCCGCTACCCTGATCTTCGAGGCCGGAGCCTTCCCTGGTTCTCCCGTCGCCGGCGGCGCCCAGTGCATGATGTCCGCCTACGACATCCCCAACGCCTTCATTGAAGGCTACGACATCGTCGTCAACCGTCCCAAGACCTCGGCCTACCGGGCCCCCGGGTCCCCTGCCGCCGCCTTCGCCATGGAAACGGCCATCGACGAACTGTGCGAGAAGATTGGCATGGACCCCATCGACTTCCGCCTGCTCAACAGCTCAAAGGAGGGCGTCCGCCGGGTTACCGGTCCCCTCATGCCCAAGGTTGGCTTTATTGAGACCCTGGAAGCGGCCAAGGCTCATCCCCACTACTCCCAGCCCCTGGAAGGCCCCTACCGCGGCCGCGGCGTGGCCAGCGGATTCTGGGGCAACAATACCGGTCCCTCCAGCGCGGTGGCCCTGGTCCAGCCCGACGGCAAAATCAGCCTGACCGAGGGTTCGCCCGACATCGGAGGCACCCGTGCTTCCGTGTCCCAGCAGATGGCCGAGGTGCTGGGCATTCCCATGGAGGACATCAATTCCCGCATTGGCGACACCGATTCCATCGGCTTTACCTCCAACACCGGCGGCAGCGGCGTTACCTTCAAGACCGGTTTCGCCTGCTACACCGCCGCCCAGGATATCAAGCGGCAGATGATGGAACGCGCTGCCAGGCTGTGGGAAGTTACGGTTGATGACGTCGAGTACGTGGACGGCGTGCTCCAGCACAAGTCCGATCCCGAACTGCGCCTGACCTTCCAGCAGATGGCGGCCCGCCAGAACGGTACCGGCGGCCCCATAGTCGGCAGCGCCGGCGTGAATCCCGGCGGCGCCGGTCCGGCCATCGGCACCCATATCGTCGATCTTGAAGTGGACCCCGACACCGGCAAGGTTACCATTCTCCGGTACACCGCTCTCCAGGACGCCGGCAAGGCCATCCACCCCAGCTACGTGGAGGGCCAGATCCAGGGCGGCGTGGCCCAGGGCATTGGCTGGGCCCTGAACGAAGAGTACTTCATCAACGACCAGGGCCACATGGTCAATTCCAGCTACCTGGACTACCGGATGCCCACTTCCCTGGACCTGCCCATGATCGACACCGTGATTGTTGAGGTCGCCAACCCCAACCATCCCTACGGCGTGCGCGGCGTTGGCGAGGTCTGCATCGTGCCCCCCATGGCGGCCATATCCAACGCGCTTTACCAGGCCATCGGCGTGCGCTTGAACAGCCTGCCCATGAACCCCGGTAACGTGCTTGAGGCTCTCTGGGGCAAGGAGAACGGCGCCAGCTAGAGGATGTTTCAAAATATTCCCCCCTTGTTGGGGGCGTGTCGTCCGCTGTGGCGGGAAGGCCGGTATGGGGGTGAACCCTCTTACCTTTGAGTTAGTCTCCGGAGCGGACCAGCGAGTAAGCGCCATGCCTGAAGTTTGGATACCAACCACCATGCAAAGCCTGACCGGCGGCCAGAACCGGGTACAGGTAGACGGGCGAACCGTCCGACAGGTCATCAACAACCTGGAGGAGCAGTTCCCCGGCGTTAAGGCCGTCCTCTACGACGAGGAAGAGGACGACCTGCAGGTGGGCATTGCCGTAATTGTCGATGGCGAGGCCAGCCAGATCGGCCTGCTGGAGCGGGTCCAGGAAACCAGCGAAGTCCACTTCCTGCCCGCCATCGGCGGCGGCTGAACCCTAAATCTACCAGGTTCCCAGGAATCAACGGGCCGGGCATCACTGCCCGGCCCGGTCTCTATAACGGGGAAGCCCATCCGGCGAGTTTGCAGTCGAGGCTGAGGCGCAATATGGCAGCGGAATCAACTAACCGGAACACCCAGGCCGCCTGGAATTACCATAATTCCACCAAGCACTCCTGGCACAGCGTCCACAACTCCAACCACTACCTCGACTGGAACAACCAGCCTTCTCCCTTCAAAATCTATCCCGCCCTGGAAGGCCTCCGCCTGCCCACCGACCTGCCGTCCAGCGATACGCCGGCGCTGGCTGCCTTGTCGTCGCCGCAGGGGCCGCAGGAAGCCGGCCTGACCCTGCGGCGCCTGGCCGGACTGCTCTACTACTCGGCCGGCATCACCAAGCGGGGCATCGTGCCAGGCGGCCAGATTTTCTTCCGCGCCGCCGCCTGTACCGGAGCCCTTTACCACATCGAGTTTTACCTGGTCTGCGGCGACCTGGATGACCTGGCAGCGGGTGTTTACCACTTCGGCCCCCACGACTTTTCTCTCCGCCTGTTGCGGCACGGCGATTTTCGCCAAACGCTCGTTGAGGCGTCGGGCGACGAACCCTCCGTGGCCCACGCGCCGGCCATACTCGTAAGCAGTTCCGTTTACTGGCGGAACGCCTGGAAATACCAGTCGCGCGCCTACCGCCATTCCTGGTGGGACAGCGGTACCATTCTGGCCAACCTGCTGGCCATGGGCCAGGCGTATGACGTGCCTCTGCGCGTTGTAACCGCCTTCGCGGATGCTGAGGTCAACCACCTGCTGGGCCTGGATACTTCCCGGGAGGCCGCCCTGCACCTGCTTCCCTTGGGAAGCGAGTCCACGCCGTCATCCTTCTCCGCCCCGGAGACGCCCGGGCTGGAACTGGAAGTGGCCCCCTATTCGGCCAGGGAGGTGGAATACCCGCAGATCATCGAGGCTCATCGGTCGGGCAGTCTGGCAACGCCGCAACAAGCGGCGGAGCTGCGCGGTACCCCGCAGGCATCTGCCGGTGAAGACCCCGGGGGCCGGTTGATTCCGCTGCAACCACTGGCGGAAGGTGAATTGCCCGACGAACTGATCGAACCGGTTATCGTCCGCCGTGGTTCCAGCCGGCGCTTTCGGCGGCAGCCCATATCCTTCAGCCAGCTGTCCACCATCCTGGAAAGGGGCAGCCAGGACATTCCCGCTGACTTTCTGGGCGGCTCCGGTTCCAGCCTGACCCAGTGTTACCTCATCGCCAACAGTGTTGACGGCCTCCCTTCGGGCTCATACGTCTACCATCCCCACCTGAAAGCCCTGGAGCAACTCAAAGAGGGCGAGTTCCGGCAGGAGGCGGGCTACCTTGGGTTGCAGCAGGAACTGCCAGCCGACGCCTGCGTGAACGCCTATTTCCTGTCCGACCTGAACACCGTACTGGAAAGGTACGGCAATCGGGGATACCGAATGGCCCAGACGGAAGCCGCCATTCGGGCGGGGAAAATGTACCTTGCCGCCTACGCCCTGCGGCTGGGAGCGTCGGGTCTGACTTTCTTCGACGACGACGTAACCGACTTCTTCTCCCCCCACGCCGCCGGCAAGAGCGTAATGTTCCTCATCGCCCTGGGCCGGTCCCGCCCCAGGAGGAGGGCGGGCGCCTAACCAAATGCCTACGTCAGATGCCCATTTTCACTCTTTAAATCGCCCGACCGCCGAATTGTCATTCTGAGTGAAACGAAGAATCCTGGATTCTCTCGGGATATCAGCCTTCCTGCTGGCAAGGATTTCAGATTCTCCACGGAGTTTATCCTGAACGGAGTGAAGGGTTCAGAAGGACAGTCTTCTCGGGCGCACAATCCGATGTGCGTCCCACCCTGGCCAGGGTTTAGCAGGGCGTCGAGGTTGACCTGACAGGCAGGTTTTCCGCTCACCCTGAGCTTGTCGAAAGGCCGCCCCCTAAATTTTCACCCCCTGAATCTTCACAATCCGCCCGGTGCGCGCCGACTCAATCGCTGCCAGCGTCGTCTCAACAATCCTCAGCCCGTCAACGCCGGTGGCCGCCGGTTCCCGGTCTTCCGCCACGGCCTGCTGAAAATCCTCGGTTTGCGCGATAAAGTTGCCCAGTTGATTCTCCGGGTACGACTCCGCCCGGTTTACCGTGTCGGATACAACCTCGATGTCTCCTTTCTGCGCTTCCCATACCGTTTCTCTGCTGGTGAAACGCCCATTGATGCCGTACACGGCCAGGTCGTTCCTGGTATCGGGCAGCAGGCGACCGCACACCAGGGTGCCCAGGGTCCCGCTGCTGAATCGCAGGGATAATGCCGCGATCTGCTCCAGGGGACGCTCCGCAGTCTGCCCGTCGGTAATGGCCGCTACTTCAACTATCTCCTGCCCCAATACGAAGCGCAGCAGGTCCATTACGTGGACGCCCGTGCCCATCATCGTGGAGGCGCCCCCTATGGCCTCCGGGTCGTCCCACCATTGCCGCAGTCCCTCCCGCGGGGGAAACACCTCCTGCCCCCGGTTGCCGAAACCCCACTGCCCTTGCGCCAGCGTAATCCGGCCCAGGGTACCGTCGCCCACCAGGTCCCGGGCCAGGATGTGCCCGGGATTGTGCCGCAGCTCAAATCCCACCCCCAGCTTCACTCCCCGGTCCCGGCAGGCCCGGACCATCGCCACCGCGTCTTCCAGGGTGGTGGTCATTGGCTTCTCGCACAGAACGTGCTTTCCCGTTTCCGCCGCCTGGATTGCCTGGGCGGCGTGCAGCGAGTTGGGCGACGAAATGAAAACGGCGTCCACCCGGCTGTCGGCCAGCATGCCCTCCAGCGAACTGTAGGCGGCGTCTGCCCCGTGGCGCGCGGCAAAGTCGTCGGCCCTGCCCTGGTCGCGGCTGTAAACGGCCACCAGCCGCCCGTCGCTGGCCTCGTTAATGGCCGGCGCAATCTTGTTCTCTGGGTGCATACCCGTGCTTACGATTCCCCAACCGAATGCCATGGCGCGCCTCTCCTTCCGGAAGTATCGTGTCAACCTGCTCAAGATAAGGAAAGCCCCGGCAGGTGTCAAACCGGGGCAAAGGGCGGCAACCCTCAAAGGCCATTTCCTCGATCCCACAGTGGCAGGTATCCCGAACTGCGCCGATGGTCTCCGCGACTCTCTGCCCTCTCTGCGCCGCTGTGTGAAAGCACCATCCCAAACAGGAGTCTAGAGAATCAGGCCTGTTTCGACGCCTTTGCCCGGCGGCGAAGCTCCATTCGCCTTGACAAAAGGCAACCCGAGTCTTAGATTAGGGCATAGTTCGCGCAGCGTTGCGCCGCACTTTAAAACCGAGAAATAATTTCCGGGGCGCCGTATCGGCCTAATTGGGAAGGCGGTGAAAATCCGCAGCGGTTGCGCCACTGTAAGCGGGAAGCCCCCGGCACAATGCCACTGTCTGGTTCGCGGTTCCTTAATTCGGGAACGGCCGCACCGGATGGGAAGGCGCCGGAGGAGCTGGGATCCGCAAGCCAGGAGACCTGCCCCGGGAATTTTGGACCTTAGCTCTGCGCCATTCGGAGTCGGTTCGTGGTGGGCGGCTTTCCTTTGCGCCCCTCGCCAGAGTCAATCAGTTTACCGATGCCCCGGGTTGCAGCGCCCGGGGATTTTTTATGGGAGCAAGAAACCTGTGAAGAGTTCCCCCCTCCCTTAACTGGGGCGGATGGCGGAAAGCTCAGGATGGAGCCAACAGAGCATCCCTTCCCTCCTTGACGCGGGAAACTCAGGATGGGGGTCAGGGGCCAGGACTCCTCAATCACCCTTGCACTCCCCCATTTCAGGAACGGAAACAAATGACTACAGACAAGACAGGCATTTCCATGACCGTGGTGGCCGTCGGTCCCGGCGACCCACGAATGCTGACCCTCCGTGGCCGCCAGGCCCTGGAATCCGCCGACCTGGTAACGGGCTTCAAGACCGTGCTGGACGTGGTAGCCCAGTGGTGCGGCGACGCCGAATTGAAGCCCATGAGCTACCGTGACCAGGAGGATGTCCTGGAGTACACTGCCGCCCAGGCTGCCAGCGGCAGGAATTGCGTGGTCTGCTGCTGGGGCGACCTGAACGTCTCCGCCGCCGAACTCCTGGCCCGGGTTTATCGCCGCGCCGAAAACGTGGAACTCATCCCTGGCATCAGTTCCATTCAGATGGCCTGCGCCCGTTCCGGACTTGCCATGGAGGAGTCCCTGTTCATCACCCTGCACCGGCGGGACGGCTCAGAATCGGCCCTGTCCGAACTGGAACACTACCTGGCCGAGGGGAAACGCAACATCATCCTGCTGCCCCGTCCCTTCGACCTGATGCCGGCCCAGATCGCTGCGGACCTGGTCTCCGCCGGCATTCCCGCCCAACAGCCGGTTACCGTGTACCAGCGGCTGACCCTGGAGGGCGAGCAGGCCTGGCACGGCGCCCTGGCCGACTGCGCCGCCATCACCGACGAATTCAGCGACCTTTCCATCATGGTCTTTCCCCGTCACGACTACGGGAACCACTGATCAGAGGGCCAACGTATTTTGACTACTCCTCCTGAAATCGGACGCAAGTCGGTGGTCTTCGTTACCACCGCCGATACCGACATCCTGACCGCTGACCGCGCCCTGGCCGGCCTTCCCGCAGGGGGGCCCCGGGTACGGGCCTACCACCCCATGTCCCTGGACACCGAGGAAGCTCGCCAGGAACTGTTGGAAACCGTCGGCGAGGCGGGGGTTGTGCTCCTTCGCCTGCTGGGCGGCAAGCGGGCCATGCCCGATACCTTCGATCCCCTGGTGAGCCTGTGTCACGAACGAGGCATTCCCCTGATTGCCTGCCCCGGCCATCAGGAATGGGACGAGGACCTCGTTACCGCTTGCTCCGTACCGGCGGTGGAACTGGAAACCGCCTTTTCCTACCTGATGCGCGGCGGCATAGACAACTTCCGCAACCTTTTCCTGTTCCTGAGCGACACCTACCTGGGCACCGAGTTCGGCCACGAGGCTCCTGAACCCGTGCCCTGGGAGGGCATTTACCACCCTGACGCCACCCCGGAAGAAACCGCCGACGTGGACCGGTACATCACTTCCCGATTCCGGCCCGGCCGCCCCAGCGTGGGCCTGCTCTTTTACCGCGCCCACTGGATGAGCGGAAACCTGCAATTCGTGGACGACCTGGTCCGCTGCCTCGAAGGCAGGGACGTTAATGTCCTGCCCGTTTTCTCCTACAGCCTGAAGCACAACCCCGAGGAAGAGGGACAGCGCAGTCGCACCCTCACCGGCTTTATGGCCGATTCCGGCGGCCAGCCCCGCGTGGATTGCATCATCAACACCATGGGCCTGGCCATGAGCGACCTCAGCCAGGAGGGACCTACCATCGCAACCGGCTGGTCGGTGGACCTGCTGGACGCCCTGGACATCCCTATTATCCAGGGCATCGTCAGCACCGGCTCCCGCCAGGAATGGGAGGAGAGTTCCCTGGGCCTTGGCCCCATCGACACGGCCATGAACATCGCTCTGCCCGAGTTCGACGGCCGCATTATCACCGTCCCCATTTCCTTCAAGGAGGAAACGGCCGGCAGCGAACAGAACGGCCTCACCGGCCCCCGCCTGCAGCGCTACGTGGCGGCCCCCGACCGCATGGAAGCCTTGGCGGGCCTGGCAGCCCGGTGGGCCTCCCTGCGCCTGAAGCCCAACGCCGAGAAGCGCATTGCCATCATCATGAGCAACTACCCCACCAAGGACGCCCGCATCGGCAACGCGGTGGGCCTGGACACTCCCGCCTCGGTCATCAACCTCCTCCACGCCTTCCAGTCCGCCGGTTACGTGGTTAATGACATCCCCGACGACGGCGATGACCTGGTGCACCGCATCATCGAACGGTGCAGCAACGACCGGGACTCCTTGACTGAAGAACAGCTGCGGCTGGCCGTCGGCCACGTGGACCGCCGCCAGTACGCCCGCTGGTTCGAGAGCTTCGCCCCCACCGTGCGGCAGGAGTTGCAGGAAGCCTGGGGCGACCCCCCCGGCCAGGTGTACCGCACCGGCGATTCCCTGGCCATCGCCGGTTTGGACCTGGGCAATATCTTCGTTGGCCTGCAACCGCCCCGCGGTTTCGGCGAGAACCCCATCTCCGTCTATCACAGCCCCGACCTGACACCCACCCACCATTACATCGCCTACTATCGCTGGATTCGCGACATTTTCCAGGCCGATGCCATGGTCCACGTGGGGAAGCACGGCACCCTGGAATGGCTGCCCGGCAAGGGTATCGGCCTTTCCGAGGCCTGCTACCCGGAGGTCGCCCTGCAGGACCTGCCCCTGTTCTATCCCTTTATCATCAACAACCCCGGCGAGGGCACCCAGGCCAAGCGCCGTACCCACGCCACAATAATTGACCACCTGATTCCGCCCATGACCACTGCCGACAGCTATGGCGACATTGCCAAGCTGGAACAGTTGATGGACGAGCACTACCAGTGCCAGACCCTGGACCCCGCCAAGCTGCCCATGCTGGAACGCCAGATCTGGGATATGGTCCAGCAGGCCGAGCTTCACCGCGATCTAGGCGTGGAAGACCAGCCCGACGATTTTGGCGAATTCATGCTGGAAATCGACGGCTACCTGTGCGAAATCAAGGACGTGCAGATTAAGGACGGTCTCCACACCCTGGGCGAACCCCCCACCGAGGATCAACTGGTCGGCCTGCTCTCCGCCCTGACCCGCCTTGACATAAGCGGTATCCCCAGCCTGCGCCGCGCCATTGCCGACGCCCTCGGCCTGGACTACGCCGGATTGCTCGACGACCCCGGCCAGACTGTCAACGGCAATATGCCGGCGGTCCTGCGGGAACTGGACTCCGACACTCCCCTGCGCAGCGGCGGCGACGTTGTTGAACGCCTGGAACTCCTGTGCCGCAGCGCCTACGAACGGCTGCAGGTGGGCGGTTTCAACCGCGAAGACGTGCCCGCCATAGTGTCTGAGTTGCTGGGCCGTTCCGACTCCGCCACCGAAGTTGTCCTTCGCTACGTGGCCGATTTCATCTACCCATCTCTGATGCGCACTTCCGACGAAATCGGCAACCTGCTGCGAGGCCTGGAGGGCCGTTTTGTGCCTCCCGGCCCCAGTGGCGCCCCCACCCGCGGCATGGCCAATGTCCTCCCCACCGGGCGCAACTTCTACTCGGTCGACCCCAAGACGCTCCCGTCTCCCGTGGCGTGGGAGGTGGGCAGGGACCTGGGCGACGCGCTGCTGGATAAGTATCTCCAGGAAGAGGGCAGCTACCCCGAAATGGTGGGCATCGTGGTCTGGGGCACTTCCGCCATGCGCACCCACGGCGACGATATTGCCCAGATAATGTATCTCCTGGGCGTCCGCCCCGTCTGGCAGGCCGAGAGCCGCCGGGTCTCGGGCATTGAAGTCATTCCCCTCGAAGAGTTGGGCCGCCCCCGTATCGACGTTACCGTCCGCATCAGCGGCTTCTTCCGCGATGCCTTCCCCAACCTGATCTACCTGCTGGACCAGTCCGTGGAACTGGTGGCTTCCCTCGATGAACCCTCCGAACGGAATTTCGTGGTCAAGCACTTGCGGGAGGACCTGGCCCAGCGCCGGGAAGAGGGCGAACCCGAACCGGGCAGCGATGAAAGCCGCGCCGGTTCCCTCTACCGCATTTTCGGCAGTAAGCCCGGCACCTACGGCGCCGGCATCCTCCCTGTCCTGGACGAGCGCAACTGGGAGTCGGTCCACGACCTGGCCGAGGTTTACACTGCCTGGGGCGGCTATGCCTACACCCAGCGCGACTTCGGCGTCAGCGCCCGCCCCGAGTTCCGCCAGCGGTTCGGCCAGATTGTGGTGGCCGCCAAGAACCAGGACAACCGAGAGCACGACGTTTTCGACAGCGATGATTACATGCAGTACCACGGCGGCATGATCGCCACCGTCCGTGCCCTGACCGGCCGCAATCCCCGCCAGTTTTTCGGCGACAGCTCCGACCCTTCCCGCTCCCGGGTCAGGGATCTTCAGGACGAGGCCCGCCGCGTCTTCCGCAGCCGGGTGGTCAACCCCAAGTGGATGGAGTCCATGAAGCGCCACGGCTACAAGGGCGCCTTCGAGCTGGCCGCCACCGTGGACTATATGTTCGGCTACGATGCCACCGCCCAGGTTATTGAAGACTGGATGTACGAGAATGTCACCGAGGAATACATCCTGAACGAAGACATGCAGCAGTTCTTCCGCCAGAGCAACCCCTGGGCCATGCGGGGCATCATCGAGCGCCTCCTGGAGGCCATCCAGCGGGGTATGTGGGAAAATCCCTCGCCCGAAGTCCTGGACAAGCTGCGCGAACTCTACCTGGAACTGGAAACGGACCTGGAAGCTAGACAAGAGGCCGGACATTTCCCATAATGGCCCGGAATCGTACCAACACTTCCTTCCCCCCTTGGTGGGAAGGCTGGTAATGGGGGTGAGGTGCCCAAATGGAAACTCTGGATGAACTGATCAAGGAACTGACCTCAAACGACAAGATGATGTGGGTCATAGGCGGCGGCGAGGTCGCCAGCGAAAACACGTCCAAGGGCATAAAGGAACCCGATTTAAGTAACGGGTGGTACACGATTGAAGCTGACAACTGGCACTTTCACCTGGCCGAGGCCTCCGTCAACGGCATCCAGTTTGTGGAAGCGAATAGCCACGGCGAGATGAAGTCCTTCTACGTTCGGTTTTCTAAGGACTGGGAGGAAACCCTGGTGCGGTGCTACTTCCCCAACCCTTACCTGGACGACGACAACAAGCGCGTCGAATTCCAGGCCGAGAAATACCAGGCCTTCCTGGAAATGCGGGACCGCTACGTCGGCCGGGAAGAGGGTATTGTTTACGTCCAGCGGTAAAGCGCCCGGGTCGCGTCTTTTCAACTATCGTGACTATGCGGCTTGATACAACAAAATGGTGGTAATAGGCTTTGAAACCGGCAGTCCAATGTCGCGGTTTCAGATCTTAATACGGCAATAAAACTTAGGAGGGAAAGATGTTGACAGTCTTGAGAAGCGTGTTTGGCGATAGCTCGTCCCCGGTATGGGCTCCGTGGTTGCTGCTGGGCGCCGCTGTCCTGTACATGGTCGGCTACGTAGATTCCAGCGTGCATGGCGCGGCCCTGGGGTCGCCGGCCGTGCTGGGCGCCGTTCACGAGTTCTTCCACCACGCTCGCCACGTCGCCCTGATGTGCCACTAGGAAACTATCGCATAGATTCCTTCCCCCCTTGACGGGGGATGGTTTGGATGTGAGTTAGGGTCGTCCTTCGTAGGGGCGATTTGCGAATCGCCCCTACCCTTGTGGATGTAGGCCTTCACATAGCTATTCACGCTGCCCGGAGTGGTTTTGCCACTCAGGAGGAGGGAGCGGTGTGTTTGCGCGATTTAACCGTACACAATGGACTTGTGGAGTTTAACTATGCGTAACATACTACCCCTGGCTTTGGTAGTTGGTTTGTTGGCCGGCGTGCTGGTCGGCGGTTACATGAACGTGTTCAATGTCCCTGTCATGGAATGGGCCATTGAACTCGAGGGAGCGGCCGCCGCCGCTGAAGCCCCGGCCGGCGAGGAAGAGGAAGAAGCGACGGGTTTCCTGGCAACCCTCGAAACCCTGGGCGCTCAGCGCATCGGGCTTGTAATGGGACTGGCAGTCCTTGGCGTGGTATATGGAGCCATATTCACCGGCCTTTACCACATCGTCCGCCGCGCTTTTCCCGGCTGGAACATCTGGACCTGGGCTCTGATCGCCGGCGCAGTGTGTTTCTGGTCGGTGTCCCTGTTCACCCAGCTTAAGTATCCCCTTAACCCCCCTGGCATTGGTGAAGACGCGTCGTTGCTGGCGCGCCAGGGGTTCCAGTTCCTGTTCATAGTTCTGGCACTTCTGGCCGCCGTGGGTGTCGGCTTGCTCATCCGCTACATCCACGAATCTCGATGGGAAGGCTCGCAGCGATTCCTGGCTTACGCCGGCACTGCCGTGGCCTACGTCGTAGCCGTGGTCATAGTGTTCCTGGTCATCCCCGGCAATCCCGATCCCATCCCTGAATGGGTCCCCGAGGGCCTGGTGATAATGTTCCGCACCTTCTCCATCCTGGGCCACCTCTTGTTGTGGATGATAATTGCCTTGGGCGTGAGCGGCTACGTCAGGTACAAGGAGCGGGGTATCACTGCCACCGCCGACCCTGACGCACAGCAGGAAATGGCGCCGGCGTCTCGCCAATAGTTTGGCCTGGGAAACTATGGGCTGAAATTGGACGCAAAGAGGACACAATGACGACAAAATACAATCCGCCCAAGATTGTCTTGATGTTTGCCACTGCAGTTGAATACGACAACAAAGGTGGTAGGTGAGTTTATTTACCTTCTCCTGAAGGGAAAGACCAATGGGTTTGGGTGGATACATCGAGCATGAGCAGTTTCCTATCCCAGGAAGAAGCGGAACGATTTTCCAAGGAATTGCGAATAGACTTGCCTGCTTAGAATGCGTTGGGTAATGTCCCGTATAATACTGTTTAACTGGCTGGTACTAAAGGATGGGTCTGCATGGAAAAAGGCTATCGGATAGATTTTAACGAAGCCTTTCGGGGTGAAAGCGATACTTCGGGCAGCGTATATTCAACCAGACGTTGTGAAACGGGCTGGGTTTGGAAACTGACGGAGTATTTCATCGAGAGAATCATAGAAGAAGAGGAGGACGGTTCCTACGAGGACATTGTTCAATCAAGAGAACCCACGGCATTATTGGCAAGCCATGTTGTGTTTGAGAATTTGGGGGAAGCAAAAGCCAATGCAGTGAAGGTCTTGAGGATAATAGAACCCGATGTGGGAAGGTGTTCCCCAATAAATGAAGCTTTAAAGAATTTAGCATTGGGGAGATATTAGGAGCTGCTAACAATTTGCTATATTGAAATTAGACAGGGCGAAATGGGCTGGAGGCAAAATGGCGGCGGAAGAGATAATGGGACAGTGGGAGGATCCACAAGCCTTTCAGAGATTCTTGCACGCATTAACGTATGTAATTGACTGGGACAATTTACCAGAAGGCTCAATAGCAGACGAGCTTAGACCTTTGTTGGCTATCAAGGAAAGCACTTATTGGAAAGATATTGAGGCGTATTTTGAGCTGCGTCGTGAAAATAAACCAATACTGAGCAGATTCTACATAGAATTAAGGCAGTCAACCGAAGCAACACTAGCGTACCCGTTGCGCATTCTGGCATCTTCTGAGTTTCAGGACCCAGCCAATCAAACTCCTATAGATGTTCTGCAACCCTTACTCGGCCCTTGGGCTGATAAGAGGTTTGAGTCCCGCTCTTTGGACAATCTCAGCGGTTAGGCCAAACCCATTTGTAAACACGCCCCAGCTCAAAAGGCCCCTTCTCCGTTGACGGGAGCGAAGCTTTCACCCTTGGCGGGAAGGTCAGGCTGGGGGTTAAAGGGTGGCAAAGTATGAATGCTCAAAGCCCCCATGTGCTTCACCGATAGTGTTTAGGTAGTCTCTAAGTCCCCCCGGAGGAATATACTTGACCCAGCCCAACCGAGAACCGTCCTTTCCCTTCACCGCCA
>CAZPMU010000060.1:3222-14779 GCA_964587795.1 uncultured Dehalococcoidia bacterium | reverse complement strand
ATCATGTGTTTGTCTCCTTTATTTATCCACGAATGGGCACTAATGTTCACTAATGAAATTTTTTGATAATGGTTCCGTTTTGGCCCGTTTTGGGGGGTTATCCACGAAGGGCACGAAGGGGCACGAAGGGTGAGTAGGGGCACGAAGATTTGGGTATGGTTTTATGGTGGAGATGGGTTATGCGAGTTGGCAAGGGGGGGATGACAGTTCCACTTGGAGGTTCCCGATTTTGCGCGAAGGCAGGTGATTCCAGGTCTGACAAGTGATTGGCCCCGGCGGCGTGGATGGCTTTCGTGGCTATTACTTCCACTGAAGTGTTAAAATCAGCTTCGACTAATTCCGTCGAGGAAGTGGGCCTATGCCACAGGAGTTCATCCACGTTAAGGGCGCCCGAGAGCACAACCTGAAGAATGTCGAGGTAACCATTCCCCGGGACAAGCTGGTGGTTATTACCGGCGTTTCGGGTTCAGGCAAAAGCTCCCTGGCTTTCGACACTATCTACGCCGAGGGACAGCGGCGGTACGTGGAATCCCTGTCTGCCTATGCCCGCCAGTTCCTGGGGCGGATGGACAAGCCCGACGTTGACTACATTGAGGGTCTGTCGCCGGCTATTTCCATAGACCAGAAGGGGGTCTCCCACAACCCCCGTTCCACCGTGGGCACCGTCACGGAAATTTACGATTACCTGCGGCTGCTGTTTGCCCGCGTGGGCAAGCCCCACTGCCCCAAGTGCGGGCGCCCCGTGGAGCGGCAGACCGTTCAGCAGATAGTAGACGCCATCCTTTCCCTGCCGGAAGACAGCCGCATAACCCTGCTGGCGCCCAAGGTGCGCCGCAAGAAGGGAGAACACAAGGACGTTTTCGAGGCCGCCCGCCGGGCCGGGTTCGTCCGCATACGGGTCAATGGCGAAATACTGATGCTGGACGAGACGGATGCCGTCAACCTGGACAAGCAGAAGTGGCATTACATTGAACTGGTGATTGACCGCGTCATCGTTCGCCCCGACACGGAAATCAGCCGGGTATCCGAGTCGGTGGAGACGGCCCTGCGGGAGGGCGAAGGAGTTTTGCAGGTCCTGCGCCAACCGAGCGAAGAGGGCGCCAAGGAAGAGGAGATAGTGTTCTCCGAACAGTTCGCCTGCGTCCGCTGCGGCACCAGCCTTCCCGAAATTGAACCCCGCACCTTCAGCTTCAACAGTCCTCACGGCGCCTGCCCCCAATGCACCGGTCTGGGGTTCAAGCTGGAGGTGGACCCTAACCTGGTCATCCCCAACCGGAACCTGTCGCTGCTGGAAGGCGCGGTGGTGGCCTGGAACCGCACCGGCGCCTCCTCGGGCTGGTATATGAGCATGATGGAATCTGTGGCCCGCGCCCACGATTTCTCGCCCCAGGTGCCGGTGAAGGACATGGACGAGGAGCACCTGAAGGTAATTCTGTACGGCGTCAAGGGCAAGAAAGTTACCGTCCGGCACCGCACCCACAATGGGCGCACCTACAGTTGGGAGACCCGGTTCGAGGGGGTTATTCCCAACCTGGAGCGGCGGTACCGGGAAACGGATTCGGACCACACCCGCCAGGAAATAGAGCGGTACATGACCGCCCGCCCCTGCCAGGCCTGCAAGGGCCAGCGTCTCAAGCCGGAGGCGCTGGGGGTCAAGGTGTGCGGCCTCAGCATCATGGAAGTTACCGCCATGAACATTGCCCAGGGAGTGGAGTGGGTCCGCGCCATTGACCCGGATGCGGAGGGGGAACATCCTGGAGAAGTGCTGACCGGTCGCGATAAGTCCATAGCCAACCAGATCCTGAAGGAAATCGACGGTCGCTTGAAGTTCCTGGACGGCATAGGTTTGGATTACGTTACCATGAGCCGCACCGCCCGCACCCTGTCGGGCGGCGAGGCGCAGCGGGTGCGGCTGGCGACCCAGATTGGCTCCGGCCTTACCGGCGTCCTGTACGTGTGCGACGAACCCACCGTGGGCCTGCATCCCCACGACGACCACCGCCTTATCGACACCCTGACCCGCCTGCGGGACATGGGAAACACGGTAATAGTGGTGGAGCACGACGAGGCGATGATGCGGGCCGCCGATTACATTGTTGACCTGGGCCCGGGGGCAGGGGAGCATGGCGGGCACGTGGTGGCCACCGGAGATATTTACCAGGTTATGGATAACAAGGGATCTCTGACCGGCCAGTACCTGAGCGGCAAGAAGGAAATTCCCCTTCCGGAAGCCCGCCGGCCCGGCAATGGCCTACACATCACCGTTACCGGAGCGAGGGAAAACAACCTGAAGAACGTGGACGTTTCCATACCACTGGGCATGCTCACCTGCGTTACCGGCGTGTCGGGGTCGGGAAAGAGCACCTTGACCTACGACATTCTCTATAAGCGACTGGCCCAGGAAATCAACAAGGGACGGGACTACCCGGGCGACCACGACGACGTTTCGGGGATGGAACACATTGACAAGGTGGTCAACATCGACCAGTCGCCCATTGGCCGGACGCCCCGCAGCAATCCGGCAACCTACACCGGGGCATTTACGCCCATTCGGGAGTTGTTCGCTTCCCTGCCGGAGGCCAAAATACGGGGCTACAAGCCCGGCCGTTTTTCCTTCAACGTCAAGGGCGGCCGCTGCGAGGCCTGCCAGGGCGAGGGCTATAACCAGATCGAAATGCAGTTCCTGCCCGACGTAACCGTCCCCTGCGATATCTGCCACGGCCGCCGCTATAACCGGGAGGCCATGGAGGTAACGCTGCGGGAGAAGAGCATCGCCGACGTGCTGGAAATGACGGTGGATACGGCCCTGGAGTTTTTCTACAACTTCCCCCGCATCCGACCCAAGCTGGAGACCCTCCGCGACGTGGGACTGGGCTACATCCGCCTGGGCCAGCCGGCCACCACCCTTTCCGGCGGCGAGGCTCAGCGGGTTAAGCTGGCCACGGAACTGGCCAAGCGGGCCACCGGCAAGACCCTGTACCTGATGGACGAGCCCACCACCGGCCTGTCTTTCGAGGACTGCGCCGCGTTGCTGCGGGTTCTGCACCGACTGGTGGACAACCGTAACACTATCGTCCTCATTGAGCACAACCTGGACCTGATCAAGAACGCGGACTGGATAATAGACCTGGGCCCCGGCGCCGGGGACCGAGGCGGCCAGTTGATAGCCACCGGCACACCGGAAACGCTGGCCCTGCACCCTGAATCTCATACGGGCCGCTACTTGAAGCCCTTGCTGGAAGCCGATGGCAGGAAGTCGCTGACCGTGGCGCCGGCCGCTTCCACGGTAGAAGAAGAGGTGGTGGCGCAAGAACCGGAAAAACCGAAGAAGCGAGCCGCCAGGAAGACGACCCGGAAGCGTGTCAAAGAGCCGGTGGCGGTGGGGGATGATTAGCAAATTCAAACATAGAGGGACAGGATGAACAGGATTTCTCTGGGCGATTCAGAAGAGCCTGTCTATCCTGCCTGGCCATGTAAATCAAAAAGGGGACCCCATGACTCAAACCCGAACCCTGCAATATGACCTGCTCATTGACGGCGAGTGGAAACCCGCCGCCGGTGGCGACTATTTTGACGTGGAAAATCCGGCAACCGGGGAGACGGTGGCCCGCATGGCCAACTCCGGGGAGGCGGATGTGGCCGAGGCGATAGCCAGCGCCGAACGGGCCTTCAAGCATGGTCCATGGTCGACCATGCCCGACTCCGAGCGTGGCAAAATTTTGTGGCGCATCGCCGACATTGTAGAGGAACGCCGCATGGAACTGGGCCGTATGGAGTCCATCTCCAACGGCCGGCCCATTTCCGAGACCTCTTCCCAGATGCTGGTGGTGGCCAGTTACTTCCGGTATTTTGCCGGATTCTGCGACAAGATTCAGGGTTCCACCGTTCCCACTGACCGGGGACACCTGAACTACACGGTGCGGGTTCCCCTGGGCGTGGTGGGACAACTGACTCCCTGGAACCATCCGCTGATGATCGCCTCCAAGAAACTGGCGCCGGCCCTGGCCGCCGGCTGCGTGGTGGTGATGAAGCCATCGGAGTGGGCGCCGTTGACACCAACCGAGATGGGGAATATCGCGTTGGAGGCAGGGTTGCCGCCGGGGGCGCTGAACATTGTCAACGGATTCGGACCCACCGCCGGCAAGGCGCTGGCCGGAGACCGGAGGCTGGGCAAGCTGGACCTGACGGGTGGGACGGAAACGGGCCGCGCCGTCGGCGAGGTGGTGGGCCGTAACCTGGTCCCCTTCCAGGCGGAGTTGGGCGGCAAAGCGCCGGTCATCGTTTTTCCCGACGCCAATTTGGAGGACGCGGTCAATGGCTGCGCCTTTGCCTCCTTCGTGGCGTCAGGACAGACGTGCATCCAGGGATCCCGTGCCGTGGTACACAGGTCCATTTACGACCGGTTCGTGGAACAGCTGTCGGCCAAGGTGGCCACCATCCGCCTTGGCGACCCCACCGAATTTGAGACCCAGATGGGTCCGGTGGTTTCGAAACCCGCTTACGACCGCATCCTCAGCTACGTGAAGAGTGCCAAGGAAGAGGGCGCCAGCGTAGCCTACGGTGGCAAACACCCGTCAGGGGCCGAGTTCGCCGGTGGTTACTTCATAGAACCCACGGTGCTTTCCGACGTTCGCCCGCAGATGAAGGTGGCGCAGGAGGAGATTTTCGGGCCGGTGGTGTGCGTTATTCCCTTTGACACGGAGGAAGAGGCCGTTGCCATAGCCAACGATATTCCCTACGGCCTGGGCTGCTCCATCTGGACCCGGGACGTGGCTCGCGCCCACCGGGTGGCGGGAGAAGTGGAGGCGGGTATAGTGTGGATTAATGACCATCACCGCCTGCACCCCGGCATACCCTGGGGGGGATTCAAGGACAGCGGCTACGGGCGAGAGGGCAGCTTTGACTTCATCCACGAGTACACTGCGCCCAAATACGTCTGTGTCCGAGTGGAGCCCCAGGGATTTGACTGGTACGCCAGCAGTGGGCCGGGGCAGCGCCTGAATTAGTCGCTGCCGGAGCATACCATCTCAGCCCCTGAACAGGTTGAGCAGCCGCGGGCGATGCGGGGACAGACGCTGGGGCTGCCCTGTTGAACGCGGGTTAATCAGGACAAGATTGTTCGGCAACTGTTCCGGGCCGGGGGCAGGCTGGCCCTATGGCCCGTGTTTCCGGTGAAGACCGGAATCCAGAAAGGTAACCCACCTGCGAAATAGTGTAGTGCGGCGCCTTTAGATCCGCCTCGGGCGGATGCCGGTTTTGCGCTGGAACCGCCCCATAGGATGTGAACATTTACGTTGTACGGTGTCCCGTAGGCAACTGCGGCCCCTTTTGGTAGAATAGCCACGATTAAAACCCCAACTTTCCGGGAGGATGGTATATGGATTTGCACTACGACGGCGAGGTGAAAATCGCCAAGATCAATATGGGCCCCTACGATAACAACGGCTACATAGTGGTGTGCCCGGAAACTAACGAGGGCATTATCATCGACACCCCGGCGGAGCCGGAAAAGCTGTTAGACCAGGTTGGCGACGTGCAGATCAAGGCCATCCTGATTACCCACAAGCACCAGGACCACCTTAATGGGTTCCACGAAATTACCGGAGCCATTGGGGCCCCGGTGGCGGTTCACGCCAACGACGTGGACGGGCTGCCCCGCAGTCCAGAGACGGTGCTGAATGACGGGGACACCCTGTCCTTCGGGAATCAGTCGGTGCGGGTTATCTTCACGCCCGGGCATACCGAAGGAGCTACCTGTTTCCTGGTGGGCAAGCACCTGTTTTCCGGCGACACCCTGTTCCCCGGTGGCCCTGGCAAGTCCCGCAGCCCCGAACTGCTGCAGCAGATTCTGAACAGCATCAGCACCCAGTTGCTCAGCCTCCCTGACGATGTGGCGGTATACGCCGGTCATGGGGCGGTGGATACGACTATCGGCGAGGCCCGTCAACGCTACCAGGTCTTCACTTCCAAGACTCACTCCCCGGACCTGTTCGGCGACGTTGACTGGCTGGCAACCGAGTAAGGAGGCGCGGCGTCAGCTAATTGAGTTTGATTCCTGGAGTAAATTGACCTGCTTATCCTGAGCTGGCTGGCAAGATGGTCTGTCCTGGAGGGCTACCTGAACGGTCTTCGGGGGAGTGTCTGGCCAGCCCTGGCCGGAGAGGGGGTCTCTCAACTGGCGTTGTGATGGCGCTGGCAACGCTGATTAAGGGGCTTTCCGGTAGGGTATTCCGTTGACATATCGGTAAAGGTTTGCTAATCTTAATGGTTATGATAGCAAGTATCATATATGATTACGCGCTGTGAGGTTATTTTTTAGGAGAGAGTAATGGCTGAATACATCGCTTACAGTTTCAAGGCTCGCCGTCAGGTCCCCGTAAAGGACGTCAAGCTGGTCCGCTACAAGAACGGCCGGTATGGCATTCAGGGTCAGGCTGCCGAGGGCCCAGAATGCGTAGTGTCCAAAATGATCAGCACGAGCCAGGCCCAGGAAATGCAGGATGCCGGTTTCGTGGTAAACGATATGTCGGGTCAGGCCTAGTCACTGGGTATAGCTGAGGTCAGGCAGATCTGTTGAGTAAACGGAGTGTCCTGCCAACCGAATGCCGCGCGAAAGGCGGATAGAGGGTACAGATGTTCCAACGCACCGTTCTGGACAACCAACTGCGGGTTCTAACTTCGGCCATGCCCCACTCTACCTCCGTTTCGGTCACTATCACCGTGGGGGCGGGTTCTCGACATGAGCCGGAGGAACTGGCCGGTCTGTCTCACTTCCTGGAACATCTGCCATTCAAGGGTACGGAGAGTTGGCCCACCGCCCGCCATGTCAGCGAGGCCATCGAGGGTGTAGGCGGAATTATGAACGCCGGCACCGACCGCGAGGTAACGGTATTCTGGTGCAAGGTGGCGAGGCTGCACTTTCAGCAGGCCTTCTCGGTGTTGCTGGACCTGGTGCTTCACCCGCTGCTGGACCCGCTGGAGATGGAAAAGGAACGAGAGGTCATCCAGGAAGAACTGCGGATGACTAACGACTATCCATCCCACCGGGTGGACCTGCTGATCGACGAACTGCTATGGCCGGAACAGGCCATGGGCCGGGACGTGGGCGGCACCCTGGAGTCGGTCGACAACATTACCCTGGAAGACGTCCGGGACTACATGGTGCAGCAGTACAATCCGGCCAACACGGTGATCGCCGTCGCCGGCAACGTGGACCATGACCTAGTGGTGGATATGGTCAGCGAGGCCACCCGAGACTGGCAGCCTTGCGTTTCACTGGACTGGCAGCCGCTGGTTGACTTCTATGGAAATCGGGGCATTGGGGCCGTGGCGAAGGTTGAACAGAGGCAGGCCGACCAGGCCCATATATGCCTGGGCCTTCCAGGCATTTCTCTTACCGACCCTGACCGGTATGCCCTGGCCATCTTCAATGGGATACTGGGCGACGGAATGAGCAGTCGCCTTTTCCTGAACCTGCGGGAGGAACAGGGGCTGGCCTATGATGTATCGAGTTCGCTGAACCACTTTCGGGACTGCGGTTCCCTGGTGGTGTACAGCGGAGTTGAGCCCAGAAAGGCGCCCGATGCGGTGGGGGCGGTTATGAGGGAACTGGCCGGAATGAGGGAACCTGTGTCGTTCGCGGAACTGAACAAGGCCAGGGAGTATGCCAAGGGCAGGCTGCTGTTGCGGATGGAAGACACCCGCTCTGTGGCCGCCTGGCTGGGCGCCCATGAACTGCTGCTGGGCCAGGTTTCCACCATTGACGAAACGGTGCAGATGATTGACGCGGTAACTGCCGAAGATGTGGCCCGTGTGGGCGAACGGCTGCTGGACCCGAACAAACTCCGGCTGGCTGTGGTTGGGCCCAACGATGGGGAGAAGGAACTGCAAGAGTTGTTGAAATTCTAGCAGGTTGCTGCTCGATATCCTGCCCGATTTTTTGGGCGGGGAATCAACAGCAGGATGTGACCTATGCCCTTCGGGACGGCGGCGACGAGCAAGGCAATGCCCTGGACGGCACCGCAGGTGACCGACCTGGAAGTGGCTTACACCGCTTCTAATGTCTGGCTCCTCTAGTTTTGTTACTACGGTAACCTGTACGCAGCAATCCCTGGCAGGAAAAAGGGGACTTTGCGCGCCGCGACCACAGTTGGGGTTGCGCGCAGAGTCCCCTTCTTCAGTTGTGGTTGTGCGGGTTACTTGAACACGGCCAGGCACTTGGGGGCGTTGAAGCTCCAGCACTCGGCCCATTCCAGGTAGTCGGCGCGGCGGTTAAGTTCGGCCATGGCGCCCACCAGGCACTGCCAGTTCAGCGTCTCCTGCTGTCCCGATTCCTCCACCTGGTGCAGGGTCCAGTTCTTCCAGGTGTCGTACTCGCCGTTACGCAGGGCTTCCAGGAGGACCCGGTCGGCTTCCAGGTCGGGGTACACGAAGCTGTTCTTCTCGGTCAGGAAGGCGTGGGACCAACTGGAGGAGGCCATCAGGACCACCCGGTAAGGGCTGTCCAGGAGGGCCCGCACCGTGGCCTGGCCCACCTCGAAACAGCGCTTGGGAGTAGGCGAAGGCGGATCCGGCTCGTTCTCAAAGACGTCTGAGCCGCCGCGCATCCGCACCACGTTGCTGCCGTAGCAGTTAACCGCCATGGGCAGGATGGGGTAGTTGAAGCCCTTGCGGTCCACGTCCAGGAACAGGATGGTGTTGGCAAAGGCGTGGCCCAAACCGGCCTTCTCGTGCAGGGGCTTGTAGGCGTAGGCCATGTCGATGCCCTGCTCGATGAGGCGGCGGGTCAGGTAACGGCCGGCTTGCTGGTGGCCGGGGACGCTGAAGACCTTTTCTTTGGGTTCATTCCAGACGTTGGGGCGGTCGCCGATGCGGTGGTAGGGCTGGAAATCGATCTGGTCGTAGGCCAGGACGCAGAAGGGAGGGATGATGTCTTCCCGGAAGTTCTCGTACTGGTCGTCGCCCCAGAGCAGGATGAAGTCGGGATTAAATGCGTCAATCTCCTCGCGAAGCTTGCGGAAGGCGTTGAACACCTTCTCGCGATGGGCCTTGTGGGCGGTAACGCCTTCGTCGTCGCCCCACTCGGCCTGCATTTCGGCGGGCCAGTTGGCGGGGTTCTTCATGTGCTCGGGAATCCGGTCGGTCTTGAGCATACGGATAAGGGGCCATGGCTTGTATTCGTCGGGAACCAGGCCGGGGGGATAGTGAGTGGCGCCAATGCCAAGTATTTCTCCCATGAAATCCTCCAGCGGGGCAGAATTATGCCCGTAGATTCGGCTTAGCCGGATTTGGGTGATTTCGGGAATTATAGGTTTGGGGAGATGTTGTAGTCAACAAGCAGTGATCCGGCTGGCCCGGCGACGGTTTCCGAGCGAGCTTGCGTTGGGAGAGCAAGGAATGCCGGAAACCTCTTTCGCCAGCGTGATCAAGGGGACCCCACGGCCCTCCAGGTAATCGCGACACTGCCTAATTACGGGGGCTTGACGGTCAGATCCTTTCAGAAGGGTCGACCAGCGCCTCGGCACGCTCGCGGTCCTCGGAGGAAGTGGAGAGGGCAATGGTGGCTACGCCGTCCTTGCGGTCGAGGATATGGACGCTGCGGATATTGATACCGGCTTCGCTGTACCGCTGGGCGATGCGGGCCAGGGCGCCCGGCTCGTCCTTGAGCCGGATAAGCATGGAGTCATCGGTTACCGCGGAGTAACCGGCATTGGCCAGGGCCACCAGTGCGCGGTCGGTGTCGTCGGTGCTGATGATGATGGTTCCATGTTCTCCGTTGACCTGGGTGTTGATGGATTCCAGGTTAACGCTGGCCTGGGCCAGGATAGTGGTAATGTCCGCCAAAACGCCCACTTCGTCGCGGGCCATGATGACTATTCTTTCCAAGTTTGTTCTCCTGCACGATTCGGTTTCGGGAGACGGGTCCGGTCAGGCCTGGGCCAATGCCAGGTAATCGTCCACAAATTCATCCACCATGTCGCGGGTTACGTGGGGCATGGTAATAAGGTGGGCTATGTCTCGGTAAGGGGCCAACTGCCACTTGCTCACCACCGCAGGGGAGGGACGAGGGAAGACGACGGTAACCGAGTTGGGGTTGCGCCAGGCCAGTATGTCGCTGTCGTTCAGCCTTTCAACGGCATAGCCAGCAACGTCGAGCATTCGGGATACGATGTCGCGCCAGCCGTCGTAACCCAGTTTCTCCATGGCGTACCAGAGCATCAGAGGGGTCCAGGCGTTGCGAGAACCGGGGATAGTGGTGTCCATGACTCCCACATATTCTATGGAGCGGGCAATGCGGGAAACGTACTCCTTCCTGGTCAGCACGACCCCGCAGGGAATGGGCGAGCCGATAAGCTTGTGCCCGCTGACGGCCAGACTGTCGGCCCCTTCGTCGAAGGCAAAGGGCTGAGGGTTGGTTACGAAGGGCAGAATCATGCCGCTGAGGGCCGCGTCGGAATGGACGTAGGACCGGGTAATGGCCAGGTCGTCCAGAATGGAACGCACCTGGCGCAAGTCGTCTACCGCCCCCTTCATGGTGGTGCCAATGTTAGCCATGAAGATCACCGGAACGTCGCGGTTGATGCGGATGCTCTCGCGAAGGTCATCGTAGTCTATCTCACCGTTGTCCTGGCTCTTGATCATGATGTTGCGCATGTTCAGGACGCGGAGAATCTTGAGGATGCTGTAGTGAGTGTCCTGGGAGAAGTAGACGACGCCGTCAGGGTACAGTTCGCGGGCCATGTAGAGTCCATACATATTGCCCTCGGTGCCGCCGGTGGTGACGTAACCCCAGGCCTCCTCGGGGTCCAGCCGCATGAGGGTGGCAAACCGGCTGATAACATCCCGCTCGAATTCGTGGGAATTGACGCGGTAGTTGGTACCGTGAAAGGGGTCGCCCACGTTATTGGCGTTGTAGTTCAGAAAAGGCAGAATCTCGTCGTAATCAAAGTTGAAATTGACGGGATAGCCCAGCATGTGTGCAGAGGCTTCTTCGAAGGTCTGCTGCAGGGCGGCAAGACGTTCGCGGGCTTGCCGGTTTAATTCATACACAATACACACCTCCCGTTCCCGGATACCGGGGCAACCTTGGGGGTTACCATGGGCTGCCAAGGTAATTGTATCATTGGATGCGCCTCCACGAAGGGCGCATTCCGGTTTCTGTTTTATCCCCTAAACCGTCGCGGCGGACGAATGTTCACCAATGGGGAATTTTTGAAAATCGTTCCATTTGGTTCCATTCTGGCCCATTTCCGGATCCATTGGCGCAGGACTGCCTGCCGGAGAGGGTGGGGTTTGCAGGTGTCAGCCAAGGGATCCGTGCAGCGGTCCTGGTTTCCGATGCTTTATGGTTGCCAATGCCTATGTTGGCTATGGGTCATGCCGGGTGTCAATGGGAGATGTGAGCGCTTCGGAGTTGAGCGGGAACAGGGCACAGGGAGTTTCGGCGCTCGTGGTATTATTTGCCGGAATCCAGGCAATGCAGGTCTGATGGACAAGACGGAACAGGAGGAGCAGGAGCAAAATGTCGGAAAAACCCTTTATTGACTTTGAGCAGGCC
>CAZPMU010000060.1:0-3122 GCA_964587795.1 uncultured Dehalococcoidia bacterium | reverse complement strand
CAGGAGGAGCAGGAGCAAAATGTCGGAAAAACCCTTTATTGACTTTGAGCAGGCCCAGGCGGCGATGAAGGCGATAATCGAGGAGGCAACCAAGCCTGGGGGGATGCCGGTGGCCATAGCCATTGTGGACGACGCCGGCAACATGGTGGCTTATGCGCAGATGGACCACGTTCGGCTGTACGCTCGCCGCCATGCCTTCCGGAAGGCCTACACGGCGGCCATTATGGGCATGGACACAGGGGCCCACGGGGAGCAGTTGAAGGAACGGGGCCGCACCGTGAGCGACTATGGCGACCCGAGCCTGACGCCCGGGGAAGGCGGAGTGGTGGTGAAGTCTAAGGACGGAATAATCATGGGGGGCATCGGCGTGGGCGGTTACCTGATTCGGGATGAGGAACTGGCGGGCATTGGCCTGAAAGCGATGAACATTGATGCCTGATTGACCGAAACCAGTGGTTGTAATATATTTCGGTTAACCATTCAGACCCGACGGTCAGCCGAGCTGACAAAAAGATGCAAGTGAGGTGTTAATAATGCCGGAACGCAATCCTTACGCGCCTACCTTTACCAAGGGCAGCATCCAGGTGAGCATGATCCAGCACACCAACGTGGAAACCAGCGACGTGCCGCGGAGCCAGCAGTGGTACGGCAAGGTATTCGGCGCCGAGTGGACGGAGGACGGTCCCCGCTACCTGAAGCTGGGGAACACGGAACTGCACCTGCACGTGGAGGCCAACCCGCAGCCCCATCCCACCAACCACTTTGCGGTGGAGGTGGAGGACTGGGATGCCTGGCTGGCAAACCTGAACGAGGTGGGCGTGGACTTTGAGCCTGGCCGGGAGCCCAAGCTGAACGATAGCGGCAAGCTGGCCGGGTTCCTGCGGGACCCGGACGGCAACCTGATCGAGGTGATGTACCACGCTGAGTGGCACTAGATCGCGGGCTTTTCGTGCGCAGGTCGGTTTTTCTGCGCATGGGCGAGTTGCGCCGGTGGGGGCGGGTTTCAAACCCGCCCCTACGCGTTTTGCCTGCCTGCGGCCCGGCGCCGGCTACATCCCTTCGGCGAAAATTGCGTTGGTGGTAGCGGAGTTGTGGCGCATTTCCTTGGGACCGGCGTATTCCTCGGAGTAGTACCAGGCCTTGGCCTGCTCCACGCTGTCGAACTCGAGAATTACCAGGCGGCTGGGGGTCCAGTCTCCTTCCACGGTCTCGGTGGCGCCACCCCGCACCACGTAGCGGCCGCCGTAGGCCTCGATGGTGGCGCTGACCAGCTTGCGGTATTCCTCGAATCCCTCCGGGTCGGTGACGTTGACGTCGGCGATCATGTAACCTGCCATTTTTTGCTCCTTTAGTGCGTTTTCGATGTCACGCCTGCATTGTATCGGATAAACGGATGGTGAGCAGCGAAATGAGGCGGTACAGGTCGCGGGCGTTGCAGCAGTATCGCGCTGGGGGCAGGGCAGACACCCAAGTCTGCCCCTACGCCTGAGTGTCTCAAGCCGCCTGCTTTGTGGCGCCATCCATTGCCCTTTCCCGCTTGCCCCCTTAACGCCTGTAGTGTAACTTTACTGCGTAGCATTCAACTCCGGCAATGAACATTCAGCCAAGTAACGAGGGACCTTGATATGACCACCACGACTCCGGCTACCTATCGCAACTTTATCGGCGGACAATGGGTCGAGTCCGTGTCCGGCCGCACCTACCCCGTCTCCAATCCGGCCCATAATAGCACGGTGCTGGGCGAGTTCCAGACATCCACCCCCGAGGATGCGCTGAAGGCAGTGGCGGCGGCCAGGGAGGCCCTGGAAGGATGGGCGAATACTCCCGCGCCCCAGCGGGCCCAGGTGTTGTTCCGGGCCCTGGAAATTATGGGACGGCGGAGCGATGAACTGGCCCGCACCATTACCGAGGAGGAGGGCAAGCCCCTGGCCGATGCGCAGGGAGAGGTGCGCCGGGCGATGAACATAATCGAGTACTCCGCCGGCGAGGGGCGCCGGATGTTCGGCTACACCACCCCGTCGGAACTGCCCAGCACGGTGGCATACACGGTGCGGCGGCCCCTGGGCGTGGTGGCCATCATCACCCCCTGGAATTTTCCCATTGCCATACCGGCGTGGAAGATGGCGCCGGCCCTCATCTGCGGAAACGCCCTGATCTTCAAGCCGGCGTCCATCACCCCACTGAGCGCGGTGAAGCTGACGGAAGTGTTCGAGGAGGCGGGACTGCCCCCGGGAGTCCTGAACCTGATCACCGGCCCCGGCGGGTCGGTGGGCAACGCCCTGGTGGAAAGCCCCGACGTCAACGGGATATCTTTCACCGGTTCCACGGACATTGGCACCGGCATCTACGCCGAGGGAGCCAAGCGGCTGAAGAAGGTCCAGTGCGAGATGGGAGGCAAGAACGCGGTAATCCTCCTGGCGGACGCAGACCTGGACAAGGCCCTGGGCGGCATAGTGCAGGGAGCCTTCGGGTCCACCGGCCAGCGCTGCACCGCCACCAGCCGGGTAATCGTGGAAGAAGGGGTGTACGACACCTTCATGGAGCAACTGATTGACCGGACGTCCAAACTTAAGGTGGGCGACGGCATGGCGGCGGACACGGACGTGAGCCCCCTGTCCAGCCAGTCCCAGCTGAACACCGTCCTGGAGTACATAGGCATTGGGGCGGAGGAGGGTGCGCACCTGGCCTTCGGCGGCCACGCGGTTACGGGCGGGGAGTTTGACGAGGGCTACTACGTGGAACCGACCATCTTCACCGACTGCACGCCTGATATGCGAATCTCCCAGGAGGAGATTTTCGGGCCGGTGCTGACGGTGTTCAAGGCCAAGGACCTGGAGGACGCCGTGGAGATATCCAACAGCGTCAAGTTCGGCCTGTCGTCGTCGGTGTACACCCGGGACCTGCCCCGGGCCTACCGCTACATCAACACGGTGGACGCGGGAATGGTCCACGTCAACGCCCCCACCCTGGGCGGCGAGGTACACCTTCCCTTCGGCGGTCTGAAGGCGTCGGGCGTGGGCCAGCGGGAGCAGGGCGTGGAGGCGGTGGACTTTTTCAGCGAGGTAATTACAGTCTATATAGACTACGCCGACGCGCCGAGGACGCAGGCGCGGTTTATTTAG
>CAZPMU010000059.1:3999-14890 GCA_964587795.1 uncultured Dehalococcoidia bacterium | reverse complement strand
TGGCGGCCTGCACCTCGCCCGAAGCCACCGCCGTGCCGGCCCCTCCTGCGCCTGATATTGAGGCCACCGTGGAGGCCCGGGTACAGGAAGCTATGGCCGGCGCGGAAGCCGAGGGTGGCCGGCTGGAAAGGGTACAGGCCAGGGGCACCCTGGTGTGCGCCGGCAATGATTCGCTGGCCGGCTTCGGTTTCCTTGATTCCGACGGCAATATCAAGGGTTTCGATGTGGACCTGTGCCGGGCGGTGGCTGCCGCCGTGCTCGGCGACCCGGACGCCATTGAACTTCGCTCCACCACCGCCGCCGAACGGGGGCCGGTGATGCAGTCGGGGGAGATAGACATGATGTCCCGCAACACCACCTGGACCTCCTCTCGGGACGTCCAGTGGGGTAATTTCGCCCAGACCATGTTCTACGATGGCCAGGGCTTCATGACGCCCGTCAGCATGGGCGTTTCCTCCATCCCGGAGCTTCAGGAAGCCACCATCTGCGTCCAGCAGGGCACCACCACCGAACTCAACCTGCAGGACTTCAGCAACCAGAACGGAATGGACTTCTCCATCATTACTTTCCCCGACAACATCAGCACCGACGAGGCCTACACCAACGGCCAGTGCGACGCCCTGACTACCGACCGCTCCGGCCTGGTCAGCACCCGTCAGGGCCTGCCCAACCCGGACGACCACATTATCCTGCCCGGCACCATTTCCGAGGAGCCCCTGGGTCCCGTGGTTCCCAGCGGCGACGACCAGTGGTACGACATCGTGAAGATGGTCATGGCCATCCTGATTTACGCCGAGGCCTTCGACATTACCTCCGACAACGTGCCTGCTGCGGCCACCGGCAACACCCCGGTGGACCGGATGCTGGGGCTGGAGGGAGCCTTCGGTCAGGAGGAAGCGGGGCTGAGCGTCACTGTAGCCCAGGACGTTATCCGGGCCGTGGGCAACTACGGCGAAATTTATGAACGTCACCTAGCTCCCCTGGGCATTGCCCGGGAGGGCAGCCGCAACGCCCTGTGGAGCGCGGCCCCCTGCGCCGACTGCCCCAAGGGCGGCCAGATTTACGCTGCCCCCCTGCGGTAACCGTTCATCCGTATACTGCGCATTCGGGCTGACCGCTTTCCGGCCAGCCCTTTTTTTGCCTCCCGGTCAAAGTTAATGCGCGGACCTGGAACGGGCGCCGGTAGCCCTTCCTTTGTCCCCCAAACCTCTATTACAGGTTCTCAGTTTAACTGCCGGAAGATAGGCCAGGGGGTATAATGGCGCCATTACAATCCGGTTCCCAGGATGACCCCGCGATAACTTTCCATAAGGAGCAACACTATGGAGATCGGAGCGCACGTCTCTTCGGCCGGCGGCATCAGCAAGTCCATTGACCGCGGCCTGGAAATCGGCTGCGAGGCCATCCAGATATTCGGTTCCTCGGCCCGAACCTGGGCCTTCAAGCATCCCCCGGAGAAGGAAATCGCCGCCTTCAAGGAGCGAAGGGCGGAAACTGGCATGGGCGCCGTCTTCTTTCATGCCATTTACCTTATAAATCTGGGCAGCCCCAACCCGGAACTGGTGGAAAAGGGCGTGCAGTCCTTGATCAACTATATGACCCTGGCGGCGGACATCGAGGCGGATGGTGTTATCTTCCACCCCGGCAGCCACAAGGGGCAGGGCTACGAGCAGGTGTTTGACCAGGCGGTAGCGGCCATCAACCGGGTGCTGGACAACTCTCCCGAGGGCCCCTGTCTTTGCCTGGAAAACATGGCCGGTATGGGCCAGCACATCGGCGCCCGATTCGAGGAACTGGGCGGTATTCTGCGGGCGGTAAACAACCCCCGCCTGCGCATCTGCCTGGACACCCAGCACAGCTTCGCCGCCGGCTATGACCTCACCACCATTGAAGGTGTAGAGGGCATGATCGCCCAGTTTGACGAGACCATCGGCGCCGATAAGTTGGCTGCGGTCCATGCCAACGACTCCAGGCAGCTTTGCGGTTCCGGCGTTGACCGGCACGACAATATCGGCGAGGGCTACATCGGCGAGCAGGGATTTGCCTGCATCATGGGCAATCCCGCTTTCAAAGACGTCCCCTTCTTCTTGGAGGTCCCCGGATTCGAGGGCGACGGCCCCGACCGGCAGAACATAGACATCCTGAAGCGCATCAGGCAAGAGGCCGGTCTGGCGTGACTTAAGAATTTACAATTGACAATGGGTGGGAGAGATGGGTGACTCGGTTCGCAGGAAGATAACGTCATACAGGTCAGGAGTTACGCTTTCGCCGTCCGTGTACTCCGCTTGCGCCAACCCTTGGCAACCGACAGAAAGGAGCGAGTACTGTCTCGTCAGTTGCTGAGGTCAGGCACGAGCATCGGCGCCAGTGTCGAGGAAGCTATAGGGGGCCAATCTCGGGCCGACTTTGCCAGTAAGCTGGCAATCGCCCATAAGGAAACGCGGGAAACCATCTACTGGTTGCGCCTGATGAGAGACACGGGATACCTTTCTGACAAGGAGTTCGAGCGCATAGTTGCTGATGCGGAAGAACTCCGGAATATTCTCACGCCAATCCCAAACAGCGCCAGAAAAAAACTCTTAGGGGGTGTCGTCAAATTGAAAGCGGGAGCTTCCGAGCGTCCCTTTTCGTCGTTCCCGCGAAGGCGGGAACCTCGCCCGGCAGTATCTAAGATTCCTGCCTTCGAAGGAATGACGGTGCATTTGACGACACGCCCTGGGAACAAGAGAAACTCTTCCACCAAGGCCAATTCTTAACTCTTCATTGGAAATAGTAGTGGTCAACATCAGCTACCCTGAATTTGTGCGGTTGGTGCGCCGGGCTTACCGGCGTCTGCCGGATCACGTGCTGGACGCTCTCGAAAACGTGGACATTACCGTGGAGGACTGGCCCGGGCCCAACGAGGAAGAGTTGCTGGAAGACGGCGGCACCCTCTTCGGCCTGTACTATGGTGTTCCCCTGACAGACCGGGAAGGCGGCGCCCCCGTGCTTCCCGACCGCATTACCCTGTACCGCCAGCCCATCCTGCAAAGCTGCCAGAACCGACGGGAAGTAGTACGCGAAATCCGAATCACCCTCTGGCACGAGGTGGGCCACTATCTCGGCATGGACGAAGACGACCTGCACCGCCTGGGCTACGGCTAGGGCATCCAGTATGACCAGGCAGGACAGACAGAATGTAGAGGTTGCTCTTGGCGACTACCTGCAACCCCCGCCCGCCAAATCCGTTGTATCCGGTTAATCCATGCTGAATACCCTTGGAAAGTTCATCGGCCTGGGATTCGGCTCCGGCCTGTCTCCGGTGGCCCCCGGCACCGCGGGCAGCCTGGTCGCGGTGCTCATCTACTACCTCATTTCCCTCGCCTTCGCGGACATCGCCCCGTACATTCTGGCGGCCCTGATACTGCTGGGCGCTCCCCTGGGCATCTGGGCCACGGAGCTTCTGGTTACCGAGGCCGACCCCGACCCCGGCAAGGCGGTGTGGGACGAGTTTGTGGGCCTGTGGATTACCTGCCTGCTCCTGCCCGCAACTATCCCGTGGCTGGCCGCCGCCTTCTTCACCTTTCGCGTTTTCGACGTTATCAAGCCCTGGCCGGCCCGCAGACTGGAAAGCTGGCATGGCGGCCTGGGCATTATGGCGGACGACGTGGTGGCCGGAGCATACGGAGCGGCGCTCCTGGCAGTTGCCCATCTCATTTGGACCTGGCAATTTTCCGGTTAAGCGGCCATCCGCACTACGGTGGCAGGTCCCGCTGGCGACGTTAACGCCGAACGTCCCCCGAATACCTTTGGGGGCAAGGGTTTGCCGGTCATCCAGGCGCTAACGGTTCATAATCGGGGCCAACAGGCAGTCCCGCCAGGCAGCCATCCGCCCCAGGAGGACCCAGAAACCAGGCCTTTGGATATGTCTCTGGCTCTCTAACCTTCCCGGATTCCGGACTTGCGCCGCAAAAAGCGCCGTGGCGGCCAGCTTTTCACGGAACCGGCAATGTTGCCTGAGGCAGATTCAGATTGCCGCTAAAACTGCCCCCGTGTTATACTCCATTAAATTCTGCGACAGCAGTTACAAGGACAGTGTTTATGGTACAGTCAGCTGAGCGTCCTGCCGAACAAGCCCCCGTTGCCACTCCTCCTCCCGCTCCCCAGCGCGAGCCCCTGACCATGAAGTCCCTGCTCGAGGCCGGTGTCCACTTCGGCCACCAGACCCGACGCTGGAATCCGCGCATGAAGCGGTATATCTTCACCCAGCGCAACGGAATCCACATCATCGACCTGCAGCAGACCCTTGGGTTGATGAACGAGGCCTACCGTGCCATGGTGCAGGTGGCGGCCGAGGGCGGCAACGTGCTGTTCGTGGGCACCAAGAAGCAGGCCCAGGAAGTTATGCAGAGCGAGGCCGAGCGCTGCGGTATGTGGTACATAAACCAGCGCTGGCTGGGCGGCACCCTCACCAACTTCCAGACCATCCGGACCCGCATCAATTACATGATAGAGTTGCAGCAAAAGCGCGATCAGGGCTACTTCCGCGTACTGCCCAAGAAGGAAGGGCTTAAGCTGGAAGAGACCCTCGCCAAGCTGGAAAAGTACTTCCTTGGCATTCGCAACATGACCACCCTGCCCCAGGCCATGTTCATCATTGACATCTGCAAGGAAGACATCTGTGTCGCCGAGGCCCGGCGCATGGGCATTCCCATATTCGCCATCGTCGATACCGATACCAACCCCGATCTGGTCAGTCATCCCATCCCCGGAAACGACGACGCGGTCCGCTCCATACGCCTGGTTACCGGCCGCCTGGCTAACGCCATCCTGGAAGGCAAGGCGGAGCGGGAGGCTATGCTGGCCGAGCAGCGGGCCCAGGCGGAAGCGGCCGCCCAGGCCGAGGCCGACGCCCTGGCCGCAGAAGCGGGCGAGGAGCTGTCCGATGAGGAAGCCGAGCACGTCGCCCTGGCTTCCATGCCCCTGGATGACCTGGCCCAACTTATGGAGCAAAGCAACCGTGGCGGAGGCGAGGAAGACACTCAGAACTAGATAACGGGATAACGATAACTTCGCCACCCATCTGGAAGGCATCCGGTCAGCGGATTTGTTGGTAAGTACTGGATAGCGTACTAAGTATCCTGCCTGGTGGGAATCGCTATCCTGACCGGAATGCACTGGCACTCTCCCGGGTGGAACGAAGGCTGTCTGGCCTTGCTGGCCGATATACCTGGCGTGGCGATGGCGCATCCAATGCGTTGACTATCCTGGCCTGAGTGGTGGGACGTATGGTGTTGCTGATTCCCGAAGCCATATAGGAACATAAGAGAAAAAGAAAAGAGAGCCCAAAGGCAACCTGGGAAAGAGGCGTTCGAGCGTTTCGGCGTGGAGGTTGACGGTGTAGTTATGCTTCCCCGAACCCCCGAAGTGGAGGCATTCCTCAATGGACAATTGCCGGCTGCCGAGGCTTCACAATAGCACATTCAGACGCGTGTCCGTCAGCTTTGCATCGGGTTTGCCCGGTTCTCCGGGGTTGACCCAACCGAACATTACGGCGCAATCGCCATTTGCGCACAAAGAGATAATTAATCACAACACGGAGGAAATCCTTGCCAGCTACAGTTGAAGAAATCCGGTCCCTTCGCGAACAGACCGGGGCCGGAATCATGGACTGCAAACAGGCCCTTGAAGACAACGGCAACGATATGAACAAGGCCGCCGAAGCCCTGCGCCAGAAGGGCTTCGCCCGCGCTGCTCGCCGTGCCGACCGCGAAACTACCGAAGGCATCATCGAGGCATACATCCACACCGGCGGCCGCGTGGGGGCCCTGGTGGAACTGGGCTGCGAGACGGACTTCGTGGCCCGCAACGAGGAATTCAAGCAGGTGGCCCACGATATCGCCATGCAGGTGGCGGCCATGGGGCCGGTGTATGTCAGCGAAGACAACAAGGAAGAGGGCGACAACCGGTCGGCCAGCGAAGTCTGCCTGTTGCAGCAGACGTTCATTAAGGACAGCTCCCGGGTGGTGGGCGACATCGTCCAGGAACTGGCGGCCAAGGTTGGCGAGAACGTGCGCGTGGTCCGGTTCAGCCGCCTGGCCCTCGAGGAATAAGCTTCCCTTAGCCTATGGTTAAGCCAAAATACCAGCGGGTACTGCTCAAAATCTCCGGCGAATCCCTGAAGGGCTCCGCTAATACCGGCATCGACCCCGAGGCGGTCAACTATATGGCCCAGCAAATCGGGGACGTCCACCGGATGGGTATTGAGCTTGCCATTGTCATCGGCGGCGGCAACATCTGGCGGGGAGGCCAGGCCGAACGCTGGGGCATGGACCGGGCCACCGCCGATTATTCCGGTATGCTGGCCACAATCATCAATGCCCTGGCCCTGCAGGATGCCCTGGAAAAACGGGGCATCATCACCCGAACCCAGAGCGCCCTGCAAATTCAGGCGGTGGCCGAACCCTACATTCGCCGCCGCGCCATCAGGCACCTGGAAAAGGGCCGCGTGGTCATATTCTCTGCCGGCACGGGTAATCCCTTCATGACCACCGATACGGCGTCGGCCCTGCGTGCCCTGGAAATCGGCGCGGAGGTGCTGCTGATGGCCAAGAACAATGTAGACGGCGTTTATGATTCCAACCCGCACATGAATCCCCAGGCCAAGCGGTTCGCCAACCTGGACTACCTGGAAGCCCTGAACCGTCGCCTGGAAGTGATGGACTCCACCGCCGTTTCCCTTTGTATGGAGAACAATCTGCCCATCGTCGTTTTCAATATCTTTGAACAGGACAGTATGCAGGGCATCCTCTCCGGCGATACGGTGGGAACTACCATTACCTCGTCCGACTAGGTGATCCCACCTGGTGGTTTCCGTCGCATTCGTCGGAGCGGGAACCCTGTGCGCCTGGCAGCAGCCTGCCGCGAAAAAGAACGGCTGCAAGAATAAAGTGGATAGAAGAGAGGGTGCAGGCCCTACCCGGCGCCCTCAATCACGTTACTTATAGGGAGGGACCTTTGATGGCAGATCAGGACAATAATCCCGAAACCCAGTTAACGCCGGAGGAAGTCCTGGAGGACGTGGAGCGAAGGATGAACCGGTCGATGGAGGCCCTGGAGCGGGAACTTGCCAGCCTCCGTACCGGTCGCGCCACTCCTTCCTTGGTGGAAAACATAAGCGTGGACTATTACGGTTCTCCCACTCCCCTGAAGCAGATTGCGTCAATTTCCGCCCCCGACGCCCGGGCGATTATGATTCAGCCCTGGGACCGACAGGCCCTGCGGGACATTGAGCGCAGCCTCATGCAGTCGGAAATGGGTTTCAACCCTTCCAACGACGGCAACGTCATAACGGTACCCATACCTCCGCTGAATCAGGAGCGCCGCCAGGAACTGGTCCGACTGCTGAAGCGCAAGATCGAGGAAGGCAAGGTTGCCGTCCGCAACGTGCGCCGCGACGGCCTGGAATCCCTGCGCAAGCTTGAACGGGACAAGGCTATCTCCCAGGATCAGAACCGGCGCAGCCAGGATCAACTCCAGAAGACCACCGACGGCTTCATCAAAAGCATGGACCAGGTCTCCACCGCTAAAGAAGCGGAGATTATGCAGGTATAGCCCCGGAACAGACCATGAATTCCCCAACTGGCCCGGTCAACCTGACAGAGCATCCCGCGTCCCCGGGAGAGGGTGCGTTTCGTTCTCAATCCCTGCCGGGTGGCGGCGACTCTCCCTCCCGGGTGCCGGGCCATGTGGCAATAATCATGGACGGCAACGGTCGGTGGGCGGAACAACAGGGCCTGCCCAGGCTGGCCGGACACCGTGAGGGTGTAAATGCCATCCCCAGGGTGGTGGACGCGCTGGCCCAGCGTGGGGTCCGGTTTCTTACCATTTATGCCTTCTCTACCGAGAACTGGTCGCGGCCAATCTCGGAAGTTGAAGGAATAGTCCAGTTGCTGCACGAAACCCTTCTGAAGGAAACGGAACAGTTTAACCGGAAGAATGTTCGGGTGGTCCATATCGGCAATGCCGACCGCCTTTCGCCCGAAATACGGAGCGCCGTGGACCGAATCCAGGACGAGACCAGCGGGAATACCGGTCTTGTCCTGAATGTTGCCTTCGACTACGGCGGTCGCCAGGAAATTCTGGCCGCGGTACGGGCCTTGATCCGTGAAGGAATCAGCCCGGAAGAAGTTACTGAAGAAGCCTTCGGAGCTCGATTGTTTACGGCCCACAGCCCCGACCCCGACCTGATCATTCGCACCGGCGGGGAGTTGCGGATCAGCAACTTTCTCCTGTGGCAATCTGCCTACAGCGAATACTTTCACACCCCTGTCTTGTGGCCGGACCTGGACGATGCCGAACTGGACCGTGCCCTGGCATCATACGGCAGCCGTCAGCGCCGCTTCGGTAACGTATTTCCCGAAAACGAGAGTTAGGTCCGGTGCTGCTCCGGATTGTCAGTGGCCTGCTGGGCTTGGCCATTCTCCTTACCGCCATTTGGGCCGGCCAGTTATGGGTGTTCCTGTTCACCCTGGGGCCGGCCATTCTGGGCATCCTGGAGTTTTATCGGCTGCACCCTCCCGCTTCCAAAACGCCTGAGCCTTCCGTTGCCGGGAATTTCCGGCAGTCATCGGGCAGTGATGGCGACGGCCTGGCTGCCCCCCTTGATCCGGTCGCCGAAAGTTCCGGGCTCTCCGGTCCGCCAGGCCACGGAAGCGGCCAGTGCCAGCGTCAAGTTGAAGACGTGACTGTCGGTCCGGCCCCGGCAAATACCTGTGCCGCCAGCGCCGTTGATGTATCCCCCCAGGCTGCCGGCGCGCCGCTGCCGGAGGTTCCCGGGGAAAGTCCGGAGGTTGGGGAACCACAACCATCCGCCACCGGAGTCCTGGCTTCCGAGGCTACCCGTCTTCCTGGGCTGCTGGGCGCTGCCTGGGTGGCTGCGTTCCTGGTTGCCGGCGCCGCCGCCAGCGGACCCGTGCAGTTCTGGACTATCTCGCTGGTTATTTTTGGCGCCGGCGCCTTCGTTGCAGCCCTGTGGCTTATTGCTTTCTACCGGGGTCCCTCGTGGCCCACGGCAGCGGCCTACATGGTGCTGGGGCCGGTGTACGTGGGGTTTCTCCTGGCCCACGTCTTGCTGCTCGTTCAGGTCGGGGAGTCCTTCTTCCGGATCGATCCTCTGTATTTCGACCCCGACGTCGGGCCCACCATCTACGAGGTAGGCAGCAACTGGTTGATGTTCGCCCTGCTGCTGAACTTCGCCACCGATTCCGGGGCCTACCTGGTGGGCCGGGCCATTGGCCGCCATCCCATGGCGCCGGTTACCAGTCCCAACAAGACCTGGGAGGGAGCCGCAGGGGGCTTCGTCTGCGCCTTGGTTGCGGCCTTTCTTCTGGACCGGATTCTGGACCTGGGCCTTGGTCCCAACGCCCTGGATGGCGCCTGGCTCTCCCTGAACTGGCAACCCCTGCTGATTGGTGCTACAGTAGGTATAGTGTCCCAATTCGGCGACCTGCTGGAATCCAGGCTCAAACGTCTCTCCCAGGTCAAGGACTCCGGATTTATGGTCCCCGGCCACGGCGGCGCCCTGGACCGGCTGGACAGCCTCTTGATCACCCTGCCGACGGTGTACTATCTGCTAGTGGCGGTGCTCCGGCTATGAAGAATATAATAGTCCTCGGATGCACCGGTTCCATCGGCTCCCAGACCCTGGACATTGTCCGGGCTTTTCCCTGCGAATTTCAGGTCCTGGGCCTGGCCGCAGGTTCCAACCATGACCTGTTCCGCCAGCAGATTGCCGAGTTCCAGCCCCCCTACGTCTATTGCATCGACCCGCCTGATGCCCTGGCGCCCCAGGCGGAGTTTATCTCCATGGAAGATATGGCAAGTCTGCCCGATGTGGATGTGGTAATGGCCGCTACCACTGGCGCAGCTGGGTTGGCTCCAACCATCAGCGCCCTCAAGAGCGGCAAGGCGGTGGCCCTTTCCAACAAGGAACCCATCGTGATTGCCGGGGCCCTGTTGAAGGACTACGAATCCCGCTATGGAGGCTCCATCCTCCCCGTGGACAGCGAACCCAGCGCCATCTGGCAGTGCCTCCAGGGTGAAGCAGGTCGCGTCCGCCGCCTCATCATTACCGCCTCCGGCGGCCCCTTCCGCACTATGCCCCTGGAAGACCTCTCCAAAGTAACTCCACTGGAAGCCCTGCGTCACCCCACCTGGCAGATGGGGCCCAAGATAACCATCGACTCTGCCACGTTGATGAACAAGGCCTTTGAGGTCATCGAGTCCCACTGGCTCTTCGGCGTTCCCTGGGAAAATATCGAGGTGGTAATCCACCCCCAGAGCACTGTCCATTCCATGGTGGAGTTCGAGGACGGTTCGGTGAAGGCCCAGCTTGGGCCACCCAGCATGCGGCTGCCCATCCAGTACGCCCTCTTTCATCCCGACCGGCGACGCAACCCCGACGATACCCTGATCCCGCGCCTTGACATAACCACCCCCCAGTCCCTGGAGTTCCGACCCCTGGAACCGGAACGGTACCCTTGCTTCAACCTGGCCCTGGAAGCGGCCCGGCGGGGCCTATCCTGCTCCGCCGCCTTGAGCGCCGCCGACGAAGTGGCGGTCAACGCCTTCCTGAAGGGAAGAATCCGCTTCACCGACATTCACCGGGTGGTGGAGACGGTGGTGGACGCCCACGCCCCCGGAACGGGTGAAACCCTGGAAGCGGTGCTGGCCGCCGACGCCTGGGGCACGGCGGAGGCGAAGCGGGTTGTAGAAGAATTGGGGTAGCCCTGGACAACGGCAGCCAGGCTCGGCCTTCTCCGGCGACATTTACCCATCATTCCCCTTTGGATACGACGCGGGCAAGCCCAGAGCAATCGCGTCTTGATAGATGGCTATCCTGAAGCGCCGA
>CAZPMU010000059.1:0-3899 GCA_964587795.1 uncultured Dehalococcoidia bacterium | reverse complement strand
AGTCCAGGCCCTTCGGCAAGTTCAGACCGGCATTGACTTCCTGATTGAGTGGCCAACGAAATTAAGAGGCGATTGCCCCGCATGCCAGCCCAGGGCCATCGCGTCTTGATAGATGGCTATCCTGAAGCGCCGAGACTGTCATTCTGAACGAAGTGAAAAATCAAGAATCCTGCCTGCAAGTCAACCTTCGGACCCGAAGCCGTGCTTAGGGGGAAGGAGTCCAGGCCCTTCGGCAAGTTCAGACCGGCATTGACTTCCTGATTGAGTGGCCAGCGAAATCAAAACGCTATTGCCCTGCATGCAAGTCTGTTTGACCGAAGAGTCTTCCCTGACTTGTGATAACATAAGATCTGCGCCTCTCTCATAAACTCCAAAGGGTCATAGAGGGCTTGGTCCCGCCTCATAACCAGACCAGGAAACGTCCATGGAAACAGCAATTATCGCCATCATCGCCTTTGTCCCCATGCTGGTGATGCTGGTGGTCATCCACGAATGGGGACACTTCTTTACCGCCCGGGCCTTCGGCGTCAAGGTGCTGGAGTTCGGAATTGGCTACCCGCCCCGGGCTTTCGGGTTTTACACCGGCCGCACCAGGGTCCTCCTGGACGTCAATACCCGCTACGTCAATCTGTCCGGTCCCGCCGACATCCAGCCGGGGCGGCTGGTGAGAATACACTCTACTGAAGACTCGGCCGGCAACCTGGTTGCTCGCGTGGTGGAGGAGCCCAAATCGGGCGGCCTGCGTCGGTCCGCATCCCTCCAGGACATGGATACCGACGAACTGCTGCGGCACGAAGGTACCGTGCGGGAGATGGACGATAACTCCCTGGTAGTGGCCGATATGGCCTATACCATCAACTGGCTGCCCCTGGGCGGGTTCGTGCGCCTGGCCGGAGAGAACAACCCCGCCGTGCCTCGCAGCCTGGCCGCAAAGGGCCCCGTCCCCCGCACCATTATCCTGGCTGCCGGTTCGCTCGTTAACGCCGCCTTTCCCCTGGTGGCCTTCACCCTGCTGTTCATGATTCCCCAGAGCGTTACGGTGGGGCAGGTGCAGGTTGACGTGGTGGAAGCCAGCTCCCCGGCCCAGGCCGCTGGAATCCAGCCCGGCGACCTGGTCCTGGTCGCCGGCGACCGGACCATCGAACAAGGCTCAGACCTGGTACGGGCCACCACCCTTAACGCCGGTTCGTCCATGGAGTGGACCGTTCAGCGTGACGGCATTACCGAAATTGTCCAGATCACGCCCAGGGTTAACCCGCCCCCCGGCCAGGGGGCCACGGGCATCCAGATCAGCCTGGTCAACCTCCGTTCCGAGACCCGCTTCGATCCGCCCTGGACCGCCGTGTGGAAGGGTGCAACCAGTTCGTGGGAAATGCTGACGCTGCTGCGGCAGGAAATATCGTCGTGGATAACCGGCGTCCGCAGTCCCCAGCTTTCCGGCCCCGTGGGAATTGCCCAGGTTACCGGGGAGGTCACCAGGGACGGTGGAGTTCGCGGCTGGGTGGTGCTGTCAATCCTCTTCAGCATCAACCTCGCCATCCTGAACCTGCTGCCCATACCCATGCTCGACGGCGGCCGAATCATGTTCGTACTGCTGGAGTGGATTCGCGGAGGACGGCGCATCCCCGCGGAACGTGAGGGCCTGGTTCACCTGATAGGCTTCGTAGCCCTGCTGGGCTTCATCCTCTTCATCACCTACAACGACATCGTCCGCATGATCCAGGGCGGCAGCCCCCTGGGCGGGTGATCTCAATGGCCAAAATTTCTGACACTTGCCACTGGCGCAATGCGCTAGAATACTTTAATATCCTGATGTTTCCCTCTTGCCGCTTGGAATGCTCGAAAAGGAAGTGTTAGGAAATGGTGAGACGCCCGTCGCAGATTTTTCTGGACGCTCCCGACATTCGAATAGACAATGAACAAGTCCTGCGGCGTCGCAAGAAGATAGCCTTTGGGTGGTACGGGGGCAAGTACAATCACCTGGATTGGCTCCTGCCTCTGTTACCTGAAGGCCATCATTACTGCGAACCTTTTGGAGGTTCCGCCGCCGTTCTGTTGAATCGCCAGCCGGCCCCGGTCGAAACCTACAATGACCTGGATGGAGAGGTGGTGACTTTCTTCAGGGTCTTGCGGGACCGCAAAGAAGAACTGGTTGAGGCCATTGGGCTAACCCCCTTTTCCCGGGAAGAGTTTTATCTCTCCCTATCCGTAGAGGAAGGGTTGACCGACCTGGAACGGGCTAGGCGGTTTTTCATTCGGGCCCGTCAGTCCCGAACCGGCTTGGCTCAGTCAGCGTCCCTTGGCCGTTGGGCTAACTGCAAGAACACCAGCCGGGCCGGAATGTCGGGAGCAGTTTCCCGCTGGCTCGGCAGCGTTGAAAGACTGCCCGAAATAGCCCTGCGTCTTTCCCGTGTGCAAATTGAGAACCGCCCGGCGATTGACGTAATTCGCCTCTATGACGACAGAGATACCTTCTTCTACTGCGACCCCCCCTATGTTCAGGAAACACGAGGCGACGGTAAGGCGTACCGGTTCGAGATGGACGAGGTAGCCTACCGCCAGTTGGCCGGGGTAGTGAACAACTGCCACGGTAAAGTAGCCATCTCCGGTTACCGTTGTGAACTTATGGATGATCTCTTAGGGAACTGGAATTGCTACGAGGCGCCACCCAAGATATGTCACTCAGTCAAGCAGCCCCGTACCGAAGCCCTTTGGATGAACTATTAGTTGATTTGCCTGCAGAGGCGAAATGCCCATTGACTACGATGCAGCCCGAGGCATTTTGGAAGCCACCTTTACCGAGGCGGAAACAAACTTGCTGGCTGGCACTGTGCCGACAGCGCCGAGTTACCTTATTGATACCTGCGATGTAATCTTTCGGTCGAATACTCAGGCCTATCGCGAGGCTCTCTTGGGCTGTGTAATCGCCAGAATACAAGACAAGAGCGTTAATATTCGGCTACCTTACGTTAACCAGGGAAGCGATTCTTTTAACGGGAGAACTCTGGATGAACGTTCCATTAACCCGTTTCTACAAGATAAACGTATTCCCAGCTCTAGAGGGCCATACCTCAGTACCTTTAGAAGGTCTGTTCGCTTTGATTCATCCACAAGAGAAGGGTTAAGAGACAAGGAAGGCTATGACGCGTTTCTTGAAGTTATCCAACGACTGATTGCTACCTCGTCCCCAACTATACTAGCCTCTTTCTTGCTCTATATCCTTTATCGCTTTGCGCTCTTACGGGAAGCTGCCAATATTCAGGTAACTCGCTTACAGAGAATCAGCTTGGAGCAGTATGAATCTCTAATTTCAGGGTTACTGGCAACCCCAAGTGGTGGAAGGTTCCCCATGGTACTGGTAATATCGGCCTTTCAAGCCGTCAAGGAATTTTTCGATTTGGATTGGGAAATCACGTGGCAGGGAATCAATGTTGCTGACTCGGCATCAGGAGTAGGCGGAGATGTTACGGTTACTGCCGGTGGCGAAATTGTGATGGCAGTTGAAGTAACTGAAAGGCCCGTAAACAGGTCAAGAGTAGTATCCACCTTTAACACGAAAATAGGCCCCGCCGGGTTGGAAGACTACTTGTTCTTTATCGGTTCCGCTGATGTTGAATCTGCTGCAAGGCAACAGGCGCGGCAGTATTTTGCCCAAGGCCATGAAGTTAACTTCGTCGAAATCAAGAACTGGATCGTTACTATGCTTTCCTCGATGGGAAACAAAGGCAGAACGGCTTTCAATCGTCAGATGGTTCAGATGCTTGAGACCGATGAAGTTCCCAGCGCTATGAAAACCGCTTGGAATCAGCAATTGGACCGGCTCATAGCAGGCTGACTACCCATCCCCCTACCCCCTGAACCCCGGCATCACTCGCTCGCTGAACAACCTCAGCGACCTG
>CAZPMU010000058.1:0-15007 GCA_964587795.1 uncultured Dehalococcoidia bacterium | reverse complement strand
CCTGCTCCGCACAGATCAGGAAAAGGATACTCGTTGCCGGGCATAGCGGGATTGATGATTGCTGCGGCCCTGGGAAGTATGGCCGGTGGCGAATGGTGATCTGTGATTATGACTTTGATGTCGTGGGAGCGGGCCAGTTCCACCTCGTTGATGGATGATATGCCACAGTCAACGGTAATGATTAGCTCCACTCCGCGGCCGGAAAAAAAGCGGACTGCCTCCTCAGAAAGGCCGTGACCCTCAGATATCCGGTGAGGCAAGTAGGGTATGGAATCAATGCCGAAGGCAGACAAGCCTTCCACCAGGATAGCCGCTCCCGTGATCCCGTCTACGTCAAAGTCACCTACTATCCCTACACTGGCCGTTGGTCCTCCCTGGGAGGCGGTGGAAAGTGTCGACCGAAGGCGCCGTAGAGCCTCCTCCATGCCGGCAAGGCGCATAGGGCAGTAGGGCAGACGGTGGGGTGGATTAAGGAACAGGCGTAAATCCTGTTCGGTCTCAATTCCGCGGTTACGGATCGCTTCAACCAGGGGCGCAGGGACGTCAGCGGGAAAGCCGATTCGACCTTCGTCTCCCGGTTTCTCTTTCAACTTCCAACTTGGCATTTCGGTATCGGTTAACCTGCTTCAACCAGGGCTGCCCAAGGGCAGGGCGGGCCACTGGTGCGTGGTGGCAATGGAGAACAGCCAGGATGCAGGATTGCGCTAAACGCTGGCCGTCATGTACGTTCCCAGTGAATCAACGAAGGAATGCTAACTCACAAGGCAATGCTAAGGCTACGGGCAAATGTCAGCGGCCTTAACCGGAGGAAGCTGGTGGGGGCCGGCTTGGTGGGTCGCCGCGCCTGCGTTCCTCGCGCCGCCGTCGGCGCAGCTCCTGTCGCAGCAGGTTGGCGGAGGTTATCCGATCTACGAAGTTGCTGATAAAGATATACCGGAAGTCGTAGCCCCATGCGGTGTCCCACGCCGCCCACAGGGTATATAGGAAGAGAAGGAAAGCTATGACGAAAGCTACCAGGGTTACCTGGGATGGTACGGCGCCCGCTTCTACGCCGGCGCCGGTGAAATAGGCAATGAATACCAGGACAACCAGGATTAGGTGCACGAGGGTGGCCTGCATTCCCTGGAAGGCCCCCCATGCCGACTGCTGGTTCCGGAAGGCACGGGAAATGACGTAGGCGATAATGGGGCTGGGCAGAAGCGCGAACCCGATGTTGCCCAGAAGCGGAAACAGGGGAACTCCGAACAGCAGGGGAGCGGCGTGGGCGACTGCTCCACCGACCCGTTCCTTTACGGTGAATACGGGACGTTCCTCCAGTTCGTCAGGTCGGGGACGGCGGAACATGGAACGAGCGCCCCGTTAACCGGCCCACCCGGGGTCGGTGAATACCAGAACGGAGTTGTGCCCCCCGAATCCGAAGGAGTTGCTCATGGCTACGTTAACCGGCGCTGAGCGGGCGGTTAAAGCCGTGTAGTCCAAGTCGCACTCGGGATCGGGGTCCACCAAGTTTATAGTGGGGGGAATAACGTCCTCTTGTATAGCCTTCACACACAGGGCCGCTTCCAGAGCCCCGCCTGCGCCCAGCAGGTGTCCGGTCATAGACTTGGTGGAACTGATGGGTACGCGGTGGGCTTCCTCGCCCATGGCGAGCTTGATGGCCTTTGTTTCCTGCCAGTCGTTGAGCGGCGTGGAAGTCCCGTGGGCGTTGAGGTAATCAACTTCGGAAACATCCACGGCTGCGGCGGTCAGGGCCAGGCGAATAGCATTGGCGGCGCTTTGGCCCGTGGGATTGGGCTCGGTCAGGTGGTGAGCATCGGAAGTTGCCCCGTAGCCCCTCAACTCTGCCAGGGCTGGGGCTCCTCGCTGGGCCAAATGTTCTTCACTTTCAAGAACGAGCACTGATGAACCCTCTCCCATCACAAAACCGTCACGGTCACGGTTGAAAGGTCTGCTGGCGCGGGGTGGGTCCTCGTTGAAGCGGGAAAGCGCTCTTAGAGAGTTAAACCCGGCTACCGCAATGGGGACTATGGGAGCTTCGCTGCCGCCGGCCAGAACAACGTCGGCCTGGCCCCGCCGGATCATTTCCCACCCCTGGCCCAGGGCGTCGGCGCCGCTGGAGCAGGAAGACACCACACAATAGTTGGCGCCCATGGCTCCGGTTACCATTGATACCTGGGCTGAAGCCATATCGCCGAGCATCATGGGAATCAGGAAAGGCGTAACTCTTCGGGGGCCGCGGTCTTTGAGGACATCGTACTGCTGGGACAGGGTAAGAATTCCACCAATGCCGCTGCCGATAATGGCTCCCACCCGAAAAGGATCCTCGTTGGCCAGGCTGATGCCTGCGTTACGGCAGGCTTCCTGGGCTGCCACCGCCGCAAATTGGGCAAAGCGATCCATGCGGCGGCTTTCCTTGCGCTCCAAGTAGGACTCCGGGTCGAAACCCCTTACCTCCGCGGCGAAGGTAGTGTCGAAACCCACGGTGTCAAAGGCGGTGATGAAATCGATACCGGATTTTCCGGCAACAATAGCCTTCCAGGTAGATTGAACATCGAGGCCCAAAGGACTTATAACCCCCAAGCCGGTTACAAATACCCTTTGAGCCGAATTGTTCATACTATCCTTTGCCTTGAAGTTGGCCGGTCTGCCGGCGCCAATGAACCGGGTGCATTGTTGCCATTGGAACTAGGGGCGCGATCCCGGGACCAAGCCTGAGCAATATGATCTGAAGCGCCCTGAATAGCAACCGACAGGCTGGGAATCGATGCGTAGTTAGATTCCCAAGCCTGTCCAGGTCTTTAAGAGAGCCGGCGCCCCCGTGCCATTATTCCTTGATCGGACGGCGCCGATTGGAAGATTCCACGACCACCCGATTCACCATATCGTATATTTCGGTGATCTTGAGCGAAACATTGTCAGCCAGATCCTTGCTGCCTACGCTAACCGGGTCCGACATACTTCTCAACGAATCGGTCAACTCGTTGACCTTGATGTTGATGTTGTCGATCAGGTCGCGTCGGGCATTGGCCAATGGCTGGGACACACTTCGAAGTGTTTCCGCCAGTTCGTCCACGCGCTGGGAAATGTTCTGTCCAAACTCCTTACCAGCCACGGAGACCGGGTCGGCGAAACTCTGCATGTTGCGGGAAGCCTCAGCAATGCGGTTGCTGATGGAATCGCCCAATTCATTTCCGGAGGTCGCCACCCGCAGCCGGTAAGATCTCAGGATGCGGAAAATACGGCCGTACAGATCGTCGATGGATACCAGCTTATCCGCGTAGCGATCAAAGAGTTCACGGCTTTCCTGCATCGTCCACCGTTTGTCGTAATGTACGAACTGGCGGCCCGTGTACAGGTGGTAAGGCCGTATTTCACCTTCCTGGAGCAATTCCCCATGTTCGTTGAGGGGCTTCAGGTCGGTCCAGTTAGAGGTGGCGGGCAGGGGCGTCAACAGGTTGGCGGTCTGGTACCTGCTGTGCTGGGTCACCCAGTCCGCCAGGTTCATGATGTCCTCTTCCCGGTCGAACGGCAGCCCGATGATGGTCATGGCCACCACTGAAAACTCCATGGCATTCAGGGTGCACAGGTCCTGTTCCATCTGCCCTGGTTCCTGCCGCTTGTTCACCGCCAGCAGGTTTTCGGCGTTGTTCGACTCCACACCCAAGTAGAGCATCTTGATATTAGCTTCCGCCATGGCCTCGGCCAATTCGGGGTCCTGGCCTACTTCGGCGCGGGCCTGGCAAATCATATACATGTTGTCCGTGTGGCCCTTCCAGTTCTTGAGCCGTTCCAGGCGTTCGTTCCGGAACTTGACGGCCCTGAGGGGAGGAGTGTGCAGGTCGTCGGAAATAAAGACGTTGAACCGGCCGTTACGGGATGTGTGCAGCAAACCCTCCGAAGCCAGTTCCTGCAACTGGTTGAGACGCTTGATTTCCGTTTCCCTTGGGATCATCCTGTAGCCTAGGAACTGCTGAATTACCTGGCAGTAAGTGCAATTTTCGGTGCAGCCCCGAACCGTCTCCAGCACGCCCCCGGGCATGGGGTGGTCGGGAGACAGGTCTTTGATGGAACGGTAGTCAGGCAACTCCGCGAAGGCCGGATTCACCAGACCTTGACGGCGAGTCTGAATGACTGCGCCATCTTTGCGGTAGCTGATCCCAGGCACTCTTTCCAGGTAGGCTTCTCGAGCACCGGCAGGATGGGTAAGCATCAAGTCGCACAGGGGAGCAATGATGTCCTCACCTTCACGCTGGACTATGACATCGAAGTTACCCAGCGCAAAAGCCTCTTCGGGCAATGGGCTCATCTGAGGGCCACCGCCGATGGTGACAAGGTTCGGGTGATACATCTTGGCCAGGCGGGCCAGTAGGTAAGCCCTGGGAGCTTCGTTGATCAGGGCGGTAACCAGGAGAACGTCCACGCCTTCCAGATCCTTGTCGGGATCCATCAGGCCACTGCGGTCCTCAAACCATATTTCTCTTTCATACAGGAAGGGCCCATCTGCCCACTGGCCCAGCGCGGTCGACAGGAAGAGCATTCCCTGTCTTGGAATTGCCATGTACTCGAAGTTGCCGCCGGCGGATGCCGGCTGTACCATAACCACCCGCTTGATCCTGGACGCTGTCGTAGCCATTTTTTCACCTTAAAAGTGCTTTGGCACCGGGCACTTCCGATATATTATTCAGATATAAGATATTATCTTATTTCCTCACTTAGTTCAATAATCCAGCTCAGGATGCAACAGTTCAAATTCAGGGGGAAAGGCCTGTTTCCACGGCCGGCTTTGGGGCAAAGGCCGGAATCCAAAAAGGTCCAAGAGTTTGTGGTTTATTGAAGGGCAAGTCTTGGGAACACCGGCTGGAGCCGGATTGACGATCTAAGACGGAAGCGACTCCACGAGCCTAAGCACTTATTTCAGGACCGGCTCCCTTCCCGCAATAGAGCGGAGTGATTTCCAGTTACGTTCTTCCGGCTGCGGTCTTGTAGTGGTGACGTCAGGTAAATCCATACCGCCTGTTATAAGAACCTGGGTATTATCTCCGAGGCTATGGTCTCAATGTGGCGAACCCTGTCTTCCCTCGGGCAAGCGACGCTGAAAACTATGTGCCTGGCGCCTGCTTCGATGTATGCCTCCAACCGGCGGGCGCACATTTCGGGCGTACCCAGGAGGCAATAATTCCGGACTATGTTCAGGAAGTCCCCGCCATACAGGTATCGCCCCCCCAAGGCTGCGGCAGCGGCTTCTGCAGCCTCTTGTTCCGTGGGGTAGATGGAGATGTAAGGGAAGTAGGCCCACTGAAACAAGGCAAGGTCACGGTCCTCCTCTTCCCCCATGGCCGTAATCTTGGCCACACTCTCCTGGTACCTTTCGGGACTGTAAAAATAGGGGAACCAGCCATCACCAAACCGGACGGCCCTGCGCATAGCCGGGTCACGCCTTCCCGCCACCCAAATGGGTGGATGCGGGTCCTGAGCGGGAACAGGGTTCAGCGAGGCATTTTCAAAGGAGAAGTGGCGGCCGCTGAAAGACACCTCATTGCCTGACCACAGGCGCCTGAGAGCATCGAGGCATTCGTTGGTGCGCCGACCCCGCTGTCTGACATTCAGCCCGGCGGCGTCAAACTCCATGGGGAACTCGCCGCCAATGCCTACGCCAAGGGTGAGCCTTCCACCGGAGGCAATGTCCAGGGAAGCTGCCATGCGCGCCAGTACCAGGGGCTGATAGAAGGGAACCAGCAATACTGAGGAGAGAAGACGGATATGTTCCGTCGCCCCCGCCGCAACCCCGAGAAGGGGCAATGACGCATGGGTGGGTCCAGGAGGGCTGCCCCGCATGAAGTGTTCGCCAACGGAAATATACTCGAATCCCAGGCTTTCCAGCCAGGCCGCTTCTGCAGCTATTTCAGCAACGCCGAGCACTGCGCTGGCGCCAAAGTGTAAACGGTTGGATGTCATAATATTGCCTTATTCCGGTTTTCCTGGTGACAAAGGTCGTTTGCACGCGCTCCTCCGTCCTGGATATGCCGCACTTGACCTAAAGCGGGAAATGAATGGGGCGGCGCCCCTGCGTTTATATTACAATAATAAGTGAATAGTTGGAGTTGTCGCGGAGCAGGTCAGAGTCAATTCGTTTGCATTTCCTTTAAGGGGAGCAAGCTATGACGGTATTGGTGACAGGGTCAACAGGTTTCCTGGGCCGGCGGGTAGTCCAGAAGCTCATCGAGCACAATTACCAGGTTCGTTGCCTGGTTCGTACGCCGGGAAAGGAGCGGATGTTCGAGCGGGGGTCCGTGGACGTCTACTATGGCGACCTCGACAATCCCGACGCGCTGGAGAGCGCCTGCCAGGGTGTGGATCAAGTAATTCACCTGGTAGCGGTGATCCGGGAAAGTGGCAAATCAACCTACGACTCGGTGAACCACTTGGGGGTCCAGCAGGTAGTCGAGGCAGCCAGGAGAACCGGCGGGGTAAGCCAGTTTATTCACGTGAGCGCGGTGGGCGCGGTCAACGATCCGGACCTACCCTATCTGAGAAGCAAGTGGCAGGGAGAACAGGTAGTAATCGGCAGCGGGCTACCATATACCATAGTCAGGCCTTCGCTGGTCTTTGGGCCGGGGGATGAGTTCATAAACTCACTGGCGGCGGTGGTACGGCTGTTTCCGGCGGTACCCGTGATAGCCGGGGGCCGCAATCGCCTGCAGCCGATCTGGGTGGACGATTTGGCCCAGTGCATAGCGCTGTCCCTGAGCCGGCACGACCTCCATGGGCACACTCTGGAGCTAGGGGGCCCGGAACAACTGAGCTACAACCAGATGGTGGACATAATCTGCCGCACCATGGGCCGGCGTCGGCTCAAACTGCACCTGCCTATCTGGGTTATGCGGATTAACGTTTTGTTGATGGAACTGTTTATGTCTAGGCCGCCAATAAACTCCGAAATGCTGAAGATGCTGAGGGTGCGGAACGTGGCCGAACCGGGGATGGTGGAGCAGACCTTCGGGTTCAGGCCCGGATTAATGGAGGGCAACATTAGCTTTGTCAACCAGGTTACGCTTGGGGATGCCATAAAGATCAATTTGGGCGCCATGCCCACCCATATCAGGGACCACTAAAGCCATGGAATCCGTTGGCCCAGTTACCAACTATCGCCAGGCGGTGGACTACCTGCTGTCCCTGGTGGACCATGAAAGGCAGGCGCCGGCCCTTCCCCGGCAAAAGCGAATCTACGATCTGCGGCGGGTGGCAGCATTTCTTGCTCGGCTGGGGCAACCTCACCTTACTCCTCGTACTGTTCACATCGCCGGCACCAAGGGCAAAGGCAGCACGTCTGCCATGGTAGATTCTATCCTCAACGTTGCCGGCTTTCGTACAGGATTTTACTCCTCACCTCATTTGCACTGTTTTAGGGAGAGGATTCGGCTCTGCGGCGAACCTGTAACCGAACACACATTCGCCGACCTTGTGGCCAGGTTGGCGCCAGTGGCTGCCGACCTGGAACGGGAGACCGACCTGGGGCACGTCACGCTCTTTGAGTTTATGACTGCAATGGCTTTCCAGTGCTTTGCCGACGAGTCGGCAGACTTTCAGACCATAGAAGTGGGACTGGGTGGTCGACTGGACGCCACAAATGTGGTACAGCCCGAAGTGTGCGCCATCACTTCCATCAGCTTGGACCACATGGCCATATTGGGGAACACGGTAGAAGAGATTGCTGCCGACAAGGCAGGGATCATCAAGCCCGGGGTTCCCTTGGTGGTAGCGCCCCAGGCCCCCGGCGCCCTTGAAGTCATCATGGGAGCAGCCGAGGAAAAGGGCGCTCCGGTGACACTAGTTGGCAGGGACATTACGTGGGAGTTTCAGGGTCGGGCGCCAGGGCGGGATGGGGCCCAGATAGCGGAAATTACCTGCGCCAGTGGCAGATTCAGCCCTGTTATTCCGCTGTTGGGTCGCCACCAACTAGAGAACGTGGCCATGGCAGTGGGCGTGGCAGAAACCCTGGCCGCGCAGGGGTACGCCGTGGATGTACAGGACATGGCTATGGGATTGTTGAGGGTAAACTGGCCTTGTCGCTTGGAAGTGCTGTCCCGGGATCCCCTGGTCTTATGCGACGGCGCGCACAATGTGTATTCCGTAGAGACTATGCTGTCCTCGCTTGGAGAGTATTTCGACTTCGATCGGTTGCTGGTCGTCGCCGGCTTTTCACGAGACAAGAGCGTGGAAGGAATGGTGGAAGCCATTGCTCCTTATACTGGGATGGTGATAGCCACCCGTTCCCGTCACCCCAGGTCTTTGACGCCGTCGGCGCTGGCAGACCTGTTGCGAAGCAAAGGAGTTGAGGACGTTCGCCAAACGGAGAACGTCCGCGGGGCGCTGGCGTTAGCAAGGACGGAGGCTGGTCCCAAAGACCTGGTCCTGGCTACCGGTTCACTCTTTGTTGCCGCTGAAGCCAGGGAGGATATTCTGGAGATTGAGCCGGAGCTCTATCCGGACCTCCTTCCGCCTGACCTTAGGTAGCAACACCCGGGGTAGGTCGTGGACAGTGCCGGAAATCATGAGCTGGGTCGATATTGGCGGGGAAAAGCTACGTCAGTTAGCCTGCATTGGAAAGTTAAGAAGAGGGCGTCGGTCAACGGCTGTTTATGGATAAGAAGAGGGTTGTAGTAACCGGGATCGGGGCTATCACTCCCCTGGGCCAGTCGGCTGAGGCGTACTGGGCAAATCTCATTGCCGGCAAGTCTGGCATCGGCCCAATGACTTTGTGCGACCCCACCGACTACCCCTGCCGCATTTCCGGCGAGGTAACCGACTTCGACCCCACGGAATACATGGCGGCAAGGGACGCCAGGCGCATGGCCCGCTTTTCCCAGTTGGCCGTGGCAGCTAGCTTGCAGGCGGCGGAAAAGGCCGGATTCAATCTGGAATGGGATGACCCCTTCCGGGTCGGCGTGTTAATCGGCAACGGCAACGGCGGCTTTCCCACCCTGGAGGACAACTGTCGAATACTGGCAGACAGGGGAGGCATGCGGATGTCACCTTTCTTCTTCCCCATGGTGCTGCCCAACATGGCGGCGGCCAACGTCAGCCACTATCTGGGTGCTCGAGGCTACAATTCCACTGCCACCACTGCCTGCGCAGCGTCGAACCAGGCCATCGGCGAAGCCCTGCACCTGTTGCAGCGCGGCCAGGCCGATGTCATCTTCGCCGGAGGCGCCGAGGCCGGAATCAGCCAGCTGGGTTTGGCAGGGTTTGCGGTGATGCGGGCACTGAGCACCCGGAATGATGAACCCCAGAAAGCCAGCCGCCCCTTTGATTTCCAGCGTGACGGGTTTGTCCCGGCCGAAGGTTCGGCCATTCTGGTCCTTGAGACGCTGGAGCACGCCCTGAAACGGGGAGCCGCTTTTAAGGTGGAGTTGGCGGGGTTTGGGTGTACCGCCGACGCCGGGCATCTGGTGCAGCCCGAAGAGACGGGCGGCAGCGCGGCGACAGCAATGCTCCTGGCCCTTCAAGACGCTAACGTAGGTATCGAAGAAGTGGATTACATCAACGCTCACGGTACTTCCACGCCATTGAACGATGCCGTGGAAACCCTTGCCATAAAGCGACTCTTCGGAGAGCGCGCCTACCACATCCCCGTAAGCTCGACCAAGTCCATGATCGGGCACTCCCTGGGGGCCTCGGGTTCGCTGGAGGCGGCAGCCTGTGTCAGCACAATCACCAGTGGCAAGATTCATCCTACGATCAACTACGAAAACCCAGACCCTGATTGCGACCTGGACTACGTTCCCAACAAGATGCGGGAGCAGGAAGTGAGTGTGGTTCTGTCCAACGCTTTTGGCTTTGGCGGCCAGAACGCGTGCCTGGTTTTCAGGAAATACACGGAGTGAGGGCTTCTCCGGGAGAATACTCCCGGCGCGAAACCTGCTCCCGCTTTCCGAATTGCAGGAATCCATTTCATTCTTTCTGACAATGAGAAAGGCCGGAAGCCCTAAAGCCCCCGGCTCTTCTTTTCCGATAATGGTTACCCTGCTGGATCGCGAGTAGCTCTAGCTGCCAGCCGCTTCTACGGCCTCCCTGGCCTTTTCGCCCTGGGCTAGAACGTCTTCGAGCATTCGCTGCAAGGCCATAATGTGGCTACAAACGCCCCGGGTATGGAAAAACAGGCATTCGCACTTCCATTCGCCGGAATCAAAACTCACCTGGTAGGTATTGTGATTGCCTTCGAAGGTCGCGTGGAAAGAATTGATGCTAACCCGGTCCCGCTCTTCTGCGTATTTCCTGGCCTTGTCGATTTTCCCGATGAAGCTCGAAGTCATTCATTCCTCCTTCAATCCAGTTATGTGCGTGTCCTGTGCCTTCCTTGCGTACTTTAGTGTTAAAGGGCAATTAAATTGTAAAGTCAGCGATATAAATGGGTCAAGGATTATGGTGGCCTCTTTTGGCTGCTGCCTCCAGTTGCCCGGAAACCAGCAAAGCAAATCAGGCCGCCAAAGGAACAACCTGGTGGAATACCATCGGTCAGCAATTGCAGATTGTCGCATATAGGGAAACCCCATAGTACGACCGGGCGGGATAATTGACGCTGCCGGGGGGCTGGCATAAAATCCGAACTGCTGGCTGCCAAATGGCTGCCTGATTGCCACATTTAATTCTATGAATCCTGCAGGTGAACCACTTTGATGACCGGCGACGAAATAAGGGACTCATACATCGGGTTTTTTGAGAGCAAGGGCCATATCCACATGCCCAGCGCTTCGCTGATACCGGCGGGCGACCCTACGTTGCTTTTTACCAGCGCCGGGATGGTGCCCTTCAAACCCTTCTTCATGGGTGAGCAGACTCCCCCCAATCGCCGCCTCACCAGTTTTCAAAAGAGTTTCCGGACCACAGATATCGACGAGGTTGGTGACCATAAGCACCTGACCTTCTTTGAAATGTTGGGCAACTTCAGCATCGGCGACTACTTCAAGGAGGATGCCATCTCATTCGCCTGGGAGTTGGTTACTACCCTGTTCAAGCTGACGCCGGCCCGTCTTTACGTAACCATTCACCTGGATGACGATGAGGCTTACCAGCTTTGGCGGGAAGAGGTCGGCGTTCCTGAAGAGCGCATTTATCGCTACGGTGATAGCGATAACTGGTGGGGTCCGGCAGGGTCGGAAGGCCCCACCGGCCCCTGTACCGAGATTCACTACGATGGGGGCGAGGAAAAGGGCTGCGGGCCAATGGTCCCACCCGATCAGTTGACTGCCATCTTCCGACACGAACGGGATACGGGAAAAGCGCAGGAGATCCCCGGGTGTCACCCTAACTGTGACTGTGAACGGTTCGTGGAGATGTGGAACCTGGTGTTCATGCAGTTCTACCAGGACCCGGAACGCAACCGCACTCCCCTGCCGGCTCCAAGTGTGGACACCGGTATGGGGCTGGAACGCGCCGCCGCCGTACTGCAAAACAAGCCGAACGTCTACGAGACTGACCTGTTTCGTCCCATCATTGACAAGGCCTGCGAACTGAGCGGCAGGCCCTACGGGCAGGACCGGGAATCCGACTATGCCTTGCGAGTGGTTGCGGAGCACGCCCGGGCGGCGTCCTTCCTGATAGGCGACGGCGTAGTCCCTGGCAACGAAGGCCGGGGTTACGTGCTGCGCCGTGTCATCCGCCGCGCCATCCGTTATGGACGCCGAATGGGTCTGTCCCAGCCCTTCCTGACCCAGGTGGCCGAGGTAGTGCTGGAACGGTTTGCGGCAGTGTATAGCGAGTTGTCGGAAAACCACTCCTTCATTCTCAGGGTGATAGGCCTTGAGGAGGAGCGGTTCGGTCGGACCTTCGAGCGGGGCAACGACATTCTCCGTGGCATGGTAGTCTATCGGGAAAGGGCTGTCGCCGATTCCATTCAGATAGCAGTTGCTGACAACAGGTCGGGCACGCTGCCCGATGATCACCTTAGCGCCAACGAATCCGAGAACATGGGCGCACAACTGGCGCGAGAAGTACTGGTTGACTTCCTGTCTGCCGCTGAAGGTGACCAGCAAAGGGCCAGCGCTGTCATTCAAGACTGGGCGGCTACCATTACCGGCAGGGAGGCTTTTGTTCTTTATGATACCTATGGGTTCCCTCCCGAACTGACCTCTGAAATGGCCCGAGAGAATGGCCTGGCAGTGGATACGGGGGGGTTCGAGGCCGAAATGGACTCCCAGCGGGAACAGTCCCGGTCAGCCCAGGGGTTTACCGGCGGCATGGAGATGTTGACAGCCTACGAGAACCTGGGAATTGCCGTGACCCACTTCGTCGGGTATCAGAACCTGGTGCAGGAAACGCTGGTGGCTGCCCTGCTGGTGGACAACGAGGCGGCTGGTCACGCCACCCAGGGGCAGCAGGTAGAAGTGCTGCTGGAGGGCACACCCTTCTACGCTGAGAGTGGCGGTCAGGTGGGAGACCGGGGAATCATTCAGGGACCTAATGGCCGGGTACGGGTGGAAGATACGCAGAGCCCCGTGGCCGGCTTGATAGCGCATCGGGGTGTCGTGGAAGCAGGCGACATTTCCCTGGGCGAGTTGGTAAATGCAAGAGTTGACGTTAATCGGCGGCTTGATGCCGCTCGCAATCATAGCGGTACCCACCTGCTTCACGCCTCGCTGCGTTCGGTACTGGGCCCCCACGTCCGTCAGGCAGGTTCCCTGGTTACTCCCGACCGGCTGCGGTTCGACTTCAGCCACGTAGGCCCCCTGTCGCCGGAAGAGCAACTGTCGGTGCAGAACATGGCCAATGCCAGGGTGCGAGACAACCTGGAGGTGTCCACCCAGGAGAGCACCTACGCCGAAGCGGTGCGCGAAGGCGCCCTGGCATTCTTTGGCGACCGCTATGGCGATACGGTCCGGGTGGTGCGAATGTCCAACGGTGACGCCTTCAGCGTGGAGGTCTGCGGCGGAACTCACGTCGGGGCGACGGGCCAGGTAGGCACGATGTTCGTGCTGGGCGAATCGGGTATCGGCGGCGGCATGCGCCGCATTGAGGCCGTAACGGGACGGGGCGCCGAAGAGCTCTTCGTCGAACAAGCCACACGATTGGACGCCCTGGCACGCCGGCTTCAGACTCCGGTGGTGGACCTGGAATCCAGGCTGGATACCTTCATGCAGGATACGGAGGAGCTGCGCCGGCGGTTGGCTACCCTGGAGAGGGGCAGCCTGCGGTCTGAAGCTGAGGTCCTGCTGGAAAGTGTACAGGATGTGGATGGCGTCAAGGTGGTAGCCGGCCGCACCTCCGCCAACAGCGCCGAGGCTATGCGGGAGATGGGTGACTTCATCAAGACGCGAGTTCCCAGCTCGGTCATCTGCCTGGGTGCCGTGGTGAACGGGAACCCCCTGATGGTGACGATGGTAACCTCCGACCTGGTGAGTCGGGGGCTGCACGCAGGCAACCTGGTCAGGGATGCTGCCCGCGTTATGGGCGGCGGCGGCGGCGGCCAGCCCGAAATGGCCCAGGCCGGAGGCCGTCAGGCGGACAAGCTGGAGGACGCGCTTCGCCGGGTGACTGAACTGGTCAGGGAAGGGCAATAGACCGGGGGCGGTGACTGATGCGGTATCTTGCCCTGGACCTGGGCAGCCGGCGGATTGGCCTGGCGTTCGGCGGAGATGAAGGGTTCCCGGTAGTGCCGGCCGGTCACCTGGTGAGGCGTACTCTGCGGCAGGACCTGGACCGGGTGATGCAGGCCGCCGGGGAGCGAGGAGCCGGCGCCCTGGTAGTGGGCATGCCCTACACCCTGTCGGGCGAAACGGGTCCGCAGGCAAAGCTCGCCGCGGGGTTTGTGCGGGAACTGCGCCGCCGAACGGACTTGCCGGTGCATGTCGTTGACGAGCGGTTCTCGTCGGTGGAAGCTGAGGGCCTGCTCAGGGAATCGGGTGTTGAGCCTTCACGGAGGAAAGGAGACGTGGACGCGCTCGCCGCCACGCTCATCCTGGACCGGTTCCTGGCTCGGGAACGGGATCAGAGGTAGATGCGGTCGAAGTCTGCGGACAGGCAGGTCATCTGGTCCAGGTCCCAGTCGAAGCTGAGAATCACCGAGCGGTCTGAGGTGGCCTCCAGCAAGCGACGGCCGTCCTTCGCCACCACGCTTTCGGCTTCCCTATAGTCCAGCTCTTCGTCCTCCTGGCCCGAGCGGTTACAGACGATGATGGGTATGCCGTTATCCAGGGAACGCTGCTCCCACTCCCCATCCGGCGCACACTGGCCGGGTCCCCAGGACACGGGGGAAACATAAAGCTGGGCCCCCCGGTCCTTCAGCGCCTGGGCGACTTCATTCTTGTAAGCGTCGGCGCACACCATAACTCCCACGCTGACGCCGTCGCACTCTATGGGCTCGATAACCGTGCCGGCCGTCGACCAGCCCTCCGCACCGCGCAGAGCCTTGATCTTGCTGTGCTTTCCCACTATTTGGCCGTCGGGAGCAATGACAAATGCGGTGTTGTAGAGCTTGTCCGTCTCCGGGTCACGTTCCGGATGGGACAGGAACACGGTTAGTCCCAGGCGGCGAACCAACCGGCAATATTCCCGCATCCAGGGGTCCGGCTGGGGCAGAATCCAGTCGGTGCCGATCTGCTTCATGAACATATAGCCGGGGATGCACAATTCCGGCGTAACCACCCAGTTGGCGCCGCCATCGGCCGCCATACGGGTGGCTTGTTCGACCAGGGCCCGATTTTCAGCTACCCGGCTGGTAGCGGGGGCCAGGTGCAGCAGGGCTACGCGAATCCTAGTCATGGCATCTTTCCGGTTGGTCCCGCAGGACGAAAGACGTTGGGTAGATGGGCTTAAAGCCCGGGCTTCGATGCCATTATAGCATTGGCATTGTGACGGGCCGGAACTTCAAAACGGGCGGCCCGGTTGGCCACCGCCCCAAGAGCAGCCTGGAGGGCCGACCTGCCCCTAATGCACCATATATGGCTGTTGGGCCCATTTCGGCGGTTTATCCACGAATGGGCACTAATGTTCACTAATGGGAATTTTTTGA
>CAZPMU010000057.1:0-15093 GCA_964587795.1 uncultured Dehalococcoidia bacterium | reverse complement strand
GCCAGAATGGAACCAAATGGAACGATATTAAAAAAACTCCCATTAGTGAGCATTCATGTCGATTCGTGGATGAACCCCCCAGAAGTGGGCCAGAATGGAACCAAATGGAACGATATTAAAAAAATTCCCATCAGTGAGCATTCGTGTCGATTCGTGGATCACCCCCCAAAAGTGGGCCAGAATGGAACCAAATGGAACGATATTAAAAAAACTCCCATTAGTGAGCATTCGTGTCGATTCGTGGATGACCTCCTGGTGAGCGGCTCCCTGTGCAATTGTTTTCACGAATTACGTCATACTATTGACTTAATGCTCCGTTAACATTATCGTGTTTGCGGAATTTCTGTTTGGGGTAGACAGAAACCATCATTCTGAACTTTAGGGAGGAACTTAATAAGTGAACCCGAGAATTTATGGCCGGCGGCGCCTTGGGCGCTGGCTGGTTGTCGTAACTGCAATAGCATCCTTACTCATTGTGGCCTGCGGTGGGGCGGAATCTCCCACCACTGCGCCGGCCGCTTCATCCACCGACACCGCTGCTCCGGCCGCCGCTGAACCCGCGGCCCCTGCAGCCAGCACTGACTCCGGCTCGATGACCGATTCAGGTTCCGAGTCCATGGCCGATTCCAGCTCCCAGACCATGACCGATTCCGGTTCCGCGGCTGGAAGCTCCGAGCCGGCTATGTCCCCTACCAATACCCCGGTGCCCACCGTGCAGCCCACTCCCCGCCCCGTTGAGGCCATGGTGGAATCCGCCCGGGACGATGTCGTCATCGTAATTAACGAAGAGCCTTCCATCCCCGATCCCTGGCTCAGCACGACCCTCTACCCCAACCAGATAATCCACAACATTGCCCAGCCCATTTCCTTCTTTGGGCCGGACTTCACCGACACCGCCACTGCCGGTTTCACCGGATTTGAACAGATAGAGCCCAACAAGTGGCGCCTGTCCCTGCGCGAGGGCGTTCAGTTCCATAATGGCGAGGCCTGGAACGCCGAGGCCGCCGCCTACACCATCAACCAGCTTGGCGGCAACGTCGAGTACCAGCCCTATTCCCAGGTGCGCGAGGCCCACGCCGAAGTCATTGACGATATGACCGTCGACTTCGTCTGCACCAGCGCGGCCGGCTGCCCGGTACTGCCCCGCTTCGGCCAGTTCCACATCTTCATCGCCCCGGGCTACCACCAGAACGTTTCCCAGGAAGAGCGCGACGCCTCCGGCCAGGTTATCGGCTGGGGCCCCTATGTCTGGGATGAGTACGTTCGCGGCGAGTCCATCACGCTGACCGCCAATGAGGACTATGTTGAGCCTCAGCCCATCGACTTCATCACCCAGGCCCCTTCCATCAAGGATGCCCAGTACATCTGGCGTTCGGAAGAGACGGTCCGCTCCGCCATGATCCAGACCGGCGAGGCCGACCTGTCCTGGGCGGTATCCATTGACCAGGCCGAGCCCATCAACAACAGCGAACACGGCAAGACGGTCAAGGTCGTATCCGGCGAGGTCTATACCATCAACGTGGACACCATCTGGCACCCCGAACTTCGGAAGCTGGAAGTCCGCCAGGCCCTGACCCACGCCATCAACTGCGAAGAACTGGCCCTGGCCTTCTTCGGCCCCGAGTCCCGCTGCTCCAGCGGCCCCAACGGCATCCCCGGCACCCTGGGGGTGAACGAGGACAACTGGCAGCCCATCTACAGCTACGACCCCGAACGGGCCATGGAATTGCTGGCCCAGGCTGACTACAACTCTGAGAACACCATCCAGTTCTGGACCCGCGCCGGCCGGTATGCCAAGGACGTGGAGATCACCGAGTCTCTCATTACCTTCTGGAACGACGTGGGCCTGAACGTGGAGGCCCAGGTAGTCGAGGGCAGCGTGTGGCGCGACCGCCACCTGACCGGTCCCGCCGTAACCTACGATGCTGAAATCGAAGCCGGCGCTTCTTCGGAAGAGGCCGCCGCCGCGGTGCCGCAGAACGATCCCCCGCGCACCGGCGCTTCCCCTGGACTGGTCTTCTTCGCCCCCGGTGGCGAGTACTTCGACTTCGGCCGCCAGATCAACTTCTACATGAACTGTGCCGCCAACCGCTCCAAGAACTGCAACGCCGAGTGGCACGCCCTCGGTCAGCAGGCCCTGGCAGCCACCGGCGAGGAACGTCGAGCCCTGATGACCGAAGCCTACGAGCTTTTCTCCGAGAACCTGCTGCAGCTTCCCATGATGGAGATCGTCTCCGTCTGGGGCGTCAACAAGGACCTGGAGTTCGTCAATATGCCCGGCGGCCGCCGCATCCTGATCAACACCATGACCTGGACGCAGTAAGAGACTATCTCAAGAGTCCCTTCCCCCTCGATGGGGGAAGGTTAGGATGGGGGTGACGACCAGCTGATTTCCCCTCACTGACCAGAGTTCCGAGCTTTGCTCACAGTTTTGAGATGGTTACTGAGCAACCGCTACCCTTACGGGCAACCAGAGTGCCCCCGGACGGTAAGTCCGGGGGCATTGCTCTCCCTTCGTGTTCCTTCGTGTCTCTTCGTGGATAGACTCCCTACCTCACCGGCCCGCCCAGGGGTGAACGCGGCGAGCCGCTGGCCAGGAAGCCGCCGTAGCCGGGCTGCTGTTCCAACACGCCCTGGTTGAGCAGAACCTCTCCCCGCAGCAGTGTCATGTGGGGGCGGCCCTGCACCTGCCACCCCTCAAAGAGGGTGTAGCCGGCGTTGCTGTGGTGGTCCCTGGAAGTAATGATCCGGTCGGTACCGGGGTCCAGTATCAGCAGGTCGGCGTCCGAGCCCACCTGGATAACCCCCTTGCGGGGGTAGAGGCCGAAGATGCGGGCCGGGTTCTCCGACATCACCCGCGCCAGCCACCAGATGGGCAGGCCCCGCTGCACCACGCCCTCGCTGTACATCAATGGCACCAGGGTTTCTATCCCCGGAGATCCGAAGGGCACCGATGCGCCGTTGGGGTCCACGAAGATGTTGTCCCAGCCCACCTGCTTCAACTCCTGCGGGTAGGGAGCATGGTCGCTGGCGGTGATGGAGATGTGCCCCTGCTCCAGGCCCCGCCACAGGGCGTCCTGGTCCGGGCCGTCGGCCGGCCGCAGGGGCGGTCCAATCTTGGCCAGGGGCCCGTACTTGGCCATCTCCTCGTCAGACAGCAGCAGGTACTGGGGGCACGACTCGGTCCAGATGCGCTGCCCCAGGGCCTGGGCCTGCTTGATGCGCTCCAGGCCCAGCTGGGTGCTCAGGTGTACCACGTAGGTGGGGCAGTTGGTGGCCCCGGCCATCTTGATGGCCCGGTTGATGGCTTCCTCCTCGGCCCAGTCGGGGCAGGCCCCGGGGAAGTCGGTGGGATGAGTGTGGCCCTCGGCCACCAGCTTGTTCTCCAGGTACTCGATGATGTTGCCGCTCTCGCAGTGCAGTTGCAGCAGCCCGCCGCCCTTGGCGACCATCTCCATGGACTCGCAGATGTAGTCGTCGTCACACATTCGATAGGGGCGCTTCTTATAGGTCATGAACATCTTGTACGACTTGACCCCCAGGTCCAGGGCATCGGGCAGGCTCTTGAGGATACTGGGACGGTTCTGCAGGATGAAGTGGAAGGCGAAGTCGGTGACGGCGGTGCGTTCCACCTCCTCGCGGCAGCGATGGATGGCCTCGGGCAGGGTCTCGTCGCCCTCCAGGTTGTAGGTGCCGAAGGGGACCAGGGTGGTCAGCCCCGCGTGGGCGGCGGCCAGCGAACCCAGGGCATAGTTGTCGTGGCCGTCCAGGTGTACGTGGCAGTCTATCAACCCGGGCAGGACAAACATCCCGGAGGCGTCGATGTACTTGTCCGCCGGGGGCAGCAGGTTCTCCGGCCCGATGGCGGCAATTCTGCCCCCGTCAATGGCAATGGAGGCCTCGTAAACCTGGGAGGAGGTAACTATCTGGCCTCCTGCGACAATGGTATCCACGTGGCGGTCGCTGCGGGTTGACGTCATAAGGGGCCTCCTTGTGTGGGTTGAGGTTTGCCGAGAGTATACCAGCAACCCAACCTTTATCCACGAATGGGCACGAATACTCACTAATGGATTTGGCCCGCATTTCCGGGGGATGCCGGAATCCGGGAGCATTGAAAGGAGATGGTGGACCGTGGCGGATAGTGATACTTAGCTGGCACATCTGGTACTGGATCTTAGGCTCACCGGTCAGGTGGAGGTTACCGCCACCAGGTCCCTTGCTTACATCTTGAACAAGTCCGAGGCAGCGTTGAATGCTCTGGTTGAGCTCATAAATAGTCAGACCGGGAGAGACTTGGGAGACGTCGACCTCGTGATTGCCGAGGATGTGTATAAGACAGAAAGCGGCAGTGGGCGCATAGACTTTGTCGGTTACGATGCTGAAGCCAAGTAAAGGATCGTTGGTGAAGCCAAGTTTGACGCTGCCATTTCGAGCGGTCAGGGAGGAGATTATCTTCACCAGTTAACCACGGACAGGCATGCAGTTCTGTTATTCGTTGTGCCTGACTATCGAGTAGATTACTTGTGGGGGCAAGTACGGAGAGACGTTGAGCTAACCAGCCAGGGAGTTGCACCAGGTGAAACAAGCACGCGGGGCAGAATCAAGAGTGCAGAAGTTAGTTACAAGGACGCCGATTGGCACTTAATGATGGTCAGTTGGAGGGGTCTCATCGACTCCCTCGTAAAGGCATCATCCGAAGACAAGGGAGTCTTGAGCGACCTTCACCAGTTGAGAGGACTTGCTGAAAGAATGGACGAAGAAGCATTTCAAGAACTTAAGGAAGAGGAGCGTAGCCAGGAAATACCCCGGCGCCTCCTGGCCCTGACGAGACTGATTGACACAGTCGTAGATGCCTATGGATCCCAAGAGGGTTTATTGACACTCCAAGGATACCGGGCAACTGCTACAGTTGACGGATACGTACGGTACTTTGAACTTCTGGAATCTGGTGTAAAGCCTTGGTGCGGGCTTAGTTACCACAGGTGGTCGGCTCAGGGCGTTTCCCCTTAACGGTTAAGGTTCTGCCCACCGCCCCGCCCCATCCCTTAACCGGCCAAACCCCAGTTCGTCGCATAGCTGCTGGTACGGTTGCTGGGGGGTGCCTTGCCACTCCAGGTCGGGGACGCTTTCTGTTATGGGGACGTCCAGGCGGAGGGTGGCAAGCTGGCGGTAGAGGAGGGCTGCTTCCATGTTTTCGGACAGGCTGGCGGCCAGGGACTTGGCGCCTCGTACGTTAATGGCCCAGTCGGTCGCGTCGGCGGGGATGGCCTCGATGTGGCCGTAGTGGTCCAGCACCTGGGCGGTGCCCTTGGCGCCCCAGCGGGGAATGCCGGGGATGCCGTCGGCGCTGTCGCCCACCAGCCCCAGGTAGTCGGGGATGGAGGCGGGGGATACGCCGAACTTTTCGCGCACACCGGCTTCGTCAGTAATGGTTTCCCTGCGCCGGTCCAGGGCCACCACCCGGTCGTCCGTTATGACCTGCGACAGGTCCTTGTCCGGCGAGCACAGGACTATCTGTTCTACCCCGGGCTCGTCCTGCCAGCGCACCGCCGCCGCACCCAGGGCATCGTCGGCCTCAAACTCCACCATGGGCCATACCACCAGGCCCAGGGCCGCCGCCGCCCGCTCCGCCAGGGGGAACTGAGTCAGCAGATCCGGAGGCGTCCCTTCGCCCGTCTTGTACCCGTCAAACAACTGGTTGCGGAAGGAAAGGATTTCGGTGTCGAATGCCACGGCGACGTGGGTAACGTCCGGCTGCCGCAGCAGGTTGATTAGGGTCTGGACCAGACCTCGTACCGCGCCCACCTCCCGCCCGTCGGGGGACGTGATTGAGGGCAGTGCGAAGTAGGCCCGGAACAGCTCATACGTCCCGTCAACCAGGTGTATCTTCATGGCAGCTTCTCTTGTTTATCCACGAATAGGCACGAATGTTCACTAATGAAATGAACTGCTAATTGCAGCGGTATGTCGCTTCTTGACTATTCTTGCCAGCGAAACGAGTGGGCAAACAAATGTACGGACGGCTCATTCAACATTAGTGGCTATTCGTGCTAATTCGTGGATGAATTATCTAAACGGTTTCGAGGAGGCGGGCTATGCGTTCCACGCCTTCGAGGACCCGGTCGGCGGGTGAGCGCATGAGGGCTATGCGGAAGTGGCCCTCGCCGCTTTCCCCGAAACCTGCTCCGGGGGTTACCACCACGCCCTCCCGTTCCACCAGCAGTTCCGCCAGTTCAGCCGACGTCATGTCCGCCGAGAATCGGGGAAATAGAAAGGTGGCGCCGTCGGGCAGCGGGCAGTGGACGCCCGGGACCTGGTAAAGGCGGTCGGCGCACCGGATTCGCAGTTCATTGCAGTCCTCCCGCCATCGGGACAGGTGGTCCTGCGGCCCGCGCAGGGCGGCCACCCCTGCCATCTGTACAAAGGGGGAGACAAAGCTGGCCGTCTGCTCCTGAATCTTCAGCAGGGGTTCCAGCAACTCCGACTGGGCCACAATGCAGCCCAGCCGCCAGCCGGCCATGGAGTAGGCCTTGGTGAAGGTGTAGCTGGTCAGTGTCCGCTCGGCCATGCCCTCCAGCGTCGCCACTGTAACGTGACTGTTGCCATCGTAGGTGAAATACTCGTAAGTCTCGTCGCAGACAACAAGCAGGTCGTGTTCCCTTGCCACCCGGGCCACCGCCTCCAGTTCTTCCAGGGTATAGACCCGCCCCGTAGGGTTGTTGGGGTTGTTTATAATGAGCATCTTTGACTGGGGAGTAACGTATTCCTTGAGATGCTCGTAGGTAATGTAGTATTCCTCTTCCTCGCTCAGGGGCACGGCCACGGGAACTCCCTCGGCCATTTCCACCTGCTGGCTGAAACTGACCCATGTGGGTTCGATGACAAGAACCTCGTCGCCACGTTCAATGTAGGCATTGATGGCGTCATAAAGGCCCATCTTGCTGCCCGGCGTAACCAGTATATCGCCGTCCGGGTCTACCATGCGGCAGTTGTGGGCCGCCAGCTTTTCCGCCATTGCCTGACGCAAATCGGGCAACCCTCGGGAGGCGCTGATGTTGGTGAGGCCCTGGTTGAGGGCGCTAATGCCCGCTTCGACAATGTGGTGTGGGGTAACGTGGTGGGGGCTGGACTGCCCCAAGTCTATAACGTCGTGACCCTGGCGGGCCAATTGCCGCGCTTTTTCGCCTGCGGCAAGGGTGGCAGGAGGCTGCACCCGTTGGATGCGGGATGCCGGAGTGCGGGCCATAAATACTCTCCTTCAGTTCACGAATCCGCCGCGGCGGACGAATACCAACCAATGGGACAATTAAAGCATTGGTGGGCATTCGTGTCCATCAGTATGTGAATGTGAACCGAGCGCTTTTACCGCCCGTAGCCGGGAAGCTGGTCCACGTTGTCCAGCAGGTCCAAAACAAGGGCCGTAACGTCTCCCAGCAGGCTGGAATTGATATGCTCCATGGTATCCGCCGGCGAGTTAATGCGCGACAGGTCGTCGGACAGGAAGAAGAGGACAGGCACCCAGGCATCGCGGAAGTTGGCGTGGTCGCTGCCGCCCTGCCCGCTGCGACTGCTCAAGGCCAGCGATATACCCTCCCGGTCTGCCGTCTCCTTGATGTGGTTGGCAGCCCACCGGTCACCCGAAAGTCGCAGGTGGGAGCCGGAGCCCACGGAGTCCAGGTTGACCATCAAATGGATTTGCCGGAGTTCATCGGCAGACAGGCTTTCCACGTAGTACTCGCTCCCGTGCAGGCCCGTCTCCTCCGAGCCAAAGGCAATAAACCGAACGGTGAAAGGGAAGGATCGGCCCGAAAGTTGCTCCGCCACTGCCAGCAGAACGCCCATGCCCGAGGAGTTGTCGGAGGCGCCTATGGAGTCGGGGACCGTATCGTAGTGTGCGCCGATAACTATAATCCCCTCTTCCGTCCCGGGCAGTTCAGTTATAATGTTGCGGGATGGAACGGCGTTATCCTCCACGCTAACGGTGGCTTCCACTGTCTCTCCCTGGTCCAGCAACTCCTTCAACTTCTGCCCGTCAGCCCGTGACAGGGCAACAGCGGGAATTTGGGAGCTCCCGCCCAGGGTGCCCCGGAAGTTGCCCTGCGCGTTATTGAAGATTATGGAGCCCACGGCCCCAGCGTTGTGGACTTCCTCCACCTTGCCGCCGAAGGTGATTTCACCCCGCTCGATCAGGGCAATCTTTCCCTCCAGCCCGTCCTGGGGTAAATCACCCGGCCTGCCCAGGCCTACGAATACCAACTCCGCCGTGGCCACGCCGCTGGGGGTACCCCGTAGAATATTGGCGTCCAGGGTTTCGGTATCGGAACCAGCAATGTTCAAACTGGCAGTGGGCGAGTCCCAGCTGAACTCCTGCACTTCAGGGCTGTAGCCCAGTTCCTCCAGGCGGTTAACCAGAAACTGGGCAGCTTCCTGTTCCAGGTCGGTGCCGCTGGTCCTGACTCCAACATCTACCGCCAGTTCGCTGAGATAGCTGAAGGCCCGTTCCTCCAGCAAGGCCAGGTCGTTGAAGACGAGGGAGCCGGCGGGGGGCTGTGTATCGGTTGCGATCTCTACCCCGCTTGCGGCGGGATTTTCCTCCACCTCGGGGATGTTTACGGTTGTGGCCGTCGGAACCAGGGTTGGCGGCGGCGGCTCCGTAGGCAAGGACGTGGGAGCGGGCGCAACGGCAACTGGCTGGACCGCGGGTTCGGTAACAACGGGGGTGGCAGCGGGAGCGCCGGGGAAGCAGGCAACGGCCAGCCACATCAATGTCGTCAGAACCATCACTGTAAGGGAGCGATTTACCTCGCGGCAGGCTTTAGCCATGGCAGTACAACCTTCGGGGAGATTTGACCAGTCCTACGAGGGTAACCCTGTAAGGGATTCACTGGCTGCTGCTCAGGAATTAAGGAATACGTCGGAAAGTTATGCTTACTGCCGGTAAGAGAAGGCCCCCACATCTTTGGCATTAGCCGATGCAGGGGCAATAAGCTCTTTTACACTTGGAAGAAGGGACTACACGTTGCGCAACTTGGGGTCCAGGCGGTCGCGAAGCCAGTCGCCCAGCAAGTTCATGGACAGCACGGAAAGCAGGATGGCCGTGCCTGGCCACACCGTCAACCACCAAGAGGTAACCAGCAGTTCCCGGCCGTCGGCAACCATCAGGCCCCAGGCAGGGGTCGGGCGCGGCAAACCGGCGCCCAGGAAGCTGAGGGTAGACTCCAACAGGATGACCTGCCCCACTTCCAGGGTGGCCAAAACGATAATGGTGTTGACCACATTGGGAAAGACATGGCGAGAGATGATCCGGAAGTTGGATGCTCCGGCCACCCGGGCCCTGGCCACAAAGTCCTGGGACTTAATGCCCAGGGTTTCCCCCCGTACCAGTCGGGCATAGCGGGACCAAAAGATAGACACGATGACAATGATCACCGTCTGGAAACTGGGCCCCAGCACCACGGCCAGCACAAGAGCAAAGAGGATCGCGGGCATGGAAAGGCAAATGTCCACGGCCCGCATTACCAGGTGGTCAAGGTTTCCGCCGAAGTACCCGGCCATCAGGCCCAGGGCGGTGCCAATGGTGCCGGCCAGGAAGATGGAAATGGCTGCCACGGTAAGGGACACCCGCGCACCATAGATGATGCGGCTAAGGATGTCACGGCCCTGCTTGTCAGTGCCCAGGAGGTGCTCAGTAGTGCCCCCGGGCGTGGCAAATACGCCTTCACCCTCGGCCTGCACCCAGAAAGGAGGGGCCAGGCGTCCGCTAAGGCTGCCCACTACTGGGTCGTGAGGAGCCACCCAGTCGGCGAAGATAGCCGGCAGGACCAGAACGAGCAACAGAATTGAAACCGGGAAGATGGGGTACCGGCGGGCCGTTCCCAGGGCTCGCCAGGCTCGGTTTGCAGTGCTTGAACCCGGAATACTGCCGGGTATTGCCACGTTAGCCATAGAATCTATTCTCCTCCACTTTCATTCCAGGGCTAGTGGTTGTAGCGGATGCGCGGGTCCAAATATGCGTAGGCGATATCAACCAGCAGGTTAGCGCCAATATAGATGGCGGCGAAGAAAATCACCACCGACTGCACGACTGAAAAGTCCTTGGCGCGCAGGGCGTCAATGGCCAGCAGGCCCACTCCCGGCCAAGTAAAAATGGACTCAATAACCACCGAGCCGGTCATAGCGCCGCCAAGGATGAGTCCGAAGTAGGTTATTGGGGCGATAAGCGCGTTGCGCAGGCAGTGCTTCCAGATAACTGCTCTCTCGCGAAGGCCCTTGATGCGCGCCAGCTTCACATACTCCGTGTCCAGCACTTCCAGCATGGAAGAGCGAGTAAGACGCATGAGGGCCGCCACCTGGAAATAGCCCAGGGCAATTCCGGGCATCAGGATATGTTTCCACGTCCCGCGGCCGGATGTGGGCAGCCACTCAAGTTGAACGGCCAGCACCCACATCAGCATCAGGGCAATCCAGAAATTGGGCAGGGACTGGCCCAGAAGGGCCACAATCTTGCCGGCAAAGTCCACCCCCGTATCCTTTTTGACGGCGACGATCACCCCCAGGGGTACAGCAATGATGGCGCTGACTATCAGAGCTATGGCCGCCAGTTCCAGGGTAGCGGGCAGCCGCTGCCACAGGAGTTCGCGGGCGTCCTGGCCAGGGAAACGAATGGATTCACCGAACTTGCCGGTGGCAAAATTCCCAATATAAGTGAGGTACTGAATGTGCAGGGGTTTGTCCAGGCCCCAATAGGCCCGCACCCTTTCGTAGTCCTCAGCCGTCGCGTCCACGTCCAGCAGTGTGTCCAGGGGGTCTCCGGAAAGTCTGCCCAGGCCGAACACAATCATGCTAACCGCCACCAGGGCGATTACCGAGTGAAACAGCCGTATCAGTATGAATCTTTGCATTAGGCTCTTCCTGAGAGTCGCCGAATGGGCCAGCGTCCACCGTCCAACTCCTGCCAGGAGGCTGGAAGGGCGCAACCACTAACGCAAGCCTGCAATGTCAGGTTGCTTTAGAGTTAAGGCAATATATGCTACGCCAAAATACATTGTCAATAGTTAAAATCAATCTGTTGAAATGCGCAGCACATATGCGGGAGCGGATTTCTCGATGGCCTACATCTCGCCAGCATAAACCGGCACGCATTTGGGCGCGGCTGTGGGGGGAATTCTGGTGAAGCCTCCAGGAACTCACCAGGCTACCGCAATTCTCATAACCCGCCCGGCAGTTATATTACGAAAAGGTGCTTCGATACTGTCCAGTTTCTGGCGTTAACTATTAATAATACGAGCAAATAGCAATATTATCGTAGCATATAACACAGAACTAGTTACTGCATATCTTATCATTAATTATCATTCTTTCGTAGATTTAGTCAATAATTCTAACTGTTTACATCTAATATCCTAAAAATCTTATATATTGACATTCATATTTTATCTCAAATATACTTGCCCGAATCTGTCCAGAAAGGATTGAAAAGGAGGTTTTCTCTTTATCAACAGGTCGGCATTTCCCGGAAACCGAACCATGTAACCCTGAAATTGGGAGGTGACATCCATGGCATTTCATTGGTTAACCATACCTAAGTCAGTGCTCATAGGTTCCCTGGTTGTTACTTTGACTTTCGTAGTAGGCTGTGGCACCGCCGCTCCCGAAGTTGTTGAGAGGGAGGTTGTCAGGGAAGTCCAGGTGGAAGTTCCCAAAGAGGTAGAAGTCGTAAAGGAAGTTGAAGTACCGGTGGAGGTGGAGAAGGAAGTTATTCGGGAGGTGGAGGTAGTACAGGAGGTAGAGGTACTGAAAGAGATCCCCAAGGAAACCGTCGTTGAGAAGACGGTGATCGCCACCCCTACTCCTATACCGGTCAGCGCCGGGCCGGTGGAGACGAAGGTTGACCGGGTGATATACGCCCTTGGCGAGGTGCAGGAAACCAACCGGCACTGGACGGTCAGCCGCCCTTCCTACTACCAGTTTGACCCCTACTCGGAAACGCTGGTAGGCCTGGATCCCCATAGTAACGAGCGCATTCCGCGCCTGGCCAAGAGCTGGGAATGGAGCGCAGACGGCAGGGAATGGACTTTCAGTCTGGTTGAAGATGTTCCCTTCCACTTTGGATACGGTGAATTTACGGCTCACGATGCGGTGGCAGCCCATCATCGGGTGATTGGAGAGGATTCTCAGTCGGGGGCCGCCTCCTTCTTCAGGGAAGCCACTGTCGAAGCCATTGATGATCACACCGTCAAATACACGTTCCCCGGTCTGTCCCTGGACACGCCAGCCATTCTCTCCCGCGGTTTCGGCGGCGGTGAGGTAATGATGCTGAGCAAGAACCAGTTCGATACCGAAGGACTGGAAGGGTTCGATGCCAGGCCGGCCGGAACCGGGTCGTATATGTACGGTGGACGGGAAATCGGCCAGGGCATGTGGTTTGAAAAGGCGCCACAGCCCCACTGGCGCGGCGAGAATCCTGACTTCCAGGAAGTTGAACTGAGGTGGGTCCGTGAAGACCTGACTCGCATGGCGGCCCTGCTGACCGGTGAGATTCATATAGCCGCACTATCCCGCGAACTGCAACTGGAGGCGGGTCGGCGGGGAATGCAACCTGCCGCCGCAGGGGTACCGACTAACTATCTGAGCCTGTTCCTGGGAGGCATGTACTTCAGTGATGGCGATCCCGCCTACGACGCCAACGTGCCGTGGGCCAATCCCACCACAGGCAAGCTCATTCGCCAGGCTATGAACAAGTCCATCGACCGTCAGGAAATGCTGCAGCACGTACTGAAGGGCGACGGCGAACTGATGTATAACACCGCATTCCATCAGGTGTTGCGGGGCTGGAACCCGCAGTGGGAGGAGGACTGGGAAGCGCTTTACGGGTTCGATCCCGACGCAGCCTCGGAGTTGATGGCCCAAGCGGGTTTCACCCGGGACAACCCCATGCCCTTCACTTCCTACAACTACTTCTCGGCCGACGAACCCGAGACGGCGGTGATGCTGGAGGCTCTGATCAACTACTGGGAGCCCATTGGCATTGACGTAACCCTGCTGGACAGCGAGTGGGGCACGGTCCGCGCCGAGTACCGAGCCAAGGGCGATTTCATCAAGAAGGGCGGCTGGGGCAACGTGATAACCATGCGGTCCCTCACCACCCGCCTGCGGGTCTGGAGCTTTGCCGCCACCGGAAACGGCGGTGGATACGAGACTAACCTGCAGGACCAGAACTACCTGGAGTACATCGGACTGGAGTCGGTGGACGAACCCACTATCAACCGGCTGATCCAGGAAATCGGCGACGACAGGTACTACAACTTTGCCGATGTCCCCTTCTTCTGGTTCCGCCTGACGGTTATGTACAATCCGGAAGTGGTGGAAAGCTGGACCTTCCCCGGAACTTCAGGGTCCAAGACCAGCCACTGGGACCTGATCAAGGCAGCGCAGTAGGCAGTTGCTTTAGCAGCGTCCGTTACTCTTACCTGGCAGTATGGCCCGCCGGATTCTATCCGGCGGGCCTGTTGTTGTCCGGATTCCGGCTTTAGCCGGAATGACGACCTGGCGTGGTTCCCGGCTTCACGGGAACGACGGGTCAGTGCTACGGGTCCACGTCGAAGGGGCCGGGGAGTTCGAGTTCGTCGCCGATCTGGCGGATGGCGGGGAGGACTTCCTGGTCCATCAGTTCCAGGCAGCGCATGGTGTCCTTGTGGGTGATGGAGCCGTCGTTGGTCCATACAGCCAGGATGCCGGGTCGCACCGTCTCCAGCACTTCCCGGACCTTGCGGATGACGGTATCGGGGCTGCCGATGACCATGCGGTTATCGTCAATCATGGCCTGGTAGGTCTCGTCGCTTACGGGCCCGGTGCGGAAGGGGTCGTTGGCGCGGGTGGCGCGGACCTGGGCCTCGCGCTCGTCATCGGCCCACAGGTCCCGGGTGGCGCGGTTGTAGCCGGGCGGGAAGGAGTACTCGCGGGGCATGGGCACACGGCCCACGCCCACCAGGGCCTCCAGGAAGCCGCGACCGGCAACCCTGGCCTTCTCATCGGTGTCCTGCACGTGGACGGGGAGCATGTAGCCGAAGTTCTGCGGGCCGGCCTCGTAGCCGTGCATGCGGGCGGCGTCGCGGTAAATGTCCTGCATATAGCCGAAGGTGTAGGGGACGATGCCGAGGTAGAAGTAAGGGTAGTGATGCTCAGCGCACCAGGCGGCGGTTTCGGCGCTGCCCGTGCCGGGAATCCACACCGGCGGATGGGGCTTCTGCAGGGGAACCTGGAAGGGGTTGACGTGGCGGAAGTGGTAGTGCTTGCCCTCCCAGCGGAAGGGTCCGGGGGTGGTCCAGGTTTTGATAACCAGGTCGTGGGCCTCCTCGAACCGCTCCCGGTTGTAGACGGGGTTGGTGTTGGTAGCCCAGCTTTCGGTGCCGCCGCCGCGGACAAAGCCGGAAACGAGGCGACCCCGGGAGATGCAGTCGATTTCCGCCAGTTCCTCGGCAAGGCGCAGGGGGTTGTCGTGGATGGGCAGGGGATTGCCCATCAGCACAATCCTGGGCTTTTTCGTAATGCGGGCCAGGATGGCGGCTTCCAGGTTCATGGCGGCGCCCAGGCTGGTGGGGGTGCTGTGATGCTCGTTGAGCATCATCCCGTCGAAGCCAATCTCCTCGCAATACTGCCACTCGTCCAGGTAATAGTTGTACTGGTCGGCGGCCACCGCCGGATCGAAGTGGGAGTTGGAGAAGGTGACTCGATGCGCCCCGCCGGGGCTGTTCTTCACGTCGTCCTCGGTGTAGTTGAAGTAGGCGCGCTCGGTGAATCTCATTACGAACATGGACTGTCTCCTAGCCGATGGTGCGATGAATTTAGGTGGTAAGTTACTCCATGCCCTGATTTTCGTCAAACGGGGAAGCAAGTTCCCCTGGCTGCTATTGATTTATCCACGAATAGACACGAATGCGCACTGATGGGAATTTTTTAATATCGTTCCATTTGGTTCCATTCTGGCCCACTTTTGGGGGTTTATCCACGAATCGACACGAATGCGCACTAATGGGAAATTTTTAATATCGTTCCATTTGGTTCCATTTTGGCCCACTTTTGGGGGTTCATCCA
>CAZPMU010000056.1:2110-15205 GCA_964587795.1 uncultured Dehalococcoidia bacterium | reverse complement strand
GAATGACAGTCTCGGCGCTTCAGGATAGCGATCTTTCAGGACGCGATTGCCCTGACGGTGGGCCAGGGCAATCGCGTTTCGAGAAGTTGTTTAACCACGGAGATACAGAGCGCGCAGAGAGGCACAGAGCATTATTGTGTATCTCCGGGGGCTCAGCGTCTCCGGGGTAGAAGGAATGCCTATGAGGAGAGAGGGCCACGGCGCGGGATGCTGCTGCCACGCCTCTACCCACCCAACTCTGGTATCATTCACAGGCGCAGGCGCAGGCGCAGGCACAAGGATTGTGCGACATCCGCAACGGCGAGCGGTTCGTATTGATTATCAGCACGGGAAACGCAAGAAATAACTCCATAAGGAGCAGGCAGTGACCCTGATCAGTCGTACACCACTGACACACATGGCATGGCGGCCTGTTTGGACAGGCATTTTTGCCGCCCTGCTTTTACTGGCCCTGGCCTGCGGTCCCACGGCGCAGGACGAACCGGAGACGGTTGGCCCCGCTGGCAGTCCCACTTCCGCGGCGCCGGTCAACATTGCTGAGCCCGCGGCCGCCGTTGTCGAAGAGCCGGCCGTGGAAGCACCCGCCACCGCTGCCCAGGCGGCAACGGCCGAAGGCATTGCCAGCGACAATCCTGCCCCCACGGCCGAGGCCGAAGCACAGCCCACCGCAGCCGCCGAGGTTCAGCCAGCGCCCACGGCGACTACCACGCTGCAGGAACTGGCGGCCGTGGTGGAGGCCAATCCGGTAGCGGAAACGGCGGAACCGGAACCAACCGCAGCGGTGGAACGGGAACGGGCGGAAGGTCCGCTGGCGGCGGATCCGGTGGGCATCCAGACCTGGATCAACAGCGACCCCCTGACCCTGGAGCAACTGCGGGGCAAGGTGGTGCTGGTGGACTTCTGGACCTACACCTGTGTCAACTGCATCCGAACCTTTCCCTACCTGAGGTTGTGGCATTCCCGCTACGCCGACGACGGGCTGGTGATCCTGGGCATTCACACGCCGGAGTTCGAATTCGAGAAGGACTATACCAACGTGCTGGAGGCCACCCGGGAAAACGGCATTTCCTGGCCCGTGGCCCAGGACAATGACTTTGAGACCTGGAAGGCCTACAACAACCGGTACTGGCCTGCCAAGTACCTGATTGACCGGGACGGCGTTATTCGGTACTCCCACTTCGGAGAAGGCAAGTACGCCGAGACCGAGAACGAAATCCGGGAACTGCTGGAGGAGGCTGGCGCCGACCTTTCCGACGACGCAGACCTGCCCGAAGACCAGAAACTGGACCCCGCTTACCTGGGTACGCTGGGCGGGGAGGTTACCCCCGAGCTTTATGCCGGATACCACCGCAACGTATCTTCCATTATGACCGGATATCGTCCCTACGTGGTGCAGCAGGAGTACTACCACGCCGTGGACACTGTCGGCGTGCTGGCGGCGCCGGACGAGATGGAACTGGAACCCCACCGCATATTTTTCCAGGGCCCCTGGGAGGTGGGAAGCGAGCACGTCCGGCACGGTCGCCTGACTAACAACTATGAAGACTACCTGACCCTGAAATACTCGGCCAAGAGCGTCAACGCCGTGCTGACCTCCAACTCCGGCGAACCTTACCGGGTACGCATTACCCTGGACGGCGATTACCTTACCGGAGAGAGCGCCGGCGCTGACATCCAATTTGGCGAGGATGGGGAGAGCTACCTGCTGGTGGAGCAGCCCCGCCTGTACGAAATCATCGACAGCCCCGGCTACACCCAGGGCCAGGTGCTGCGCATGAGTTCCAACTCCAACAACTTCGGCCTGTTCGCCTTCACCTTCGGCGTGTACGAGGACGGTCCCTGATGGGGTGGCCGTCTCGTTTCCTGGGGCTGACCGCCGCAGGCAGGTGGCTGGCCATGGCGTTGGTCCTGATTCTGGTGATGGCGCTGTCGGGCTGCGCCGCCGCCGCCCCGGACACCGTGCCGGACACCGTGCCGGACACCGCGCCGGACACCGCGCCGGACACCGTGCCGGACCCAGGTCCCACCCGTGAACCAGCGACGCTCACGGTTTCGGCGGCTCCTGAAGGGGCAGCCAGCGCGTCTCCCACGGGCAGCAAGCCTTCGGGCAATCCGATGGTGGGCGAGGGAGACATAAATCCCATTCTCGCCACCACCATTTTGAATCCAGGCGAGCAGCGGATTGCTTTCCTGTTAGTGGGGAAGAAGGCCATCATCAAGGCGCCCAAGGCCGCCGTTACCGCGACATACCAGGGGCAGGGACCGGCGGCCGCCCAGGAGGCAACGGCCGTTTATCATGACTGGCCCTTTGGAATCCGGGGGGCTTACAGCGCCCGCATGACCTTCGACCGCGCCGGTCCCTGGCAGTTGAAGGTATCGGTGGACGACGGGGAGGTATCCGGCGAAACGGTTATTGACCTGACAGTGGCGGAGGAATCGCCGGTGCCCGCTATCGGCGAGCGCCCGCCCCTGAGCCAGACCAAGACCCTGGCCAACGTGGCCGGGGTGGAGCAGCTTACCACCGATTACAACGCCGACGAGGACCTGTACCAGATTACGGTGGCCCAGGCCATCGAGAGTCCGCGCCCCGCGGTGGTGGTCTTCGCATCTCCCGCCTTCTGCACCAGCGCGACCTGCGGCCCCCAGGTAGATACGGTGAAGGAGTTGAAGGCAGCCTTCCAGGACCGGGCGGACTTTGTCCACGTGGAAATCTACGATCTGCCCGACGAAATCCAGGGCGACCTGTCCAGGGCCAGCCTGGCCCCTGCGGTGGAAGAGTGGGGCTTCTCCTCCGTGCCCGACTGGTTCAACGAGTCCTGGGTGTACATCCTGGACGATGGGGGCCTGGTGGCCCACCGGTTCGAGGGATTTGCAACCCTGGTGGAACTGGAGGCGGCTTTGAAGGAGACGCTGGGGGCGGGATAGGCAAAAGAAGAGGGACCGGAATTTTCCCCCTAAGGTTCAATAACTCCGGCCCCGATGCAGCCTTCGGTCACTCAAAAGGACGTCACTGCTGTGCTTTGACGAAGCGCCCAAAGGATTCCTATAGCTCCCAAAAATTTCAATGGCGGCTAGAGGACGTAACTGTTCAGTTTCGCGGAGTCGCTCCCGGTCCAAGTCGTCATTCCTGCCTCGATCCGGAATCCAGGAAGGTCAGGCCCAATCCAGATTAGGGATGCAAGGACTTCCGGATACCGGCGAAAGCCGGTTTGACGATACCGTGGGACAGCTTGGTGCCCCCAAATTCTGAACAGCTACGAGTGGACTTTTCCAGAAGCCCGGGGACAGGACTCGAAACCGCAGCCTGCGCTTGGTGAGAACGCCCATTCGTTCCCTTGATCTGCCCGTGGGAGTTGGTAGCTTTCGGAAAGGCACGAACAACAGGTCATGAGAGCAGGGCAGACGCACAGGTCTGCCCCTGCCAAGCTGCCCAATTCGAAACCCTGGAATCTGCCATTCAGCCCTTGCCTACGGTCAAACCCTTAATGTAGGATAGCCCGTAACTATCGAGCCGGGAGTTTGCCCTTATGACCACGCCCTGGCAAGACCATACCGCCGACATTACCCTGAACGTCAACGGCCAGCCCCATTCCCTCGAGGTGCGGCACCACTGGACGCTGCTGGACGTGATACGGGAGCAACTGGACCTGACCGGTTCCAAGAAGGGGTGCGACCGGGGCGAGTGCGGTTCCTGCACCGTGCTGCTGGATGGCAGGCCCGTCTATGCGTGCCAGATACTGGCGGTGCAGGTGGGCGGCCGGCCGGTCATTACTATTGAAGGCCTGGGCGACGGGACTCCCGATCCTGAAGGAATGGACCCGGTGCAGCGGGCGTTCCTGGAAGAGGACGGCGGGCAGTGCGGCTTCTGCACCCCGGGCTTTGTCATGTCCGCCCGCGCCCTGCTGAACGACAACCCCAATCCCACCGACGACGAAATACGGCAGGCCCTGTCCGGCAACCTCTGCCGGTGCAACGCCTACGGCCGCATCCTGGCATCGGTGCGGGCGGCCAGGCAGGCCTGAGGGTAAGGGCTACCGTCCCCCCTCCTTATCTTTCAACTTACCTGGTACTTCCCGAATGCGACAGGCCTCCCCCCGGGCGGGCTGTCCCATGCTTTCGACGCATCTTTTCTCTCTTCCCCGCCCCCTTCTCTTGCCTGCCCCGGTAACAGGCGCCGGTTGAGCAACCGTTCGGGCCGTCGGAGCCGCCTTCGGCGCAGACTGTCTTTCCGGACTTGAGCCAGAATCCATAAGGGTTGCCAAGGGCCGGAATCCAGGTATGGCAACGGCGCCGGATACGGCTTTCGCCGGTATGACGGAAACTTGGTACAGCCTCTCGCTCCTGGTACGGAACATTTACGTTGTTGACTGTGGCGTGGCAAGGATATTAAACTGTATTTATAATATCGATGTTATTTATCACCAATGCCTATGCCGCAGGGCCCTGATCAGGTCCCGTGGCGGAACGTAAGGGAGGTAAGTAATATGTACTCCCGTTCAGGGAGGGTTTCAGACTTTACATTTTTTGAAACGCACTGCGCCAGGAGCTTGGCCCTGGCATTCCTGTTGTTCCTCACGGCGTTCGTCTTCGGGGTTGTGTTGCTGGCGACAGGATACCAGTCAGCATTTGCGGCGGATCCCGACGAAGCGGGCGTCACGCCTTTCCACGTCGGTGGGGAGGGCGATGCCCGGCCGGACCTGGGACCCAGCGTGATTTCGCCAATGGACCCTACAATTGGGGGAAAGGTGGACAGCTTTGGGTCTGTTCTGCCTTTGCCCCAGCCCGACCGCATGGCCCAGGCAAGGGGGGTATATGTGCTGGCCGAATGTCTCGCCGTGGCGGAATACTCGGATGGGGATTCCACCTACCTGGGATATATGCCGGACCTGCTTCCAAATGAAGGGGGGTTGACCTCGACAGATTTCACCTATGGGGATACCAGCCATACCATCGAGGGACTGTATTACCAGGAGACCGATGCCGGTATGCGGCGCCTGGTCCTGGAGTTAAGCGACCCTTTGCACGATGAACTGGCCCTGTACGCGGGCAATATGGCATTCCCCTTCTCCGCATCGACCACCTCCGGCCTGGGGCCGAATGCCCGGGTGTGGAAGCTCGACAGCAGCCTGGGATGGACCCCGGGCCAGTCCCTGCTGGTAGTAATTGCAGAGTCAATGGGAATGCCCTTTAACCAGGCCCCACAGGGGAAAATCAGTCACCAGCAAGGCCCTTCATTTTGCAGCTATTTTACGGGGCCGGCGGGTTCGCAACTGCAGGCTGACGCGACGGTCTGGTTTGCAGATATGGTGGTGGGAGAAGCCTCAGATTCCACGAGAACGTACCTGGGTTATATGCCATCCATGTCTCCCCCTGAAGGCGAACTGGACGATATCGCCTTTGCATACGACGGCGTTGAATACACCATTGACGCCCTCTTCTACCAGGAAATTGGAACAGTAAGGCAACTGGTGCTCAGCGCCGACCGGCCGTTGCCTGACGATCTGGTTCTTGAATTCGGCGGCAGCAAGTATCCGGTTGCAGACTCAATGAAACTGGGAGCCGATGGAAACATCCACGTCTGGCGGCTGGACTCCAGCCTGGGCTGGACGGAAGGCCTGCAGCTGGAAGTCGGCTTAACCCAGGTGGAAGAGTAATATCCCTGGAACTGCCTGAAATTCAGGGTGGCCGGGATGGAGAATGGGCCCGGTTCAGACCATTGGATTGAGCGGCAGGGGTTGTTGCCTTTCCGGGAAGAATCCAGCCGGAAGAATCCAGGGCCTCGCATCGCGAGGCCCTGGATTTTCTCAAGACAACGGCCAGGTCGGCCCGGCCCGGTTAACTCAGCGGTGTGGTTTGCTGCCGGTGGGAGCGGACAGCCGCTATTGCCACGACATTTCCGCCACCCGCAGGCGCTGGTCGGGGCGTGGCTTGAACTCCAGGTCCTCCGCCAGCCCGTGAATTTCAAAGGCCTGGAAGACGCCGATGAACAGGACATCTTCCTTCATCCGGTCGGCCAGCTGCTCCAGCAGGTCGGCGCGGCCCTCTTCCAGGGTGGCGGCCCTGGCCTGTTCCAGCAGAACCTGCATGTCGGCGTCGCACACCCGTGACTGGAAGTAGTAGCAGTTAAGCAGCCGTCCGGCGGGGCGGCCGAAGTCCAGGCTGGGCCATTCGGGGGTGAACTCGATAAGGTGGCCGGAGCCGGCGGAGCCTTCGCAGTTAATGGGAGGGTCGGCCAGGTTCTGGGCGGTGATTTCGCCGGCCTCTGAAACGGAGTTGCCCACGCCGCAGTTGCGAATGCTGCGCCACAGGCTGCGCTCGGTTACTTCCACCTTGCCCTTGATGCCCACCGCCTCCCAGTAGCCGGCCATGGCCTCGTAAACCTCGGGCTGCTTGGGTACCCGACCCTCGCGGCCAATGATCCTGATCTCCTCGCCGTCATAGCCGGCCTGCTCCAGCAGCCGCACCGATTTGTCGGGATCAAACTCCCAATAACTGCCGTTGTGCTCGGTAATGCCCGGCATACCTATAACCCCGGGCAGGGGCGTGCAGGTGGTGGCGGAGTTGAATATTTCCTCCACGATTTCCTGGCAGTTGATGGCGTGGACCAGGGCCTGCCGGAAAATGGTCTGCCGCAGCATGGGGTGCCACAGGGTGTCGATATAGAAGCCTTCGACCTCCCACTGGGGCATGGAGATGGACTTGGGCACGTTGGGAATGTCTTCCACGTTCAGCAGGTAGGTGTGGTCGGCCTCCCCTGCCTGGATCATGGCCGACCGTACGGTGGTCTCTATACGCCATACGTACTGCACGTTGGGTATGGCAGGCCTGGGCAGGTCGTCCCGACCCGACGGGACATAATCTTCGTAGGCTACCGATTCTACGGATACGCCGGGTTCGTAGCCGTCAAAGCGGTAGGCGCCGAACCCCACCGTTGTCCTGTCCCGGACATCCTCCTCGGTGGACTGCCACCACTCCGGGGCCTGGAAGGCTACGCCGGTAATGTCGCCCGGCAGAATAGGGCAGCTCTGGGTAGCGCCTTCGCTGTAATTTGCGTGGCCGCAGGTGATGTCCAGGGTCATATCGTCCACTACGGTGCCGGTCATGGGGCCGTGTACCCCAAAGCCCAGGCCGGTCTGGGGGTCGCCGTTGTGGTTGATGTTCCAGGCCGCGGTATGGGCGTTCCACGGCTCGCCGTTGACGAACTTGACGCCCTCCCGAAGGGAGAAACGCCAACGGTCGGGAGCGACCTGTTCCCAGCCGGTGGTGGACGTGGTGGGGCCCAGTTCCAGGGTGGTGGTATTCAGCCACACCAGGGGCTCGCCCCAGTTGTAGGTGACGATGGAGCTTGTTTCGGCGCTGCCGGTGCTCCATGGCGACAACGCGTCGGGTTCCGCGGGAATTACCACGACTATGGAGTCTTTGCCGCTGGCCGAGGCCTCGGGCATGGCGGCGGGAACCGGCGTTGCCGTGGGCGACGGGGCGGCGGATTGGCCCGCGCCCTGGGACGACTGGGATGCAGAGGGCGCCTGGGTGGGCGCGATGCCCATGGCCTCTGCGGCTGCGGTGGGCTGGACCTGAGGCTCGGGCTGGGCTGCCGGCTGGGCCTGTTCCTGGGCCGCGGCGGCGGGCGCCGGAGCCTGGGTTGGGCTGGCGGTTGAGCCGCAGCCCACCGCCAGGGCCAGCGCCAGTACGGAGAGCATTGCGCAGAGTCGTTTAAGTCCGGTCCTTCCATTTAACATAAGCCATACCTCCCTGCTGGATAGCGCCGCGCATGCCGAATTAGTCAGCTTGGTACGCGCCGGGATTTGGCCAATAGTAATGTGAACAAGGAAAGAGTGTCAAAAGCAGAATATTATGGCAAAAAGCGGCTGATTTCCGTAAGAGCGCTGCGCTGATCGTTCAGCCAGGTCAAGGCAACCTTTTGTTCAATTGCCCACACTTGCCATGCGAGGTGTAATGAAGAATTGGTGACTCTTGAGCCGCAAGCATTGAATGAGGACATGGCATTCCATAAACTAATAATATATATCAATGTTTTTGAGATAAGAAATTGATATGTCAGCCATACACAGGAGGCAAAGATGAGAACCGGAATCTAATCAGCCCAGGCCGCGTAGTCCTGTTGTTCCACCGCAGTTGCAAGGTTGAGTGGTGGGACGATTTGCCCCAAATTTCAGGAGAATCAAAATGAAGAAAAGGATTTCCCTGGTAATGATGCTGGCGGTTGTGGCCTCCCTGGTGGGATTGCTGGCGGCGAACCTGCTCAGCGCCGCCGGAGACGAAGAGCAGCGGTGGGTGGAAATTTCCCTTACGAACCTTACCCCGGGCCAGGTACTGTCTCCGGTCTTTATCGCCAGGCATGGCGGGCATGGGGAGCCGCTGTACACCCTGGGCGCTCCGGCCAGCGAAGCGTTGGCGAAAATGGCCGAAGACGCCGATGCGACCGACCTGCTGGCCCAGTGGGACCCGGCAACCAGCAGCTACATAAGCGAAGCTATGGTGCTGGCGCTGAACGAAGGGCCCATTCCGCCGGGCGCCACGGTCTCGACTCACTTTGAAATTGACGACTCCAATACGATGATGTCCTTTGCCAGCATGCTGGTAACCACCAACGACGCCTTCATCGGCGGCAATGGAATTGACCTCACCGAATCCCAGACCATTAACCTGACCGCCTATGACGCGGGCAGCGAGTTTAACAGCGAAAGCTGCGCTTACATTCCGGGCCCGCCCTGCGGCAATCACGCCAGAGATGATGCCATGGCCGAAGGCTACGTGTACGTGCACAACGGAATCCACGGCGGCGAAGGTTCCGGCCTGACTCCGGCCCTTCACGACTGGCACAATCCCGTGGCCCGCATGACCATCAGAAGCTGGATGCTCCAGAACTAAGGTCCCGCGTTTACCGGCGGGAACCCGTGGGCGGCGCGGGTTGAGACAAAGAGGCTCCCCGCGCTGCCGACCATGAATCCGACAGCGGAAAAGTTACAGGGGAGGGATTCACAGAATCCCTCCCCTGGTACGTTCCAGCCGCTGCGGCTTTTCCCGCCGTTTCTACAGGGCGCGGCCCCCGTACCGCTCCCGTTGCTGGCCGGTTACTGGCCGGTTAACTGGACCAGGCCGAAGTAGACTCCCTGGGGATCGGTAAGGTAGCAGAAGCTAATGTCGGCTTCCTGCATAACCGGCACCACCACCTCCGCTCCCAGGTCCTGGGCCTTCTGGAAGCCGGCGCCAATATCCTCAACACAAAAATAAAGGCCCCAGTTGGGGGGCACCTCGCCCCAGGAGGGCTTGATCTGGAGCATTCCGGCCACGTGGGCCTCGCCCAGGGTGAACTCGTGATAGTCCTCCGCTTCCGGTCCTACCTGGTGGGTGTTACGGTCCCAGCCGAAAACGCTGGCGTAGAAGGCGTTGGCCGCCTCCGTGTCGGTGGTGTAAAGCTCGTTCCAGCCCAGGGAGCCGGGTTCCTGGACCAACCCCGCGCCGATGTGTTCCCCGGCCTGCCAGATGCCAAAGGTCGCGCCGGTGGGGTCGGCCACCACCGACATGCGGCCGGCGGTGAAGACGTCAAAGGGTTCGGTGATGACGTTGCCCCCGGCGTCCCGTACCCGGGCGGTGGCCGCCTCCACATCGTCGGTGGAAATGTAGCATACCCAGCGGGGCTGCATCCCCTGGGCCAGCATCTGCTCGTGAATCTGGAACAGGCCGCCCACGAACCTGTCATTCTTCTGGAGCATGGTATAGACCATGGTCTCGCTCATGGGGTTGTCGGTCCAGGTCCAGCCCAGGAGTTGGGAATAGAACGACTTGGAAGCCTCGGTGTCCGGGGTGGCCAGTTCCACCCAGCAAAAGGTCCCGGGAGTGTGGCTGGTTACTTCGGGCATAAAAAGAATAACTCCTAAAATAGTTTGGAACAGTGGTACGAATAATATGGAGGGTGGTGCGGGCCGTCAAGCGGAAATGGCGCCGGGTAACCGCGCATTGATTGTGTCGTCCGGTTTACCTGCTTGAATACCAGCCCTTCTTTCGCCACAGAGGTACACAGAGTACGTAGAGTCACACGGAGAATCTCTGTGCATCGCTACGTACTCTGTTCCTTTGTGGTTAGCGAGATCCCCAAGGGGCCATTGCCCTGGCGAACGGCAGGAGCATTCCAGGCTAGCCGAAGCGGCCGGTGATGTAGGCCTCGGTGCGTTCGTCCTTGGGGTTGGTGAAGATCTGGCGGGTTTCGTCGAACTCGATGAGTTCGGCGATCTTGTCCTCCCGGGGGTTCAGGAAGGCGGTAAAGTCGGATACCCGGGCCGCCTGCTGCATGTTGTGGGTAACGATGACAATGGAATAGTCGTTGGACAGTTCCCGCATCAGTTCCTCGATGGCCAGGGTGGAAATAGGGTCCAGGGCCGAGCAGGGTTCGTCCATCAGGATGATCTGCGGCTGGACCGCCAGGGCCCGGGCGATGCAGAGACGCTGCTGCTGCCCGCCGGACAGGGACAGGGCGCTCTCCTTCAGCCGGTCCTTCACCTCGTCCCACAGGGCGGCGCGGCGGATGGAATCTTCCACCAGGGCGTCCATGTTGCCCCTGAACCCGTTCACCCGGGGCCCGAAGGCCACGTTGTCGTAGATGGACTTGGGGAAGGGATTGGGCCGCTGGAACACCATCCCGATCTGGTACCGGATTTCCGTGGGGTCCACGCTGGCATCGTACAGGTTCTGACCGCCGAACAGCACTGACCCGGTCATGTGGAAGCTGGGAATCAGGTCGTTCATCCGGTTGAAGCACCGCAGCAGGGTACTCTTGCCCGACCCGGACGGGCCGATGATGGCCGTAATCTTGTAGGTTTCCACGTCCATGTCCACCCCGCTGATTACGCAGGTGGGACCATAGAAGACGTTCAGGTCCTTGGTTTCAATTATGGGAGCAACGGGAGCGCTTTCAGCCACGGATTAACCCTCCAGGCGTCGCTGGAACTTGTTGCGCAGCAGGACCGCCAGGGCGTTCATGGAGAGCAATACGACCAGCAGAACTATAATTCCGGCGGCGGCGGCTTCGTGGAAGCCCTCCTGGGGCCGGGAAACCCAGTTGAAAATCTGGATCGGGAGCACGGTGAACCGGCTCATGGGGCCGTCGGGGGTGAAGGGCACGAAGGTCAGCGCGCCCATAACGATGAGGGGCGCCGTCTCGCCGATGGCCCGGCTAACGGCCAGGATTACCCCGGTGAGAATGCCGGGGAAGGCCTGGGGCAGCACCAGGCGCCAGATGGTCTGCCAGCGGGTGGCGCCCAGGGCGTAACCCCCTTCCCTGATGGAGGGCGGCACGGCCCGTATCGCCTCCTCCGACGCAATGATGACGATGGGCAGCACCAGCAGGGCCAGGGTGAAACCGCCGGCCAGCACGCTTTTGCCCAGGGCCAGGTAGCGCACAAAAATTTCCAGGCCCAGGATTCCGTACACGATGGAAGGGACGCCGGCCAGGTTGCCAATATTGATCTGGATTACCTTGGCCAGCCAGTTGCGTGCCGCGTACTCTTCCAGGTAGATGGCCGCCGCCACCCCCAGGGTGAAGGCAAGGGAGCCGGCCAGGGCAATTACGTATATGCTGCCGAACAGGGCGGCCATGATGCCCGCCTGTTCCGGCTTGCGGGATGGGAAGCTGGTGAGGAACTCCCAGTTCACCCGCCGCCAGCCGTCGAGGAAAATGTCGATCAACAGGACCGCCAGCATTCCCAGGCCGATGAAGATGGACAGCAGGCAAAGGGCGTGGAAAATATGACCGTACAGGCGGCGCTGGGCCATCCGGCGGTCGAACTGGCCGCGCATGGTTTGTGCCATTATTCGTAGACCTCCCGGAAGCGGCGGACAATGAACTGGCTTAGCAGGTTCATTGCCAGGGTAATCACAAACAAGCTGAGACCCACGGCGAAGATGGTCTTGAACTCCAGGGTGCCGGTGGGGGTGTCGCCCAGGCTCACCTGCACGATGTAGGCCGTCATGGTCTCAATGGGGACGAAGGGGTTGAAGGTGAAATTCGGGTTCTGACCGGCGGCAATGGTTACGATCATTGTTTCGCCGATGGCCCGGGAGGTGGCCAGGATAAAGGCGGCCACGATGCCCGAGAGGGCGGCAGGAATTACCACGCGGGTGGAGACTTCCAGCTTGGTTGCGCCTAAAGCGTAGGCCCCTTCGCGAAGGGAGCGGGGGACCGACCGCATGGCATCCTCGCTCAGGCTGGAAACCATGGGCAGGATCATTATTCCCATGACCAGGGAGGCGCTCAGGCCGTTGAACACTGAAATGTCGTCGCTTATGGCGCGCAGTATGGGGGTAATGAACAGCAGGGCAAAGTAGCCGTAGACCACGGTGGGAATGCCCGCCAGGATCTCAAGGATCGGCTTGACGATCTGCCGCACCACTTCCGGGGCGTACTCGCTCAGGTAGATGGCGCTCATCAGTCCCAGCGGCAGGGCGACGCACATGGCACCGATGGAGGTGAGCAGCGTTGCCGTTACCAGGGGCAGAATGCCGAAGTTCTTGGATGCGAACAGGGGCGTCCACTTGGTGTTGGTCAGGAACTCCCAGAGGGTAACTTCCTGGAAGAAAAGCGCCGCCTCGAATATGAGGACGGACACAATGCCAACGGTGGTAAAGATAGAGGCGATGGCGCAGACGAAGAGGACGGCCTTGATGATCCTTTCCGGCAGATATTTTTTCCATCGACTGGTGGCGTTGGCTGCCGCGAAAGCGTCGGCGAAGTTGATTGTGGAATCTTGTCCGGCCAAGACGGTTCACCCTTTATGCTGGAGCCAGAATTTTGCCGAAGAAGCAGCCTTGCAAGTCGAATAGAACTATGTCCGATGCGTTATGCGTGCAATTCCGGCATTAAGGTGGTTGAAATGCCCCGGCATGGGCCAGGACAGTGAGCCGCAAGAAAGGATAAGGCAGCGGTATGCTGTTAACAATCTATTTTATGAAAGCAGTTGTTTAACAATTGGTTTAACAATTGTTAAAGTAGCCGGTGTTAAAGTAGCCTGAGCGACGTACATGGTCTTCCCGTCCCCGCATGGCGCCGGAAACCGGCGGTGCTATAATTCCCGCAAA
>CAZPMU010000056.1:0-2010 GCA_964587795.1 uncultured Dehalococcoidia bacterium | reverse complement strand
GGTCTTCCCGTCCCCGCATGGCGCCGGAAACCGGCGGTGCTATAATTCCCGCAAATTCCCTTCCAGGAGAAGACCGTGGCAGGCAAATTGACCCTGAGCGTGGTGGACCAGTCGCCGATGAGGGCCGGGGGCACCGCCGGAGACGCCCTGCGGGAGACAATTCAACTGGCGGTGGCGGTGGAAAAGCTGGGTTACTACCGGTACTGGCTGGCCGAGCACCACAACCTGCCCAACTTCGCCGGGACCAGCCCCGAGGTTCTGGTGGGCCAGGTGGCCGCCCATACCAACTCCATCCGGGTGGGCAGCGGCGGGGTGATGCTTTCCCACTACAGCGCCCTGAAGGTTGCGGAGAACTTCCGGATGCTGGAGTCCCTCTACCCGGGCCGCATTGATTTGGGGGTGGGGCGCGCACCGGGCAGCGACCACCTGACGGCGGCGGCCCTGTCCTACCCCGGCAGCCCCAATGACGTGCAGCACTATCCGCGGCAGGTGGTGGACCTGGTGGGTTACCTGAGCGGGGGGCTGGAGGCGGAACATCCTTTCGCCCAGGTGCAGGCGGGCCCAGACAGCCCACAAACCGCTCCGGAGGTGTGGCTGCTGGGGTCGCGCTACGAAAGCGCCTACATGGCCGCCAGGCTGGGGATGCCCTTCGCCTACGCCCATTTCTTCGGCCTGGGAGTGGATGAGGGCCCTTCCATAGTGGAAGGCTACCGCAAGCAATTTGAGCCATCCAGGTTCCTGGACGAACCCAGGGTGAACATCGGGGTGCAGGTGCTGTGCGCTGAAACGGAGGAGGAGGCCCTGCGCATCGCCGCCAGCCGGAACCTGGGCCGGCTCTACTCGGTTACCAACCGGGCCAAGGGCATTCCCACGGTGGAAGAGGCCCTGAGTTACCCGTACCAGATGAATGAACTGGCCTTCATCCGCCAGTACAGCCAGGTGTGCGTTGACGGCACCCCCCAGCAGGTGAAGGAAAAGCTGGAGAAGATTGCGGAAGTATATGAGACGGGCGACCTGAGCGTGGTAACCATTTGCCACGACTTCGCCGACCGGGTTCGGTCGTACGAGTTGGTGGCGGAGGCTTGCGGTCTGGGGGGAGCGGGTGGGTCGAAATAGAAGGATGCCGCTTCAGGTCAGAATCAGCCAATCGGAGATGTTTCGCGGTTCCGATTGGACGATGTCCATTTCGCTGTCCAAAAATATCCGGCAGCGATTCAGGAAATCGCGGCCGAGGCGGGAAGGCAAGTTACCAATGTCCGGGTAATCGGGGAATTCGCAAATTGCCAGTTCAATTTGACAAAGAACAAAGCCTCTGACAGATTCGCGGAACATGAGCCAGGAAGGCTCCCAATGATTCGAAAAGCTCCCGCCGACTCCTGTGGCAGTAACCCTTGCACTTCCCAGCACCTGCGCCGAGCCTATTCCAATTTGGGCCACATCCCGGGGATGCAAACAGGTGCCATCGGCGCCGGTGTCCAGCAGAAATGTAATCCACTCTCTCAGGCCAAGCCGCGGCAAATGCACGAACGCCTGTACAAAAGGTGCGTAATCTTCCTCACGAACCAGATTGTATTTGCCTTAGACAGCCATAATTGACTAGACGATCAGCATACGGGGCTTTGACTGAAGGAATCGAATAGCGCAAGTCCCTGCTCTATGCCCTGTTCCACTACGCTCTCCATATTACCTTGAAGCGTTTCTGCCACAACAGCAATCGCTTCGCCCTGAATCACCACCCATTTGTCAGGATAGAGCTTCAACAGTTCCCCGTAATTTTCCTGAAGAAAATTCTCGTTGCCGGTAGATTCGTACTGCAGTCTTAACAACTCGGCCACGTTGACTATGACTGGTGCGCCGTTTTCTATTTTCAGGACGGGTACTTTTTCCCTCGGACTGCTCTCCAGGGTTAGGGGCGCTTCACGCTGATCGCCAGACACAGCGGCGATTCTGTCCCCTACCCCCCAAAGGTCTCAATCACCCGCTCATAGGAAGCCCGGGCTTCGTCCACGG
>CAZPMU010000055.1:6722-15554 GCA_964587795.1 uncultured Dehalococcoidia bacterium | reverse complement strand
GGCAACAGGGCCAATATGCTGGAAAGGGCCCTGAACTTCGATGCCGACATTATCATGGTGGACCTGGAGGACTCGGTGCCGCCGGGGGAGAAGGTTGCCGCCCGGGACGTGGCCGCAGAGTGGATTCCCAGGCTGCGCCAGGCGGGGCAGCGGGTTATGGTGCGGCTCAATTCCCTGGACACCGGGCTTACCCGGGACGAACTGGCGGCCGTCATCTCCCCCTCTCTTTACGGTGTCAGCGTGGGCAAGACCGAATCAGCGGCAGACCTGCGGCAGATTGAGGGAATCATCTCCCCGTTGGAAATCGGCGCCAACCTGGAGGCCGGCCACGTAAACCTGATTCCCTGGATCGAGAGCGCCAGGGCCATCGTCAACGTCAACGAAATGGCCGCCGCCCTCGTGCGCACCGTGGCCATTGCCTTCGGCGCCGAGGACTATACCAACGATATGGGCATCCAGCGCACCGACGATGGCGAAGAGGTCTATCATGCCCGCAGCGCCGTGCCCATCGCCGCCCGGGCTGCCGGTATCGCTTCCCTGGACAGTCCCTACGTGGCCTTCCGCGACCCCGAAGGCTTGAGAAAGGACGCGGGGGTGGCCCGCCAGATGGGCTATACCGGCAAGTTTGCCATCCATCCGGCCCAGGTAGAGACCATCAACGAAGTGTTCAGCCCCAACCCCGACGACGTGGCCTACGCCCGCCGGGTAATGGAAGCCTGGCGCGAGGCCGAGGCCAATGGACGCGGCTCCCTTTCCCTGGACGACAAGATGGTGGACGTTCCGGTGGTGAAGCGGGCCCAGAACCTGCTGGCCCTGGTGGACGAAATCGAAAAGCAACTGGCCGCCCGGGGCCGGGGTTAGCCAGCCGTGGTTAAGCTCACGCTCTCCTTTGGACTGCCTGCCAGCGCCCGGGTGTAACTATGACCGCCGACCGTATCATTCTCCAGGGCATGCGTTTCTATGGATTCCACGGGGTGAACCCCGAGGAAAAGGTCCAGGGCCAAAGCTATTTGGTGGACCTGGAAGCCGAGGTGGACCTGGCCCGCCCCGGCGGCACCGACGCCCTTGACGACACTGTCAGCTACACCCACCTGTACCGGGCGATTCGGGCCATTATGGAGGGTGATCCCCGCAATTTGCTGGAGCGGCTGGCCCAGGAGGTTGCCGAACGCCTGCTGGCAGACTTTCCGCTGGAAGCGGTTACCGTTACCGTCAAAAAGCCCAACCCGCCCATTAAAGGCTCTTTCATTGACCATGCCGCAGTCCGGATTCACCGCCGGCGAGAGGGCGGTTGAACTTTCAGCCAACAACCTTTCAGCCAACAACATCGCGCTACCGGAAAGGGGACCCTGATGCAAAACCGCGAAACCGCCGCAGCCTTCAACTTCCACGAGTCCACCAAGCTGGCCTACATTAACCTGGCCACCAAGCCGCCCCTGTACAAGACCTATTCCGGGCTGCCGGCCATACCCCTGCCGGCCGAGTTCCCTTCGCCGGACATTCCTGCTTTGGAGGCCATCGGAACCTATGAGGCTGAAGGTGGGGCCGAGCCTTCCCTGGCCACGCTGACCCAGTTGCTATACCACTGCGCCGGCATAACTCGTGTAGGCAATTTCAGGATCGCGGGAGAGGTCCATTTCCGGGCGGCGGCGTCCGCCGGCGGCCTTTACCCGGTGGAGACCTACGTGATCTGCCAGGACCTGGAAGGGCTCGACGCCGGCGTCTACCACTTCGGCCCGGACACCTTCCAACTCACCCGCCTCAGGCAGGGCGACCATCGAGGACACCTGGCCCGGGCCGCCGCCGGCGACGCCCGGATAGCCTCGGCCCCACTGACGGTAATCTTCACCACCGTCTTCTGGCGCAGTTCCTGGAAGTACCGCGCCAGGGGCTATCGGTACTGCTTCTGGGACAACGGCACCGTGGCCGCCAACCTGCTGTCCGGCGCGTCGGCCGCCGGCCTTCCCGCCAGGGTGGTTAACGCCTTCGTGGATCGGGAGGTGGATGAACTCCTGGGAATTGACGGCGTGGGCGAGGCGTCCACCTGCCTGCTGGCCCTCGGCGCCGCTTCGAGGGAAGGCAGCGCAACCGAGGCTTCCGGCGACCTTGTTCCCGTGGGAGGGCAGTCCGTAATAACCGCTCCGGGAGAGATTGACTACCCGGACATTCGGGAGACCCATGCTGCCACACTCCTGGCCAATGCCGAGGAGGTAACGGGGTCGCGCGGGGCCCTGGGGATTTTACCCCCAGAGCCCGACGCCCTCTTTTTTCCCTTTCCCCATGAAGCTGCCTTGGCCCTGGCGTCGCGGCCCCTGGGGCAGACCATTCGTGAGCGGGGTTCTACCCGGCGCTTTGACCACGTCCCCATTTCTATGGCCCAGCTTGCCGCCGTCGTTGGCTCTGCCACCGGCGGAGCGCCGGCCGACTTCCTGGGCGGCCCAGGGGACAGCCTGCTGGACCTGTACCTGATCGTCCATGCGGTGGATGAATTGCCCGGGGGCGCCTACTACTACTCCCCTGCCAGGAACGGCCTGTACCAGCTAAAGGAGGGAGAGTTTCGACAGGAAGCGGGCCACCTGGGCTTTGAACAGGCCCTGCCCCACGACGCCTCGGCGGTGGCATTCTTCATGGCCGACCTGGGGCCCATACTGGAACGGTACGGCAACCGGGGATACCGCGCCGCACAGCTTGAGGCCGGCATGGTGGGCGGGAAACTCTACCTGGCTGCCCATTCCCTGGGCCTGGGGGCCAGCGGACTGACCTTCTACGACGACGAGGTGACCGAGTTTTTCTCACCCCACGCCGCCGGCAAGAGCGCCATGTTCGTGGTCCCCATCGGGGTTACAGCGGCGGTTAACCGGGTCAGGCCCTTCCGGTCCCGAATCGCCATGACCCTGGACGCCCAGTCCCGAACGTCCGGTCGACGATGAGTTTCCTGGCTTTTCGTTTTCGGTGGCATTGCCATGGCCCTTTGTGGACAGACAGGGGCTGATCATTGGCTGGCCTCAAGCCGAGAATCTTCGCCGCCAACGCGCGGTGAGCCTGCGCAGGAGTGAGCCGGGCAAGACAGGAGAAGAGGAGGACAGGCCAGCGCAACCTTCTTTTGGCGATGGACCGCTGACACTCCCTCCTTGTCACCCCGCGGCACACCCCATCACCATAAAACCGGGACCCTTTTTCATGGCCTTCGTGGAAGAATCCCCAGGACGGACCAAGATTAACCCAATGGCCGTATACCAGGGAATTCCCATCAGTGAACATTCTTGGCCATTCACGGATTGGGCCAAAATGGGCCAAAATGGAACCAAACGGAAACATTATTGAAAATTCCGGCTTGGTATCCCATGATGGCAACTCCATCCCCACGACCCCGGCCATGGAGCCGCGGCTGAGGGAGCGTCCTCAAACCTGAACGGATACGCTCTTAATGGCCAAGTTGACATTGAATTGGGCCGTAGTATATATTCCTGAAAATCTCGTGGGAGCCTTCCCGGCACGGCTTTCGAAATCCTTCATGTCCATTGCATTAATGGGTGAGTTTCTGATAAGGAGCTGTTGGATTTTGTTGCATAGAGTGCCCTTTGAGATTTTCCGGCAGGCTATTCTTTTCCGGAGGAACCGGATATCCGGCGCATTTCGCTAAAGTCATCTGATAGCGGGCGATGTGCGTTTGCTGAAGGGAATAGAAAACATGAGTGTTGCCACCGATAATGTCATATTGGAGGTTGAAGACCTCCACACTTACTTCTTTAACCGGACAAATACCGTCAAGGCAGTGGACGGCGTCAGCTTTTTCCTGAGGCAGGGAGAGACCCTGGGAATAGTTGGCGAATCGGGCTGCGGCAAGACCATGACAGCCCTGTCGCTGCTGCGGCTTGTGCCTCAGCCGGCCGGTAAAATTATCAGCGGCGCTATTCGCCTGAATGGCGACGACATCCTTCAAAAGAGCGAAGACGAAATGCGGCAGATTCGCGGCCGCCAGATCTCCATGATCCTGCAGGACCCCCAGACTTCGCTGAATCCCGTTTTTACCATCGGCAACCAGTTAATGGAAGCCCTGGGCATGGCCCGCAAGGAAAGCCACAAGAACATGATCGGAAGGGCCGTGGATGCCCTGCGCAATGTGAACGTGGCAGCCCCCGAGCGCCGCCTGGAGGACTTTCCTCACCAGATGAGCGGCGGCATGAAACAGAGGGTGGTAGGCGCTATCGCCCTATCCTGCGAACCCGGCGTTATCATAGCTGACGAGCCAACTACCGCATTGGACGTGACGATTCAGCTCCAGTACCTGCGGCTGTTGAAGGACATTCAGGCGGAAACCGGCCTGGCAATCATTTTCATCACCCACGACTTCGGTGTGGTTGCCCGTATGTGCGACCGGGTAGCGGTGATGTACGCGGGGCGGGTGGTGGAAAACGGACCGGTGCGCGAAATCTTCAACGAACCATCTCACCCGTACACCAGGGCCCTGATAGACTCCGTGCCCAAGCTGGAAGAACGTACCGAACGACTGTACTCCATTGAAGGCCAGCCGCCCCTGCTGTCCAACCTGCCAGAGGGCTGCCGCTTTGCCGACCGGTGTGAGTTCGTTAGGGACAAGTGCCGGGAAGCGTACCCGCATTCCTACACCGTCAAGGAAGGGCATACCGCCGACTGCTGGAGGTTGGACGAATCATGGTAATGACCAATGGCGACACTCCCCTGCTTCAGGTGCAAAACCTGAAAAAGTACTTTCCCGTCACCAAGGGGTTGATCCTGATGAAAACCATCGGCTACGTGCAGGCGGTGGACAGCATCAACTTCAGCATCCGCCAGGGAGAGACCCTGGGCCTCGTAGGCGAATCGGGCTGCGGCAAGACCACAACCAGCAAGCTGATGCTGCGCCTGGAAACCCCCACCGAAGGTCAGATCCTTTTGGATGGCAAGGATATCCAGGATTTCCGGGGTTCGGAACTGCAGGACTACCGCACCACTGTGCAGGCCGTATTCCAGGACCCCTGGTCTTCCCTCAGTCCCCGTATGCGGGTGCGGGACATTATTTCCGAGCCACTGGTCGTCAATCGGCAGGTTACCAACCAGGAACGGGATGAACGCGTAGCCGAAGTGCTGTCCCAGGTGGGCCTCCACGCGGAGCAGGCCAACAACTACCCCCACGAGTTCAGCGGCGGCCAGCGCCAGAGAATCGCCGTGGCTTCAGCCCTGGCCTCCTACCCCAAGATGATTGTGTTGGACGAGCCCGTTTCCGCGCTGGACGTGTCCATCCGCGCCCAGATCATGAACCTGCTGGTGGATCTGCAGCAGGAATACAACGTCAGCTACCTGCTCATCGCCCACAACCTGGCCACGGTGAGGTACATGGCCCACCAGACTGCGGTGATGTACCTGGGGCAAATTGTGGAGTATGCGGAGACGGAAGAACTTTACCAGAACCCGTTGCACCCCTATACGAAGGCCTTGTTCTCCGCGGCCCTGCCTTCCCACCCGGACCTGGTGCGAGAGGAGATCGTGTTGACCGGGGAGGTGCCGTCGCCCATTAACCCGCCCTCAGGCTGCCGGTTCCACCCCAGGTGCCCCTTCGCCATGGACAAATGCTCGGAGGAAGTCCCCGTGGACAAGGAAGTGGCCCCGGGCCACCGGGTTTCCTGCCACCTGTACTAGGCAATCGGGCATCACCCCAAGAGTCCCCAAAAAACAACGGGCCGGACTCAGCGTCCGGCCCGGTCCTTTTTCCATCCGGAAACTATAGCTACTCGTCCCAATCCCCATCGAATCCGGCAATCTTGACGAATTCCATCGCGCCCTCTTCCTCCTCGTCCAGGTCGTCACCGTCCAGGTAGTTCAGGACGTTCTGGCCGGCCAGGGGGCGACGGTCCGTCCGGTTGTTGGTAGGGAAGGAACTGATACTGTGGAGGCTGGGGTGCCGGTAGGCCTCCCTGATTATGATTGACACGCCCCAGTCATTGATGCCCACCACGGCAGCCTCATAGCGGTTGCCGCCGGCCATCAGGCGCGCCAGGCGGGCGCCCAGCCTGGCCTCCACCTTGCCCAGGAACTCGCCTTCACCAATGTAGGCGTAGATGGTCTGGTTCTGAGCCACCAATTTGATCGGCGCTCCCGGGGCTACCGCGGCCGGCATTTTGGCGCCGGAGGCACGCTGCAGCACGGTGCTGCCAGACTTGCCGCTCTCAGCGATATAGAACCTGGACAAACTGCCGGCGTTTCCGGTCTGCTTCGCCTTCACGGGCGCGCTTTCCAGTTGCTCCAGCCGGGCCAGGTTCTTCTGGGCAATGTTGTTATAGGGCGCCTTGGCCACTACCTCCACCAACACCTCGCGGGCCCGGGCGTAATCGGCCAGCTCGATGAAGGCGTGTCCCAGCCGGTTCATGGCGTCGGTGTCGTCGGGATACAGGGTCAGCAAGGCCTGATTGACCTCGGTGGCACGCTGCCACTCGCCCTTCATGGCCAGGTCGATAGCTTCCTTGTTCCACTCGCGTCTCAGCCTGCTCTTGTCTGAAGTCTTTGCAGTTTGCATGGTCATTTTCTCCCAGGAAAAACAAAATACTACGGTGATTTCCGCCCATGGAATCTATGCGGGAAACTGTGCCTGATTTGTTACAGCATCCGCTTGGGTAAGGTCAAGGCATTTTGGTTGAATTTTTATACTAATCTTATATTTCCGACATTATCTGGCTGTCCCGCCTGGGTCCTTGCCCTACCGTCCATTAAGATTGCCAATATCTTAGTTAGTCACTATTACCTGAACATTACTTGAAATACTAATTTCGTAAAGATTGCTCACTTTTGGGTCCTCAATCGCCAGCGCAACTTGACCACATCCCGGGCCATGGCCACCGCGTCCCGCAGGGGGCGGACCTTGCTGCCCTCCCGGTAATGCCAGTCAATCGCCACTTCCATCACAGCCAGGCCTTCCCGCCGGGCCAGGTAGAGAACCTCCACGTCAAAGGCAAAGCCCCACAGGGCCTGCCGCTCAAACAGGGCCATGGTAGTGTCCGCCCTGAAGAGCTTGAACCCGCACTGGGTGTCCCGTATTCCCGGCAGCGCCAGAACGCGAATCAACAGGTTGAACACCCTGCCCATCAAGTGCCGTCGGGCCGGTTCGCCAATGCGGCGGGACTCGGGCAATTCCCGGGATCCCAGCAGGATGTCCGCCGGTCCAATTGCATCGTCCAGGAACCGCCCTATTTGCTCCACCGGCATCGACAAATCGGCGTCGCACAGGAAGCGGTACGTTCCCCTGGCTGCCAGCATTCCCTGCCTGACCGCCCACCCTTTGCCCCGGTGCTCCAGGGTCAGCAGCCGAACCGCGGGATTATCGGTGGCAAAGGCCGCGACCAGTTTCGCCGTGGCGTCGATGCTGCCATCGTCGGCCACCACAATCTCCCAGGGGTAGGACTGGAGCGCCAGGTAGGCGTGGACTTGTTCCAGCGTAGCCTTAATCCGTGTTTCTTCGTTGTACGCCGGAATGACGACGGAAAGAAAGGGCTGGGTCACGAGGCCTCCCTGCCGGGCGGTGAGAGCTTTCAGTCTTCTTCGCCCAGTTGAAAACCCTCATGGAGCAGTCGGACCGCGTCGGACATCTGGTCTTCCTTGATGATGCAGGAAATACGTATCTCGGAAGTTGTGATCATGTCGATGTTTATGTTGCCCTCGGCAAGAATGCGGAACATTCGGGACGCGTAGCCGGGCGTGTTCTGCATACCCGAACCGACAACGTGGACCGATGCCAGGGTGGGGTCGCTGATGACCTCAGTCCCCCCAAGCTGGGAGAGCAGAGCCTGGACCTCGGCATAAGCCTGGGCCAGGTCCGACCGGCTGACGGTAAAGCTGATGTCGGTGATGCGCTCCAGGCTGGTGTTCTGGACAATGGTGTCCACGTTTATGCCCCTGGCAGCCAGCGGCTCAAACAAGGCTGCGGCTATTCCGGGCCGGTCAGGCAACGACCGGACGGTGATCTTGGCAATGTTGGCCTGATAGGCGATTCCCGTAACCTTGACCCGATTCTCTAGCTCTCTCACTTTATCAACCCGGTGAATTAAAGTCCCCGGCAAGTCTTCGAAGCTGGAAGCCACGTAAATGGGCACATCATTGGCCTCCCCCAGTTCAATGGAACGGGGGTGCATTTTCGCGCCGTAGCTGGCCAGTTCAAGCATTTCTTCGTAACCGATTTCGGCCAGCTTACGGGCATTGGGCACCATGCGCGGGTCGGCAGTATATATGCCATCCACGTCGGTGTAAATGTCGCAGCGGGTGGCGTTCAGGGCGGCGGCCAGGGCAACGGCCGTGGTGTCGGACCCGCCGCGCCCCAGGGTGGTGATATCCATTTCATCGGTGATGCCCTGAAACCCGGCGACGATTACCACCTTCCCCTCGGAAAGTTCAGCCTGGACCCGGGCAGGGTCGATGCTGAAAATCCGGGCGCTGCCGTACCGGTCGTCGGTGCGGATGCCTGCCTGGAATCCGCTGAGAGTGATGGCGTCGCAGCCCAGGCTGCGCAGGGCCATGGTCAGCAGGGTGCAGGAGACCAGCTCGCCGGTGGACAGCAGCAGGTCCAGTTCCCGGGGATCCGGATCGTCGGCCACGGTATGAGCCAGGTCAATCAGCTCATCGGTCGTATCGCCCATGGCCGAAGCCACCGCAACGATATTGCGACCCTCACCCCGGGCCCGGGCGATTCTGCGGGCCACGTTTGTGATTTTTCCGGCGTCGGCGACGGAAGTGCCGCCATATTTGTGAACAACCAGGTCCAAGGTGACCAGACCTCCGGGTCAAGATCGTCGATAACAGGGCAGACACACAAGTTTGCCCCTACGC
>CAZPMU010000055.1:0-6622 GCA_964587795.1 uncultured Dehalococcoidia bacterium | reverse complement strand
TGCCCCTACGCGGGTTCCACGACGTGGGCGCCCAAGGTGGCGGGTTTGGTTATTTCCAGGTGGCCGGGCGTACCGGTGAGGCGGGCCGCCTCAAACATCTCGTAAGCCACCGTCATCTCCCGGCCGCGGGTCAGGGCCAGGACGGTGGAACCGCTGCCGGACAGGAAAACGCCCAGGGCCCCGGCGTCCCGGGCCGCCGCGAAGATCAACTTGATGGCCGGGAACAGGGGCTGGCGGTAGGGCTGGTGCAACCGGTCCTGGGTAGCCACGTCCAGGTACTCGGACCGGTCCAGGGCCATGCCGGCCACCAGCAGGGCCACGCGGCCCATATTGAACACGGCGTCGGCCACGGAAACCTGTCGGGGCAGCACCGCCCGGGCGTCGGCGGTGGCAATGCGCGCCTCGGGAATGAACAGCACGGCCTGGATGTCCTCGGGCACGGGGATGGGAGCCGTGTACAATTGCGGCCCGTCGGATACTACCAGTTGCAGGCCGCCCAGAACGGCGGCGGCCACATTATCCGGATGGCCCTCAATCGTCGCCGCCATTTCCAGCAATTCGTTGCGGGAGTAGGCGTTATCACAGAGGAAATTGGCGGCAACCAGGCCGCCAGCGATGGCCGCCGCGCTGCTGCCCATGCCCCGGCTCAAGGGAATGGTGTTGTGGCAGCGAAGCTGTAGCGGCGGCATTTCCAGCCCGGCCTCGTCGAAAAGGAATTGCATGGCGCGGAAGGTAAGATTGCTGGCGTCGGCGGGAAGCTCGAACGCGCCTTCCCCGGCAACCTCCACGAATGCACCCTCATCCCGACTTTCCTCCATCCGGGGGGAAGAGGCAGGCGCCCTTACGCCGCTGACAGAGGAAAGGTCCGGAGCGGGAACAACATCCAACCGGTTCCACAGGTCGAGAGCCATGCCGAGGCAGTCGAAACCCGGGCCCAGGTTGGCCGTGGTGGCGGGGGCCATAACCCCAAAGGATTCAAAGCTGTCCATGTGAGGCCCACACCCCCGGTCCCTCTTGCAAGAGGCGAAGGGTGTTCCTTTTCGTCAAATTAGGGGTCAATTGCGGTCTGGCCCGCCTATGGGCCATCCTGTTTCCGTACAACGATAGAGAATTATAGGAGCACAGGGGCAATAAGGCAATGAATTAAGAGCAACGAATCAAGAGTTGCGAATTGCCGTTTCCTGTCCCTAAGGAGCCTCTGAATAGGTCCCCTCTCCCCTGGTGGGAGAGGGTCAGGGTGAGGCGGAATCTCCTGAAGGCAAGCTATCACCGCCAGCCTGACATTCCCCCGCCAAGGGCCGGTGGAAGTATCTATCGGCCATCCAACGTACGAATCACCGGAGTGAATGTCATCCCGAGTGCGGCCAAGGATCTAAATTCGCTGACGGTAAGGACATTGCCACTCTGAGAATTGACCTTCGGGCATCATTCTGGATTCTTCATCCGCCAGCGGCGGATTCACAATGCCATACTAAAGACACACACTCTGTGCAATCCACATACCTCTGCCAGCACGTCAAAAAGGAAAGGACTTGTTCAGGGATTTCCTGGCGCTTAACTCCTAAATGGCGACGGTCCCGTTGGGATAAAGCTGTTCGAGGGCATCGAAGGGATTACTCTTTCCGTTGGTGGGCAACCGGTGGGCCGGAACACCGGCAACCGGCGAGACGGCCCGGACGGCGTTCAGGTAGTCCAGGGCCAGGCGGGGCAGCAGGAACTTCTCGCGCACCCGCTCTCGGGCGGCTTCACCCATCTTCAGGCGCAGGTCCTCGTTCTGGATTAGCCGCACGATTCTCTCCCCACACTCAAGCGGGCCGTTAACCAGGAATCCACTTACTCCGTCTTCTATCTGCATTCGGATGCCGCCCACGTTTCCGCCGATTACGGGCTGTGCCTTCCACATGGCCTCGGTAACTGTCAGGCCGAACCCTTCCCGGGTGGACTTTTGCAGAACTACTGCCGAAGCGGTCTGAAAGGCGTTAACTATGCGGTCTATGGAATCGGGCAGACCTTCCGGGTAGAAATAAGAGTGGATATCCGTATCACCCGCGGCGTACTCGGAGACACTGTGGAGCACACCCAGGGCCTCCGGATCGTCGGCGGCCTGGCTCAGCCCCAGCAGGGCAAGCTGGAGACCGGGGACAGACTCCCTGGCATGTCGGTAGGCATCCATCACCCCCCAGGGGTCCTTCCAGTAGTCGAACCGCGAAACCTGGGTTACCAGGGGGCGTCCGGGATCTATGCCCATGGCCGAAACAATTCCCAGGGCTTCATCCCGGCCCATGGCCGTGTTCTTGTCGGTCAGCGGATCAATGGACGGGGGAGTAATGTACACCGGGTAGCGGCCGGCAATGTCGTCGGGAACAAACTCGTCCATGGAAAAGGCCAGGCCATCATAATAAGACGTCAAGGGAGCCAGGGCGTCCAGCGTTTCGGCGTTGGGCGCGGTCAGGTCAATATGGCAGACCCAGAACCGCAGTTCACCCTCTTTTCTGGGCAGGAGCATGGCCAGGGGCAGAAGTTGTGGGTCATGGAAAAACCAGACGCTGGCCTCGAGACCCCTCCCTTTAATGTCCTCGGCCACCTGTTCCATACATTGGAAATAGAGCGCCAGTTCCTCCTGGCTGAGGGAACCCGAAGAGCCCTGCAGCAGGTTGTGGATGCGCTTGGTGACCTGGAAGAACTGGGGATCTTCAGGGCTGACCACTATGCGTTCGGTGGGCAGGCCCAGGGTATTCATGAAGGGTACCAGCGACTGAAGGATTTCCGCCACGCCTCCGCCGGTGGCCGTGCTGTTGGCGTGGACGAACCGGAGGCCTCGGAACTGCTCCGACAGGCCGACAAGGTCATCCATCAGTTGATGGGGAAGAAGAGAAGCGTACTGTTGCAGGGGAATTTCCGGGTGGTTGACACGCAATAACATTAAGCTGATTACCTGTAAAAGGTTAGTCGGCGTAGCCCCCCACCTGGGGCAGAAGGCGACGCAAAACGTGTCCATTATTCCATTGGCCATTGACGCAAATCAATAACTTTGGGCGACCATTCTGCAAAATGAAGCAAAGTGCCTGTTACGGATTATAACAAGAATGGCGCCGGAATTCGCTCATGACACTTGGGCTTGCACCGTGAGATTAAAGGGTTCAGCCAACTTTGCGCCGTCGTCCTCATATTGGCCCTCCCCCGGCAGGGCAGAAAGGGATTGAACAGTCGGAAGGTCGGCATACAAAAGGGGAGCTGCGGTAATGGCCTTCCGCATCGGCCCACGCCCCAAAGCGCTTTTTCAACCGAAAAAACGGGCCAGGCCTGCTATTCGACCGTAACCGACTTGGCCAGGTTGCGGGGCTGGTCCACGTCGCAGCCCCGGTCCAGGGCGATGTAATAGGCGAGGAGTTGCAATGGGATGGTGGAGAGAAGGGGGTAAAGATAGTCGGGAGCCTGCGGCAGGAACAGGGCGTCGTCGACTTCTGCGGCCAGGTCCGTGTCGCCCCGGGTAAGCACAGCCAGCACCACGCCCCGACGGGCGCGGACTTCGCGGATGTTGCCGGCCATCTTGTCATACAGTCCATCCCGGGGCGCCAGGGCCAGGGTGGCCATGTGGCGGTCGATGAGGGCAATGGGACCATGCTTCATTTCACCGGCCGGATAGCCCTCGGCGTGGATATAGCTGATCTCCTTCAGCTTCAGCGCACCCTCCTGGGCAATGGCAGAGTTGATTCCCCTGCCCAGGTAGAGAAAGCTGTTGTAGCCGCTGAACTTCTGAGCCAGTTTCCGGTACTGGGAGACATCCGCCAGCATCTCCCCAATCAGTCGGGGACAACGGGCCAGATCGCGGATCAAGACTGAGGTTTGTTCCGGGGAAAGATGGGGTTTGAGGGGTGGGATCCGCTCACTCCCATCCTGGCCTTCCCCCGTCAAGGTGGAAGGAACCCGGGCGGGCACAAGACCCGCCCCTGCGGCGGGGACACGAGGTATTTGCCCCAGGTAGATGGCCAACAGGAACAGGATGGTTACGGAAGCGACAAAAGTTTTGGTGCTGGCCACACCGATCTCAATACCGGACCCCATCAGAAGGGCGCCGTCGGCCAGCCTGGCGGCCTCGCTCTCCTCGGCGTTGCAGATGACCACGACCCTTGCCCCCCGCTCCGAGGCATCCTGCATGGCGGCAATAGTATCCGCCGTCTCCCCCGACTGGGTAATGGCCACCACCAGGGTATGGGAGTCCAGGTAGGGTTCACGGTAGCGATACTCGGATGCGCTTTCCACCTCGGCCGGCAGGCCGGCAAAGCGTTCAACCAGAAAACGGCCGGCCAGGGCCGCGTTCAGGCTGGTGCCGCAGCCCGTAAGCACCACTCGCTGAATTTCCCGGGCCTCGGCGTCAGGAAAGGGGAAGTCGGAAAGTTCCACCCGGCCGGCATCGAAGTTGACCCGTCCCCGGAGGGCGCCGGCCACTGCCTGGGGCTGCTCCATAATCTCCTTAAGCATGAAATGGCGGTAGCCACCCCGGTCCACCAAAGCATCCTGCGGAGAGACGGTGCGCATCTCCTTCTGAACGGTATTGCCCTCCAGGTCCAGCACTCGGACACCCTGCCGGGTGACCAGGGCCATTTCACCGGGTTCCAGATAGGCCACGGGGCCGGGCCGCTGGCGCAGAATGGGAAGGGCGGCGGGCAGATCGCTGCCTACTATTCCCTGCCCGTCACGATGGGCTACCACGATACCACCAGCATGGCCCACCCTGAGGGCGCAGAGCTTGTCGGGTTCCAGCCTGCACACCGCGGCTACAGCCTGAGACCCTTCAAGGCGCCGCCCCATTTCCCGGAAAGCCCCGGGGAAAGAAAGCCCCTGGCCCAGGCCCTCTTCGATCAGGTGGGCAATAACCTCGGTGTCCGTTTCGGAGGAGAAGATGTGGCCCCGTTCCTGGAGTCCGCGCTTGAGTTCCAGGTAGTTTTCGACGATGCCGTTATGGACCACGGCAATCTGTCGGTGGCAGCCGGTCAGGGGATGGGCGTTGGCGTCGGTGGGCGGGCCGTGGGTGGCCCACCGGGTGTGCCCCAGGCCAACGGTGCCGTCGGGGTAGTCGGCCTCGTCACCCCGGGTCAGGCCGTCAACTTTGCCGACGGTTTTGCGCAGGCGCAACTGACCCGCCCGGTCGAGTACGGCGATGCCGGCGCTGTCGTAGCCCCGATACTCCAGGCGCTGCAATCCCTCCAGGACGATGGGCCAGGCAGGGTGGTTTCCGATATATCCGACTATGCCGCACATTTGATCAGTCGCATGGAGTCCACGAATTCAAACATGGATGCGCGGGATGAACAGGATTAATTATCAGCGTTCGCGCAGGACTACGGCACTCAAGCGGGGAGATGGGGAGACCGAGAGTCGCCGAGTATGGTGGGATATTAACTCAAGGGGAGGGTAAATTGCCAGAAGGAGTACGCCGAAATGAAAGCCGTTAGCAGGGTACGAAGGATACCGACACCCCCATCCCAGCCTTCCACCATCAAGGGAGAAGGGATTCAGGAACAGGGTTTCAAAGAACGGCAACTGGCCGGTTGACTATCTCCATGATGGTGTGGGCCAGGGCTGCCGGGTCGTGCCTGAGGTAAACGCCCGAAGCCAGCAGAGGTCCGGTAACAATCTCCCCGACTACCTGGCTGCATTCCTCCCGGTCCAGTTCAACGGGAAACTGGCGGTCTGCGGCATAACGGTCCAGCAGGCGCGGCGGCAGGGGGCTGTCGTTAAACACCAGGTAGTCCAGCGGTTCGCCGGTGCCCAGGTAGTCCATCAGCAGCTTCACAAAAGTGGAAGCCTTGAATCCGTCGGACTCGCCGGGCTTGGTCATGAGGTTACAAATGTGAATCTTGACGGCGCCGGAGGCATTGATGGCGTCGGCCACGTCCTCCACCAGCAGGTTGGGCAGAACGCTGGTGTAAATGTCACCGGGGCCCAGGATAATGGCGTCGGCCCGTGCTATGGCGTCCAGCACCGGCGGGTAAACGTATGCCTTGGGGTCCAGCCAGATGTAGTCTATACCCACGTCCAGGTCGTCCCGGCGCAGGTCAATAACCGACTCCCCGGAAAGTTCCTCGCCGTTTTCCAGTCGCGCCATCAGGGTGGAATGGGTCAGGGTTACGGGCAGCACCGTACCCTCTATACCCAGCAACTGGGAGGCTTCTTCAATGGCGGAAATGGTGTTTCCCGTAACTTCGGTAAGGACGGCCAAAAGCAGGTTGCCGAAGTTGTGGCCGGTCAGGCCGTTGCCCGACTTGAAGCGGTAGTCGAACAGGCGGCGCATCAGGTTGCCCTGCTCAGTTTCCGCCGACAGCGCCATGAGGCAGCGGCGAATGTCTCCCGGCGGAAGGTGGCCCATCTCATCTCGCAGCCGACCGGAACTGCCGCCGCTGTCGGTCATGGCCACCACGGCCGACAGGTTGCAGTCCTGGTTGCGCAGCCCGGTGAGGGTGGTATGGTTGCCGGTGCCCCCACCGACCACCAGCACTTCCTTCCTGCTCATCCGTCCCTTAACAACATTAGACCGCCGGTGCATCACCGACGGCTGAGAAAGTGGATATGGGAGAATTTGCGCTAGTATATGGACTGGGTTTTCCGGGTGTCAAGGGCA
>CAZPMU010000054.1:0-16357 GCA_964587795.1 uncultured Dehalococcoidia bacterium | reverse complement strand
TAGATTCTTCACTCCGTTCAGAATGACAGTTTTGGCGGCTCAAGGTTACAGTTCGTTAAAACGCGATTGCCCTGCAGTTGGATTGCCTGCGGATGACACTCCTATGGGGAAGTAATATAATAGCCCAAATTGTGTGGACCCAAGGTAGGCATCCGCTCCGCCTGGGCCATACAGTCAGGATTCCGGACGTTTCAGACGGTAGAGGTACAGAATGGACTTTGCATACACTCCTGAGCAGGAACAACTGCGCGAAGAAGTACAAGCCTTCATCCAGGAAAGCGTGGACTACGAGGTCCGCCAGGAGATTGAAGAACTGGGAATACGCCGGCGGGGCCCTAAAGTCCGCGAGTTGTACCGCAAACTGGGCGAACGCGGCTGGGTAGGCATCAGCTGGCCGAAGGAATACGGCGGTCAGGACGGGAGCCGCATTGACCAGTACATAGTGGAGGAAGAGTTTGCCCGGGCCGGAATCACCGTCGGCGGCGCCGGCAGCGGCGCGCCAGCCATCCTGGCGGCGGGGACCGATGAGCAGAAGAAGTTCTTTCTGCCAGGCCTGATCAATGGCGAAATTTCTTTCGCCCTGGGATTCACCGAACCGCAGGCCGGCGCAGACCTGGCAAGCCTGCAATGCAGGGCGGTGCGGGACGGCGACGAGTTCGTAATCAACGGCCAGAAGATGTTTACCACCGCCGCGCACTATGCCAGCCACATTTACCTGATGGCCCGCACCGACCCGGAGGCGCCCAAGCACCGGGGAATCTCCATTTTCTTGATTCCCATGGACACTGAGGGCATTACCGTGCGGCCCTTGTGGACCATCCAGAACGACCCACCCGCGCCGGCCGGTACTACCTACGGCGACGCCCGCACCAACGAGGTGTTCTTTGAGGACGTGCGGGTGCCGGCTTCGTGCATGCTGGGCGACGAGAACATGGGCTGGTACGTGGGGGCCATGGGCCTGAACCTGGATCGGGTAGGCGCCAGCCGCTACCTGATTTCCGTCAAGAGGGACGAAGACATCGTTAATTATGTCAAGAGCAATGACCTGGGCGGGGCGAACCTGGCCGAGGACACTTCGGTTCGCGACCGCATTGCCGAACTCTGGACTGAGGCCCAGGTGTGCCGCCTGATGACCATGCGCAGCATGTCGCTGGTGGAAAAGGGCGGCAATTTCACCTACGAAGGTTCCGCCGAGAAGGTATTCGCTCCGGAGCATGGCGTCCGCACCACCGAGACCATCGCCCAGATTCTGGGCCCCTATGCCCAATTGCTCAACGGCTCGGAAGACGCCGTTGAGGAAGGCGTTTTTGCCCACAACCTGATGGGAGCTTTCCAGTCCGGCATCAACCACGGCAGCACCCAGGTTATGCGGGACCAGATTGCCCGCCGAGGCCTGGGCATGCCCCGTTCTTAGCGCTTTAGCCCAGCATTTTTAAGGCACATTGACTGGCTCGAGCACAAATCTGGATACCAAGGACCTTTATGGACGTACTGCCTAACGAAGAAGAACAAATGGTAAAGAACCTGGCCAGGGAGTTTTTGGAAGCGGAGTGTCCGCCGAGCTTGGCCAGGGACATGGAGAAGGATAACCTGGGTTATCCGCCCGAGCTGTGGCGGAAGATGGCCGACTTGGGGTGGCTGGGCATATCCCTGCCGGAACAATACGGGGGCCAGGGACTGCCCCTCACCTACCTGGGCCTTATATCAGAAGAGCTGGGGCGGGCCATAGCGCCCGTACCTTTCCACTCCACCATGGTGGCCGCCCTGACCATCGCCGAAGCCGGTACCGACCAACAGAAGCAGGACCTGCTGCCAAGAGTCTGCAGCGGAGACCTGGTGCTGGCATGGGCGTTCACCGAAGAAAACCCCCGCTACCTGCCCGAGACCATCCATTGCCAGGCATCGGAGGACGGGGAGAACTTCATCCTCAACGGTACCAAGATGTTTGTGGACAACTTCGTCGCTGCAGAGAAGTGCCTGATCGCCTGCCGCACCGCTCCGGCCACTGCTGAAAACTCGGGCATTTCGCTGCTGCTGGTGGACGTGGGCAGCACAGGCGTATCCCAAGTCCCGTTGACTACCCTCGCCAAGGACAAGCAAAGCAAGGTCATTTTTGACAACGTGCGGGTGCCCAAGGCCAACCTGGTGGGCGAGCTTAACCAGGGCTGGCCGACAGCGCAGGAGATGCTGGACCGGGGAACGGCGTTGCTGTGCGCCCAGATAGTGGGCGCGGCTCGCAAGGACGCGGAAATGGGCATTGAGTACGCCAAGAATCGGGTGGCATTCGGGCGGCCCATCGGCGCTTTCCAGTCCGTTCAGCACATGTGCGCCGACATGATCCTCTGGGTGGACGGCGGACAGCTACTTACCTACGAGGCCCTGTGGAAGCTGGACCAGGGCCTGCCGGCGGCAATGGAAGTCTCCCAGGCCAAGTCGTTCTGCAACGACAGGTGCGAGGCGGTGGTAAGAACTTCACAGGTGCTGCACGGCGGCATGGGTTTCATGATGGAGTTCGATCTTCATCTGTGGTACCGGCGGGTTACCGCCTGGACCATGCGCATGGGCACCAGTTTTGAGCACCGCGCCAGAATAGCCCGGGCTTTGCTCGACCAGCCCGGTCGGGTCCGCCTGGGCATGAACCTGGAAGTGCCGGCCTGAACCCGGCAGGTAGCCACACGGAGGAATCCAGGAGCTTCCGCGGCGGCAAAAGGGCCGTTTACGGGAAGTTCAAGGATAATATCGACGCCCGCGGTCGGACCGGCCAGACCATGCAAAGCGCAGGGAAAGTGGGTTCGCGGCAGGGCTAACGTAGCTACCAAGACGGGCCAATGGCGATACTCTGGCAGCCCGGGTTGGGGCACCAAGTTCCCGGCAACTCGGGCCGCTTACCAGGAGCCGTACAGCCCGAAGTCGTTCCCTAGAGCCGCGCCCAAAGGATATCCAGGGAAAGGACGAATCCCGTGTTCCCATGGATCGGGCATGGCGGGTTTCCAATTGCAGGAATTGTGAGGTGCTTGATATGCACGTCGGACTGGTAATGGAATGCGATTACCGCATGGGCGTAACCCAGGAAGAGGCCTTTGACGAAGCGTTCGCCATGGCGGATGTAGCGGACGAGTTCGGCCTTGATGGCGTCTGGCTGGCGGAACGCCATTTCGCAGCGCCCCGAAGGCCCGGTGACCCCATGGGAGCCGGCATTCCGTCGGTCGTGTCGGTACCGCTGGTGATGGCGAGCGCCATCGCCGGAAGAACAAAGAACGTGAGGATTGGAACCGGCGTCAGCGTGTTGCCGCTCTGCCATCCCGTCAGGCTGGCCGAGGAAGCGGCCACCGTGGACCAGGTAAGCAGGGGCCGCCTGGAGTTCGGCGTGGGCCGCAGCGGCTTTCCCCGTTCTTATGACGGCTATGGCATTCCCTATGGAGAAAGCCGGGCCCGCTTCCAGGAGAACCTGGACATCATCCTGAAGGCCTGGTCGGAAGAACGCTTCTCCTACGAGGGCGAGTTCTACCAGATCAATGACCTTTGCGTGTTGCCCAAGCCCTACCAGCAGCCTCACCCGCCCATCCGGATTGCCGCCACTACCCGGGACACTTTTCCGCAGGTGGGCCGCAGCGGACACTCAGTAATTTCCGGCCTGCGCGGGTTTGACGTTAACGAAGTGGAAGAACACATGGAGATGTACCACGAGGGGAGAGCCGAAGCCGGCCATGAAGGCAAGGGCGAGGTCTTCCTAAGGGTTCCCATCTACGTGGCGGAAACAGACGAAAAGGGCCGGTCGGACCCGGAAGAGGCCACTATGCGGTCTTACCAGCGCCTGGGCAGCCTGTTCGGCAGTTCCGCCGGCGCCGCCGGGACCACCGTTTCCGAGGAAAGGCTGGAACGGGCAGAGCGCCTGGCCAACGTAACTTACGAGGACTTGCTGAAGGACAGGCTGGCCTACGGAAGCCCGGACACGGTGGTCGAAAAGCTGAAGCAATTGAGCGCAAGGCTAGGCCTGGACGGCGTCATTATGGAACCCAATGTCGGCGGCGGGCTCACGGTGGAGCAGGTGCTGAACTCCGTGAAGCTCTATGCCCAGGAAGTAGCGCCCCGCCTGCGCGAGTCTGCCCAGGCCTAACGGGCTGCAGTCGTCCCCAAGGGAATGAAGAAGGGGCGGAACACACTCCGCCCATTCGCTTTACCCTATTCCTGCAAGGCGCTACCTGTAGTCGTGCCGCCCCGGGGAGCCAGACCCTAATCTTCCCCCAGGCCCTCAAAGAAGTCCGGAGAAACTGCATCGCCGTCCGTAACGGGGGGCCAGCCCCTGATGTAGTATTCCCGTCCAAGAATCATGTTGGCCGCTTCCCTGGGGACCCGGTCGTAGGGCCAGTCGGGAGCCACCTGAGTGCGGTGGCTCAGGATGCAGCCCATCTTCAGTTCCATCCGCTCGGCCACGTTCATCTCCAGGTGAATGGTCTCCGGCGGCGCCCCGTCGTTGGCCCGGTTGGGGTTCGGCAGGGGGAAGTCTATACCCTGGGCCCGGAGGGTCTGCGCCCACTCCATCCGGAATCCCCGGGGTCGCGCGCTGTAGAACAGGCGCTGAGGAGAATACGGCCCGACGCCGTTGATAAAGTGCTGCGGATACGCGCCGGCATCACCCGCCCGTTTAAAGGCTTCGGTAGCGTGGTGATGGATGGCAATGTGGTCGGGATGCCCGTACAGGCCATCCGGGTCAAAGGTCAGCACCACCTGGGGCCGAAAGCGACGAATTTCCTCCACCAGGCGCTCCACTACCACATCTGCCGGAGCGTTGACGAAGGCCTGCGGATGCTCGTTGGGCGGGGTGCCCGCCATCCCCGAGTCCCGGTAGTGAAGGACTATGTGGTCCCTTACGCCCAGAATTTGCACAGCCCGGGCCAGTTCCACCCTCCGTACCGACCCCAGGGTTTCCGGAGTGGCCGCGCCCTCCTGGCGGATTTCTCCCTCTTCTCCCAGGGTCGCGGTGATCAGGCGAATCTCAACTCCCCTGGCAGCGTGGGTCGCCAGGGCCCCTCCCACGGGAAAGGCTTCGTCGTCCGGATGGGCAAAGCAGGCCAGCAGGCGGTGACCAGGCATATCAGATTCACCTCGTTTTCTGCAATTCGGCGGGCGGGGCCCGGCTGCTGGTATTCTAGCAAAGGTCAACTGCGGAGGACAGAACCCTGTTCGCCGGGGAAGCGTTCCGCTTCAGGTGGTATTGATCCGGTTCCAGGGCAGACACACAGGTCTGCCCCCGCCATTCTCGCGTTTGTACCACCCAAGCGGAAACGCCATTGACCGCCGGAAACAGGATGATTGCAAAGTCTGGCATGGACCGCCGGTGGTGAGCTTGTCGAACCGCACGCCTTCCGGGCGGGAATCCTTCGACAGGCTCGGGATGACCGTGAGCGGGGGTACAGCCCGGACTGCGCAATATTCCCGCAGCCCGGAAGCCAGCGGGCCCCCGGGTCTTGACTTGGGCTGCAATCCGTTACAAGCTAGGGACATCTTCTCTGAAGGAGAGTAAAAATGGCGTATACCACTGATATGTACGAGGGCATGATTGCGGAAACCACCACTATTCAGGGCCACAACGGGGACTCCATCGGGGCTTATGTCGCCAAGCCCCTGGGCGCTGGCCCCTTCCCCGGCATGGTGCTGATTCACCACGCGCCAGGCTGGGACGAATTCTACCGGGAGACTGCCCGGCGCTTCGCCCACCATGGCTACCTGACCATTTCGCCCAACCTATACCACCGCAATGGGCACGGCGACCCCGTGCAGATTGCCACCCAGGTCCGCGAGTCGGGTGGCATTCCCGACGACCAGGCTTTGGGAGACATCGGCGGGGCCATGAGCTTTCTGCGCACCCTTCCCAACCTCAACGGCAAGGTGGGAGTTTTCGGTACCTGTTCCGGCGGCCGGCTTACCTTCCTGACGGCTTGCCGCGTAGACGGCTTCGACGCCGCCATCGACTGCTGGGGTGGCCGTGTGGTGGCTTCCGGGGACGATTTGACCGCCAATCAGCCGGTGGCCCCCATTGACTACACCGCCGATCTGTCCTGCCCGCTGCTGGGCCTGTTCGGGAATGATGACCAGGCTCCAACGGCAGAACAAGTGAACCAGCACGAAGAGGAGCTCAAGAAGCACAACAAGAACTACGAGTTCCACCGTTATGACGGCGCCGGCCACGGTTTCTTCTACTACGACCGGGCAATGTACCGCCAGGAACAAGCCGTAGATGGCTGGAGCAAGATCTGGCCTTTCCTGGAAAAGCACCTGGGCTAGGCTTTCCTCATTGACCAGGCCTGCCATCGCCGCTCACCTGGCGACGATGGCAGGCTACATGGGGCTGCCCCTATCAAGTCTCACGGCTCTGACCGGGTAATCCGTTCGGTGAACAGGGCGGTCAGGGAGTCGGAATCTACATCCATGCAAATGCGGGTGTTGGTTTGCGCCGCCTGCCAGTCGGCCACCGTTTGGCCCCGGGTAAGCTCGCTACTCGTCTCAATCTCCACCCGCGCCGGTCTCACCGTGTATAACTCCGGCTTTACGGCGTATCCCACGGCCGGCATATCGTTATACCGAACGCCATCCCCCGGCCCAATCCGCCCGGTCCGTATGTAAGCGTCTCGCAGGAATGCGGTGGCCCGCGCCAGCAGTTGTGAGCCAGGATTGGTCGCTCCGGCGATGGTATCCAGTTGCGCGGGACTGACGGTTACCCGGTTGCACACGTCCAGCCCCACCTGCACAATGGGCGCGCCCGATTGGTACAGTATGGACGCCGCTTCCGGGTCTTCATGCAGGTTGGCGGTGGCGACCTGGGACACATTGCCGGGAACGGTAACCGCGCCGCCCATGACTACTACTTCGCGCACGGCCCGGGCGACTTCGGGTTCCAGGGACAGCGCTAACGCGATGTTGGTCATGCGCCCCAGGGCCAGGATGGCAACTTCTCCCGGCCTGGACATTACGGTCTCTATAATTGCAAGGGCGGCGTGCTTGCCGGCAACGGGACCTGCTGAGGCGGCCTCTGCATCCCCGTCGCCAAGGCCGCCAAGGCCGTCTTCACCGTGTATGTGGGAAGCCCAGCCTTCGTTGGCCGGGCGCAGCAGGGGTTTGCCCGCTCCCCGATAAACGGGAATGTCGGTCCGGCCCACGGTTTTGAGCAAGTGAAGGGCGTTGGCGGTACAGATGTCGACGGACGAGTTGCCGTAGATGGTGGTGAGAGCCGCCACCTCCAGTTCAGGACTGGCCAACGCCAGAAGCAGCGCGGCCACGTCATCAATGCCGGGGTCGGTGTCTATAATAACCGGCGTCATAGATTAGTCCCCCGTACCGGCAAATGCCTGGCATTAGCCGCCTTACAGCCTGCCCCGCCAGCCCACATTTGCAGCGTAAGTCCCGCCACTGCCGGGCTATTCGCTGAACAGCGGCATCACTTTCTCGCCAAGAAGCCGCATAGACTTTCGGACTTGCCGTGTGTCCATTTCACCGGTGTTCAGCTTCAGCATCAGGTTCCTTACGCCTATGTCCCGCATCTCGGCCACCTGATCGGCTACCTGCGACGGCGTGCCCAGGATAAAGGCCTGTTCCAGCACTTCGCCCGGCGGCGCTGGCCGGTTGGGGTCGGGTGGCGGAAACCCTCCGGGATTATATACTTCCCGGGCATGGCGGAAGTGAGTTCTCTCCCGTTCAAAGCCGGCGGCAGCCACCTCCAGGGCTTCATCGTAACTCTCGGCTACAAACAAGTCACGGGAAGCCCAGCACTGGTCGAGCGCTGCCTCCGCCTCAGCTTCCGCAAATCCCGATTCAAACATGGTAGTCCGGTAAGCTTCCAGGCGCCGCTGCAGGGTGGGCAGCGTCTGGATACCGATCATTATGGGCCTGCCAATCTGGGCCATTTTCACAGTTGAAGCCTCGCTGATGCAGGCCCGGACCAGCGGCGGGTGCGGCTTCTGGTAAGGACGCGGGCGCAGCAGCGGAAATTTCACGTCCCAGTGTTCGCCTTTATGGTGGAGGTCTTCGCCGGTCCACGCCGCCACCAGCAGTTCTTCCGTCTCTTCCAGCCGCGCCAGCCCATCCTCCATGGTAATGCCGAATCCCAGATACTCGTAGTGGTTATAGGCGGAGCCGCGCCCGGTGCCCACTATCAAGCGGCCGTGGCTCAGGTTGTCCAGCAGGGATGTCTGGATTGCCAGCCGGACGGGGTGGTGGAAGGCCAGTTCCGCTACCGCAAAACCGATCCCGATGCGCTGGGTGCGGGCCGCAATGGCCGCGCCAAACACCAGCGGATCGGCATGGGCCGCCGCGCCGTCGAAGTGGTGCTCGGTGAGCCATACGGAATGTATGCCAATCTCCTCGGCCAGCAAGATTTCTTCCAGGGTGCTGTCAATTACCTCAGAATCCCTTTCGGGCTGGTGACTTACGGGAAATACGAAGGAGCCAAACTGCATGAGTTCCTCTCAGTTGAAGTTGTAGATGCAGCGTGAATTATAGCTTAACTGGAAAAGGCGGAGTCTATGCGGCCTGGCCCTGTCCTGTTGACCGCGTACCCTGCGCTGGACGGCCATCATGCTCATGCAAACTACACCCATAACTCTCGACTGACCCGACGGTCGGAGAAGTCGCCACACCATTATCGCCAGGTGTTAAAATCCAACCGTACTCTCGATTACCTGGACACGGCCAAATACCGCATTCCACATTCTGCATACCAAGAGGGGGAACCGTGGCAATTACCGAACTGGAAATCACCAGGCGCAGCAGTTTCGCCTCAGGGGAGAGCTTTGGGGAAGTTGGTCCTTATGAACTGCTGGAAGGCACTGCCCACTACTCCGTAGATCCGCTTCACGCCAGCAACCAGGGGATAACCGACCTGGACCTGGCGCCGCGAAATTCGGCCGGAAGTGTTGAGTTTTCCGCAGACTTCGCCATGCTCCGCCCGGTGAATCCCGACCAGGGAAACCGCCGCATACTTTTCGACGTGGTGAACCGGGGCCGGAAAACTGCCCTCACTCTGAATAGCGTCCCCACTGCCACCGACCCTACGGCGCCCCTGGAGGCGGGCAACGGTTACCTGATGCGGCGCGGCTACACCGTTGTCTGGGCCGGCTGGCAGGCCGATGTGCCGCCCACCCCTGGGCTGATAGGCCTGCACGTCCCCGAGGCCGTGGGGCCGGAGGGTTCGTTGACCGGCCGGATTCTCTGCCAGTTCCAGTGCGACCAGCCCACCCAGGTGTTCCTGCTGGCCGACCGGCAGCATTTGCCCAATCCCGCCGCAGACCCGGAAGAAGCCGAAGCGACCCTGACGGTTCGGGACCTGCCCAACAGTCCTGCCACTCCTGTAGATCGCGGCCAGTGGTCTTTCGTGCGGGTGGAAGATGCGGACATAGAACCGGACTACAACCACGTCTATATGCCTTCGGGGTTTGAGCCTGGCCGCATTTACCAGTTGGTCTACACCACCACCGGCAGCCGCATCGTGGGCCTGGGCTTTGCCGCCATGCGGGACGCCGTGTCCTTCCTGAAATACGCCCCCGCCTCCGTTGGAAATCCCTGCGCGGGCGCCATTGATTACGCCTATGCCATGGGACGCTCCCAGAGTGGCCGCTTTCTGCGCCAGTACATCCACGTGGGCATCAACCAGGACGAAGAGAATCGCCCCTCCCTGGACGGGATTATGCCGCACGTGGCCGGGGGAATGCGCGGCGAGTTCAACCTGAGATTTGGACAGCCTTCCAAGGACGTGTGCTACATCATTCCGGAAATGTTCCCCTTCACCGACACCCTGCAAACCGACCCGATAACCGGGGCCCAGGGATCCTTGCTGGAGAACATGGAAAGGCGAGGTCCCTTGCCCAGGATTATGTTTACCAATACGTCCGCTGAATACTGGCGCGGCGACGCGGCCCTGATTCACACCGACCTGGAAACGCTGACCGACGCCCCCCAGTCGGCTTTGGTCCGCCGCTACCACTTCGCCGGTTGCCAGCACGGGTCCGGCGAGTTCCCACCCCTGGAAATCCGAACGGCCGATGGTATCAAGGGTCAGCTGCCCTTTAATAGCGTTGATTACGCCCCCTTGTCCCGCGCGGTGCTGGAAAACCTGGACCGCTGGGTTACCACCGGCGAAGAGCCACCGCCCAGCCGCCATCCAAGCCTGGACGACGGCACCGCCGTCGAGTCCCATACCCTGCTGGAACAGTTTGCGCGGCTGCCCGGTGTCAGGGTGCCGTCCCAGGCCACCCGGGCCATCCGGCTGGACTATGGTCCGGAGGCCCACCTGGGGCACACCACGACCCTGCCTGCCGTGGAGGGCGAAGAGTTCCCGGCGCTGGTGGCAGACCTGGACGACTCCTTCAACGAACGGGGCGGTATCCGCCTGCCAGACCTGTCGGTGCCTGTGGCCACCTATACCGGGTGGAACCTGCGCGACGAGAGCATCGGGAATCCCGACCTTTACATTGGCATTACCGGCGGCCTGGCCGGCTGGACCCTTCCCCTGCCAGCCACCCGCGCCGAACGGGAAGCTTCCGGCGACCCTCGGGCTTCCATTGAAGAACGCTACTCCGACCGGGACGACTACCTGGAAAAGGTGTACCGCGCCGCCACGGACCTGGCGGCCGAGGGCTACCTGCTGGAGGAGGACGTGTCCGAGGTAGTGGAACTGGCTGGCAGGAAGTACGACTACTACGCAGCGAGCAGGGGAGACCAATCGGCCTGACCGGCCTCGCCCGCGGCCTTCCTGTACTAAACACTTATAGCACGGGGGCAGCATGGCAAGAATTCTGGTAGTGGTTTTCGACGGACTTCAGCCGGCGCAGGTCGATGAAAGGCTGATGCCCAACCTGGCGGCCTTTGCCGCTGCCGGCGTTACCTTTGCCAACCATCACGCCGTGTATCCCAGCGTTACCCGGGCCAATGCGGCCAGCATGGTTACTGGCCGCCACCCCGGGGGCCACGGGATTTCGGCCAACACCCTGCTGGTGCCCGAATTCGACCCAACCAATTCCATGCCGGCGCTGGAGCCCCAACTGGAGCAACTGGCCCGGAAAACGGGGCAGGTAATGCTGGCCCCAACCCTGGCGGAAATACTGGCCCGCCACGGCAAGGAATACGTCGCCATCGGTGTGGGCACCAGCGGCAATGCCTATCTGCACAACCCCAAGGCCGGAACGGTGGGCGGCGCAACCATACACCCGGATTTCGCATTGCCCCGTTCCCTGCATAAGGATATTCTCGCTCGCTTCGGGCCCTGGCCGGCCGAAGCCCGTCCCAATACGCCCCGCATGGCCCACGCCGTCCGGATTCTCACCGAGTATATTCTCACCGAGCGCGACCCCTCCGTTGCCCTCATCTGGTCATCGGAACCCGACAAGTCGCAACACGACGCCGGGGTCGGGTCCGAACTGTCGGATGCGGCCGTAGTCGAGGCCGACGCTCAATTCGGCAAAATTCTCCGGTGGCTGGAAGACAGCGGAAGGGGCCCCGAAACTAACGTGATGGTAGTTTCAGACCACGGTTATTCCACCATCGGTGAAAGGGTAGATGTCGAAGCCCTGGCCCGGGAGGCAGGCTTCCCCGCCGGTGGCGAACCCGGGGGAGTCGTGGTGGCCAGCAACGGTGGGGCGGCGCTGTTCTACTCCAGCCCCTGGAGCAGGGATACCGTCCTTGCCCTGGTCCGCTGGCTTATGGGACAGCCCTGGTGCGGCAACCTGACCGTATCGGAGCGGGTGGGACACATTGAGGGCGCATTGCCGGCAGCCCTGGTGGGTGGCGAAGGGCAGCGCGCCCCCGATGTGGCAATGTCCTTCCGCTGGAGGCCCGATGCCAACGCCGCCGGATATGGCGGGACCATCTTCTCCACCGGCGGGACGCCAGGCCAGGGCCAGCACGGGTCCATGGGCCGCTCGGAGCTTCACAACATCCTGTTCGCCAGGGGACCGGACTTCAAGGCCAACCTGGTGACAAGCGTTCCATCCGGCAACACAGACCTGGCGCCCACCATTCTGGAATTGCTGGGGCTTCCACCGGAGAATGATATGGAAGGCCGAGTCCTGGCTGAGGCGCTGTGCCGTGGGCCGGAACCCGAGGCAGTGGAATGGTCGTCAGACTTCCACGGCACCGACTGTCCTGTTGGGGAACAGGTGTACCGCCAGCAGGTCAGGCTGTCCCGGGTGGGCAACACGGTGTATGTAGACGAGGGAACCAGCAGCCTGGGTCTCCGCTGAGGGACATGAAACCCCAGTCCCTTGCCTCAGTCGGGCTTGCGTGCGTGAATGAAATACATCGGGGTAAATATGCCCAGGCGCCCGGCCTCGGCCATTGCTGCCGCGCACAGCTTCAGCATATCTGAAACGCGGACCGTTCCCCTGGGCGCGATGCGCAGCGCCTCCAGCCCAAGAAGGGTATTGTGGGTCAGCCAACGCCCCAAGTTGGAACTGCGAAAGCTCGCGAAAGACGGGCCGGACCCCACCAGCGGCTGGTACCAGGGCACTGACGGCCCGGCCCGTATTGCCAGGTCCCTGGCTTCAAGGACCTCGAATCCCACGGACCTGAGCGCGTCCGTGATGGTAGGCGCATCGTCAATGACCAGCAGATTACCTCCCAGCGCCATATCGTTCTTCAGCCGGACGTGGTCAGGGTTCTCAGCGTCGTATTTGCCGGTCAGGCAATATTCATAAGCCCCGAAGCAGGCCCCCGGTTTCAGCAGGCGGAAAACCTCGCCATAGATACTGAGCTTGTCCGGCGCGCAGCATGTGGCTTCAATGGAGTACACGGCGTCAAAGGTTTCATCCGGGGCGTCCACGTTCAGAAAATCGCATTCCAGGAAGTCGGTCAGGTCTGCCAATCCCGCCTCATCCACGTATCGCCGCGCACGCTCCAGTTGATAGGCGTTGCAGTTGACTCCCACAATGCGAGCGCCAGAATATCTGGCAATCTCAATCAGCGGGCCGCCGACCCCGCATCCCAGATCGGCCGCAACCATTCCAGGTCCCAGCTTCAGCGCTTCAGCCATTTGGCGCTCGTGGCGGGCCAGTGAATCCTTGAAACCCTCCCCCACCTCCCGGGGCGCAAAGTGGAATGACCTGCCCCATCCGTACTCGAAGAAGTCCGTTACCAGGTTATAGTAAAGATCGTTAAGCGCCCGGTGATCGCTGCCCTCTCCATCCGGCGCTCCGCTCCTCTCCACCCTGAAGCGCCGTTCGTAATCACGTACAGCACGACTAACCCCCAAGGGACTAAGCTGGTCTTTCAGTGTCCTTGAGAGTTTTATGGACATTGGTCACCTTCTTTCCGGGGTACTGGGTGGGCCGTAAGCAATCGTTACCGGCACATTTTTCAGATTCTGATGAACTCCTGGATACCCAGGCAGGTAATTGCGACGTCAGCTACGGGACCTGGCGCCGCCCCAGGCGGTATTTCCGTGGCTTTTTACCTGTTAATTTCGTGGAGCGCCAGAGCCGCTACCACACGCAGGGCAAAAGCGTTCTCCCACATGGCGGGCATCCCGATGGTTAAATGAGAGCCGCGAAATCACTCGACCCATTCGAGGTTCCTGCCTTTCCACCGGAGGAGGACGTGCCGGCACGGAAACGACGGACTTTCCCAGGGTTGGAATGCGTTGGCCCCGCCACCAAATGACGGCAGTTCCCCGATTGGCGCTTGTTATGGCAGGAAATGTGCTTAACAATGTGCGCCATTTTATCTTTGTATGACTCACTGGATATCTCATATTTGTTGCGGTTCCTGGTGGCGATACGTTGCCGGTTTCCTCGGACTAACCGTTGAAATTGACCTGAATAGAAGACCGTTGACTTTACTGCCATCCCGGCAGCGCTTTCCGGCTTGTCAAAAACTCCCGCAAAGTTGTCTGTTCCATTGGTACAGTAATCTCACGTATTTGTGATACATTCATCCTGCCTAACTGTGCCGGCAGGCATTCCACAGTCATTGAAAGCGCCACTGCACACCAAGAAACGGCGCCAGACTTTGGAAGGCAGGCCGGACAAGGCATAATCGGGCGTGATGGTTGTGATGTAAGTGAGGCGGCGCCCGCCCCTCTGATTTCTCTATTTTCCTGGTCGTCCCGCCGCCCCGCCCGGCAGCATTGTTTGTTTGATTTGTTTTGGGTTGTTGGGAGGAACGGGTATGCACCTCAAGCCATTCGATGGCGTTTCTTCATTTCCTTTGTTTGCTGTTATTCCGGCTATCTGCCTGGCTGTGGGTCTGGCAGTTCTGCTGTCGGGGCACGCCTTTGCCCAGGCCGACAACAACGCGCCGGTGTTCACGGAAGGAGCTACCGCCACCCGCTCGGTGGATGAGTACATTGGCGACGACCCGGTAACTGATCAGCCCTGGTTTGAAGATATCGGGACCCCCATTACGGCGACCGACGCTGACCACGACACGATAACATACTCGATCAAGGACGCCCCCAACTCAAACTTCTACATTAACTGGTTCACCGGTCAGCTCCAGGTAGGAACGCCGCTGGACTACGAGACTGAAACCTCGCACACCGTAACGGTAATTGCCAGTGATCCCTCTGGAAACAGGGACGAGATTGATGTAACCGTTAATGTCACCAACGTGGATGAGGATGGGAAGGTCGTACTGAACTGGAAGCGAGGAACCGGGAGCAACGTGGTATTTGACGCTGAAGTGAGCGACCCGGACGGCACAACGGGAACGCCAACCTATCAGTGGGCCAGCGCGGATACCTATGGCGGGACCTACACGGATATAAGCGGCGCTACCTCGGACAGCTACACTCACGATGGCAGCTACCCCTGGCTGCGGGTGACGGCGACCTATGAGGACGCGGTCTTCGGGACTGGAAAGGTTGTAACGGACACGGAGCGAACCACCGAAAGCACCTCGACCGACGGCTTTACCATCACTCACTACACGCCCCCCGCAGACAACCAGTATAGCTGCAGTGAAGATGAAGCTGACATTTGCCTAAAGGTTTCTAAAGGTACGTCACCCGACAGGGAAATCCACTATCCCCTGGGAATCTACTACAAGAAGACCGGCGAAACTGAGGTGAACCCGCACCATACGGATATCAGCTACACCCTTAGCGGCGACGACGCCGAGTATTTCTATATTGATCGGGAAAGGGGGACCCTGTACACCAAGAAGGCTAATGGGGTGGATGACAAGGCAGCGTATTCAATAACCATAACCGCTACTGACACTTCGGGCCGAGAGACTGACATCACCATAAACGTCAGTCGCGTCGCTTTTTCCGTTAAGCCCGTGCCCCACGGGCCCCGTGAGGTCATATATCCGGAAAATGGCACCTGGCAGATAGCAACCTATACGGCAAAGATGCGGGACCGCGCCCTCGGCGAAGAAATAGAAATGAGCCTTCACTACACCGAAAATTGGGACGTCCATCTCTTTACGTTGGACAGCAATGGGGTGCTCAGGTTCAAGCAGCCGCCGGACGCCGACAATCCTGCTGACAGGAACAAGGACAACCGCTATCTGCTAAAAATTAAATTTGAGGACATCGATCCCCCTCACGGGCAGCGAACAACCCCCGAATTCTACGATATAGACGTGGTAGTGGTGCAGGCCAGGGAAGACCTGGAAATTGATGGACCTACGACAAAGGAATTCCCCGAAAACTCTACGGAGGCCATATACACCTACACCGTAACCGGGGCCACCGGGACTATTACCTGGACGCTGGGAGATTATGACAGCGGCCTGTTCACTTTGAGCAACGGCGTGCTGTCCTTTACCAATCCGCCCGACTACGAGAATCCCTTTGACTCCGACGAACCCGAGAATGAACAGAACATTTACCTGCTGAACATTTATGTTACCGACGGTTTCAGGGACGCCAAGGTCGAACCCGCCCGCATTGAGGTTACCAACGTCAACGAGCCACCGGCATTCCCTGCCACCGAAACGGGTCGCCGAACCATTTCTGAAGACACGGGCTCCAATGAGAACATTGGCGACCCCATCGCGGCAGTTGACCCCGACGGTGCCACTGAGGCGCTGGAATACAGCCTGGGCGGGACCGATGCCCTGTCCTTTGATATAGATTCAGCCACCGGCCAGTTGAAAACCGTGGCGCAACTGGATTTTGAAAGGCAGACCAGCTATTCCGTAACTGTTTCCGTCCATGACTACTATGACGGAGACTGGGCCTACGATGATACGGCGGACGACACAGTCAGTGTTACCGTGAGTGTAGAAGGGGCCAACGAACCCCCTACAATACAGGGTGAGTCCACCATTGACTACCCGGAAGGCAGCACCCTGGACGTGGAGGACTACGATGCCACCGACCCGGAAGGCGACGACATTACGTGGTCGTTGAAAGACGTTAACGACG
>CAZPMU010000053.1:0-17017 GCA_964587795.1 uncultured Dehalococcoidia bacterium | reverse complement strand
TGGACGGCTGGCTTCAGATGATGAAGAGCACCAAACCCGCCCCGGGCCACGACCGCGTTCTGGTAGCCGGCCAGCCCGAAGCGGAAATGGAAGCCGTCCGCCGCCAGGAAGGCATCCCCCTTCACCCCGAGGTGGTCCAATGGATACGCGACACCTGCGCTGAACTCTCGGTGCGCTGCATGTTCTAGATCCCCCCCACCAGCATCAGTCCCTTCCCCCTAGACGGGGGAAGGCTAGGATGGGGGTGACGCCCTGTAACGCTGACTCGCAAACATCGTCACTCCCATTGCAAAGGCATCCGCCGCACCAACCACCAAGAACAATCATCTCCACAGGATTCCACCATGAAAGCAGTCTGGTTTGAGCAAAACGGCCCCGCGGAAGTAATGCAGGTGGGCGAAATGCCCGAACCCGAACCCGGCCCCGGCGAAGTCCGCATCCGTGTCGTAACGTCCGGCGTCAACCCCTCGGACTGGAAGCGCCGCCTCGGAACCACATCCCCCATGGCCTTCCCCCGGGTCATTCCCCACCAGGACGGCTCCGGCGTCATCGACCGCGTGGGCGACGGTGTGCCTTCGTCTCGCGTGGGCGAACGCGTCTGGCTCTTCGAGTCCCAGTTCGGACGCCCCTTTGGCTCAGCGGCGGAATACACCGTGCAGCCTTCCGGCCACGCCGTCACAATGCCCGATTCTATCACCTTCGAGCAGGGAGCCTGCCTGGGCGTTCCGGCCATGACCGCCCACCGCTGCCTCTTCGCCGATGGCCCGGTGGATGGCCTGGTAGTGTTGGTGCCCGGTGGCGCCGGCGCCGTGGGCAACTACGCGGTCCAGGAGGCCAAACTGGCCGGCGCAACGGTCATCAGCACCGTCAGCTCCGACCACAAGGCCGAGATTGCCACCGCTGCCGGGGCGGACCACATCATCAACTACCGCACCCAGGACGTTACCGCCAGGATTATGGATATCACGGGCGGCGAGGGCGTGGACCGCATCGTGGAGGTGGATTTCGCTGGCAACTTCCCCGTAACCGGCCAGGTATTGAAGACCAACGGGGTGGTGGCCATCTACTCCTGGGGGACCATCCAGCAGCCCCCCGTTCCCCTCCAGTTCCGCCGCAGCAACACCGTGGTGCGCAACGTGCTGGTGTACGAAATGCCCGAACCGGCCAAGGGCGCTGCCGTCGCCGACATTACCGCCTGGCTGGAAGCCGGCGCTCTCACCCACCTCATCGGCCCCCACTTCCCCCTGGAAGAAACGGTAGCCGCCCACCTGGCCGTAGAAGGCGGCGCCATCGGCAACGTAATCGTGGATGTGGGGGAAGGGTAGGGTGTCTTGGGGGCTAAAAGCCGGCCGGGCAACGATAACCACTCCCCAGACGCAGGAGTTTGATCGCTACCGGCCCTAAACCAGGGCCTGGAGTTCATCCAGCGCTTCAGAGAACAGGGGAAACCGGTACCTTTTCAGGATTTCGTGAACTATCTCTTCGCCGGTATCGAGGTCATAGATTCGGTGGTGATATTCGTCACTATCACGATGCAGGTTGTGGTATTTGAGCAGTAGGTACTTTCCGGGTACGTAATCCACATATCGGTAGCTGTAACATCGGACTCGCAGGATGTTGCCGGCATAGCGAGTGTTCAATTTTTTGTCCACCTCCAGCACAACGCTGTCTAGGCAATGAACAGCCCCACGCAAAAGAAGAACACCCTCGCTTTCCGACAGTATGAAGGCGAGGGAATCCTGGAAACTGGCGACGAATGGGTGTTCATTTAATCGGTTTTCGTGGATAGTCAGGTAGTGGTCCCAGGAGTTCCAATCGTGGGGGTCGTTTCTCGGTAGGATTTCAGCGCGTAGTAGGTCTGATACCACCGAATCACCTCAGCGGTTTGTCGCATGGCGCCCGATTCGACAAGCGAAGCCATTTCTTCGCTGGACATCTCATAGCGCAGTTCATATTTCTTTAGCCAGGCCTGTCGCTCTTCAATTATTTGTTCCCGGGGGATAACCCTGACGGGAATTTTCTGCCGAGTAGTAGCCATAGCGCTCCTCCTGAGGAATACAGGTTAAACTAAAGAACAAGGGGTTTCAAGGGTGGGATGACTCCAACCAGGGCAATCGTATTTTGAAGATTCCTTTCACCGCAGAGTCGCAGTGTACGCAGAGGAGCGCAGAGATTCTCCGTGTAACTCCGCGTACTCTGCGTCTCTGCGGTGAGAAAGGGGCTGAATAGCAGTAGGTGAACCGGACGTTTGTTTAAGACGCGGTTACCCTGATCCCCCACCCTACCCAACCCTTCTCCCCCGGTCTATAATCAGTAGAGACAGATATCCAGCATCCAAACCCCAGCCTGCCATATTGGGGGGCCGTCATGTCGCGTTTCCTGTTTCCCCTGCTGATGATGCTGTTGCCCAGGTTCCTGCCCAACATCATCAAGTATGTGATGCTGGTCTGGCGGCTTACCCTGGACCGGCGGGTTAATATCATCCTGCGGTCCCTGGTGCCCCTGGCCCTGGTCTATTTCATCTGGCCCTTCGACCTGATCAAGGACAACATTCCCCTTATCGGCCGCGTGGACGACATTATCATCCTGGGAATGGCCATTCTCTTCCTGGTGAAGCTGGCGCCCCCCCACGTGGTGGACGAGCACCTGGGTCGGGCCGCTCCCGCCGACCGCCCCGAGGACAAAGACCCGTCCCAGGTGGTGGACGGCAAGGCCCGTTTCCTTGACGACGAATAGGCGCGACGGGCCGCCCATGTTCGCTGACCCCACCCGTGGGCGGGACGCTGCCCGCGAAGCCCACTCATCCCACGGACAGGCAGCCTTGCAGGAGACGGGCATCTCCCTCTACGTCCACGTTCCCTTCTGCCAGACCAAGTGCCCCTACTGCGACTTCAACACCTACCAGGGCATCGAGGGCCTGATGTCGCCCTACCTCGACGCCCTGATGTCCGAGATAGTCGCTTGGGGTCGGGCCCTGGACAACCCCCCGGTCAATACCATCTTCTTCGGCGGTGGGACGCCTTCCTACCTGCCCGAAGGCGCGCTGGGGCAGATTATCTCCACTGCAGGCCAGGCCTTTACCATTCGCGGAGACGCCGAGATAACCGCCGAGGCCAATCCCGGCGACCTTACTGCCGCCCGCGCCGCCAGCCTGTTGTCCCAGGGATTGAACCGGCTGAGCATCGGGGTGCAGTCCCTGGATAACGACCTGCTGAACCTGCTGGGCCGCCGGCACGACGCCGACCAGGCCATCGCCGCCTTCCGTACCGTCCGCGACGCGGGATTCGATAATGTCAACCTGGACCTGATCTACGGTCTCCCCCGCCAGTCCCTGCCCCAGTGGCAGCATACCATCGACCGGCTGGCGGCCCTGGAACCGGCCCACATCTCCCTGTACTGCCTGACCGTGGAGGAAGGGACTCCCCTGCACCGCTGGGTGGAGCGGGGAGAAGTCCCCCACCCCGATCCCGACCTGGCGGCGGATATGTACCAGTACGCCCGCGAACTGCTCGGCGGCCTGGGCTACCACCACTACGAAATATCCAACTGGTCGCGACCGGGGCTGGCATCCCGGCATAACCTGGCCTACTGGCAAAACCTGCCCTACCTGGGCGTGGGCCCGGGCGCCCACTCCTGCCTTGGCGGCCATCGTTTCTGGGTTATGGACTCTCCCCGGGGCTACATTGAAGCGTCGAAGCGTTGGGCCGCCAATATGTCCGGTCCCCCTGGCCGGATAACGGCTGGCTGGCTGGGCACGGTTTCTACGGTAGGGGGATCTGAACCCATCGACGATAACCTGGCGGCGTCGGAGATCATGTTCCTGGGCCTGCGCCTGCTGGATGGGCTTAACCTAGCCGAGGCATCGGACCGTGTGGGCGTCGACCTGGCCGCCCGTTACCGGACACAGCTGGATTCTCTGGTCGATCTTGGGCTGCTTGAGCAGGAGGGTCACGTTTACCGGCTGCATCCCTCCGCTTACCTGATTGCCAACCAGGTGTTCGAGCGGTTCCTGGAGTAGCCTCGCCAACTCGCGACGATTGGTTCTCAAAGTTACGCAACCCCGCCTCTGTTCATGAAATTCCCCTTCCTCCAGCTTGCCAATGCTTTACATAAGCTATAGCCTATAAGGGTGGCCCCTTCGTCCGGGCCCCGAATAATTTCCTGGAGTGTAGCCCATCTTGGAATACATTAACGCCCCGGCCCGCCGACTGTTCCGACTCCTGCCACCCAAGGCAATATTCTTTCTCCCCCTCATCCTGATAGCCATGGCCCTGATGGTAGCTTGCCAGGCCCAGCCCACCCCGACGCCGGCCAGCACGTCAACCCCTGTGCCTCCGCCCACCCCCAACATCCAGGCCACCATTGACGCTGCGGTAGCGGCGGCCGTAAATGCCCAGGCTCCTGCCCCCGGCGATGCTCCCGCGGAGGAAGCCACCGAAGAACCCACCGAGGAACCAACGGAAGAAGCCACCGAGGAACCCATTGAGGATCCAACGGAAGTTCCTGCCGAAGAGCCGACGGCCGCTCCCGAGCCCACCCATACGCCGCAACCCACTGCTACGCCGGCTCCGACGGTTACTCCCGTTCCCACCGCCACGCCGCAGCCTACTGCCACGCCGCAACCAACACCCACAGCCGTGCCGTTGCCCACGGCCACGCCCCGGCCCGTGGCGACACCTACTCCTCGCCCGCCCACGCCTACGCCCACGCCGGAAGTGGTAACTATTACGAAGATTGACAGCAACGGCGCCCATACCTGCGTCCTGTTCTCCGATGGCTCGGTGGACTGCTGGGGCAGTGACGTAAACTCCCAGCTTAGCGTGCCGCTGGGCGTAACCTTCTCGGACATCAGCGCGGGTAGTTCCTTCACCTGCGGCATCCAGGCCGGGAGCGAACGAGCGGGAGCCGCTTTCTGCTGGGGCAAGGATCTGCTGGGTACTTTCCAGGTTGACCGGAGCCTTAGGCTGAAGGCGATTGACGCCGGTGGTCAGCACATCTGTGGCATCCAGTTGGACGATACTATCGCCTGCTGGGGCAACAACGACCACCGCCAGACGGAAGCGCCGCTGGTACAGACCTTTATCGACGTCAGCGCCGGTGGGGACTTTTCCTGCGGCTTAAAGGCCGACGGAACCGTTCTCTGCTGGGGGGCCAATAACTACCAGCAAAGGGACGTTCCGGAAGGTGAGAAGTTCCTTAGCATAGACTCCGGAGACCGGCATACCTGCGGATTGCAGGAGCTGGGAAAGGTGCTTTGCTGGGGCAGCGGCATAGCCGGACAGACGAATGCGCCCGATGTGGAGGGCTTCCTGGCCATCGGCGCCGGTAAGGAATTCACCTGCGGCGTGCAGGGCGACGGTACGGTTGCCTGCTGGGGCAGGGGCTCTCAGCGCGACCTGGAACCGCCCGAACGGAGGGGATTCGAGATCATCAGCGGTGGCGACCAGCATACCTGTGCCGTGAGGCACGATGGAGTCGTTGTCTGCTGGGGCGGCAACAGGTACCTGGGAGCCACCAATCCCCCCGATTACCTGGAAGCGCCCCGATATTAGCAAGCCCTGCAAGAACTGCCGGGTTAAGCCGGCAGACTAACAGCAGAGGCAGCACGGAAAACCGGCGGGCATTACAAGGCGCCCGCCGGTTTACCATTTACCTGCCCGATTGAACAGGGGCTGTCGTCAAATTGTAGGTCGGAGCCTCCAGGCGCCCCATTTCGTCGTTACCGCGCCAGCACGTCCGCCTCTGTCGGAAAGGCGGGAACCTCCACTGGCTGCCTTGATATTCCTGCCAGCGCAGGAATGAAACGCTGAATTTGACTATCACCCTAACTCTTCGCTGGCTTCTTCTTCCCTGCTGCCGCAGCCTTCTTCCGTTGCCGTTCCAGGGTTCGGTGAATGTATTCGGCGGCATCCGGGGTCTTGCAGCCCGTCTCCCCATGGTCCACCTCTACCTTGCCGATCCTGCCGGCGGCGGCCAGCGCCTGCTCCTCCAGCGCGTCGTTGCGTATCCCGATGGCGATGAGGGCATTGTTCATTGCGTCCCGGACCCGGTTCTTTCCCGTGTGTATCCCGCCCTCAATAGTTGCCAGGTGGTCGGCAAAATAGGCATCCGGCAGGTCCGGATCTTTCATGGCCAGGTTGGCTATCAGGTGCCAGCCGGCCCGCCCCGCCCATTCCTCTTCGGAGCTAATCCACTCTATACCCTTCTCCTGCGCAAGTCCTGTCTTGCCCACGAAACCGGAAAAGGCGTCGGTGATAACGTAACTGTCCAGTTCGGCAAGCCATCCATCCAGCAGGCTGTCATCGGCCTGGGCCGGGTCGGCTACCATGGTGGCCAGCACCCGGGCGTCGTGATTGCCCGTGGCCCACAGTTCCAGGGCCAGGGAATGGTCTCGCCGGGCGGTCTTGGCCAGCTTGTTCAGGTTGGCGTAGCTGACGCCAAACATTTTGTCACGGACTCCGTGGCGGCCATACACCTTCCGATTCTGGGCGGTGCCCATCTCCTCCAGTTGTTGCATCGCTTCCTGGATACGCATTGAACCCCCCCGGCTTGTCAGCCTGGCAAGAAAAATGGGACCCCTCGCGGGGCCCCATCAAGCATCTATTTCAATCTACTACTTAAAACTTCTCGCTACATCAATCTAAAAAAATACTATAACATAAAACCGGGAAAATCAATGTTCCAAAGATCCTTTTCAGGAAGAAAAAGACTCCCGCTGGCCGATTTCGTTGATCAGCTTTTCGTACAGGGTAACCCCGTCCCTCACCAGCAGCACCACCGCGTCGTAGGAATTGGGCAATTGAAGCTCTATTAGCTTTTCCATGATGTCGTCCACCATTGGCTGGTAAGAACTGTCCAGGTACTCGCTGAGAGCGTCCAGGTTATCCGCCATGTATGAAGCCGTGGTCAGGGAATTGGCATGCAGGCGCCGCAGTTGGTCCACCCGGTCCCTGGGCAGATTCAACCTGGCCCTGCCGAACAGGAACTCCTGCTCCCCGTAGCCGTCTTCCGCTACGTACGTTGCGAATTCCTCTACCACCCGGCGCGCGTGGATCAGCGTTCTCCTCGCCTGGAACCAGGTCTGCCGGAACTCTCCGGATCGCTGGTTCTCGGTGAGTATCCTGTTCCGCCGCAGCTCCAGGTAGGCCCCGCCGCTTATCAGCAGCCCCAGCAAGGAAAAGCCGATGGCAAACGGGTCGGGATCCACAAGTTCCGCAGTTAGTGCCCTCGCACAATCAGGCATGTATACCCCCTTTTTATGCCGAAAGTTGGCGGCAATATATCAGCCGCGCGGGACTATTTCTACTGTGGAATGCTATGTATATTGGCTGGCAATACTATGTATAGTAGCGCTCCTGTTTCTGCGGACACTCTGGGAATTCACCTCCTTCCACCACTCCGGCCGGTCTAGAATGAACCTGGCATGGCCCTGCGTTAGCCTGTAATGTAATTCCTGATAGAGGCTCCCTCGCGAAAGCCGTCAAAACCTGCGGGGGTCAAAACCTGCGGGGGTCAAAACCTGCGGGGATAGAAACCTGCGGGGGTCAAAACCTGCGGGGGTCAAAACCTTCGGGGATAGAAACCTGCGGGGATAGAAACCTGCGGGGATAGAAACCCACCAGCCCAGGATGAACCAATCGTTTCTCTACCATCCGCCTTAGTCGGGTGGTATGCTTTACCCGTACAGGAGAGCGCCATCGTCTCGAAAAACTTGCAAACTAACTACATAGTGCAGGATGAAGGTGTGTGCGGGGAAAACCCAGGATTGCCGGTTCGCGCATCCAGGTCCGGCACATAGTGCTGGAGTACCTGCTTATGGGACGGAATGTGGACGAGATCTGCAAGTCCCACCCCCACGTCACCCGCAGCCAGATTCACGCCGCCCTGTCGTATTACTAGGAACACCATCAAGAAATTGAGGGAAACATCAAGGACGACGAGCAATTTGCCAAAAGCATGGCAGCAAAGCAGCGCTGATGCACCTTTCATTGCTGTGTGATGAGCACGTTCGCTTTTATGCCATACATGGTTTAAGAATCCAGGGCATTGATGTAGCCTCAGTGCAGGACTTGGGTATGCGAGGCAGGCCCGACCTTGAAATCCTGGCAGCAGCAGGGCAATCGGGGCGTATCGTCGATACAAGCGACGCCGACTTCGACCGTCTCGGTGACTCTGGAATACAACACCTCGGAGTCTTCTTCCACGGTAGCTGGAAGTACTCTCCCATCTCAGCCAACAATGTTATATCGCTGGCCTCCCATGCCTTAACCCCGACGTAAAGCGCAACCGTGTAGAATTCCTCTAACCGCCAATGGAGTGAGCAGACCATGTACGTCATCGGCACCGCCGGCCACGTGGACCACGGCAAGTCCACCCTGGTCAAAGCCCTTACCGACATCGACCCCGACCGCCTGCCCGAGGAGAAGGAGCGGGAGATGACCGTGGACCTGGGCTTTGCCTGGATGACCCTGCCCAGCGGCCGGGAAGTCAGCATCGTGGATGTGCCCGGCCACGAGAGGCTCATCAAGAATATGCTGGCCGGCGTCGGCGCCATCGACCTGGCCCTGCTGATAGTGGCTGCCGACGAGAGCGTCATGCAGCAGACCCGGGAACACCTGGCCATCCTCGACATCCTCCAGATCAAGCGAGGGCTGGTAGTAATCACCAAGACGGACCTGGTGGACGAGGAATTGGTGGAACTGGTTAAGGCCGAGGTGGAAGACGTGGTGGCCGGAACGTCCTTTGAGGGCTGCCAGATGCTGGGCGTGTCTGCCTATACCGGCGCCGGCCTGGATGAACTGAAGGCCACCATCGACGACATCCTGGACCTGACCGGCGCCCGCCGCGACCTGGGCCGTCCCCGCCTGCCCGTGGACCGCTGCTTCTCCATTTCCGGGTTCGGCACCGTGGTTACCGGCACCTTGATCGACGGAATGTTCGCCGTAGGGCAGGAGGTGGAATTAACGCCCTCAGGTATGCGGGGACGTATCCGCGGTCTGCAGAGCCACAAGGAGCGGGTAGACCGCAGTGACCCCGGTGTCCGGCTGGCGGTCAACCTGTCCGGCGTGGCCCGGTCTGACATTGAGCGGGGCGAGGTGGTTACCCTGCCCGGCTGGCTGACCACCACCCGTCGCCTGGATGCCCACATCCGCATGGTGCGGGGCGCGCCTCACCCCCTGCGCCACAACGCCGGCGTCACCTTCCACCTGTTCACCAGCGAGACCACGGCCCGGGTGCGGCTGCTGGACGCTGATCGCCTGACCCCGGGCGACGATGGCTGGATCCAGATTCTGCTGGATGACCCCATTCCCATGGTCAAGGGCGACTACTTTGTTCTGCGCTCTGCCGAGGACACTCTGGGCGGCGGCCAGGTGGTGGACCCTAATCCCCGTCGCCGTCACCGCCGCTTCAGTCCCGATACCATCGAACAGCTGATGATGCTGGACCAGGGCACCGGCGAGGACATCATCTACAGCGTGGCCGACCAGGGCGGCCCCTGTGACCTGCGCACCCTTTCCCAGCGCTCCAATCTCTCCACGGAAGAAGCCCTGGAACGGGCGCTGCAACTGGCCGAATCCGGCGACCTGGTAATCCTGGGCAACCTGGGCTCGGAAAACGACGCGGTGGTCTATTCGGCCCAGGGCTGGGACATCTTCAGAAACCGGGTGGCGGTGGAGTTGCAGACCTACCACAACAGCTTCCCCCTCCGCCGGGGCGCGCCCACTCAGGAAATCCGCAGCCGCACCGGCCTTTCCCAGGGGGTGTACCTGAAGGCCTTGGCCCGGCTGGTGGCCGAGGAGTGCGTGGTGGAAGAGGGCCAGCAGGTGCGCCTGCCCGACCACCGGCCAACTCTGACGCCGGAACTGGAAAAGCGGGCCGCCGACTACCTGCAATCCCTGCAACGGGAGCCCTACTCGCCGCCCACCGAACATCACCCGGAGCCGGAATTGCTGGGCTACCTGATCGACGAGGGCCAGGTGGTTCGCGTCAACGAATCGGTAATCTTCGCCGCTTCCGCCTACCGGGAGCTTACCGACCGGATAGTGGCCCACCTGCACGAGAACGGCTCAATAACGGTGGCCGACGTCCGCACCATGTTCGACACCAGCCGCAAATACAGCCTCCCCCTCCTCGAACACATGGACCAGCAACGCCTGACCCGCCGCGTAGGAGATGAGCGCGTGTTGCGGTGACGGGGAAATATACGGTTCAGGAGATGGCTTGCCTGAGAGTGGAGTAGAATACCTGGAAACTGCGAGAACAATTACGTTCTGGCGCCATCTGGGTTGCCATGTCCCTTGCGGCCTCTACCTTCCGAAGGCCACTCTTAAAGTAATTTCGCCTCTGTAGCAACCTTTCAAAGGTTTCCCACGTTCCTCCCGAAACGGCGTCCGGGTCGCGATAACGCGCTTGTCTCATGGTCTTACGAGTAATTCGCGGGTATGCCTTACAGATCGCTACCGGGTCACCAATGTACCAAGCTTCCAGTTCTTCAATGACGACTCGGTTTGCTACTTGCCAAGTTCCCTGCGTTCCTCTGGTTCGGGTGATGAGACCAGCCCCATAAGCCGCTTGTTCGAGAGTGTTCTTCAAACTAAGGCAACTGTCATCGTCCCGATCAATTATTACGAAGATTCTCCAATTGGCTGGCAACCATTGCGCGTACCCTCTTAATCTCGAGGGTAATTTAGAGAGAAGGTCTTGCTTTCCCTGATATGTGTGGGTTTCATAGCTACAATGTTCCGGTAGGACGGAGTCTAAGAAAACCTCAAGAAAAGCCTCCATAGATGGTTCTTCAACCAGGAATATGAGGTGACGTTGATCCATGGCTCCTAGATTAGTGGGCCGACGGAAGTCCCCTGGTTTATTAGGGGATCGCCGATACGAAAGTGGCCCTCCATCCATAGATGCCCAAGTTGAGCGCCATTTCTGATGAAATCTGCAATACCCTTGATATCCGACACGGTTTGCGCCTGGGAATAGCCTCTGTTGTCACGCCATAACACCCTCACTTCCTCTGGTCGCAGAGCATTCAGGAAGAAGGGTGAGTGAGTCGTTACTAGCAACTGGGTTTGCTCACTGGACTTCTTACACTCCTCCCCCAGTTCGTGGAGTAGGCGGGGATGCAGGAAATTTTCCGGTTCTTCGATACCTATGAAAGGAGGGGGATCCGGATCGTAGAGCAATACTAAGTATGCCAGCATTTTCAGGGTTCCGTCGGATGCGAAACGGGCCATCACCGGGTCATCAAAGGGTGCGTCTTTAATCTGTAGCAGCAGTCTCCCGTCAGGCATAGAATCTGACATTACCCTTTCGAATCTCGGAACACGACGTTGGAGGGTACTGGAAATAACTTCGAGCCGATGAGGGTGTTGTTCCCTCAAGTATTGGACCACATTGGCCAGGTTGTCTCCGGACCTGCTTAGGCGTTCATTGGGACCGGCTTCAGGTTGACCCCGCGCGCTGTCTGCTGAAAGGTAAGAGACATACCATCCTGCGATAAAGTTACGTAATGCCGCAACCCGGGGGTGTTGGGCGAATTGACCCAAGGCGCTCACAGCCAGAAGGTCGGGGGATTGCAACGGTTCTTCAAGCCTCTGGTCGTCCTCGTCTGGTACCTCACCACTGGTTGCGCGTCCTTGCCCCTCGTGGTACTCCAGGAAGCGGAATGGCTTGCCATAGCTTCTTCTCCTCCATTGAAGCCATTCAGATTGCACTACCGGGCGTCCCTGTATCTCATCAACCTCCAAGTGGTAGGTGATTAGGGGTTGCTTCGGCCTTTCCCTGTACTTTACTTCGATAGTAACCGGGCCATCTGACCCCCGTGTCTTGAGTTCCCTTGCTCTGCCGCGCCTATCCCATGCGAGTCTCAAGCCAGACTGGAAACATTCTGAAAGGAACGCAAACACATCAAAAATGGTAGATTTGCCGCTCCCATTAGGGCCAAGCAGTACAGTCAGAGGCGTCAAGTCCCTTAGCTCAACATCACGCAAGGCCCTGAAGTTCTGCACCTTCAAGGAGGTTATTCGGGGTGGTGTCCTTCCCTGGCTCACTGGGGAATCCATGGGCGATAGAGTTTCTCCGGTATGCTATTCATTCGTTCTTATGCGACTTTGTAAGCATACCACCAACGGGCGGGCATCCGCACGGTAATTGGGGCTGGAGTGACAGTTCACGTTTGTGGGAAGACTCTTACTTTGGAACCGTCATACCGGCTTTCGCAGGGCTCCATAATTGTTTGCCGAATTGCACTTCCAGGCCTGTTGACGCCGGTGTGTTTCGCAGCCAGTTTGAAGCCGCAGTTAAAGTTCGCAATCCCACTGCTCTGTACGGTTACTTCGTCTTGTCGTTATGGACGCTCCCCCTACCCCCGCTCATACCAGTCCGGATGCACCGCCTGCAGGCCCAGCTGCGGCCAGGCCGCCGGGGCGCCGCACTTCTCCAGCCTCTCTTCCAGGGGCAGCGATTCGTCCCAGTGGTAGGCGATGATGCGCCGACCGTTCCACTGGCTGGCCTCGTCAGAGGCAATCCACACCGCCGGGGCCTGCATCACTTCGGGCTGAATCAGCGTGCGGGAACTGGTCCCGTCGGGGGGAAGCACCATGTTGGTGGCGGTCGCCCCTCCGGGGGTCAGCACGTTGGCGGTTACCCCGGTTCCCTCCAGGTCCTGGGCCATTATTGCCACCAGGGCCTCGTGCCCCGCCTTGGATGGGCCGTAGGGAGCGCCGCCCTTGCGCCACATGGTGTCCATGCTGGTGGTAACGCTGATGATGCGCCCGAACCCCTGCCCGATCATGTGGGGCGCCACGGCATGGGACATGATGAATGGGCCGCTCAGGTTGACGGCAATGACCCGTTGCCAGCCCGCCGGGTCGATGGTCCAGAAGTCGGTGCGGCGGCCCGATTCCTCCGGTCCGGTGAAGCCGCCGGAGCGCAGGTTGATGCCGGCATTGTTGACCAGGATATGCAGACCGCCCATCTCGTTGATGGTGCGCTCCACCGCCTGGGCCGCCGACTCCGGGTTGGTAACGTCGGCCACCATGGGCATTACGGCATCGTCACCGCCCAGCTCCTGCATCACGCTGGCCGTCTCGTCCAGCCAGTCCTCGTTAATGTCCAGCATGGCCACCCGGGCCCCGGCCCGCACCAGTCCTTCGGTAATGGAGCGACCCATGCCAATGGGGCTGGCCGCCCCGGTAACTATGGCTATTCTTCCTTCCAAAACCCGGGAAGCTGAGGTCATAGCGCACCTCTCTCCTTGCTCAAATAATGTCCCGCCAGGCTTACCGAAACATCAACTGGCCAGTCCCCGCCTTTCCTTGCAGGCAACTGCACCCGCTTACACCCGCATGTTGGGGGGCAGCAGGTTGGGGATGGCGTCGGTGATGGGGTAGGTTTCCGGGCATTTGTGGCAGACCAGCGATCCCACGATGACCTCCCCGTCCTCGTCTTCCGACTCCACTATTAACTCCAGCCCTCCCTTGCAGACGGGGCAGGCCAGTATTTCCATCAGGTCTTTCTTCAAGGTTCCCCCCATTCCACCAAATTAGCCCGCAGTACGGCTGCGTTGGCCCTATTGGACCAGGCTGTCTTCAAATAGAGCGGCCAGCACGTCGGCCAGTCCAAATATTATAACCCCGATAGTCAGCAGGGCCGTGGGGCCGGTCAGCACTTCCTTAATCCGGGTTCCTCTACCGGTGCATTGGTCGCTATTCCCTGTTTCCCGGGGTCGGCGGAAGCGAACCACGGCCATCATGTACAGGGCCAGGACCACCTTCAATACCAGCACGGCCACGTAGGGCATGGTTACGGTGTCCAGGGTCAGCCGGCTGGCAGTGAGAATGGCGCCCGTCACCACCAGCACCATGATGGCGGTGTTGACCAGTCCGCGAAACTCCTGCCCTATGGCGCGGTTTACCTCAGGGGCAGGACCGGCCCGTCGCAAGGCCGGGCGCAGCACCATCAGGTAGAAGATTCCGCCGCCCACCCAGGCCACGGCGCCCAGGGCATGAGCCCAGCGGATGACGAGCAGTATCCAGTCTAAGGGGTTCATGTGTGAACTATGCTTATCCTGTGGTTTAGATGTTGAGGTTGGCCGGGCCGCAACATTCTATTGGCGGCGCCGAACCGGGGTCAAATTTGCCGTTGAGTGGCATCGCGCTGTAATGATTCCACGGTTAAGGAAATCCTCAGAGTGGGTTTGCCCTGGAACGCCGATACTTGTAAGCTGAACTAAACCACCATTGTGCGAGGAGGCAGCATCATGCGACTGGAAGGAAAGGTAGCTTTAATCAGCGGCGGCGCCAGGGGACAGGGCGCAGTGGAAGCACGGATGTTTGCCACCGAGGGAGCTCGGGTGGTCATTGCCGACGTGCTGGAAGACGAGGGCCGGCAGGTCGAGGCGGAGATCAACGAGCGGGGCGGCCAGTGCCTGTTCCTGCGGCTGGACGTAACCAGCGAAGCCAACTGGCAGGACGTGGTGGCCGCCACGGTGGAGCGGTTCGGCAAGCTGGACATCCTGGTCAACAACGCCGGCATCTACCGCACCGAAACGGTGGAGGAGACCTCCGAGGAACTGTGGGACCAGGTAATGGACATTAACGGCAAGGGAGTGTTCCTCGGCACCAAGGCCGCCATACCGGAGATGCGCAAGACCGGCGGCGGTTCTATCATCAACATCTCATCGGTGGCGGGCCTGGTGGGCAGCGAACTTTCTGCTGCCTATGGTTCATCCAAGGGCGCGGTGCGCATCTTCACCAAGGCCACGGCCATCCAGTACGCCGGCGAAAAGATTCGGGCCAACTCCATCCACCCCGGCATCATCGAAACACCTATGACGGAACACTTGCTGGCCGACGACGAACATCGCCAGTACCGCCTGAACCGCACTCCCCTGGGTCGCATCGGCCGCCCGGAGGACGTGGCCTACGGGGCCCTTTACCTGGCCTCCGACGAGTCATCCTTCGTTACCGGCAGCGAACTGGTAATCGACGGTGGCCGCACCGCCATGTAGCCAATTACGTGGTAGAACGGGACTGCTAGATTGCCGTAGGGGCGGGTTTCAAACCCGCCCCTAATGTTTAAGCATGCAGCTATCGGAAGGGGCCGCCTACCGCCCCATCGCATAATTATCCCGCCGCAGGTCGGCGCCCACCTCCAGGGTTTCCCGCTGCCGGTCAATGGTGATGGCGTTCAGGGCGCCCATGCGCGGCGTCCAGTCGTCCCACACATCCACCTGGTGGCCCCGCCGTTCCAACTCCTTGATGGTCTCCGGGTCAATGCGCCCCTCCGCCGACATGGCCGCCGGGGTGTACCCGTGGGGGAAGCCGGAATCGGGGAAGCTCCAGGTGGCGACCCGGGGCTGCTCGATGGCCTGCTGCACGTCCATGCCGAACTCCGCCACGTTCAGGAACAGTTGGGTCATGGACTGGCACTGGACGTCGCCGCCGGGAGTGCCGAAGGGCATCCACAGCTTGCCGTCGCGGAAGGCCATGGCCGGATTGGGCGTAAGCCGGGGCCGCTTGCCTGGCATCAGGCAGGCCGGGTGGTCCCGGTCCAGCCAGGTCTGGTAGCCCCGGGTCGACATGGCAAAGCCCAGGCCGGGCACTGCCGCCGCGCTGCCGATGCCGTCGCTGGGGGTGGCCGAAAAGCCGTTGCCCCACCGGTCCACCACGCACACATAGCTGGTGTCGGGTTCCGCCGCCCCTGCCACCGGCTCCGGGTGGGCCGGCTTGACTCCGTTGCTGCCATATCCCTGGTAGGCCCAGGGGTCGCCCGCCGCCGGCATATCCGGGCAGGCCTGAAACGGGTCGATTTCCTGGCGGCGCTGGGCGGCGTAGTCCGGGTCCAGCAGCCCCTTCATGGGCACGTTCACGAAGTCCGGGTCCCCATAGTAGGAATGCCGGTCGGCAAAGGCCAGCTTCAGCGACTCAATCAACGTGTGCAGGTAGTCCGGACTGTTGTGCCCCATGGACTTCAGGTCGAATCCCGAAAGAATGTTCAGGGCCTGGATGGTGGTGGGACCCTGGCACCAGGGGCCGCAGGTGAAAACTTCAATACCCTTGTAGTCGATGGAAGCCGGTGGTTCCAGCTTGGCCTCGAAGGACTCCATGTCCTCCAAAGACATCAGCCCGCCCTGGGCGCGGTTGAACTCCACCATCTTGTGGGCCATGTCGCCCCGGTAGAACAGGTCGCGCGCCGCCTGGATCGCCAGAACCCGCCCCTTGGCCGAAGCGCCCCGCTCGGCCGAAATCAACCGCTTGAAGGTGTTGGCCAGTTCCTTCTGGACGGCCACCTCGCCGGTGCCCAGGGCCTTGCCGCCCGGGAAGAACACGTCCAGCGTAGTTCCCCAGATGCGCGGGTCTCGGCTCCCGTTGGCGAACTTCTCCTCCTCCCGTGCCAGGGCGCGGTGCAGGGACTGGGGGATGGGAAAGCCCCCTTCCGCCAGTTCCAGGGCCGGCGTAACCACCTGCTGGAATGTCATGGTCCCGTAGAACTGGATGGCCGTCAGCCATGCGTCGGCCGCCGACGGTGTGACGGTGCGCAGAACGCCGCCGGGCAACAGGCCGCCGTGGTTGGCCTCGAAGTAGTCCACGCTGGCCGCCTTGGGCCAGCGACCCAGGCCGGCGATGGTTACCGTCTCGCCCCTGCCTGCGTCGTGCACCATGATGGGAGCCACGCCGCCAAAGCTGGTGTACTGGGGCAGGGTAACGTTGAGAACGATGCCCGCCGCCACGCCGGCGTCGGTGGCGTTCCCGCCCTGTTCCAGTATGCGGTAGGCCGCGGCGGAGGCCAGGTAATGACCCGCGGCCGCCATGTGGGTCCGCCCCGCAATCAGGGGCCGGTAAGTCCTAAGTCCCAGCGCCATGTCAACACCTCCAGAGTCACGTTACTGGACAATCTCATATCAGACTCGGGCATACCCAATCGTTCCCGCGCCTGCGGGAACCTCCGTTAAACCGTCATTCCGGCGAAAGCCGGAATCCAGAAAGGTTCAGTACAGGTATGATTTCAGACC
>CAZPMU010000052.1:0-17356 GCA_964587795.1 uncultured Dehalococcoidia bacterium | reverse complement strand
GAATGCTGCGAGTTGCCGCGATAACTCTACGTTTTCCGCGATCCACCTTTGATACGAAAAGCATTAAATATCATATTATTATATCCGTATATATTGACAATTTTGAACTCATAGGAATATATTTCTTACACAAATCAGCTATGTCTGATTGTATAGCTCTATCCCAAGCCGCCACAAAAACATTCAAGGAGGTGCGCCTACCGGACCATTTCCACTCCATACCTGGGACCCATATCTGGGACATACGTTCCTTTTTCTAGCGAGTCAGAACCTGGAGGATAAGCCATGTCCTACCGCTGGCGTAACCAAGCGTTAAAGGAACCCAGGAAACTTGTTATAGGGCCGATATTAACTATTCTGGCGCTGGCAGTTGTTGCCTGTGGCGCTTCCGCTCCCGAGCCCGCCGCCCCGGCGGCAGAACCGGCGGCCCCCGCTGCGGTCCCGGCTCAGGAATCTCCCCCGGCACAGAAGTCGGCCCCCGCACAGGAGTCGGCCCCCGAACCTACGGCCGTTCCTGCGGCCATGGAAAAGCCGGCCGAGGAAATGATGGCCAAGCCCGAAAGCGGAGCTATGGCCTTCGCCGATTACTGGAACCCCCCCACCGACTACTACGGCGAACCCGTTTATGGCGGAGTTCTTCGCGTCAACTATGAAGATCCCCTGGAGCACGCCAACGACTGGGGCGCCGCAACCGGCGCTTCCTCCCGGTACCGCGGCCCCACCGGTGCCGTGCTGGTGATGGAAAACCCCTACGACGCCGGCGCGCCGGTAATCCCCGACCTGGCCAGCCACTGGGATGTCCACGAAGGCCTCGACGGGGTAACTTTCCATTTCCGGGAGGGAACTAACTGGCATAACGGCGAGCCCTTCGTTTGTGAGGACGCCCGTTTCTCCTTCGAGACAATGGGTACCGGAAATGGCCTTACCGCCAGTTACATGAAGAGCCGCCTGGCTAACCTGGTTCTCGAGGAAATGTCGTGTCTGGACGATATGACCCTCGAGATCAACTTCAGCGGCCCCACCGGCATCCCCTTGCTCAATATCTCCAATCGCCGGGCCATAGTATTCAATAAGGCCTGGTTCCAGGCCGGTGGCGAAGAGGCCATGTTCCAGGATGTAACTATGGGCATTGGCCCCTACAAGTGGATCGAAGGGCAGACCGTCGGCCATGACGAACAGCACTTCGAGAGGAACGACGACTACTTTATTCCCGAACTGCCCTACGTGGATGAACTGGTTATCTTCGGTATCCTGGACGAGTCCACCCAGCAGGCCACCCAGTTGGCTCACCAGACCGACTGGCACTGGGTCCGCAATTGGGGCCAGTACCAGGCTTACGTGGACCACGACCAGATCATCACGGTAATCCGCGCCACCCGCGGCAACTTCCGCCTGTGGATCAATGCCCGCAACGAGCCCTTCGACAACGTGAGGGTCAGGCAGGCCATCGTGATGGGAATTGACCGGAACGCCGCCATCACCGTTCTCCAGGATGGGCACGGAGCGTGGGGTGGATTCGGTTACGCCCCGGGCAGCCCCTGGGAACTGCCCCGGGAACAGCTTTGCTCGGTACCCGGCTGGTGCGTGTCCGATGACATGGAATCCGTAAGGGCCGAAGCCAAGGCCATCCTGGATGAGGAAGGCTTCGACTTTGAGCAGACTTACCTCTTCACCGTGGAAGCCGACGCTCAGGTACAGGCGCGGGCCACCTTCCTGCAGGAACAATTGCGCCTGATGGGGATCAAGACCGACTTCGACCTGGTGGAGACCATTGCCTACCGCGAACAGGAACAAAGCGGTACCTGGGGTACCTTCAAGCCGGGCAACAGCACGGTGACCAATGACGACCCCAACGCCGGCGTGGCGACTTTCCTGCGCTGCGACTCCACCGGCAACCACTGGACTCCCAACGGTCCCTGCGACGAGAGCATAGTTGACCTGCTGGACCAGGCCCAGATTGAACTGGACGACGAGAAGCGGCTGGCCCTTGCTCACGAAATAGAACTGGCGGCTATGAAGCAGTACAGTTCCTTCCCGGTTTACTGGGAGCAGGAAGCGGCAGCCTTCTGGCCCGAGGTCAGGGGGTACGCCCACTTCCCCGCGCCCTTCGGCTCCTACCGCAAGTTCATGCACATGTGGATTGACCCCTCCCACAAGGACGACACCGGCAACGCCGGCCAGACCATGGGCGTACCAGGCGGAATCTAGTATCCGCCCTCGGATCTGCTGCCGTCAGGCACACTTTCGGGCCACCCCCACCGGGGGTGGCCCGATTTCTCGTTCTTGCCACAGTTCATTGACTACCCGCACCCATCCTGCCAGCTTAAACCGCCGATTACCGCAAACCGGGGCGGGCAAGAATGTACCAGGTGGGTGGTTCACCCCACGGCGGATTTGTTTATATGGTTCAAAACACTCTTATATGCGTAATATGTTGTGAGTGTCAGCTCTTTGGAAATTTACATTGACATATCAGGCATAACAAGTATATATTCCGTCGATGATTTCCGGGGCATCTATAGTATTGCTCCATCAGAATCAGTTACGAAACCACGTCAAGGAGGTTTGCCTACTGAACTTTGTTCTTTTACCCCTGGGACCAACATCTGGGACATTCGTTCCTCTGTCAAGAAAGTCTAGATCTGGAGAATAAACTATGACCTACCACTGGTGGAACCAATCCCTTAGGGAACCCAGGAAACTCATTCTCGGGCCGCTATTGGCGATGCTGGCCCTGGCCCTGGTGGCCTGCGGCGCGTCCGCGCCCGAGCCTGCGGCGCCAGCCAGCGAACCGGCAGCCCCGGCCGCTGAAGCTCCCGCTGCCGCTGCTCCCGCTGCCGAAGCCCCCGCGCCCACCGCGGAGCCTGCGGCCATGGCAAAGCCTGCCAGCGATGCGATGGACAAGGGCGAATCAATGGACATGATGGAAATGTCCGACGTGGTACCCATTCCCCAGAACGTTGCCGACTTCTACGGCGAGGTCACTTACGGCGGAACTCTTCGCATCAACTACGAAGACCCCCTTGAGCACGCCAACGCCTGGGGCGCCGGTTCCGGCGTAACCGACCGGTACCGCATGCCCACCGGCGCGTTGCTGGTAATGGAAAACCCCTACGATTCCGGCGGGCCCATCATCCCCGACCTGGCCGAAAGCTGGGAACTGTCCGAAGGGCTGGATGGAATTACTTTTAACTTCCGTCAAGGTGTAACCTGGCACAACGGCGAGCCTTTCACCTGTGAGGATGCTCGCTTCTCCTTCGACACCATGAAAACCGCCAACGGCATTACTGCCAGCTATATGCAAAGCCGCCTGGCCAACGTGCAGGAGGGAGTTGCCGGCTTCTCCTGCCCGGATGACAACACCTTACAGATGAACTTCGTAGGTCCCAGCAGCGAGTCCGTCCTGCTGCTGCCCTTGGCCAACCGCCGCGCCCAGATCTTCAACAAGGCCTGGTTCGAGGCCGGTGGCGAAGAGGCTATGTTCCAGGACGTCTCCGTCGGCCTGGGCCCCTTCATGTGGAGGGAAGGCCAGTCCGTGGGTATCGACACCCAGTACTTCGACAAGAACCCCAACTACTACTTCCCCGGCCTTCCCTACGTGGACGAGCTGGTAATCAACGGTATCCTGGACGAGTCCACCCAGCAGGCCACCCAGTTGGCCCACCAGACCGACTGGCACTGGGTCCGCAACTGGGGCCAGTATCAGGCCTACGTGGACCACGACCAGATAGTGACCGTTATCCGCGCCACCCGCGGCAACTTCCGCCTGTGGATCAATAACCGCAACGCCCCCTTTGACAACGTCCGGGTTCGCCAGGCTGTTGTAATGGGTATTGACCGGAATGCCGGCATCCTGGTATTGCAGGACGGCCACGGCGCCGCCGGCGGTTTCGGTTACGCTCCCGGCAGCCCCTGGGAACTGTCCCAGGAGCAGCGCTGCTCGGTACCCGGCTGGTGCGTGTCTGATGACATGGAAGCCACCCGCGCCGAAGCCAGGGCCATCCTGGAAGAGGAAGGCTTTGACTTTGAGAAGACTTATCTCTTCACCGTGGAGTCCGACGCCCAGGTGCAGGCCCGCGCCACCTTCCTGCAGGAGCAGCTGCGCCTGATTGGCATCCAGACCGACTTCGACCTGGTGGAGACCATCGCCTACCGCACGCTGGAGTCTGAAGGCACCTGGGGCGACCTGAAGCCCGGAAATGACACTGTTACGGCCGACGACCCCAACGCCGGCGTCGCCGCCTTCCTGCGCTGCGACTCTGAAGGCAATGACTGGACGCCTCCCAACGACAACTGCGACCCGGCCATCATAGCCTTGCTGGACCAGGCCCAGACCGAACTGGATCCCGACAAGCGCCTGGCCCTGGCTCACGAAATCGAACTGGCCGCCATGAAGCAGTACAGCTCCTTCCCCGTCTACTGGGAGCAGGAAGCCGTATCCTTCTGGCCCGAGGTCAACGGTTACTCCCACTTCCCCGCTCCCAACGGTTCTTTCCTCAAGTTCATGCACCTGTGGATCGACCCCGCGGACAAGGACAACACCGGTAACTCCGGTCAGATCAGTGGGGTACCCGGCGGGGCTTAGTACCGTCGAACCGGTTCAGCCACGTTAGTGGAATCCGGGCCACCACCTGCAAAAGGGTGGTGGCCCACTTCTCTTGCCCTTCATCACCCCCTGGCCAATCCCATTTAGTTTCGGACCTCCCGTCCACCGACACTGTTCCAGCTCTTTTTTCACCGCGAAGACGCGGCGGCGGCGGAGTTTCTTAGCGACGCTCTGTGTTCCTCGGCTTCTCTGCGCCCCTGTGTTGAAAGGAGTCGTCAAGGCGTGATGACCCTGCCAAAATCTCCTTCCACCCATGCCGGCCTATGGACAAGAGGGGTATACTGGCGGGTAATGAGGCGGCTCAAGCCGCCACTCGACAGCCCCGGGAGGCCCCCATGCGTACCGTTGACCTGATTGCCGACATTCTGAAGCGAGAGGGCGTCCAGTACCTTAGCTGCTTCCCCACCACGCCCGTTCTCGAAGCGACCGCCGTGGCCGGCATCCGCCCCATCATCAGCCGCCAGGAACGGGTGGGCGTGGGCATCGCCGACGGCTACAGCCGCATGACCTGGGGCAACCCCATGGGCGTATTCGCCATGCAGTACGGCCCCGGCGCGGAGAATGCCTTCTCCGGCATCGCCACCGCCTACTCCGACTCCACCCCCATGCTCATCCTGGCCCAGGGACACCCCATGGACCGGCAGGGTATTCTGCCCCTGTTCAGTTCCATGACCAGCTACGCCGCCATCACCAAGTACATCGAGCAGTTGAACAGTCCCAACCGCGCTGCCGAGACCATGCGCCGCGCCTTTGCCGCCCTGCGCCAGGGCCGCCCCGGGCCGGTGCTGGTGGAGATACCCACCGACGTGGCCCTGGGTGAAGTGGACGAGTCGGCCGCGGCCTACTCACCCCTGAAGTCCCTGCCCTTCCCGGGCAACTCGACAGACATCGAGGCGGCGGCACGGGCCCTCTGCGCTGCCACCGCCCCGGTAATCCACGCCGGCCAGGGCGTGCTTTACGCTGGTGCGTCGGACGAACTGCTGGAACTGGCCGAACTGCTCCAGGTTCCGGTCATGAGCAGCCTGGCCGGTAAGAGCGTCTTTCCGGAGGTCCATCCCCTGGCCCTGGGCAGCGCCAGCGGGGTGATGTCCGGCCCCGTCCACAACTACATGCGGCGGGCCGACCTGGTCCTGGGAGTGGGATGCAGCTTCACCAAACACGTCCGCTACATCAACATCCCCGCGGGAAAGACCATCATCCAGATAACCAACGACCCCCGCGACCTGAACAAGGACTACCAGGTGGACATTCCCATAATGGCCGACGCCAGGCTGGCCCTGCGCCAGTTGATTGAAGCCTGCCGCGACATCGTGGGCGACTCACGCAAGGACGACCCGGCCACCGCCGCCGCCATCCAGGCGGAACGGGAGGCCTGGCTGGGACAGTGGACGCCCAGGCTGACCAGCGACCAGCGGCCCATCAACCCCTACCGGGTAATCCACGACTTCATGCGGGCCATCCCGCCGGAGGACGCCATAGTCACCCACGACTCGGGCAGCCCCCGGGACGAAATCCTGCCCTTCTACCGTTCCAACGGGCCGGGCAGCTACATCGGTTGGGGCAAGTCCCACGGCCTGGGCACCGGCCTGGGCCTGATCATTGGCGCCAAGCTGGCCCACCCCGAGAAAGTCTGCGTCAACTTCATGGGCGACGCCGCCTTCGGCATGACCGGCCTGGACTTTGAGACCGCCGTGCGCAGCAACCTGCCCATCATTACCGTGGTGTTAAATAACTCCAGCATGGGCGCCGAGGTAACCGCCATGGCCGCGTCCCACGAGCTTTACAACACCCGCGACCTGGGCGGCAACTACGCCGGCATGGGCCGGGAAATGGGCGGCTACAGCGAGCGCATCGAAGACCCGGCGGAAATCATCCCCGCCTTCCAGCGCGCCCGCCGCAAGACTGAAGAGGGAGAGGCCGTGCTGCTGGAGTTCATCACCGCAGTGGAAACGGAGGTCTCCCACCGCCGGCCCTTCTAGTCGCACAACAGAGGGTAGGGGCAACCCTTGTGGTTACCCTGGTCAATTAGTTAAATTCACCCAAACGTCGAGGTGCAACATTGGAATTTGAAGACATCCGTTCCTTCCTGGAAACCAACCACCGGGCCATAGTGCAGACCATCCGGCCCAGCGGCGCGGTCCACGCCAGCGCCGTGGTCTGCGGCGCCTACCAGGGTTACATGGCCCTGGCGTCCGTCTATCCCCGGTCGCAGAAGGTTCGCAACCTGCGCCGCAACCCTCAGTGCACCGTCCTGTGCATCACCCCCGACTGGCGCACCTACGTGGTGGTGGAGGGCAAGGCCGAACTGAAGGGCGCCTTCAACACCGACGCCGAGGAACTGCGCCTGCTGCTGCGCGACATCTTCCGCGCCTGCAGCGGCAACGAACACCCCGACTGGGAAGAATACGACGAGGCCATGGTCAAACAGGACTCAGTAGCCATCCTGGTAACCCCGGAAACGGTTTACGGGAAACTGACCTAGTCTGGGTATGGGACGGGCTTCTCCGGTAGTTGCGCTCACTCATCTTGCGCTGGGCCATTAGTCATCCGTATTATGGTCGGCTGTGCGGATGTGATAAGGTAGTCCCGTGGACGAGAGACAGAAAGTGGCTGGTTGCCGCCGGAGTTCAAAGTCGAAACAGTTCAGATTATTCTCTAATGGCTCTCAGCGCCATCCCAGATGCTCAGGATGAACGACTTTCCAGTTAGGCTGGCTCGTGGTGAGCTTATGTTACCCGCTTTCCCGGCAGTCTCTCAGGAGCAGGCCACCAAATGACCACCAGGAACCGCAAAACAATTGCCATGACCGGGACCGACACCTACCGGTTCCCGGACATACCCGAGCCGCCGGAACGCAACCCGGAAGATATGACCAGCTTTACCCATCTGGCAAAGTCCAGCATCATCGAACCACTGATGCTGCACTTCGGCAACCCACCAGATTTGTTAATTGAAGGAGAGCGGTTCATAGCCGCCCTTCCCAACCGTCCAGCCAGTGAGCGGCGGTACCCGGACCTGTTTATTTCCTTTAATGCTGACCCGGAACTTTACCGGATCAACAATGGCTACGTGGTGTCCGAACAAGGAAAACCGCCCGAGTTTGTCTTGGAGATAGCATCTCCCAGTACCCGTGAGAATGACAATGGAGAGAAACGCCTTTTCTACGCCAACCTGGGTGTGCTGGAATACTGGCGGTTTGATGAGGAAGACTCGGAGGCGTCGGTAAAGCTGGCTGGGGAGAGGTTGGAGAACGGGGAGTACACTCCACTGGAGGTTGTGTCACGGGAAGAAGGGTTGTTAGAGGGATTTAGTCCCGCGCTAGACCTTTGCCTGCGGTGGGAGCAAGGAACGCTGCAATGGTACGATCCGGAGGGACAAAAATATATCGCTACAGCGGCAGCAGAGCGGCAACTGCGTGAGGCTGCCGAGGCCCGAGTACGTGAGTTGGAGGCCGAAATCAGCCGTTTGCAGGGCGAAGGATAAAGGCCGGATGCCTGCCAACCCTCCCACCTTCAAAACCCCCCGCCTTTTCCTGGGCCTGGCCGGCAGCCTTTTCGTGGCTGCCCTGGTCCTGGGATTCGGCGCGCTCATAATCCTGGGCACCCGGACCGAGGCCTACCTTAACCTGCAGCGGTCACTGGAGCGTTTCGTTGGCAACTAACCTGGCAGGCGGTGTGGGAGGCAGCCAGCCCCGCTACCGGCGCGGCGGGACCTTCGTCCTCACCAACCTTTCCATCGGACATGGTTTCACCCACTGGTACGGCCAGAGCATCGTCGTGCTGCTGCCGGTAATCCAGACCGCCCTGGGGTTTACCAACTTCCAGTTCGGCGCCCTCATCGCCATCCTCAGCATCAGCGGCGGCATTGCCAACATACCCACCGGTTTCATTGTCGACATTTTCCGGCGCCGCTGGGGCCTCATCCTCACCCTGTGCATGGCAGTGGCGGCGGTGGGCTACGGACTGGTCGCCGCCTCGCCCGGCTTTGCCATGCTGGCCCTGGTGTTCATCCTGCTGCCCCTGCCGGGCACCGTATGGCACATGCCGGCCATCGCCGCCATTTCCCAGCGTTTCCCCACCAGGCGGGGCTTCAGCCTGTCCATGCACGGCGTGGGCGGCCAGATTGGCGACAGCATCGGCCCGTTGATAATCGGGGCCTTGCTCACCCTCTTCGCCGGGGCGTGGCGACCCGTTGCCCTGGTCTACGTATTCCCCGCCGTGGTGATGACCGCGGTCGTGTTCTGGGCCCTGTTCCACCTGGGCGGCGACGGCGACGGCGAGGGCCAGCGTACGGAGGCAGGCCAGCGCTTCCGGGACGCCGGACGTTTGCTGCGGAATCCCGCAATTTTGGCTCTGGTGCTGGTCAGCAGCCTGCGGGACATGGGTTCCGTGGTCCTGATGTTCTGGCTGGCCAAGTACCTCCACGACCCGGTGCCCGACGGCGGGTTGGGCTTTTCCGCCTTCATGGTGGGGCTTCACCTGACCCTGCTGCTCATCCTGGGAGTGGTCTCCTCACCCATCGCCGGCCTGCTGTCCGACCGCTTTGGCCGCAAGCTGATCCTGATTCCCTGCCTTACCGCCGTGGGCCTGCTGTCGCTGGCCATAGAACCGGTGGGGGCCGGCTTTCTGCTGATGGCCATAGTCCTGGCCATCGGGCTCTTCAGTTCCTCCATGAACCAGATTCTCCAGGCCACGGTGCTGGACCAGGTGGGCCGCGGCACCGAGGGCGTTACCATGGGCATCGTCATGGGCGTCAACAGCGTGCTCAGCGGCATCGCCCCACTGATTGCCGCAGTAGTTGTTAACAACTTTGGCATTGGCTCCGTGTTCACCTATGCCGCCGTCCTTTGGGTGGCCGGAGCGTTGGTTCTGGCCGTCACCCCTTTGCGACCCCCGCCTGCGGCCTCGCCGGCATAATTCCGCAGGTTCCTGCAGCCGGCGGGAACCTTTTGTCGTCTCCCTGCGTCTATATAATTGAATAGCGGCCATTAAGCTCAATCAATTAGAGGCGCAGTCATGAAGACCAGGATCAACCTTGCGGTCATCCTTGCCCTGTGTACCATTGTTCTCGCTCTGGCCGGCTGTCAGGGAAGCTCGGGTTCCGGCAATTCCACCACCACGGTAACCTCGGGCAAGCGGCCCAACGCCTCGGTTTTCGGCTCCGTAACCTACCGCGAGCGCCTGCCCCTGACCCCCGGGGCCCGGCTGGAAGTCCGGTTGAGCGACACTTCCTACCAGGATGCCGCCTCCACGCTGATTGCCGAGCAGGTCATCGAGAACCCCGGACAGGTCCCCATAGACTTCAAGGTTGAATACAACCGGGCCGACATAGCTGACCGCAATACCTACTCAATTCAGGCCAGAATAGTCGAGTCCGACGGACGCCTGGCCTTCATTAACGATACGGCATATGACGTCATCACCCGCGGCAATCCCCGCAAGGTGGATTTGCTGCTGGTGATGGTGCAGCCACCGCCTCCCGAGGAAGGCCAGGAGGCGGTGGACCCCAATGCGTGGGTGGAGGCGCCGTATCCCATTACGGGCGCGGAGATGCTGCCGCCCAGGGAGGGGCACTACCTGAGAATCTTCTACCTTCAGTCCACCCTGGACAACTGCTCCAGGCGGCGCGACCGGAGCGCAGCGGTTGAAAGGGATGAGGTGCGCGTTTCACTGACCCACTACGTGCCGCCGCCGGCGCCCTGGGCCGTTCCCTGCGAAGATGAGACGGTGGAACTGGACGAGATTATCGACCTGAATGGAAAGCTGGTTGTGGGAGAGACCTATCGAGTGATAGTGAACGGCGAGGAAGTCATCACCTTCGTGGCACAGTAAGGCGGACGACGCAGGCACAGGAAGGCCCGACCTGGCTGCCAGGTCGGGCCTCTTGTTAACCCAATTTACCGGCCCCCATTCCCAATGAGACGGGAGCGGGATAGCCTTGCTGCAGAATGCCTAAACGCTGAAAGAGGTGCCGCAGCCGCAGGCCTTCTTGGCGTTGGGATTCTCGAAAGTGAACCCCTTGCCGTTCAGCCCGTCGGAGAAGTCCAGCTCGGTTCCCACCAGGTAGATGTAGCTCTTCTTGTCCACCATTACCTTGACGCCGTACTGTTCTACGACCTTGTCGCTCTCCAGTTCCTCGCCGGTAATCTTCAGGTCGTAGGTCAGGCCGGAACAACCGCCGCCCTTAACCGCCACCCGCAGCCCCACGTTGTCGGTGATGCCTTCCTTCTCGGCAAAGTACTTAATCTTCTCGGCCGCCTTCTCGGTAATCTCGACGCCCAGTTCAACGCCGTCCATTGTTATTGCCATTTAAAGCCCTCCCTTTGGAAAGCAACTTAATTCTGTGCAGTTAGTCCCATTGTACGTTCCAAGGGCGCTGCCAGTCAACAAAAATGGCCGAAGTGCAATTATTCAGAAATGCTGGCAGGGCCGTCTCCCACCGCATCTTTGAACAAATCCCTCGCCACCAACCCGCTGCTGACATTCCCCTTGCCATCCTGCATAACACCCCTTCACCGTAAAACCATACCCCATCTTCGTGCCCCTTCGTGCCTTTCGTGGACAAACTGCCAAATGGACCAGCAGGAAGATTGCCTGGTGGGGAGAGGAGCGGAAATCTGCCATTTCAGAGTTCGACTCGGGACTGGCGTGACCTACTCCTCTCCGAACCCCTCGGGCCCCAGCAGGGGCACAAAGCGGCACTTGCCCCGCGGGCTGACCGACAGACCTTCCCCGGTGCGGAGGGCCAGGACCAGGGTCTGCTCATCCCTTGGACCTACGGGCGCTACCAGTCGTCCGCCCACCGCCAGTTGTCCCACCAGGCCGTCGGGCAAGCCGGGACAGGCCGCGGTTACAACTATTGCGTCGAAAGGTTTGTACTCGGGAGCCCCCAGCTCCGGTCCGGCGGGCAGAACGGCAACATTCTCGCAGCCCAGTTCATTCAGACGTCGGCGCGCCGCCTGTTCCAGCTTCGGAATTCGCTCCACGGTCACCAGCCTGCCCCCGGTCAGGAGCCTGGACAGGACTGCAGCCTGGTAGCCGCTGCCCGTTCCCACTTCGAGAGTGTTTTCGTTGCCCGCAAGTTCCAGCAGTTCCGTCATGCGGGCCACCATGTAGGGCTGGGAAATGGTCTGGCCCGACCCGATGGACAGTGGGATGTTCTGGTAGGCCCTGTGGCGGACGTCGGGTGACACAAACTGTTCTCTTGGCACCTGTCCCATGGCCTGCAGCACCGCTTTGCTGCTTATAGCCCGGCTCAAATCTTCGAAAAGCGCGCGTTTACTCGCCTGAAGCTTGCGTAAATCATCCATATATGCCCTCTCGACCGCACTATAGCATTGAGGGCTCGCGCCAACAAACCCGGGCGGGGAATTACAGTTCACCCTTGGTGGGATTCCCATTATGGGATCGTCATCCCCCCTGAGACGAGTCCAGGAAACTCGCCATTGACTACGCAGCAGGTTCAATTACCTTCCCGGATACCGGCTTCTGCCAAACAGCCGGCTTTGGGAGGCAGCCCGGTTTAGCCTGCTCGAGGCTATTGGTTCGGGGACGCCGCAGGGGTTTGTCACTCCCTGCTGGTGCGTGGCATATCAGTCCGTGAGGCCAAGCTCACTTGGTAAATCGGGGCATAACCCTGGTTCCGAAACTCTCCAGGTTCTGCAAGGTCCGGCGCAAGGGAATACCGGCGTGAGCGAACTCTACCAGCAGGTATTCCAGGTTACACACTTCCCGCAGTTCTTCTATCTTTTCGACGACGTTCTCGGGGGAACCCACCAGCAGCGTACGGGGTTCCAGGAATTCCCAGTCCAGCTTGACCGTTGGCTCCAGGACCTCGCCAGGGTTGGTGAAGACCTCCCTGCCCCGGAAGGGGTCATTGAAGATGAAGGCAGACATGATGCCCGCCTCGGCCTCGCGCCTGGCTTGCTCCATGGAGGTTGAGACATAGGTGGACCGCATTACGGCCTGGTCCTGCCCAATGGCAAACCTCTCGCCCTCCAGCCGCGACCGGACCTCGGCGTAAGTCTCCATTCGCTCTCTAATGCGTCGGGGAGGAGGCTGCCAGTAGCAGGCTTTCAGCCCCATCTCGGCGGCGGTGGTCACGGAGCGGTCGGTGGACACCGTCATCCACAGGGGTGGGTGAGGCTTCTGGTACGGCCGCGGCGTTACCCGCAGCCTTGTTACCTTCCCGTCCTCGTGCCATGCCGGGTCCGGCGGAAACGAGGGATGGGAAAACACCGTGTCCTCGGTGGGGAAGGTGTAGTTTTCTCCCCGGTGAGAGAAGAACTCTTCAGTCCAGATTTTCCGGACAATTTCCACCGTTTCCTGGAACAGCTCCCGGTTTTCCCGGTCGCGGCGTGGGTCGGCATTGGGATGGAACTGCGGGCCCTCGTAAGGCCAGACACCCCTGCCGAAACCAACTTCCACCCTGCCCCTGGTCATGTTGTCCAGGATGGCGATGTCCTCCGCCAGCCTTATGGGATGCCACCAGGTCGCGATGTTGGCCATCTGGCCGATGCGAATCCTGGAGGTGCGGGCTGCCAGGTCGGCGCCCAGCAGGATTGGGTTGGGAAGGTCCCCCGCGCCATAGAGGCCAAAGTGATGCTCCCCCAGCCACATGGCTTCAAAGCCCAGTTCTTCGGCCAGAATCGTCTGTTGTCGAAGGTTGTCCAGCACGTCAGCGGCTTTGGTTGCTTCTCCTGCCGACGCGGCTACCGTGGTAAAGGCGGCGAATTTCATGAAGGCGCCTCCATTTCGGCTGTCGATTCAATTGTCCAGGCGTAATGCGCGGGTCAAAGCTGATGACGCTCAGGGACCGGAAAAAAGCTAGTGAACCCCAACTACCGCCGCGTTGCCCGGCCCCGCAGGGTGTACAGGGCCAGGGTCATGCTCACAACCCCTACGCCCAGCGTGGCAATGACCCCGTCCCGTATGACCACCCACTGCCAGCCCCCGGTTATCAGGGAACGCTCGGCGGCAAGAATGTAGGTAACGGGATTGAAGTCGGCGGTGGTGGACAGCCACGGCGTCATCTGCTCCTGGGGTATGAACAGGGTGGTCATAAACAGGAATGGAAAGAAGAGCAGGAACGACAGGTTCACCGCCGCCACGTTGCCGGTTTTGAAGGCAATGGCGTAGGGGAACCCGTTGAATATCAGCCCCCACAGGCCGGCCAGCAGGATGAACGCCAGGATGCCCGGCAGCCCCGTATCGAAGCCGACGCCCACGATGAAGCCCATAATAATAACCGGAATGGTAAGGGCCACTATGAGCACGAAGTCGGCCATCAACAGTCCCAGCAGCAGGGCCACCCGGTTCACCGGCGTAATCACCAGGCGGTCGAAGTACCCCGACTGTATGTCCGTCACCACCGTAATGGCCCGGGAAACGCCGGTTACGGCGAACAGCACCGCCACCGGCAGCTGAAAGGCTCGGTAGTCCAGGCCCGGAATGGTCTCCGCAAAGTCCTGCAGGGCCCCGACAGTTACCGCGAACATGAACACGGGAATGAACAGCGCGGGAATTACCGTTTCCAGGTCCCGCAGCATGGCCCTTACCGCCCGGCGGGCCACGGCGAAAATATCCCTGATGAAGCCCGCCTTGCGCGCTCGAACTGCCATACCGCCCGCGCTCGATACCACAGCCATCAGTCCCTCCCGACCTTGTCCCTCAAGGGGGACCGTCGCCCGTCAGTTGTTCTTCCCACTGGTATCACCTTCCAGCTGCCCCGTTTCCTCCCGTTGCAGTCGCGAGCCGGTAACCTGCAGGAACACGTCGTCCAGCGTGGGGGTTCGCAGGGTCAACTCGCGGACTCCCACTCCCAGTTCGTTCAGCTTCAGGGCCACCACGCTGACCAGCGCGGCCCCGTTGCCGGTGCTTACCGTCAGCTCCGAGTCGTGGGCGTCTACTGCGTCCACCGACGTTAGAGTTCCCAGGGAGGTTACGACTTCCGGGGAAACGTCACCCTCCAGCTTGACGATTATCAGGTCGGAACCCCGCGAGTGTTTCAGTTCTCCCGGAGTTCCCTGGGCGGCCAGCCTGCCCCGGTCGATGATTCCCACCCGGTGAGCCAGGGCATCCGCCTCCTCCAGGTACTGGGTTGTAAGGAAAATGGTCACCCCCAGGTCCGTATTAATCTTGCCAACTTCCTCAAATATGCGGTTGCGGCTTATGGGGTCCAGGCCCGTGGTGGGTTCGTCCAGGAAAAGGACTTCAGGCTGGTGGATGAGGGCCGCCGCCAGGTCCAGCCGCCGCTTCATCCCGCCGGAATAGGTACCTATCAGCCGGCCCATAGCGTCGCCTATGTCTATCAGGTCTGTCAGGTCGGCCATTCGGGCGGCGATCTCCCTGCCCCGCAGACCGTACAGCCGTCCCTGCAGGGTCAGCAATTCCCTGCCCGTCTGCTTGTCGTCCAGCGCGGCTTCCTGCAGCGCCGCCCCAATGCGTAGTCGCACCTGGTCCGGCCTTGCCACCGCATCGTAACCCGCCACGGTTATGGAACCCGCCGTGGGAGCCAGCAGGGTAATCAGCATACGGATGACTGTAGTCTTGCCCGCGCCGTTGGGCCCCAGGAAGCCGTATATTTCGCCGCGCTGAACCGACAGGTCCACGCCGTCCACGGCCCTCACCGCGCCGAACTCCCGCACCAGCCCCCGGGTAACAATCGCGTCGGCTGCACCGGGTGCGTCGGCTGCACCGGGTGCGTTGGTTGAGCTGGAGGCGTTGGTCTCAGTCATTACTTGGCGTGTTCCGATTCTGGTGATTCACAATACGATTCCCCAACACATTGCCCTTAATGTGATGCGAATTTAATGCTATCATATACGGAATAAAGCAACTACAGGGGAGGCAGCCGGTCAACGGATAAACCCGTCTGGTTTCGGCAAATTCCCGAAGCGAGAATGTATTTACCTCGCTCTGCCCAAGGTAACCTCATTGACCGCCGGCCCCCGCTATGCTAGTATCCTTACCGCCAATTTGTTGCCTTAACCCAGACTTTTATAGATTTTTATAGATTTTTATGGCAAATCTACAGCTTGCAGACCAGACCCAGTGGCTGTCCCTGCGCGACGCCTGCGACCTGGTGCAGGTCAGCCAGGTTACCCTGCGCCACTGGGCCGATGCCGGCCACCTGCGAGTTTACCGCACTCCCGGCGGCCATCGCCGGTTCGCCCGGGAGGACCTGCTGGCCCTTACCCAGCAGCGTCCCGACACCCACCCAACGGAAACGCCCGACAAGCTGGAAGACGCCGCCCTGCGTCGTATCCGCCGCCGTCTCAACCACGAAGAGGTAGCCCGCCAGTCCTGGTACCAGAGCGTCGAAGAGGAAGGCCGCGACCGGATGCGCCTCTTTGGCCGACGCCTCCTCTCCCTGTTGGTACAGGGCCTTCCCCGCCGGCGGGCCTCCGGCCGCCGCCAGGAAGTGCTGGCCGAAGCCCTTATGCTGGGGCACGAGTACGGGGCGGAAATGTCCGAACGCAGTGTACCCCTGAAGGACACGGTGGAAGCTTTTATCTTCTTCCGCACCCTCGTGCTGGACTCCACTGAAAACAGCGCCTGGGGTCCCACCCTGGAACTCGCCGACCAGGTGCTGGTGGGGGTCGTGGAGTCGTACCAGAAACGCATGGAAATAACCGCGCCGCACCGCATTACCGCGGAAGAATCTGCTGCTCAAACTTTGGGAGGCTGACTACACAGTTATGGACTTGACCGACCGCAAGCTGCTGAACCTTATCCAGAGCAAGTTTCCCATGGTGGAACGCCCCTACCTGGAGCTGGGCGAGGAGTTAGAAATTGGCGAGGATGATGTAATCTCCCGCCTGGATGAGTTGAAACGGCAAAACGTGGTGCGCCAGATCAGCGCCATCTTCGATACCCGCCGCCTCGGCTACAAGACCACCCTGGTGGCCTTTGCCTACGAACCCGACCAGCTGAACTCCGGCGCCCTGTTCATCAACCGCCACCCCGGCGTCAGCCACAACTACGCCCGGGAAGGCTCCTACTACAACCTGTGGTTCACCCTGGCGGTGCCGCCCGACGGCGACCTGCAGGGCACAGTGGAATGGATGGCCCAGGAGACGGGCGCCCTAAATTTCCGGGTAATGCCCACCATCCGCTTCTTCAAAATTGGCGTCAACTTCGACATGGTCCAGCAGCGCAGCGCGGCCCACAACTACAGTCCCGACTACAATAACAAGCCAGAGGGCGAGAGTAACAAGGCCGGGGGCGAGCGCACCCCCGCCCCCGACTGGAACCAGGCCCAGCCTGTCAGCGACTTTGACAAATCGGTCATCCGGGAACTGCAGGAGGATCTGCCCCTGGTTCCCCGTCCCTTCGACGCCATGGCCGAAAGGCTGGGTATGGATGCGGCCCAACTGTTCTCCCTGGCCGACGAGTACCAGGAACGCAAGATTATGCGCCGTTTCAGCGCGGTATTGCACCACCGCCGTTCCGGTTTCAGGTCCAACGCCATGGTGGTGTGGCAGGTGCCGCCGGAACGGGCCGAGGAGGTGGGCATGACCATGGCCCAGCATTCGGCCGTTACCCACTGCTACGAACGCCCAACCTTCCCCGACTGGCCCTACTCCCACTTCTCCATGATTCACGCCACCACCCCCGAGGAGTGCGAGCAGATCGCCAGCGAAATCAGCGAAGCCACCCAGATTACCGACAACCTGCTCCTCTACAGCACCCGCGAGTACAAGAAGACCCGCGTCCGCTACTTCGTGGAGGACTACGAGGAGTTCTGGGA
>CAZPMU010000051.1:0-17908 GCA_964587795.1 uncultured Dehalococcoidia bacterium | reverse complement strand
ATGGCCCCGCAAGGCAGCGGCGGGCGACCGCATTTGGAGGCTTTTCTTGAACACACACAGCCGCGGGGTACCCGGAGGAGCGCAGAGATTCTCCGCGCAACCCCGCGCTCTCTGTGCCTCTTTGGTGAGAACTGCGTTGGAATAAAGTTGTTTGAACCGAACGACCTAATGGAAGTGCGATTGCCCTGAAGGCGCCGCGCCATCCCGGGCGGTTCTGGCGGGGGACCAGGGCGGACACTCAGGCCTGCTGCTGCCAATATCACGTTCAGACCACCTGAACCGAAACACCATGGGTCGGCTACAGGCTCTGCCATTCTCCCAATCAATGTGGTATGCTTAACAGCCAGCTACTCCCGCATTCGCTGCGGTGGAGCTCGCGCCGAAAGCATGTTCCAGTCCGAGAGTTAAACAGAAAGGCAGTAGTACTAAAGATGGAAGCCGCCCAGATTCTTCAACCGGAAAGCAACCCCAACATTCCCGACTTCGGCCCCGGCGATACGGTCCGAGTCAACTTCCGCATACGCGAAGGCGACCGGGAGCGTATTCAGGCCTTCCAGGGCGTGGTAATTCGCCGTCAGAACGGCACCGGCCCTTCGGCCAACTTCACCGTGCGCCGCATAGCCGGTGGCGGCATTGGCGTCGAACGTATCTTCCCCCTGTACTCGCCCCTCATTGATTCGCTGGAGGTTACCCGCCGGGGCTCGGTGCGCCGGGCCAAGCTTTACTACCTGCGAGGGCTACAGGGCCGCGCCGCCCGCATCAAGGAAAAGACGGTGCCCCGCCGTCCCCGGGGCGAGGCCACCTCTCAGTAGGGTGTAGTTTATTCCGGGCTGGAGTCGGCGGATTTCACATCCGCCGTACCACTGTAATTGCCCTTGGCCTGGTTGGCGCTGGCAAGGCTTGCTGTGAGGAACGGGGCGGCAAAGGCATTTGGGCTGGCCGGCTGCCGGTCCCTCTGAAAACAAGCGGTTGCCAGATTTCCGAATCCATTCCTGCCGGTCGGCGCCTATGACCAGATTCGCAGAAGTAGCGGTGGACGCCCCGGCAGGCCACTCCCGCACCTTTTCCTACAGCATCCCACACCGCTTTCGAGTCGAGCCCGGCCAGTTGGTCTGGGTCCCTTTTGGACCTCGCATTCTCCAGGGCGTGGTTATGGAACTGGCCGCCGCCCCGCAGGTGGACGCGACCCGCGACATTCTCCAGCCCGTGGAGCCGGGCCGCCTGCTTGATGACCGTTCCCTGTCCCTGGCCCGATGGGTCAGCCGCTACTACTTTTCCTCCCTTTTCGATGCCCTTGCCCTGTTCCTCCCGCCCGGATTCAAGGCCCAGGTACGGTCCCAGCTTCTTCCCCTCCCGGTGGATGACGCGTACATGGAAAACCTGAAGCCAGCTTCCCGGGAGGCACTGGCAGCCCTGGCCGAGCAGCGTCGGATGAGCGAGGCCGATTTCGCCAAACTGCTGGGCCGGTCAGGGATACGCGAAGTTAACCGCCTGGTGGATGGGGGGTTCGTCCACCGGCGCACGGACCTGCCCCGCCCGCGCACCTTCCGGTATGACTCCCGCCTGATTCCCACCGGGGGCCCCGATACCCTGGGGAAATGGCCTCCACCGGAAACTGGCATTCCCCACAGGCAGGAAAGGCTGCTGCAGGCGGTGCGGGAACAGGAAGACGGCTACTCCACCACCCGGGCCAACCGCGAGTTCGGCACGGGTGTTGGGGACGCCCTGGTGGAAAAGGGTCTCCTGGCCCAGGAATGGGTGCGCCAGGAAGGCCGGGTTGTCGAGGCCCCTCTCCTGTCCCACCCAGTCACGGATTTTGCGGCCGGGCAGGAAGCCCCGGTGCAGCTTACTGCCGCGCAAGCCGATGCCCTGGACCCCATCCTGCTGGCAATGAACGACCCGGCGCAGCAGCCCCGCGCCTTTCTGTTGCACGGGGTTACCGGCAGCGGCAAGACCGAGGTGTACCTGCGGGCCATTGCCCGGGCGGTAGCCCAGGGTCGCAAGGCCCTTTTCCTGGTGCCAGAGATTGCCCTTACTCCCCAGACGGTGCAGCGGGTCAACGACCGTTTCCCTGGCCGGGTGGCGGTAACCCACAGCGCGCTGACCGACCGGCAGCGGTTCGACCAGTGGTGGCAGATCAGGGACGGCGACTACGACGTGGTCATTGGGCCGCGTTCCGCCCTCTTTTCTCCCCTGCCCAACCTGGGCCTGATAGTTATCGACGAAGAGCACGAATGGACCTACAAGCAGGCGGACGCCCATCCCTTCTACCACGCCCGCACCGCCGCGCTGGAACTGGTCCGGTTAACCGGAGCAGTGTTGGTAATGGGCAGCGCCACCCCCGACGTGGAGACCTACTACCTGGCCAGGCAGGGTCGCTACCGCCTGCTGGAACTGCCCCACCGTATTCCCTACGAAAACCGGCCCGGCCAGGCGCCTGCCAATCCTGTGGAAGGCGATAACAACAGCGGAGCCAAGGGTGAGTTCGGGGAGGCCGCCGGTGCCCTGGCCCATGTTGAAATCGCTGATATGCGCCAGGAACTCCGCCAGGGGAACCGGGGAATCTTCAGCCGGGCGTTGGCCCAGGGGCTTGCCGAGTGCGTTGAAAGCGGCCGGCAGGCGATTCTGTTCCTCAACCAGCGGGGCAGCGCTCCCATCGTCCAGTGCCGGGACTGCGGTTACGTTGTTACCTGCAGCGCCTGCTCCACCACCCTTACCTACCATTCGGCCGAGTCCCGCCTCCGCTGCCACCGGTGCAACCGCCGCAGTCGCCCGCCCGGCATCTGCCGTCAGTGCCAGGGGAGCCACATCAGGCAACTGGGCATCGGCACCCAGCGGGTCCTGGAAGAGGTAAAGTCCCTGTTCCCCAACGTATCCGCGGAACGGTGGGACTCCGATGCCTCCCGCTCGGGCCTGGACGCCGACGAGACCATGCGCCGCCTGGCCTCCGGCGATATCCAGGTGCTGGTGGGCACCCAGGTGGTGGCCAAGGGGCTCGACCTGCCCAACGTAACCCTGGTGGGCGTGGTGCTGGCCGACGTGGGCATATACCGCCCCGACTTTCGGGCCGGCGAGCGTGCTTTCGGCCTCCTGTGCCAGGTGGCCGGCCGGGCCGGCCGGGGGCCGGATGGAGGTCGGGTGATCATCCAGACCTACAATCCCGACCACTACGCCGTGGCCGCCGCCGTTGACCAGGATTACCATGCCCTGTTCCAGACCGAGTTGATCACCCGCCACCGCCAGGGCAACCCGCCCTTCAATCGCCTGGTCCGCCTGCTCTACCAGGACACCAACCCAACCACCTGCCAGCGGCTGGCCATCACCGCAGCCCGGCTGATGCGGGAGCGCATCACTGCCCAGGGGCTCACCGACGTCACAATTATCGGGCCTGCCCCTGGCTTGCCCCCGCGGCTTAGGGGCCGCTATCGCTGGAACCTGTTGCTGCGGGGCCGCAACCTGCACCGCTTCCTGGAAGGCATCGACCTGCCAACCCGGGACGTAACCATAGACGTGGACCCGGTAGATTTGCTGTAAGGCAACCGCGGCCATTGACGGCGATGCGGTCCGGCCAAGACCATCGCTATTCTTGGTATAGGCCGGTCAGGCCCGTGGTGGCTAAACTGGTACCGGCACGGTTTCGGAACATCTGAATTGACACAAGGCGTCCTTCATGTCTATAGCCAAGGCCAACCGTCACGCAGACCTCAGCCGCCGCCTGATGGCGCAGGCCAATTACGAACTCCACACCCTGGGGAACCGGGTGCAGGCCTCGGAAAAGGCTTCCGTCGCGGTGGCCCATGCCGTTAAGGCCATCGGGGAAGACCGCAACTGGCGACACGGGTCCCACAACCTGCGGCGGGATATAACGGGTCTGCTGTCCGATGAGTACGGGCAACCCGAACTGTTGCATTTGCAGGCCATCGCCGACCAATTGCACGGCAATTGTTTCGAGGACCAATTGAGTGATTGGCTGGTGGAGCAACTCCTGGCCGAAGTAACCAGCATGATAGTGGCGCTGTGGAACTTCAGGGAAGCAGGCGCCAATACCAACTTTTCCCCCACGCCGGAGCAGCAACGCATTATAAACCGCCTCCTGGTACCTGAAGACGTGGCCCGGGCGGACGAGACCATTGACTTTCCGCCGCCCATGCCGCCATTCAACCCACCCACAGGCTGAATGGCCTTTCCCCACCAGGCAAATAGCAAGACTAATACCAACAAGCCATCCCGCGGGCTGAACGGGCCCTGTCAAAGCTCTTGCGCCTTCCGTCTCGGAAGCGGGCCTTGGCCTCCTGACCATCCCCGTGTGTTTTGCGCTTTCCATCTACCTTGCCGTATAATTGACCGGTGAAATCGGCGCCTCCGGTAGCGCCCCACGCCCCTTTAGCGAGTTCAGGGAGGTATCCCACCTTGGCCCTTTTGACCATGCGGCACGTCCCCGACCCCATCCTGCGCCAGAAGACACGGCGGATTACCCAAATTCCGGCCAACTTCAAGGAGTACATCGACGACATGGTGGAAACCATGCACGCCCACCACGGCGTAGGGTTGGCCGCCAACCAGGTCGGCGGGCTGCAAAAGGTGGCCGTAATTCAATTGCCCGAGTGGAACGAACCTCTGGTGCTGATTAATCCGGAAATTATCCGGCGGGAAGGGGAGCGCGAGGTGGAGGAGGGCTGTCTCAGCATTCCCGGCTACCGGGGCACCGTCAAGCGCTCCGTGCGGGTGCGCGCCCGAGCCCTGGACCTGAACGGCAAAGTCATCCGCATCAAGGCCGACGGACTTCTTGCTCAGGCCCTGGAGCACGAGACCGACCACCTGAACGGTGTCCTGTATATCGACCACCTGGTCTCCCGGGACGCGTTCTGGAAAATTACCTACGAGTCCGACCCGCCCGAACCGGAGCCCGAAGGAGTTTCTCTCGGGGTTTCTCCCAGTGATGGAGAAGACTCTGGGGTCGACCCGGCGAAACCTGCCTAACGCTTCGGGCAAAGTGTCAGCCCAATCCTGTGAAGCCAGCCTTCACCCCACAGGAATTACCGGCCATTCTTACTGAAATCGCCCAATTCTTCTCCGCTCAATTCCCCCTTCGGTACGGGCGCGCCAATTCCGAAGGCGCTTTTCTGGTGGGCGGCTTCCTGCGCGACTCCCTGTTCCGCGGCGAAATTGCCGACTTCACCGACTCCTCCGGTCCTCACGATCTGGATATTGCCGTGCCTCCCTTTGCTGGCTCGGTGGAGAAGCTGGGCCACCAACTGGCCCGCCACCTGGGCGGCGTCTGCCAGCCCCACAACCTGGCCCGGGGCGTCTACCAGGTTATCGTAGAGTCCCCCGGCCCCGATCCGGCGCCACTGGTGATAGACCTGGTGCGCTACGGGTTCAACATCCAGGAAGACATGGAACGGCGCGACTTTACCGTCAACGCCATGGCCCTGCCCCTGGACCATCCCTGCCTCGTCGAATCCGACCCCGATGAGTGGCCCATCCCGGCCGGCCTTTGGGCCGGCGACCTGGTGGATCCTCTCGGTGGGCGGACGGACGTGGTCCAAAAGCGCATCAGGGTGGTGAACGACCAGGTCTTCCGGTACGACCCGGGCCGCCTCCTTCGCGGCCCCCGCCTGGCCGGCCGGCTGAAGTTTATGCTGGAACCGGAGACGGCCCGCCTCATCCGCCGGGAAGCGCGCCGTCTGGATGACGTGGCCCCGGAACGGGTACGCGACGAATTGATGGCGATCCTGGCCCAGGACGGCGCCAGGGCGCAGCTGGAGGTCCTGGACCGGCTGGACCTGCTCTGCCGCATCATCCCCGAACTGGAACTGACCAAGGGGGTGGACCAGCCCAGCGCTCACTACTGGGACGTTTGGAACCATAACCTCCATACCGTTGAGTTTGCCGAACTGATCACCCGAGGCCACCAGAATTCGGCTATCTACTCCCTGGCTCCCTGGAACGCGGAGGTGGCGGCCTATTTTGCCGAGGAGGTGGGGGACGGGTTCTCCCGCCGTACCGTCCTCAAGCTGACCGGCCTGCTCCACGACATCGCCAAGCCCCAGACCAAGGCCCCCGACAAGACGGGTCGTATCCGCTTCCTCGGCCACTCGGAACTGGGCGCGGAAATGGTGACCGAAAGGCTTACGCAGCTCCGGTTCAGCGCACGGATTGTCGGGATGGTGGCCCGGATGGTGGAACATCACCTGCGGCCCTCCCAGCTTCGTCATGGCGATGAGGACCCTACGCCCCGGGCGGTACACCGCTATTACCGGGATGTGGGGGACGTGGCCGTGGATACCATCTACCTGGCCATGGCCGACTACCTGGCGGCCAAGGGACCGGAAGTCGTCGCCGACCGGTGGGCCAATCATGCTAGAATGTTATGCAATTTGCTGCAGGCAGGGCGGGAAAGGGCCCCCGCCAAGGGTTCTCAGCGCCTGCTTACCGGCCACGACCTGATGCAGCATTTTGACCTGCCGCCCGGCCCGCAAATTGGCCGGCTGCTGGCGCAGATTGACGAGGCCCGGGCCGCCGGCGAAATCGCCACCCGCCACGAAGCGCTGGCCCTGGCGGCAACCCTGGAAAAGAACTAATCCACGAAGGGCACGAAGGGTCACGAAGTGGTATCGAATAATCATGCTTCGTTGACCATCGTGCCCTTCGTGGACTGAAATATCAAAGGAGATTCAATGCGCAGGCGCAGCGTCCAGCTTTCCATCCTGATAATCATCATCCTGGGCCTTTCCCTGGCCGCCCTGGGCTTCCGGGACATCAACATTAACGTCCCCGGCTTTCCCGCCCTGGTTCGTGGCGGCGATGGCCCCCTCGGCCTGAAACTGGGCCTGGACCTGAGCGGCGGCGGCCACCTGGTCTACCAGGCCGACACCGGCACCCGCATCGAAGTGAGCTTTGTCGACCCCGCTCGCGGCGTGGTGATTGACCGGGCCCTGGAAGGCCAGGGCGTAACCGATTACGATCTGCGCCAGTTGGACGACCGCACCTACATCATCACCACAGATTTGCTGGAAGATACTGTCAAGGAGGGCCTTGAAGAGTCCATAATTTTCTCGCAGATCGAGTTCAGTTTCGACCCGGAACTGGAACTGCCGGAGGAGCCTGCCGTCACCGACGTAATCGAGGATCATGAACTGGCTGACTACCAGGTGGAGGAGACGGGCGTGGACAACTTCTTCCGCGTCACCACCACTTCCATCCTGGACGAGGAACAGGAGGGTGAACTTCAGGATGCCCTGGAGGAAGAAATAGCCGAACTGGCCGATTTCTCCACGGAAACGGTGGGCACTGTTTCCTTCACCCTTAGCGAAATCCAGCCGCCCACGCCGGACCAGATGGAGGGCGTACTGGACCGGATCAACCGCCGCGTCAACCTCTTCGGTACGGAAGAGCCCATCATCCAGCTTTTCGGCGAAGACCGCGTGATAGTCCAGCTGCCCGGGGCCAGCGGCTCCATCTCCGAGGTGGTGTTCGCTGAACCCACCAACGCCGCCGCCGTGGAGGGCGTGGTGGCAGGCCAGGGCTACGAGGACTTCACCGTGGATGCCCAGTCGGACACGGTGTACGAAATACGGACAATATCCATTAACTTGAACCAGCAGAGCGCCCTTAGAGGCGCCCTGTCTTCCAGCGTTGGCGAGGTGTCCACCTTCACCACCACCGGCGGCATCGAAACGGCCAAGGCCCTCATCGGCCAGACCGCCCAGCTGGTTTTCAAGGAACGCACCTGCTCCGACATTACCTGCTTCACCTTTACCGACGCTGAGATCGGCCTTACCGGCGACGACCTGGAGAGCGCCTTCGCCTCCACCGATCCCAACACCGGCGAGTGGGAGGTCAACATCGCCTTTGGCGACCGGGGCACGGGCATCTTCTCCGACCTGACCCAGCGCATTGTGGGTATAGACACCAAGCGCATCGCCGTCTTCCTGGATGACGAGCTGCTCATCGCCCCCGTTTCCCTGGCCTGGATACGGGATGGCCGCAGTTCCATTACCGGCAACTTCTCCCGGGAAGAGGCCCGCACCCTGGCCATTCAGCTGGAAGCCGGCAGCCTGCCCGTTCCCCTGGAACTGATCCAGGAAAGCGACGTGGACGCCCTGCTGGGCAGCGAGTCCCTGAAGAAGAGCCTGCAGGCCGGCCTCATTGGCCTGGGCCTGGTGCTGGTCTTTATGGTCATCTACTACCGCATGGCCGGCGTGGTAGCCGCCCTGGCCCTGATTTTCTATTCCGTCGTGGTGCTGGCTGTATTCAAGCTGGTGCCCGTAACCCTGGGCCTGTCGGGCATCGGGGCCTTCATCCTGTCCATCGGTCTGGCGGTGGACGCCAATATCCTGATATTCGAGCGGATGAAGGAGGAGATCCGCATTGGCCGCACCCTGGCCTCCTCCATGGAGGTGGGGTTCAGCCGGGCGTGGCCGGCCATCCGCGACGGCAACTTCTCCACCATCATCACCTGTCTTGTGCTGCTGTGGCTGGGCAGCCGCACCGCCGACGACCTGGTAACGGGCTTTGCCTTTACCCTGTTCATCGGCGTGGTGGTCAGCATGTTCACCGCCATCGTGGTCAGCCGCAACCTGCTGCAGTTGATGGCGTGGATTGGCCTGGGGCGGCAGCTTACCCTGTTCAGCCCCGAGGGCCAGCCCCGCCAGGGTTCCGGCGCCCGGGCCGGAGCAGCCGGGCAACCTCGCAACGTCTGACAATCTGCCCACGAATGGGCACGAATCTAATACAGTCTTACTAAATTAGTGAATATTCGTGGAGTAACAATTCGGTCCCGGAGGAACCATTAAATGTACAACATCGTAGGCAAGCGGGGTTGGTATTTCCTGTTCTCCGCCCTGCTCCTGATTCCAGGGATAATCTCCCTGGCCATGCCCCCCGACGGCTGGGTAACCGGCGGCTCGGGGCTGCGTCCGGGCATCGACTTTACCAGCGGTTCGGTAATGGACATTACCTTCGAGCGCTCCGTGTCCCAGGACGAGGTTCAGCAGCGCATGGAAGCCCTGGGCCATCCCGAGGCCCTGGTTCAGCGCACCGGCAGCCGCACCCTGCTGGTGCGTACCAAGGTGCTGGGAGAGGATGCCAGCGCCGGCCGGTCGGAAAGGCAGGTGATTGAGGACGACCTCACCCAGAACGTGGCCCCGGTGGTGGCGGTCAACTTCGACTCCACTTCACCCATCGTGGCCCAGGAGACGGTGCGCAACGCCATCATCGCCCTGGCCGCGGCGTCGGTGTTCATACTGCTGTACATCTGGTACGCCTTCCGGCGGGTTCCCCGGGCCTACCGCTACGGCATCAGCGCCATCCTGACCCTTATTCACGATACCCTGCTGGTGCTGGGGGTTTTCTCCATCCTGGGACGGGTCCTGAACATGGAGGTCAATTCCATGTTCATCGTGGGCATCCTCACCGTGGCCGGCTACAGCGTCAACGACACCATCGTCCTCTTCGACCGCATCCGCGAGAACGTTATCCGCTACCCGGACCGGGCGCTGGATTCGGTGGTCAACCTGAGTATTGTGGAAACGGTGGGCCGGTCCATCAACACCAGCTTCACCACCTTCACCGTTCTGCTGGCCATGTTGATTATTGGCGGCAGCAGTATTCGGGAGTTGCTGCTGGTGGTGGCCATAGGCGTCATTGTCGGTACCTACAGTTCCATCTTTATCGCCAGCCAGTTCGTGGTCATCTGGGAGCGGGGCGAATTTGGCCGCATCATCGGCCGGGGCCGCCGCACCGGCGCCACCGCCGCCACGGGCCTGTTGTCCTTGCTGGGGTTGCTGGGGCGGTAGGCTTTATCCAGCACCGAAAACACGATACGCCCCTCTCCCGAAAGGAGAGGGGCTTTTGCATCGGGCTCCGAGATATTCCGTGTTACACAGTAATGGGTGTAGAATCCGTCATACCCCATCTGATCTGAGGCCCTATGCTGGAAACGGAACGAGTTGGCTACCTGTTCGCCGATGCCCGGGAGATGTACGAGGATGCCCTGGAAATGCTGGACCAACGCCGCCTTCGCAACGCGGCAGACAAGGCGTGGCTCGCGACAAAGCGGGCCACGGACGCCTTGATACTGGCGAGAACCGGGGAGGAACCCCGTACGTCGGGCCAGACCATGCGCATGATCCGCCAGCTGCGAAGGCAGGACCCTGCCCTGGAGCCGTTGCGACTAAAATACGGACATCGCCAGTCATTCCTGCACGGCGCCTGTTTCTACGATGGCATCCTGGAACCGGCGGACGACATCATCGCCGATGTTCGGGATACTCTGGATTTCATTCAGGAAGCCGAAGTTATGGCCCAAATGTAGTAACCGAAACCCTCTTGCTCGCCGTACGACAGACCCGCCAAGAGGCCCACCCTGCAACACACCAACATCATCCCTTGGTCCATGATAACCGGATTTCGAAGCCGGAGACTTCAGCGTCGGTGCGAGCGAAATGACCGAAGACGAATACCGCCCGACCATGTTGAGGGATTGAGGATATACTTGCACAATTGGATGTAGCCACCGGACCTGGCGATGTCAATAAGCCGGGTCTCAGGCTGCACCAATTGAGTGGAAACCTGGCGGCTTTCTGGTCGGTAACAGTTTCAGGAAATTGGCGAATCATCTTCCGATTTGACGATGGCGATGTAGTCGACGTGGATAACCTCGATTACCACAGAGTTTAAGTGTTTATGCCAATGAAGAACCCACCACATCCTGGACGGTCCATTTATAGGGACTGTATTGAACCGCTGGGCATGAGCGTTGAGGAAACGGCCACGGCACTAGAAGTTAGTCCTGATGAGTTACGGAGCCTGATCAGGGGGGACTCGCCAATAACATTTTCCTTGGCGGTACGCCTGGACAGGCTGTTTGGTGGCGGGGCCTCAACCTGGTATGAATTGCAGGCCAACTACGACAAGGCACAGGAACGTTCCAAACCCCGCAAAGAGGTCCCCCTTGCCATACGCCAACATCATCCTTGAAACCGACGACCGGGTTGCCACCATCCGCCTTAACCGGCCCGACGCCCTCAATGCCCTGAGCCTGGAACTCCTGGCGGAGTTTTCCCATGCGTTGAAGGCAGTGGAAGCGGAAGAATCCCTCAAAGCCCTGGTCATCCGGGGCGAGGGACGGGCCTTCTGCGCCGGCGCCGACCTGCTCTTTTTTGACACCGTCTTTGACGACATTTCTCTGCTCCCTCCCTACGTGAAGCTGCTGAACCAGTGCTTCTTCCAATTGGAAGACCTTCCCATTCCCACCGTTGCCGTCGTCCACGGCTTTGCCCTCGCCGGGGGACTGGAACTGGTGCTGGCCTGCGATATGACCCTGGCCGCAGAGGACGCCCGCCTGGGCGACCAGCACGCCAACTTCGGGCTGATGCCCGGCGGCGGCTCCACCCAGCGCCTGCCCCGGCGCGTTGGGATGCAGCGGGCCATGGAGCTGTTAACTACCGGACGGTGGCTTTCCGGCAGCGAGGCGGTGGAATGGGGCCTGGCGCTGCGGGCAGTTCCGGCCGAGTCCCTGGAGGCGGAACTGGAGACACTCCTGGCTCAGCTTCGGGACAAGAGCCGCACCGGGCTGGCCTGGACCAAGTCCATCGCCCGGCAAGGCCAGGACCTGCCCCTTGGGGCCGGGATAGACCGGGAAGGAATGGCTTTTGTGCAGTATTTCGCCACCTCTCCCCATCCCCGGGAAGGGATTCAGGCCTTCAAGGAGCGGCGGAAACCGGAGTTCTGAGCGGTTGCCCTATTGCAAGTGTTACTATTCTGTTAAATGCTGTTAAATGAAGGGTGTCTGTGAAACTCTGCACTTGACAGGCCGATTAATTTCGGTAGAATGAGTAGCACCCTACAGGTTACATGAGGAGGAATCCATGGAAGGCAAAGTCCAGATTGAGATAACCTACTGCGTACCTTGACAGCACCACGCTACCGCCACGTGGATGGCGAACGAATTCTTCCGCACCTACGGTCCCGATGCTGCGATTACAATTTCCCCGCGCGGCCAGGGCATCATGGAAGTCTTTGTTGATGGCGAGAAGATCTTCGACAAGAAGGCCGAAGGCAATGTCTACCCCGACCTGGCTCGGGTCCGCAAGATGAAGGAAGTAATCACCGAGCGGATCAGCAACCTGGAGCCTGTTCCCGCCGATAACTAGCTTTTATTACGCCGGTCGGCCTCGGCAACCGGCTTAAAGGTAAGACAAAAGGCGCCCCGCTAAATGATAGCGGGGCGCCCTTTTTGTTCCCCAATTTGTCTCTCCCTTCTGATCTCCCTGGCATGGCCAGGATATTTCAACACAAACCGCCCGTGTCTCCCTGCTGGATCATGTTCAAATCCCAGGACTGTCATTCTGAACGGAGTGAAGAATCTGAAATTCTTGCCGGCGCGAAGGTTGGCTTCCCGCAATATTCTCAGTCCCTTCGCCAAGCTCAGGGCGACATTGCCTTGGGAACAGCCGGGACTTGTGCCAACAGCCCGTAATTTACCGTAGCCTGTTTACGTGGCCTGGGGCCATAACTCTCCCTGGGGCGCCGTTTTCCTGGCGACGCGGGGCTTGGCCGCCGCCGCGGGGAACAGGCGTTGTCGCACGCTCTCCCACACCTCGTCCTTTATCTCGTCCACGGTCTGCATCGCATTAACCTGAACCCACCTGTGCGGTTCCGCTTCGGCCTGGACCAGAAAGCCCTCCCGTGCATTGTGATGGAACGCCAGGTCCAGGTCCTCGAATCGGGTCCCTTCCCGGGTCCGTTCCAGGGCCACCAACTCCCCCGACGTTCCCTCGGCAAAAGAGGTCTGGAAGGACATGGCGCGCTGTATTCCCACCTTCGGGTCCAAATCCAGCAGGAATACCGGGTCCGGAGCTATGTTTCGGGTGGCGAAGTTGTTCAGGGAATGGATTACGTCCAAATCCAGCCCCCGCCCATACCCTTGGTAGGCCACGGTGGAGCCGTAAAAACGGTCGGCGATCACCACCAGCCCCTCTTCCAGCGCCGGAAGTATGTGGGACGTTACCAGTTCCACGCGGGCCGCCTCGAACAGCAGTAGTTCCGCCTCCCGCGACAGGGGCCGGTCACTCTTCAGGTAGTTCCGCAGGTACTCGCCCAGTTCGGTGCCGCCCGGTTCACGCACCAGCAGTAAGGGAACTTCCAGATCGGTCAGCCGGTCGGCCAGCAACTGGGACTGGGTGGTCTTCCCGGCCCCCTCGCCACCCTCAAATGCTATGAAAAGTCCGGCCACCGACAACTCCTCTCCTAGTCCTCATAATCCACGAATAAACACCAATGGACCAACGCCTGTTCGGGGGTTGACTTCGGAAATCGGGATGGCGTGAATACGGGAATCCCTGCATTTCCGCATTAGTGAACATTCGTGTCTATTAGTGGATTATCTCTACGGCCTGTAAATCAGCACCGACCGTTCCGGCTCACGGCCCCGGCTGGTGGATGCCAGGCTGAACCGCTCGGCCAGCAGGTGCTGGAGACGGCGCACGTAGGCCCGCTGCGGGTTAAGCTGCACGCTGAACTCGCCGCCCAGAACGCGCTGGGCCGCCTCTTCCGCTTCCATCAGCGCCTGGTCCAGGGTTTCCCTGGACGCGCCGTCCTCCCGGAAGCGGCCGCCGCCCCGCAATGAGACCCCCTGCTCCTTGGCCAGCATCCGCAGGAAATCGTTAATCTGGGGCAGGGTGTTCTTCCGCAGCACGTACACCGGCGTGCCCGTGGACTCGGCCGACCGCACCAGTTGCGCGCCCCGCCGGTAGTGAGTTTTGGTGGTCAGCACCAGGGACGCCCGGCGCAATTCGTTGACGATGCCCACGCTCAGACCCACCTCGGCCTGGGCCGTATCCAGCTTGTCCCGGCTCACCCCGAACAGAAAGACCTGCGCTTCCAGGGTGCGGGCGCCGTTCTCTCCATCGTCCGTGGGGGTGCTTTCCACCGCTTCCCCGTGGCCGCCCTGGTTAGCAGGGTCGGCCTGGAAAGACGGTTGGAACTGGGCCTGGATAGTAGGCGGAGGCGCCATTGGCCGGTCTTGGCCCCGTCCCTGCCTGCGTCCCGACCGGCGGCCGCCGTAGCCCTGGTCCTGGTACCCGCCGGCGATATCCTGTGCCCAGGGAGCCGGTGGATTGGAATTGGGCCGGGGGTCGCCCTGCTGTTCCATTACCTCGCCATCGTCAGCCAGGCTGCGGATAACCGGGGTGATGGGGTAGCCCCGCAGCCACTGGTCAACCACCTGGGCCACGCCGTCGTGGACTGCCACCTGCTCCCAGCTCTGTATCTCCACCACCACGTCGAAGGTGGGCGGAGCCTTGCGCTCCAGCACCGTCTTCTGGGTGCCCCGGTACCTGGCTTCCTGGTCGCCCAGGGTTACGGACTGGATACCGCCCACCAGGTCGCAAAGGGTGGGATTCAGGATCAGGTTGTCCAGCGTGTTGCCGTGGGCGGTGGCGATGAGCTGTACGCCCCGCTCGGCGATGGTGCGGGCGGCGGCAGCCTCTTCTTCGGTACCCATCTCGTCAATGATGATGGTCTGGGGCATGTGGTTTTCCACGGCCTCGATCATTACCCCGTGCTGACGGGTGGGGGTCGCCACCTGCATCCGGCGGGCGTGGCCGATGGCCGGGTGGGGCACGTCGCCGTCCCCGGCGATTTCGTTGGACGTATCGACGATAACCACCCGCTTGCGGGCGTTATCGGCCAGCACCCGGGCCACCTCGCGCAGCATGGTGGTCTTGCCCACGCCGGGCCGCCCCAGCAGCAGGATGTTCTTGTTGGCGAAGGCCAGGTCTTCGATGACCTTGATGGTGCCGAACACTGCCCGACCGGCGCGGCAGGTTATGCCCACTACCTGGCCCTTGCGGTTGCGAATGGCGGAGATGCGGTGCAGGGTGCGCTCCATACCGGCCCGGTTATCATCGCCGAAGTCGCCAATCTGCTCCACCAGGTAGTCCAGGTCATCCCGGGTAACCTCCCGGTCATCCAGGATAACGTCCCCCGACGGGAAGCGGGCTTCGGGCAGGCGGCCCAGGTCCAGGACCACCTCCAGCAGGTCGGCCAGGTTCTCCTCCTGTACCAGGGTGCTCCTCACCCTGGGGGGCAGAACCTTCAGCAACCGCTCCATTTCTTCCTGTACCAGCTCTTGCGCTGCTACCAATTCATGCCTCCACCGGCGCCATTCCGTACTGCAGGGCCGGAACGGCCACCATTTTGACCATCATCGTATATTCGCCCAGCTGCCTGCCGCCCCGGCCCTTAAGCCTGTCCCCCAAGGGAGACTGGTAATCGGGGACCAGCCACCGCAGGCCGGGATAGCGGCACGAAGCGAAGTCCACCATCCGGAACAGCAGGTCTGGATGGTCGGGGTGGGCCAGTACCTCAGCGCCCACCGTCCTGCCCCGTCCGGCCAGCCTTACCCAGCCGACAATGCGGCCCGACTCCTCCGCCACCCACTCCTGCTGCCGGGTGGGAGTAACGCCGCGGGCGAGAGCTTCCCTTCCGTCGCGCCACTGGTCGAAGGTAAGCCCCATTGCCTGGCGCACACGGGGGGGAACGCTGGCACCATAAAGCTGGAACACCCCGTATTCGTCGGACGGCGCCCTGGGCCGCAGCCCGCTCGCCGCCGAAGTACCGGCGATTTCCCGTGGCGCTCCGTTCAGGTGAGGGGAGCCTGGCCCCACCACCAGGGTTTCGTTGCAGGCCACGATGAAGCCGCAGCGCCGCGCCAGGGTCAGGGTAACACTATCCGTGGGCAATCGCAGGAATATGCGCTCCCCGGCCCGCTCGCCCACCGCCTGGAAAAGGTCCTCCAGCAGGGCCAGCGCGTCGGCATTCACCTGGTCCAGCTTGTAACTCTGGCCGCTATGGCCGTTGCCTTTCACCTCCGGGGCGGTGGCGGGAAGGTAAAGGCCATCCACCTCCCAGGCCCGAGGGCCGGAACGGGTGCGGGCGGATACCAGGCCGGTCAGCCGGGTCCCCTGCCAGCGGGCCAGCGCCAGCCGGTTACGGGGTTGCATCACCGCGTTGCGCCACAGCCGGGCCCCGTACAGGGGAAACTGGTCCCCGTCCAACGCCGGGCGCGGGCAGGCCAGGTTCGGCTTCCCGGGCGCGTTCAACAGGGTGCAACGCAGGGCGTCGGTGATACGGAAAGACTTAGCGGTTGAGCTTGGTTTCATCGGCGCCGTCGCGAAATCTAACTTTCCCGCCCGGGCGGGCCGGCCGGGTCTGCCGCCAGGCCCAGGAAATACTGGTGCAAACGGGTATCGTCGGTCAACTCCGGATGGAATGCCGTGGCCATCAGGTTGCCCTGGCGCACCGCCACCGCCTGGCCGTTGGGCAGGGCCGCCAGCGTCTTCACCTGCTGCCCCACGCGGATAACCACCGGAGCGCGGATGAAGATGGCGTGGAAGGGGTCGGGTTCAAGGCCCGCGATATCCAGGTCCTGCTCGAAACTGTCAATCTGGCGGCCAAAGGCGTTGCGCCGGACGCCAATATCCATTACCTGCAGGGGAACGGGGTCGGCTTCGGTAATCTCGTGGGCCAGCATAATCATACCGGCGCAGGTACCCCAGACGGCCTTGCCCTCGGTGGCCATGGCCTGCACCGGTTCGCGCAGGTGGTAGATGCTCATCAACCGGCTCAGGGTGGTGCTTTCGCCGCCGGGGATGATGAGACCGTCAATGCCTTCCAGTTGGTCCGGCAACCGGACCTCGCGGCATTCCACGTTGAGCCGCCGCAGAATGGCGATGTGCTCGGCAAAGTCACCTTGTACGGCTAGTACCCCAATCTTCAATGCTCTTCTATCCGGCGCTTCTGAGTGTCACACGGCTAACTGGTAATCACAAAGAAACGCAGAGACACAGAGAACCTCTGCGTTTCTCCGCTCCTCTGCGCCTCTTTGTGAAGAAACTGGCTTCAAGAACGGTGCCTGGGTTATACGGCCCGGGCTAGATGCTGCGGGGAGCCAGCAGCTGTTCCTCCGGGATGGAGCGGGCGCTGATGCCCACCATTGGCTCGCCCAGGTCCTTGGAAACGTCGGCCAGAATCTTGGGGTCGTTATAGTGGGTAACCGCCTGCACGATGGCGTAGCCACGCTGGGCCGGGTCGCCCGACTTGAAGATGCCGGAACCCACGAAGACCCCGTCGGCGCCCAATTGCATCATCAGCGCGGCGTCGGCGGGGGTGGCGACGCCACCGGCGGCGAAGTTCACCACCGGCAAGCGGCCCTGCTCGCGGGTCTGGGTCAACAGCTCCAGGCTGACGCCCAGGTTGCGGGCCTCCACCACCAATTCGTCCTCGGGCATATTCTGCAGCTTGCGGATGGCGTCCTGCACGGCGCGCATGTGCCGGACAGCCTCAACCACGTCGCCGGTGCCAGCCTCGCCCTTGGTGCGGATCATGGCCGCGCCCTCGGAGATGCGGCGCAGGGCCTCGCCCAGATCGCGGCAGCCGCAGACAAAGGGCACCTGGAAGTCGTGCTTCCAGACGTGGTGAACCTCATCGGCCGGTGTCAGCACCTCGGACTCGTCGATATAGTCGATGCCGATGGCTTCCAGTACCTGGGCCTCCACAAAGTGCCCGATGCGGCACTTGGCCATGACGGGAATGCTGACCGAGTCCATGATGTTCTGGATAATCGCCGGGTCGGTCATGCGGGCCACGCCGCCGTCGGCGCGAATATCGGCGGGCACCCGTTCCAGGGCCATAACTGCCACGGCCCCCGCCTCGGCGGCAATCTTCGCCTGCTCGGCGTTGACCACATCCATAATAACGCCGCCCTTCAGCATCTGGGCGTGCCCTGCTTTAACGGTATAGGTACCGGTAAGAACGTCAACCATATCCAAAGTCCTCCCGCTGGAGTTAGGGGGTTACCAAAAAATAAACGGAATGTTTGGAGCTATTATACGGGTTGGGG
>CAZPMU010000050.1:0-18113 GCA_964587795.1 uncultured Dehalococcoidia bacterium | reverse complement strand
CAATGCTGAGGGTATGGCAGTACCTGACCGGAAACGCTAATATACCCCAATGACCAATGCAGGTTTTTCCAAGATTCCCTTTCTTGCCGGTCATCTCTTCGCTGGCGCCCCGTCGGACGGAGCGAGGGCGACGCTGTGGGAACTGGTCGATGAGATTAAGCGGGACGACCTGATGGCCCCGGTGACCGTGGTTTCCCCGTCCCGCTACGCCAGCCTGGCGCTCCGGCAGGAGTTGGGAACCCAGGGATTCATTAACCTGCGCTTCATCCAGATGCCGGTGCTGGCCGAGTTGCTCGGCGGGGCGGCATTGGCGGCTCTCAACAAAAAGCCCATAACTCCGACGCTGCAGAGCATTTCCCTGCGCCATGCCCTCTCCAATGCCACCGGTCTGCTCCACCCGGTGCGGCTGCACGCCAGGACGCAGAGCAGCGTACGCGCTGCCTTCAGGAGACTGCGCCACCTTGACGAGGGTGAACTGATCGAATTGGCTGGCCACGGGGGGGTTGCCGCAGAAGTGATTTCCCTTTACCGGCGGCACAGGCATGACATTTCCGGTAAATGGTTCGACGCTGAGGACCTGGCCTGCGAGGCGGCCGACTCGGTCAGTAAGGGCAAGGCTGCGGCCCTTGGAGATCTGGGACACATTATAGTGTTCCTGCCCCGTGCCCTGAGTCCCGGGAACACCAGCCTGGTCCTGGCATTGGCGGAGCGGAAGATATGCTCCGTCATCCTGGGCGTTACCGGGGACCAGCAAGCGGACACGCTGATAGAAGAATTGCGGGATCAACTTGTCCCCATCATGGGGGAAGCTCTGCCCCTGGAAAGCCCTGACTTTCCCCAGGCTCCTCCGCCGGACTCCATACACCTTCACGTGGCCCCCAGCACTCATGAAGAATTGCGGTGGGTAATCCGCCAGGTAATTGCCGAAGCCGGCGAAGGCGGCGCTCCCTTCCATCGCATGGCTGTCCTGTACCGCATGGAGAACCCATACGGAACCTTGATTCGAGACGAACTTGCCATGTCTGGCATTCCCCTGGCTGGCCCGGGAAGGGGGCTGCTGGCGGACACGCCTGTCGGCCGTACCGTCCTGGGCCTCCTGGACCTGCCGAGCAATGACTTCAGGCGGGACGAGGTGATGGACTGGCTCACCGGTTGTCCCGTAAGGCCGCCAGACCTGCCGAGGGACGCCTACAGTCCCAGCCGGTGGGACACCATCAGCCGGCAGGCAGGAATAGTTGGCGGACTGGATCAGTGGAGTGAAAGGCTGGGCGGCTATGCCCAGGCCACCCGGGAGCAGGCCGAGGAGGGAGAGCGGAATGGCAGCATTTCAGAGGCGAGGGCCGAAGCCCTGCGGGACAACGCCACGGAGGCTTTGGCGCTGGGGAAGTTTGTCGTCGACCTGGCCGAATCACTGACGCCGCCGGCCGATGGCAGCCCGTGGGCCACATTCTGCGATTGGCTGTCCAGTCTTCTGAAGCGCCTGCTGGAACGGCCCGCGACAGAAGTAGAAGGGGATGAGCTGGAAGTTTTTGACCGGGAAGTCGAAAGAGTTCTGCAGCTGTTGCAAGAGATAGAATCGGCAGACTCATTGGACGGTGAGGCGACTGGGGAAGAATTCAGGCAGGTGGTCAGAGATGCCCTTCAGGTTTCCCAGGGGCACCTGGGCCCTACCGGGCGTGGCGTTTTTGTGTCCTCTTTCGCCGATGCGGCCGGAATGAGCTTCGACAAGATATGGCTGGTCGGTATGATTGAGGGCGCAGTACCACCGGCCCTCCGTCCCGATCCCCTGCTGCCCCAGGGTGACCTGACGGGAGGGAACGGACTCTCGCCCGCCCAGCATCGGACGGTGGAAGAGCGGTATAACTACCTGTCGGCATTGGCCACAGCCCCCAGCCGAACCCTGTCATATCCGATAGCCGAAGCCGCATCCCGCCGGTCCGCTCATCCCTCCCGCTGGTTCCTGGAACAGGCCTCAATCCTGGCCGAAAAGCAAATTCACAGTGGGGATCTGCCTTCGCTGGCGGAAGAGCGCTGGATGTCGGTAACCAAGTCTGCCGAACACGCCCTGGGCGGACTGGCGGACGGCGGGCTGGCCGATGTGCTCGACTATCGGCTGGAACGTCTACTGCGCTGGAAAAAGGACGGAAATCCCACTGGCAGGCACCCTTTGGTAACCGGGGGAGGACTGGCCCGGGCTGCCAGAATGGGTCACGACCGGCGGTCCCGGCGCTTCACCCAGTTCGATGGCAACCTTTCGGAGGCAGCCGAAGGCTCCCGGTTTAGTGAATTACTGGAGCGCCAACCCATTTCACCCACCCGGCTGGAGGCCTGGGCAACCTGTCCCTTCCGCTTTTTCCTGGGCAACGTTTTGTGGCTGGGCGCCCTGGAGTCTCCGGAGGAAACTACCCGCATTACGCCGCTGGAGCGGGGCAAGCTGATCCACAAAATACTTGAAGATTTCATCGTGCAGAGCGGGGAAACCGGGTTGCTGCCCGCCCCGGGCGACTCCTGGACCCTGGCGGACAGTGGCCGTTTGCTGAGAATTGCCGAGGCCGAATTCGCCGCCGCAGAGGAAAGGGGCGTAACCGGCAAGCGCCTGCTGTGGGAACTGGAGAAAGAGGACATTCGCGACGACCTTCATTCCTTCCTGGTGGCGGAAGCGAGCCTGCGGGAGAAGATCGGCACGGCAGAAATTCGGGCCGAGGCCCGTTTCGGCATGGGCGACGGGTCCCCGATGGTAGTCGATGAGGTGACCGGCCTGCGGTTTCGCGGGGTAATAGACCGGGTTGATATCAGCGCGGATGGCAACTCTGTCCTCGTTATGGACTACAAGACGGGCTCGCCCAGACCCTACAGCGAGTTGAGCAAAGACCCTGTTGACCGGGGAAAGCGGCTGCAACTGGGAATCTATTCCCTGGCGGCACGGCAACTGGCGCCCTATGCCGACTCCGTCAGCGCGGCCTATTGGCTCACCTCCAGGCAAGGAGGGTTCAGGCTGGCCCCGCCCAAGTACTTTGACATCAACGACTCACAAACGGCGCAGCGTTTCAGGGAGGGCGTTACCACCGTCGTTTCCGGCATCCAGCAGGGTGTTTTCCCCGCCAACCCGGGGAATTTCTGGAATGGCGACTTCGCCAACTGCAGGTACTGCGATTTCAAGACCCTCTGTCCCTCCAGGCGGGACGATGCGTGGGAGAGAAAAAAGGGCGACAATGACGCTGCCATTTACCGCAAGCTGGCCGAGGACGGTCCACAGGATAACGATCAGGAAGATGAGTAGGTGACGCAGGAAAGCGGAAGCGCCGGTGGGGCTGCCTTTACTCCACGGGACCTGGACGAGCGCAAGGTTATTGCCACGGAACTGGAAGATACCCTATTCGTGGAAGCCAGCGCCGGTACCGGCAAGACCACCAGCCTGGTGCAGCGAGTCGTAAATCTGGTGGTCCGCGGACGGACGACCATGGACCGCATAGCCGCTATTACCTTCACTGAACTGGCAGCTGCAGAACTCCGAGACCGGGTGCGCCAGGAATTGGAGGAAGCTGCTGCCGACCCTAACCGGCCGGAAGGGGATCGGGAGTTGTGCCGCCAGGGAGTTTCGGACCTGGATCACGCCAACATTCGCACCCTTCATTCCTTCGCCGGCCAATTGCTGCACGAGAGACCCCTGGAGGCAGGACTGCCCCCCGGGTTTGACACTTCCGACGAGGTAGTGGCTGGGCTGGCCTTTGACGAGGCCTGGGAGGAGTGGCTGGAGGTGAACCTGTCCGCGGACTCACCCATCCGCGAGTCCGTTTCGCTGCTGCTCACGCAGGGGGTAACGCTGGATCACATAAAGGGTCTTGCCGGAGAGTTGCATGACAATTACGCCGACTTGCGCGACCACGGACAGGGACTTGAGCCTCTTGTTGCGGGAGCAGCCCGGACAGCCCTGGAAGAGCAATGGCCCGAAGTGGAACGCCTGCTGGAATTCTGCAAGGTTGGCGATGACGACCGTTTGTACCATCTCGCAGGTCTGCGCAGTGTAACAGTTGAAGCCCTGCGCCATGCTGATGCCGGAACTTTCCAATATTACAGGCAACTGTCCAGACTTTTGCCCATGAATAACAGCAGGCTCGGCAACCAGAAAAACTGGAATACGGATCCGGTTACCGGGGGAAATGCCTGCCCAGCGCTGAGGGAAGCGCTTCTCACGCTGCACGAGGCAGTTACGGCGGAACTGGACGCGGGAATACGGTACGCTCTCTATGAACTGGTTGGGAGCCTGATTCAATTCGTTTTGGAATATGCCCGGCGCCGCAGACTGGAGGGGCGAGCGGAGTTTCAGGATCTGCTGGTGTGGGCCAGAGACTTGCTGCGGGATAACATAGAGGTGCGGGACTACTTCCGTGGCCGTTTTTCCCACATTCTCATCGACGAGTCCCAGGACACGGACCCGATACAGGCGGAAATCGCCATGTTCCTGGCGGAAGAGGTGGTCGATGGGACTCCCGACGAGGAACGTCCGGTCAGCTGGGACAACATCACGCCGGCCAAGGGCAAATTGTTTGTGGTGGGAGACCCCAAGCAGTCCATTTACAGTTTTCGCAGGGCCGATGTGGAGCAAATGCTCCACCTGCGGGACCGCATGGAAACCGGGGGTGGCCGGACGGTTAACCTGGTGCAGAATTTCCGCTCCCAGGAGCCCGTGGTTGCGTGGGTCAATTACTTGTTCGGCCAGTGGATGACACCAGGAGATGACGAGCCTGCCGGCCAGCAAGGACATGCGGGTTACAGGGACATGGTAGGCCGCTGGGAAGCCGACACCGATAGCGCCGTGGGACCTGGCGTCTGGTTCCTGGGGGACGAAGAAACGGACCTGCCTGTTGGTGAGATTCGCAGGGAGGAAGCGGCCGATATTGCCGTCCTCTTGCGACAGATGGTAACGGAAGGCTGGCTCCGGCTGGACCTGTCAGCCACAGGCGCTGCTGGCAGGGAGAAATACGTTCCGGTGGGTTACTCCGATATCTGCATTCTTATCCGCTCTCGCACACCCTTGCCCGCCCTGGAACGGGCGTTGGAGAATGCCAATATACCTTACCGCCTGGAGAGCGCGTCTCTCATCTTCGAGAGCCAGGAAGTTCGCGACTTGCTCAATTGCCTGCGAGCCATCGACAATCCCGCAGACCGGGTTGCCACCGTTGCGGCCCTCCGGTCGCCTGCTTTCGGCTGCAGCGACGTTGATTTGCTGCGTCATCACGAGGCAGAGGGAAGCTTCGAGTATTTGTCCGACGTTTCCGGAAGGGGCGAACCAACAGTTGTGGAAGGATTGGAGACTCTGAAGCGGTTTCATCTCCGGCGCATGTGGGAGGCGCCATCGGTGCTGATAGAAGGGTTTGTACGGGATCGGATGCTGCTGGAGGGAGCCATATCGCATCCGCGAATGCGGGAACAGTGGCGCCGCTATCGTTTTATGGTAGAACGCGCGAATAAATATGCCGAGGCCGGCGGGAAGTCGCTGAGGTCCTTTATCGGGTGGATAGAAGACCAGATTCAGGAACGGGTGCAGGTTACTGAAACCCCTGTTCCAGAGTCGGACGAGGAGTCCGTGCGGGTAATGACCATGCACTCGGCCAAGGGGCTGGAATTTCCGGTAGCAGTGCTGACCGGCCTCAACGTCTCTCCGCCCGACAGGACCAACGCAGCGCTCTTTGACCGGCAGCGGGGGGCAATGGAGATCAGGCTGGGCGGGAAAGAGAGCAGCATTTCCACATCGGGCTACGCTGACCTGGCGGAAAGAGAGAAGTTGATAAAGGAGGCGGAGGGTGTCCGCGTAATGTATGTGTCCGCAACCCGGGCGCGGGATCACCTGGTGCTCAGCCTCCGCCGGAAGGAAGGGCAAGCGACGGCGGCCCATGCTATTTCCGACTACATGGCTGACGCCCCGGAACTGTGGGAAACGGTTGTATTGCGTGGCGGGACGCGGGATGCGGGAACGGACCCCGACCTTGATGACAACGCCACTACCCCGGTTTCCGCTGCCCGTGAGCATTCCATTGCGGCCCGGGATGAATGGATTGCCAGCCGGAAGGAACTGTTGGCCAGTCGGGGCAGGCCCACCTTCACCTCCGCCACCGCTCTCGGTCAGCGGGGTCGGGAGGAGAAGGAGCGTAAGGACGAGCAAGAATCGGGCCAGGGAGATGAACCCTGGCGGCGGGGCCGCGCCGGCACCCAGGTGGGAAGGGCAGTCCACGCCGTGCTCCAGTCAATAGACCTGGCTACCGGTAATGGCCTAGAGGAACGGGCCCGGGCCCAGGCCACAGCGGAGGGCATTCCCAACCGGGAGGCCGAGGTAATCAGGCTGGCGCGAATCGCGGTACACAGTGATATAGTGCGCCGGGGCGTGGCATCACAACGCCTGTGGCGCGAGGTGCCGGTGGCCGCCCCCGTGCCGGGAGGCTTTCTCCACGGGTTCATTGACCTGTTGTTTGAGGAACCCGACGGGTTGGTGGTGGTGGACTACAAGACCGATTCGATAGATGAAGACAAGGTGGAGGACGCCGTCGTAAAGTACCGGTTGCAGGGCGGCGCCTACGCCTGCGCCGTCGGCAAGGCCACCGGCAAAAAGGTGAAGGAAGTGTGCTTTCTTTACCTGAATGCACCGGATGGCCGGCGGGAAGTGCCGCTTCCAGACCTGGAACAGGCTGTCCTTGACGCGGAGCAACGGGCGACGGAAGAACTGGCAGTCTCCGGTTCAACCTGAATCCCCCGTACCTGGTACCGTCATAAATAAGGGGCGCCAGGGCAGACGATAATCCTCTGAGCCAAATTCATGATGCAGGGTAAATGAAATGGGCATTCTCACTGATGACATGAAGCGGGTTGTCCGACAGCAACGGATAGGTTTTGTAGCTACGGTCTGCCCCGATGGAACACCCAACCTTTCCCCCAAGGGCACTGCCGCTGTTTGGGACGACGACCACCTGCTGTTTGCCGACCTGGCTTCTCCCGTTACCATGGATAATTTGCGAAACAATCCGTCCGTGGAAATTAACCTGGTGGACCTGTATTCCCGAAAGGGATACCGCTTCAAGGGCAGGGCCCGCATCGTGGAGAAGGGGAATGAACCTGACCTGCATGGGGAGATTTTTGCGGCCTACGAGCACGGGGAACGAGGCGTACACCAGGTCCGCCTGCCAGCCCGGGCTTATGTGCTGGTAAAGGTGGAAAGGGCTCTCCCCCTGGTATCTCCCGCTTACCTCCCGGGGGTTACCGAGACGGAAACACGGGAAACGTGGGCTGACTATTGGGCCGGAGTTCATAATGAGAGGATGGAGCAGCTCCGGTCGGAAGCATGAACCGGGCGGCGCTTGGCAGCCGAATTGAGGCTGTCGAGTTGCTGGACGGGGAACTGCCGCAGAACCCTGTCATGTCCATTCTGTCTTTCGCCCATCAAGGCAGAGTCTTTCACCCATCAAGGCAGAATGACTCTCCAGGCAGCAACTTTGGGGCTTCAAAAAACAGTGGGGCAGGCGTTTCGCCTGCCCCACTTTGCTGTCTCGACAATCGCGGCGAATCTAGCCCCGCTGGCCGATGGGCACGTATTCCAGGTCCATGTCTCCCGTGTACTCCAGCAGGGGGCGTATCAGGATGTTGTCCTCGAACTGCTCCACGCACTGCAGGGTCCAGCCGGGGATGCGGCCCAGGGCAAAGATGGAGATGAACAGGTCATCGGTGATGCCCAGAAGATAGTAAATGCAGCCTGCGAAGAAGTCGACGTTGACGTGGATGCCCCGAGAGCGGTAGGGCACCATGGCTTCCTCTTCCACGTAAGTGAGAATCTGGAACCAGTGGGGCTGACCGACCTTGTCACTAAGGGCCCGGGCGCGCTCCCGCAGGTGGCGGGCCCGAGGGTCCTCGGCGCGGTAAACCCGGTGGCCGAACCCCATGATGCGACCACCGCTGTCCAACCTGGCACGGCAGTATTCTTCGGCATTCTCGGGCTGGCCGATTTCCAGCGACATCTTCATCACTTCTTCGGCGGCGCCGCCGTGGGCAGGGCCTTTCAGAGTGCCCACGCCAGTTACAACGGCGGAATGAAGGTCGGAAATGGTGGATGCCGTGACCCGGGCCGCAAAGGAGGAAGCGTTGGCGCCGTGTTCGGCATGAAGAATGAAATCTACGTCCAGCAGCCGGGTGGTATCCTCGTCGGGGACTTCGTTAAAGAGCATGTAGAGGAAGTTACCGGCGTGGTTCAGGCTGGGGTTAGGCGCCACCGGCTCCAGCCCCTGCCGCAGGCGATGGTGAGCGGCCACGATGGTCGGGCCCATGGCGGTCAATCGAATTCCCTTGCGGATGGTAGCCTCTACCGAATTGTCATTAACGTCTGGGTCGAAGGCGGAAAGGGCGGAAAGGCCGGTCCGCAGGGCGTCCATAGGGTGGCTGTTCTTGACCAGGTCGAGTACCTGAATCACTTCGTCGGGGATGCGCCGGTTGGCGCGAAGGGTGTTGTCGAAGTCAGTCAACTCCTGCTGGGTAGGCAGCTTGTCGTAGAGCAAGAGGTAAATTACTTCTTCGAAGGTGGAGTTTTCAGCCAGGTCGTGTATGTTGTAGCCCCGGTAAAGGAGCTTTCCCACCGAACCGTCAATGAAGCTGGATTTGGTGGTGTCCAGATAAACGTCCTTAAGTCCTTTCATTATTTCCGGGGCCATTAACCTTCCTCCTTCCGAGGGTTGCTTCACCAGAATCGGTTGAATAGACAACCTCTCGGACGCAAAATCGTATGTAAAAGGCGCCAAATTCGTAGCGGGATTTTAGCATTGGCCCACGATAAGCGTCAAGCTGAAGTTGAAATCGAGTCCCCTGACGCAATCCCGTGAGTTGCTCTCATCAACGGTCTGGTTCGATGTTGATCGTGGCTTCGTCAACGTACCGATTCGGGTGGCATTGCCTTGGGACCAGGGCAGACAGACAGGTCTGCCCTTACCACTTTCGCGTTTGGACCACCTGGCGGAAACGCCATCCGTGGCTGCCCGATCCTTGACACTCCCCGCGGTTTGTAACAGAATGCTGGCAACCATTGAAGCTGTTTGCACATGAAATGTCGCCGGTTTGCAGGTTGTTTCGTACTTTCATTACTGCGAAATGACCTTAATCCACATCGGCGAGATATAAGCGCCTGCTGAAAAACTTTCCTGCCAATTATCGGGGAGGCTGCCTATGACGACAACAAAAAATACCAACCGCACAACGATTGAAGTAGCAGGTACCCAGGTCGAAATGTTCTCCGGTGGAAGTGGTCCGCCCCTTCTGTTCCTTCACGGAGCCGGGGGAAACGCGGGCTGGCAGGCCTACCATGAAGAGTTGGCAAAGGCCTATACCGTGTATGTACCATCCCAGGCCGGATTCAACGGCACGGAGCGCCCCGACTGGCTATACACCATCACCGATCTTTGCCACTTCAACCAGGCCATGGTGGATGCCCTGGGGTTGAAGGACTACGTTCTGATGGGCTCTTCCATGGGTGGCTGGGTTGCCGCCGAAATGGCGGCAATGTGCCGGGCGAATCTGAAGGCCCTGATTCTGGTGGGGGCTGCAGGGATAAAGCCGGAAAAAGGAGAGATCGCGGAAATTTTCATGGTATCCGCCCAGACGCGGATGGCCCAGCGGTTCCACGACATCTCCCAGGTCCCCAATCGCGAGGACTACGAACGTGAGCCTACTGCAGATGAGCAGCTTGTAGCCCACGCTAACCAGGAAATGGCCTCCCGTCTTTGCTGGCGGCCCTACCTGCACAATCCCAGCCTGCCCCATTACCTGGCCCGGGTTGATACCCCTACCCTGCTGGTCTGGGGTAGGCAGGATGCCATAATTCCCCTGGAGTGCGGAGAATTGTTCGAGGCAGCCATGCCCAACGCCCAGCTAAAGGTCATCGAAAACTGCGGTCACTCCCCTGCCCTGGAAAAGCCGGCCGAATTTCTCGAGGCGGTAAACGCGTTCCTGGGTGGCATTTAATTGCCGCAGTTCCCCTGTCTCGTCATGAAGTATCAGCCAATTTGTCAAGAAAGGAGTAAACGATGACGGAAGTTTACTGGTTCTCGGAACAGCCCTACGGCCATGTAACTGATGATGATCTGGCAAATTACGAATCCGGGCGCATGCACTTCCCCAACACCTACTTCGATCCGGAAAAGGCCCACGTTCTCTACAACAACTACCACGACCAGTATGCCCTGGCAGACGAGGTTGGCTTCGACGGGATTATGTCTAACGAGCACCACTCTTCCTACTGGTGCATGAAGCCCTCGGTGAACGTGGATGCGGCGGTTATTGCCAAGGTAACCAAGCGGTGCAAAATTGCCATGCTGGGCAATGTAATCGCGCTTAACGACCCAGTGAAGATGGCCGAGGAAATCGCCATGCTGGACTGCATTTCCGGCGGTCGCATTATTTCGGGCTTCGTGCGGGGTACCGCTGTGGAGACCCTGCACGCCGGCATCAGTCCCACGGAAAACCGGGACCGGTTCGAAGAGGCCCACGACCTGATAGTGAAGTGCTGGACCACGCCCGGTCCCTTTCGATGGGAGGGTCGCTACTTCCCCCACCGGATGGTGAATCCCTGGGTGGTGCCCATCCAGAAGCCCCACCCGGAAATATGGTTCCCCGGCACGGGCAGCCCGGAAAGCGTCATCTGGGCCGCCAAGAGGATGTATCCCTACATGAACCTGGGTTCCCTGCTGGACCTGACCAAGCAGTTGAAGGACATTTACTTTGAAACTGCTCGGGAGGAGGGCTATGAACCGGGGCCAGAACATTTTGGTTACCTGATACGGTGCCTGGTATCGGATACTGACGAGCGTGCCCAGGAGGTGGGCCGCACCTTCCTTTGGACCGAAAGTCACCGGCAGCGGGGGCCCGTCGAGTTCAACGACCCGCCGGGTTACCAGTCACGGGAAGCTCTGCGCATCAAAATGTCCCGGCCTACCATCGGCACCGGCACCATTGGGCGGCGCATGAGTTACGAGGAGTTGCAGGATGCTCACAATATCATAGTGGGCAGCCCGGACACGGTCATAGAAAAACTGCGCTACATCAAGCAGTCTCTGGACCCGGGTTACATGCTGATCTATGGCAACGAGGGCGATATGCCACACGAGGACGTGATGCGCTCCGTTGAATTGCTGGGCACGAAAGTGATACCGGCGTTGAAGGACGACTAACCGGGGAAGCAACAGCGCGAGTCTTACCGGGATCAAGAAATGCCAAGGGCCGGGCTAATCACCCGGCCCTTTGGAATGCGGCCCAGGGGAGTTTCTGCCGTGGTTGCCACCTTTCAGGAAATCCGCATCAGCCAGGGCCCATCATTCGTTCCAGGTTATCGCGGACCCGGGGCCACTCCTGTTCGATGATGCTGTAGTAGACTGAATCCCGGTTCGACCCGTCCCGGTTTATGCGGTGGTTTCGGAGTATTCCTTCCTGCACCCCGCCAATCCTCTCTATCGCTCTCCTGGAAGGGGCATTGTTGGTGTCGGTCTTGATGCAAACCCGCCGGGCGGACAGGTCGTCAAAGGCGTGCTTTAGCAACAGGTACTTGCATTCAGTGTTTACAAAGGTGCGCTGGTATTGCACTCCGTACCACGTCATGCCGACTTCCAGGGTCCGGTTGGGGCGGTCAATGTCCAGGTAACCCGTGGAGCCGATCGCCTTGCAGGATTCGGACAGCACGACGGCAAACTGCACCCGCTGTCCGGTGGCATTGCGGGCGACGCACATTTGCACCCAGTCCTCGGCATCCTGCGGTTTCGCAAATGGGGGCGTCAACAGGTATTGCCAGATGGACTCCTCCTGGCCAACCTCGAACAAATTCTCCGAGTGTTGGGGGCTAATGGGTTCCAGCCGGACGCGCCTGCCTGTAAGGGTAACTGGCTTCGGGTCCATCTTTAACCTCCTTTGCCGGCCCCGCCCGGCAGCAGGTCTCTTACCCGGTCAAGGATTCTCTCCCCTACTTCGTACTTGGTAAGCAGGGGCAGTTCTTCAACCTTCAACTCGCGGTCAATGAAGACCACCCGGTTGGTGTCGGAACCGAAACCGCTGTCGGCGTCGGTGATGTCATTGGCTACTATCAGGTCAAGGGACTTGCGAATTACCTTTTCGGTGGCGTTGGACACCAGGTTCTCGCTTTCCGCGGCAAACCCCACCCTGACAAAGTCGCCCCGGGCCGTATCCAGGATGTCCGTTGTCTTGGCCAATTCGATGGTCAATTCATCGCCAGACTTCTTGATTTTCTGCTCTGCCGCCGTGGCCGGCCGGTAATCGGCCACTGCCGCCGCCATAATCAGGGCATCCGCAGCGCTTACTTCCCGCTTCACCGCCTGTGCCATCTGGTCCGCCGTCCGGACATTGACAACTTTAACCAGCGGGGGATTGGGCAGGCCAGTGGGTGCGGTAACCAGCACGGCGCGCGCCCCCCGGTCCCGTGCCGCCTCAGCCAGGGCATAGCCCATTTTCCCCGAGGAATGGTTGGTGATGACGCGCACCGGGTCTAAAGGTTCCTGGGTTCCTCCCGCACTCACCACTATGGTACGCCCTGCCAGGTCGCCATCGCGGCCCAGGGTGGCGGAGATGTGCCCCAGCAGGTCAATGGGCTCCACCAGGCGGCCCATGCCCAGCAACCCCGAAGCGAGGCGCCCGGGCGAAGGGCCGGCGATGGCCACGCCACGGCGTCGCAGCTTTTCCAGGTTTTCCTGGGTGGCGGAATGGGCATACATATCGGCATCCATGGCCGGGGCTACCAGGAGGGGCGCGGATGTGGCGATGGCGGTGGTGGTCAGGGGATCGTCGGCCAGGCCCATGGCCAGCTTGGCGATGCAGTTTACCGTGGCGGGAGCGACAACCAGAATGTCGGCGCGGCGGGCCAGCGCCACATGCTCATTCGCGAATTCGGAGGTTACATCGTAAGTGTCAGTTACCACTTCCCGGTGGGTGATACTGCGGAAGGCCAATGGGGTCACGAACCGGGTGGCGCCGAAGGTCATAATCACGTCCACCAGGGCGCCGGCCTGCACCAGCTTACTGGCCAGGTCCACAGCTTTATAGCTGGCGATGCTGCCGGTGACACCCAGGACTATGTGCTTGTCTGCCAGTGGCCCAGCCATCAGTCCTCCTGAAGAGGAATGGTCCGCCGATTTGGTCTACCTCAATTCTACCCCAGTGAAATGGCCTAATTCCTGCTACGAGAAGGCTTTTCCCGGTTCATTTCGTATATCAGGCGAAGCCCAATCAGGGTCAGGTCCTGGTTAATGTCGTGAAAGACATCGGTGTGCCCGGCAATTACCGTTACCAGGCCGCCGGTACCGATTACCTGGGCGTCCCTGCCGATTTCCTCCTTGATGCGGTCAACCATGCCGGTCACCAGGGAAGCGTAGCCGTACACCAAGCCCGACTGAACGGCATTAACCGTGTTGCGACCAACAACGGACCGTGGCGCCACCAGTTCCACACGGCGAAGCTGGGAAGCGTTGAAGAACAGGGCGTCAGCGGCCACGCTGATCCCCGGCGATATGACGCCGCCGAGATACTCTCCCTCCCGGTTCACCACGTCAAATACCGTGGCCGTGCCCAGGTCCACCACAATCAGTGGCGTGGAGTACAGTTCGATGGCGGCGACGGCGTCGGCTATGCGGTCGGCGCCCACGTCTCGAGGGGCATCGTAGAGAATTCGCAGGCCCGTTCGCACTCCGGCCGACACGATGAGGGGAGCTACCCGGAAGAAGGTGTGGCAAAGGTCGGAAAACACCACGGTCAAAGGGGGTACGCCGCTGCAGATGCAGGCCGAATCAATGCTCGAGGGGTCGATTCCCCCCTGGTTCAGAAGGCCCACAAGCTGCAGGCCGTATTCGTCGGAAAGCCGGCGGGAATCCGTGGAAAGCCGGTAGGTGGTCATCAGGCGCTCGCCGTCGAATACGCCGATGGTTACGGCGGTGTTGCCAATGTCGATGGTCAACAGCATTGCCGGATTATACCTTAACGGGCTGACCCTTTTCACCAGAAGGCAAGAACCGGACTAAGGGACAGGGCAAAGGTCGGGCCATTGGGGTGACGAGTTTCTCCGGCTCCCCGGGGGTGAGGCAGGATTCTCAAGTTGACAGGGCCGATTCCCAATGGCTACCATAGCCCTTGCCCAGGGGTACTGCCCACTGCTTAACTTGGACAATGCGGGAGAAGAACAATCATGGCCAATATGGATCAGGTGCAGATAGTCAGGCAAGGCCGGGACGCCGTAGCAAAGTGGCGGGAAGAGCACCCCGGGGAGTTCATGGACTTGAATGCCTGCTACATGAGCCATGCCCGCATTCCCATGGTCAACCTGACCGGCGCGGATATGCGCAACTCGGACCTTATGGGGGCAATGCTGCGCCGGGCGGATCTTTCCGACTGCCGGCTGAACCCCACCCACTTTTATCGCGCCGACTTGCGGGAAGCCAGGATTGCCAGTTCGCTGCTCAACGGCGCCAACCTCCGCGGAGCCGATTGCCGACAGGCGGACTTCAGCAATTCGGACATGGACCGCGTCATTCTGTCGGACGCCAACCTGGCCGGAGCAAACCTCCGGGGAGCCAATCTTTCCAGGGCAAACCTGGACCGGGCCGATCTGACGGGGGCGGACCTGACCGGCGCCACCCTTAACGGTACTGCCCTGACCCGCACCAATCTTAGCGAGGCAATCTTCAGGGAGAGCGACTTTTACGAAGCGGTCTTCAATGCAACTCCCATGGCGGGCGCTGATTTCACCGGCAGCATTATGGGTTACACCGTGTTCCAGAACTGCAATCTTAACGGCGCGGTGGGCCTGGATTCAGTTCGGCACGATGCGCCCAGCACGCTGGGAACGGATTCTCTCTTTCGTTCCGGCGGCTCTATACCGGAAGCGTTCCTCGCCGGAGTGGGGTCTCCGGAGTACCTGGCCGTTTTCCAGCAAACTATCAGCGAGGCGCAGACGCTATCGAACGACTACTTCATAGCCTGCTCATCCGACGACGTTCCCTTTGCTGCCAGGCTCCAGGATGACCTGCGCGCCAACGGAGCCCGTTGCTGGATATTTCCCGAGAACGCCAGGGGAAGCGCGTTGGTGGACCGCCGCAGCACCTCTGAGGAAGAGGAAATTGAGCGGTGGATTCGCCATTACAACAAGCTGATTGTGGTATGCACGCCGGCGGGTTTCGCCAGCGAGACCATTCGCAACGACATCATAGCCGCGCGAGAGACGCAGGATAGCCGGGACCAGTGGGTGCTGTTCCTGGTTACGGGGGACGGATTTATGAACTCGCCCCGGGACCGGTACGCCAGGGAGCTAAGCGCCGCTTTCAAGGTATTCGACCTGCCCGGGCAAGCCGGAAATACGGAAGAATACCGCCAGGCAGTCGCCGAGCTGGCTGCCGCACTGGTCCAGGACCATCCTGCCAGCGCATCCCGGCCGACTCCCTCCAGCGCTTCTTCAACCATGCAGTTGTAAAAGAGCCGAGTTTGTTGTTTCCTGCCAGCAAGAGTTAACTGGCAAGGGAGTAGGGTTGCGAGCGCCAGAAAAACAGGGGCGGCCCCAAGCGGGGGCGCCCCTTTATTCATGCACGCCGGTCCTGGGCTAATGGATAGCCAGTCCTCCTTGAGCCTGTTCCGGCGGCCAGATTACGACCTTCCGGCCCTGCTGCCATTGCACCAGGAAAACTGATCGCCCCACCTGGAGTCCCGTGGACGGATCGATCCTGAATCTCCCGAAGAATGTATGAAAATCGAGCCGACCTGCCGCCTGCCACAGTAGTTCAGGTTCCAGGCTGCCCGCGTCTTCAAGGCATTTCTGCGCCACCAGGCCGGCAGCGCAGGCCTGGGCCATGGGATAGTCAACGGGCACTCTGGCAACGGCGGCCGCACGTTCCAGGGATGAGAGGGCCTGGCCAGGGGAGGGACCAAAGTAGCCGGGGCTGATATTGGAGCGGGCAACAGCGCTGGCGGGTTCCCACTGGCTGGGACCGACAAAACCCTCGGCACCGCTGCCCGTTTCTTCCTGGAATCGCTTTATTGGCGCCGCAACCACGGCCGAGACTTTGGGTCGTTCGCCGTTGGCCCAGCAAGAGACCAAAGCTCTTGCCAGAGCGATGTCGTGGCGAATGCGGCCTACCACCAGCAGCAGGTCAGGGCGCGCGTTACACAGCTGCCGGGCCAGGTCGTCGAATACCGACTGCTCCGGCGGGAACTCCAGATGAATTGCTTTGGTAAAGCCCCGGGCCAGGGCCTGCCTTTCCAGTCCGTCGCTGACCTGCCGGGGAAATGCCCCCGTTGAGCACCTGGCTATGCCGTAGGTACTGGCGGTGGGGTCTGCCGTGCTGACCATGCCGGGCAGCGCGGACAGGTATTCCCCCGCGCCGGAAAGTATGCCTACAACCCTGCGGCCGGGACGATGAACCGCTTCAGCCGCGCCGCCCTGGTTCCAGAGCACCTGCCCATCCCGTTCCGCAGCCTCCGCGGCGGCACGGGCCAGGCCGCTGGAATAGGGGCCAAACAGCAGGCCAACCTTGTCTTCAAGAATCAGGGTGCGGGTCGCAACGGAGGCCCTTTCGGCGAGGCTGGCATCGTCGTAATGGACCAAGTCGACCGGGTATTTACGACCATCGACCGTAATCCCACCGGCCTGGTTGACGTAATCCGCCCAAGCCTGCAGCCCGGCCAAGGCCTGCCGGCCCTGGGTCTGGAACTGACCGGTCAGGGACACGGAAATCCCTGCCTTGATGGTGGCCATGATGCGTACCGGGCGTTCCGGCAACGTCTGAGTGGACGGCCGGCTACAACCGGGGCCGGAAAATTCCGAAGGAACTGGTGTAGCCGTGCAGGAAGGTGGTGCCGCTTACCGGGCCAATTTCCCCGTTGCAGAAGAAGCCACCCAGGGGCACTGATCCCAACTTGTCCCGGAAAAGGTCGGTATCGTGGTTGGGTCGGCCGTAGAGGTACTGGCCTCTGCCCAGGCAGGAGAACAGCAAGGCTCCGTGCACTTCATTCTCCCGGTTGTCCCCGGCGTACCTCTCCAGGACCGCTGCCAGGTCCTGGGCTGATGTGTCCGCATCCCGCAGGTGGAACTGGACCAACTGGCCCTCCTTAAGCATCTCGCCGATGGCCAGGGAACCGCTGCGGTCGTCCATCCCCATTACGTTGCGTATGAGGAAATCTCCCTGTTGCGGCTCGTCTATGAACTCGTCCATCACCACACCCAGGAACAGGGAGTTACGCATCAACCCCTGGTCCCGTTCCGTCAGGGTGGGATAAAGTGCCCGCAGCACACTCAACGGAGTTTCGCCATCCAGGGACTCCAGCAGGTTGCGGCGGCTCTGGGTGATGCGCATGGGCTTGCCAATGGGGCGGCATCCCTGGGCCACCACCGTGTCGATGGTGATATTGCCGTGCAAGGCGACGCCCACCGCTCCGGAGCGGTGAACGCGGTTGCCAAGAAACAGGGCATTGTTGCCTTGCTGCTGTCCCCCGGAGGCCAGGCCACCGATTTTGGCGGCGCCGGCGAAGGCAAAGTCCATGCCCATGATCAGATTCTGCACCGGGAACGAAAAGGGGTCTGCCAGCAACACGAACTGGGGCGCATCCGAAGCGCTAACCTTTAACAGTTCCTCCCACGACGCAGGCCCAGCATCCAGGTCCGGCAGGGTATCGCTGGCCAGGTGGAAGGGAGTCAGCGTCACGTCAGGAAGGGAGGCCGCCGTGATTGACAGGGCAGGGTTCTGCTCGACCTCCTGCCCGTTCCCGATTATTCCGCCTCCCGAGCAGCCTAATACCAGCGGGTTTACATCGCCCCCGCCCAGGCATTGCCGCACCAACTGGGGAATTGCCTCGTAGTTCTGGTGGAAGTGGGAGGAGGCGAACACTACCGCCAGGTCCGGTTGCGAACCTCCCAGCTGCTCGCGCAGGCTGGCAACGCATTCGTCAATGGCCGACTCCACCGAAGTCTGCTCGGATATTGCGGACGCCCACTTCATGACGACACCTCACTTGCTTCGTAAATGGCCGTCTGGCGGCCGAATGAGTACCGGCCCAGTATAACAGCCGGGGAAAAACAAGGGGGTATGACCGTCTTACCAGGC
>CAZPMU010000049.1:0-18773 GCA_964587795.1 uncultured Dehalococcoidia bacterium | reverse complement strand
GCACAAGGAAGGCCGCTGGTCGGTGGAGGAGATTATCCGGGTGTTCCCGGCGACGCTGGGGGTGGAGTTGCACAACCCCGCGCCAGCGCCACCGCCGGGGGGTTAGGTGGATTTATCCACGAATAGGCACTAATTGTCACGAATTGCTGCGTTCTTGCCGTGAACGTATACCGATTTGAGCGAAGTCCATACCCGGATTGTATCACATTGGGGGATTGAATGAATAGCGAAAAGTACAAGGTTCTGTCCATCGCCACAGACGGGATGCTCAATGGCGAGGCTCCAGACCTGCTGGAAGCGTTTAACAGCCGTTTCAGCGCCGACGACCTTTATGTGACTCACGACGCCAACACCCTTGATGTGTGGCTCCGCCAGGTCAACATGAATGCCCTGGTTGAGATCGCCGGCGAGGTCGGAACAGAGTTTGACCAGCATATCCTCATGAACGAAGTGGTCGCCATGGTAAAGAGCATCAAGAGCTATGGTATCAACGGCAAGAAGCGGCTCTATGTGGGTTACAATGCCGAGCGCAAGGTGGCGAATCGGAAACAGAAGGAACAGGACCGGGGGAAGCATTACTACACGGCGGGGCATGGTTTTACTCCCGAAAGCAACGCCATGCCGGGTGACTACCTGGACCGGGTTATTTGCGGCGACAGCGAGGAAGTCCTGAAGCACCTTCCCGACAATAGCGTGGATTTGGTGTTTACATCGCCGCCGTACAATTTCGGCCTGGGGTACGAGGAAACACCGGACGCCGACTACTGGGAGGCTTACTTCGACAAGCTCTTTCGGGTCTTCGACCAGTGCATCCGGGTGCTGAAGTACGGTGGGCGCATCGTAGTCAACATCCAACCCTTGTTCTCCGACTACATTCCCAGCCATCACATAGTCTCCAATTACTTCATGGACAGGAAGCTGATTTGGAAGGGCGAAATCCTGTGGGAGAAGAACAACTACAACTGCAAGTACACAGCTTGGGGCAGTTGGAAGAGTCCAGCCAGTCCCTACTTGAAGTACACTTGGGAGTTTCTGGAAGTTTTTTGCAAAGGCGACCTGAAAAAGGACGGGCGTTCCCAAAACGCGGACATAGACGCTGATTCCTTCAAGAAATGGGTGACTGCCAAATGGTCCATCGCCCCAGAGCGTAACATGAGCACTTGGGGGCATCCAGCCATGTTCCCGGAGGAACTCGCCAAACGAGTGCAATTGCTGTTCAGCTTTCGTGGCGACACCATCTTGGACCCATTCAATGGCGTGGGGACAACCAGCGCAGTGGCCCAGCAGAATGGCCGACGCTTTTTGGGGGTGGACATTTCACCGGAATACTGCTCGATAGCTCAGAGCAGGCTAGACGGTACACAGATAAGGGGGATATGAATTGAACCGACAACCAATTTCCACTGCGACACGGGAAGAGCTGATACGGTCCTACGACATACTTGTCGGTGGGATTGAGGAAGAGGCGCAGGACGACCAAGACCGTGCCTATGGCGGCATCATTCGGGCCGCCAAGGGCAAGATGGTTGAGCAGATGACGCCCCATATAATCCGGCTGGCTTGGGCCGAGCAGGGCGGGCGCCCTGACAGATTATCGTTTGACAACATCAAGACTTACCGTGTGCCCATCCAACAGGGGTATGTAGAAGCCTTGCCGGAGGAAGTCAGAGAGTACGTTACTGCTCGGATCGCTGACCACACATATCCTGCCAGGGTAGACCGGCATGTCTTCATAGACGGCGCATTCGTCATGGGGATTGAGTGCAAGTCCTACGCAGAAAACGCCATGCTTAAGCGCATATTGGTTGACTTCAGGCTCTTGCAGGCTCTCAACGATGACCTGATCTGTTGCCTTCTTCAACTTGAAAGCATGTTGGGTGGCGATTACTCGCGTCCGTTGCAACCTACCCGCTACGGGAGTACCAGCAGTCACACCCTAATGTCGTTCTTTCCAGACGTGGAACTGAACATCATGACGTTGCTGGACGGGGAACGTCATGTTGACCGGCCCATTCATCAACCTGAGTACTTTAAGGAATTACAACCGGGGCATTTAGAAGCTGTGATACAGCAGTTTGGCGACTTACTGGCTCCATTTGTGTAACAAGAGCATCGCCGATAGAGTTCTTAATGTCACAACAGGAAGAAGAATCAGATTGCTAAAAGCGTTTATCGAGGCAGAGAGGGCAACAACGACAAGAGGAACCGCCGCGCTAAGCGGAAAGGGAGTTGGGCTGTGGGTACTATCCAGAGACGAGACAAGCGGAGCAGGGACAAGCGGGTTGGCACGATTTGGGACCCGATAGACCTTACCCCGGAGCAAATCGCCCTGGCCTGTATGCAAGGCCCGCCCAAGAAGGAATGGGATTATCTCATGAAGGAGACTCCCCCGGACGATGATGGTCCCGCCGTCTTTTAGCTACGGTGCTAGGGGGGTGTGTAATTTGGTATATAATTCCCTTAGTTTTCGACGTTACCGTGGCCTAACTGGATTGATAAGTTGTTTAGCCTGCAACCAATCGGAATGGACGGTTGACCAGATGGAAGAACGTGGCAAACAACTTGCCGATAGAGCCTTGAGGATTTGGCCTCGCCCATGAGCTAATTGGCGACTTCCACCAAACCCTTCGTGAACCTTCCCGTCCCTTGGTGGATAAACAAAAGAATGAGGTAACTACCAATGTTTCGCAGTTTTAGCGCTTCTTATGCCGGGCACGTGGTGGACGATAACCTGGGCTTTGAGGGTATGCCCGCCAACGACCGTAACTATTCCAACGAGAAGCTGGCCTCGGCTTTCGACTGGGCTCTGGATTTCTCCCGCCACCTGGAAAGCCTGGGCTACGATGAGTTCTGGATGGCGGAGCACCATTTCCAGACGGAAGGCTACGAGTGCATTCCCAACCTGCTGATGCTCAGCCTGTACCTGGCGTCCAACACCGAGCGGCTCAAGTACGGCTGCGGGTTCAACATCACCCCCATGTGGCATCCCCTGCGGCTGGCGGAGGACTTCGCCATGGCCGACATTCTGACCGGGGGGCGGGTTATCTTCGGCGTGGGCCGCGGCTACCACACCCGCGAGGTGGAGACCTTTGCCGCTCCCATGCTGGACGGCGACGCCAACCGGGAACTGTTCGAGGAGCAGGTGGAGGTGCTGACCAAGGCCTTCAACGAGGACTCTTTCTCCCACCAGGGCAAGCACTACAAGTTCCCGGCCGATGTGCCCTATCGCGGCTACCAACTGGAGAAGATCAGCCTGGTTCCCCGGCCCATTACCCAGCCGGTGGAAATCTGGCAGCCCCTGGTCAGTGGCAACCCCAAGGGTGTGGACTTCATGGGCCGCATGGGCATCCGTGCGCTGATTGCCAACACCCCTGAACCGGCCCTGAGCGAACGGATGGAGATGTACCAGTCGGCGGCGGCGGCCCACGGGCGGGAACTGTTGCTGGGAGAGGACACGGCCCTGGGCTATCGCTTCTTCATCGGCGACACCCAGGAAAAGGCCATTGAGGAGGCGCGGCCCTACTTCGAAGAGGCGATGAAGTTCGCCGCCCCCCTGAACTTGATGCGCCTGAGCCAGGAGCAGATCGACGCCGTGGCCCGCCCCGGCCGCGCCAAGGGTATTGAGCTGCCCACCCTGGAGGAGGCGGTGGAAAACAAGGTTTGGCTGTGCGGCCCGCCCGAGCAGATCGCCGAGCACCTGATGAGCGTGGAAGAAAAGTATCCGGGTGTCGAGCGGGTGAACCTGGGCGCCGTGATGGGCATGCCCCAGGAAGTGTTCAAGGACCAGTTGACCAAGTTCGCCGAAGGCGTTTTCCCGCTGATGCAGGGGCGGTAAGTTTCTTTATCCACGAAGGAAACGAAGGGACACGAAGAGGGCTGCGTTTGTGTATTTTCCTGGCAGGTCTTCGTGTAGCGGTGAGCAATTGACTTCCGGCAGGACTGCCGGGGGAAATTAAGGGAAGTCTGACGGAACTGCGGTGGACCAGCCGCCTGATAATTGGTGGATTTCTACTTTTTGCCCTGAAGAAGTGGATTTGGCCGCTGTTCAGCTAGTCCACATCTGAGACTTCGTGACTCTCTCCCGAGTCAACGATCAACGCAGGGTAATCCGGATGGGTCAGGTAATGCCAGGTCAGGACGCCCCGCAGGCCCTGGAAGAACAGGTAGGCAAAGACCAGGTTGAGCACCAGGGAAACGGGGTTCAGGTTGCCCGGGCCCAGCCCGAATGCCGCCAGCCCGAACAGCGCCAGTTTGCTGATTACGTGATAGCCAAGCAGCCCCATTGCTCCGGCGCGACTCCGCATTAATGCCGCCACTGCCAGGCCCGCCAGCGCCACCGCTTCCACCAGCACAAACAGGAACTGGCCGCCGCTGGGCTGGATTACCCCTTCAACGCCCGTGTCCCCCACGAAGTAAGTGGACATTATGACGATAAAGTTGATTACCGCCGCCGCCAGGCCGGCTCCCCCGCCCCAGCGTATCCGCTTTCGCGCCTGAACCAGGTCTGTCCCGATGAGCCAGGGATTGGGGCTTCGGGGCGGCTCGAGGTGGGGTGAGGATTCAGCGGTCGGCGATGCCGCCGTATCTTCGGAACTCAAACCCGCCCCGGCATCCGGCCTGTCCTGTTCATCCATGTTATGCGGCGCCCCGCAGCCTGCGGTAGGCGGCGATGGCGGCGGTGGCCCCGTCGCCGGCAGCAGCAACCAACTGGGCCACCGAATGCTGGCGCACGTCGCCCACCGCGTAGAGGCCGGGTTCGGTAGTTTCCATGGACAGGTTAACCGGAATGTGGCCGGCGTTGTCCGTCTCCACCAGGCCGCGCACCAGCGCCGAGTTGGGCTCCAGCCCCACGTAAACGAACAGGCTGTTCAAGTCTACCTGGCTTTCCTCGCTGGTGATGGTATTTCGCAGGCGCACCCCGGTAACCGAGTTATCTCCCAGAACCTCCGTTACCTGGGTGTTCCAGTGGATTTCCACCCTGGGGTGTTCCACCAGCCGTTCCTGGAGAATGTGCTGGGCGCGCAGTTGGTCGCGGCGGTGGAACAGCAGCACGCGGTCGGCGTATTCGGTGAGAGTCAGGGCCTCGTCGGCGGCCGAATCGCCGCCCCCAACGACGCCGACCGTCTGGCCCATGCTCATGGGGCCGTCGCAGGTGGCGCAGTGGGAAACGCCCCGATCGCGAAATTCCTCTTCGCCGGGGATGCCAGCCGACCTGAGGCTGGAACCGGTGGCGATGATAACGGCCCTGGCCCGGTAGCCGCCCCCATAGCCGGATACCAGCTTGAAGTCGCCGTCCCTGGATACTTCAGTGGCCTCGTCCATGATGAACTGCATACCGGCGTTCATGGCCTGTTCCTGCAGCAGTGGCCCCAACTCGGCGCCGGAGACGCCCTCGGGGAAGCCGGGGAAGTTTTCGATGCGCTCCACGTTGATTATCTGGGCTCCACCCATCATCTGCTCGACGAGGGCGGTGGACAGGCCGTAGCGGGCGGCGTACATTCCGGCCGTCATTCCGGCCAGGCCGCCGCCAATTATCAGAAGGTCATAGGCGCCATTACCGGCCAAGGGGATACCTCCCATGGGAAAGGGTGCAGGGTACTATAGACTTGGCCGGATTTGAGTGTCAACGCAGGATGAGGCGGTGCGTGGTAAACGGAGTCTATTCCGTCAATTCACAAAAATATCCAGCGGGAGGAAGGCGGTGACCACGAAGTTGGGCACGTCCACCACCTCGCTGACCTTCAGGTCCACTGCCACGCTGCAGATGCAGTAAGCCTGCTCCCGCGACCAGCCCCGTTCCATCAGCAGGTGGATCATGTTCAGCAGGGCCTGCCGGGAGGCCAGGGTGGCGTGCTCCGATTCGTTGGCGCCGTCGGCGATGCACATTCCGGTGGCGGCCAGGAACCGGCGGGGCGCGGCCATTTCCGGCGCGGTGAAGTAGTCGTCCCGCTCGAAGTAGGGGAAGTTGATGCCCCGGCTGGCGGCCTCGCCCTTCCTCACCTCGAAGCTCACCCGCAGGGTGCAGTCCATCTCGATGGCCGTTCCGCAGCACTCGGAATCACCCTGGGCGTAGTGAGCGTCCCCGGCCGAAAACAGCGCCCCTTCGGTGAAGACGGGCAGGTACAGGCGTGTGCCGCCGGTCAACTGCTTGATGTCTACGTTGCCGCCGTTCTCGCGGGGCGGGATGGTGCGCAGCCCCTCGCTGGCGAAGGGTTCGTGGGAAGGTACGGCGCCTGACGGCGTGGGACCCACCACCATGCCGCCCCGACGGAGCAGTTCGTCCTCCCGCAGCAGCATTTCCTGGCGCAGCGCCCTGGAAGGAGCGACACCGATGGTGCCCATGAAAGATGCTTCGGGAATCCGTACGCCGGGAAGCTGCTCCGACCGGGCGAAACCGTCGCGCATCTCCCAGTGGGCAATGTAAGGCTCCGTGTACAGGTCGCGCAGGAACCCGAACCCCGGCAGGATGGTGGTGAATCCCCAATTGGCCGGCTCGATGTTGAGGACGTTCACCTGCAGCAGGTCACCCGGCTCCGCGCCGTTGACGTACACCGGCCCGGTCAGGGGATGGACCAAATTCAGGTCGGCATTGAGCAGGTCGGCGGCCAGGGAATCCGGAGTGATCTGCATATCGAAGGCGTTGCGGGTCTGCATCACCACCTCTTCCCCCGGGTCGGCGGCCACGGCGGGGGGAATGTCGGGATGCCAGCGGTTGTGCCCCTTGTCCGGTTCGTCGCCGCACTGCCTGGTATAGTCCAGTTCGATGGTCTTCATAGCCCTTCTCCTGTCGCTATAAGGTTGGGGACGGCGCTATTATACTTGACGGCGACAGGGTTGAGATTGGGCCAATGTCGTTGGAGCAAAAAGCAGGGGCAACCACGACGGCTGCCCCGTGAAACCCTGCTGAACTGCCACTGTGAGAAAGAAGTTCTACGGTGCCAGGAACACGGTCACATCCTCCGATTCGGCCTGCCTTCTTTGGGGTTGTCTCAGATTAGCGGTGATCACAACGGCTTGGACGTTTCCCTCGGTTATGTTGGCCAAAATCCCTGCCCTGGCCTTGGCGCGAAGGATGTCGTCATTGTCAGCGGTAATTGAAACCTCAAAAACAGCGTGCCGGTTGTCATTGGCAGAGATGATCAAATCGGCTTCATACAGTTCCCCCATGTGCTCGCGAGCCACTTTTCCTGACCTCACCGCTCGTTCAATGGCTGAGGTGAGTCGGGGGTCTACAACACCTTCCTGGTTAAAGGCAATATAGGGAGACTCAAAACCCAGGACAAGCATTGACCTGGCCAAGGCCCTGGAACGACTTTTCCGCTCGTATTCACCACCCTCCAAATTCCCAAGACGTCCTTCTATAGAGTTCAGCCGTTGAATTACCTCTTGATTGATCTGGCGTTGCTCATCGTTGATCTGGCGTTGCTCAACGTTGAACTGGCGCTGCTCATCGTTGAACCGGTGCTGCTCTTCCTTAAACTGGCGCAGTTCACGGTTTACCTGCTGCTGCTCTTCAATGAACTTTTCCAGTCGCGCCGGAAGGCCCAGCAGGTCCTCGCTTAATATGAGTGCGCGCAGGGCATCTGCCCAGGTGGGCTGCTCCCTGAGAATTCGCGCCAAGTCTTCGATGGTATTGATAGTGGTCATGCGCTAATTATACTCCAGCCTGTCTACTGTGCACTGCTAGGTATCGTAGCGACGGCGCACCTTTCAGGTTGCCGCCCTTTCCCTTGACTTCCCTTTTTGTTATACTCCCCAACGGTGTCCGCCTCGATTGAGGGAGGCGGACAAGGTTTGTATGTAATGGAGGCACGATGCCGGCTTTTGCCGTAATAGGCGGACAATGGGGAGACGAGGGAAAAGGCAAGGTGATTGACTACCTGGCCGAACGTGTCTCCGGTGTGGTCCGCTATGCCGGTGGCAACAACGCGGGCCACACCGTGGTCAACGATAAGGGCGAGTTCCAGCTTCACCTGGTTCCTTCCGGCATTTGCTGGCCCGACGTTTGCGGAATAATCGGCAACGGGGTTGTGGTGGATCCCGAGTCGCTGCTGGGAGAAATCGGCGAACTGTCCGAACGGGGCATGGACACCGACAAGCTCTTTGTCAGTGACCGGGCCCACGTGATAATGCCCTACCATGTTGCGCTGGACGCCCTGGAAGAGAAGGCCCGCGGCGACGCAGCCATCGGCACTACCGGCCGGGGCATCGGCCCTACTTACATGGACAAGACGGCCCGCATGGGCATCCGCATCGGCGACCTGCTGGACCCGGAGTCCCTGCGCCCCCGCCTGGAGCAGACCCTTAACATCAAGAACAAGCTCATCACCGCCGTGTACGACGGGGAAGCCCTGGATGCCGACGAGGTGATGGACAAGGCCCTGGATTGGGGGAGCCGTCTGCGTCCCTACGTTCACCCCACGGAACAATTGGTGCAGGACCTGCTGGATGCCGACAGCAATATTTTGCTGGAAGGCGCCCAGGGTACCCTGCTGGACCTGGACCACGGGTCCTATCCCTACGTAACCTCATCCTCCCCTTCCATTGGCGGCGCGTGTACCGGTCTGGGGTTGAATCCCCAGGCCATAAAGGGTGTCCTGGGAGTGTACAAGGCCTACTCGACCAGGGTGGGCGGCGGCCCCATGCCAACGGAGGTTTTTGGAGATGCTGCCGATGCCTGGCGTGAAATGGCCAACGAGTTCGGCGTCACTACGGGGCGCGCCCGCCGGGTTGGCTGGTTCGACGCGGTGGCCGGACGTTACAGCCAGCAGGTTAACGGCCTGACGGGTATGGTGGTAACCCGCCTGGATATTCTGGACGGTTTCCCGTCGGTCAAGATATGCGTTGGCTACCGGGTTGACGGGCAGGATGTAAAGCGGTACCCATCCGACACCCGGATGCTGGAACAGTGCGTGCCGGTTTATGAGGAAATGGCAGGCTGGGATGCGCCCACCGCCGGGGTTACTTCGATTGACCAGCTGCCGGAAAATGCCCTGGCCTATGTGCGCCGCATTGAAGAACTGGTGGGGTGCCCGGTGCAGGTTATCTCCACCGGCCGCAGCAGGGACGAAACCATCCTGGTGGAGCCGGTAATACCCTGACAACGGTAAGCGCTGGCCCCATACGGTTTTTCCAGCAGGCCCGTAACGGCAACCCCATCCCTTCTCCCGTCCCCGGGCAGAGGGCCGCCAAGGAGGAAAGGACCTACAGCCATGCAGCAGCAATTCTCGAAATTCGGCATCTACCTGAACGCTGCCGAGGGCAAGGTGGTCCGTATCAACTCGCCCTACTGGTTCCCTGAGGAACCCGACTGGGTATTCCTTACCCCCGAAGTCAACGCTACCCTGCTCCGGATACGGGAACTGGCCCGGGAGCAGGGCGCGTCTCCCGATCCCGATGCCCTGACCTGGGGCCGCCTCCCCGTACTGGACTGACCACGCCTGTTGTATCTGTAAGCCACTGCCGGACCTGCCAATGCACAGCCGCGCATTGGCGGTTGAATCGGTATGCCTTCTTCTGAAGCGTGGGGCCCCTTCGTATCTGATTGCATCACGGCTGGCCCTGGCCTACAATGGCCCCACAGGCTTCTCATTCCCCGCGTTTAACCGAGTTAAGGAGGACTTTCTCCATGCTGGTTGACCTGATAACCATTACCACCGGCGACGGTATGACCCTGGACGGGATATTCTGCGAACCCGCAGCCGGCGCTGCGCCCAAGGGGCCGGTGGACGCAATGCTGCTGATTCACGGGTCGGGCGGCAGTTTTTACCGGGTTGCCACCAAGGCCATGGCGGAGGACCTGCGAAACCAGGGTTACGCCTGCCTGGCCATTAACACCAAGGGGCACGACACCGTCTGGTCGCCCCAGGGTTCGGGCCAGTACTACGGCAATGCCCTGGAAATTCTGGACAACAGCCGCTACGACCTGCGGGCGGGCATCGATTACCTGTGGGAGAAGGGCTACCGCAACATCGGCCTGCTGGGCCACAGCATGGGCGCGGTGAAGGTGGGTTACTACGCCGCCACCGAGGACGATGACCGCATTGCTACGGTAATTCCCATATCGCCGGTGCGACTGTCCTACTCCTATTACATGGAGTCGGAGGACGCTGATGAATTTCAGGGCATCATAGCTCGCGCGGACCAAATGGAGGCGGAGGACCGGGCCCAGGAGTTGATGGAAGTGCGCTTCCCCATCGCGCAAATGTTCAGCGCCGCGTCGTACCTGGACAAGCACGGCCCCGCGGAGCGGTACAACCTGGTGGCCCTGGCTCCCAGGATTTCGGTTCCCATGCTGGTAATGGGCGGCGAGCAGGAGACTCACACCAGGCTGAAGGACTGTCCCCAGGACATGGTGACGGCCGCCGTAAACAGCCCCCGGGCCGAATACCATATAGTCCCCGGCGGCAATCACTCCCTGCTGAACAGCATGGACAAGGCCTCGGCCAGGGTGCTGGAGTGGCTGGGTTCGCTGGCGCCGGTTTCGGCGGGGGTTTAGGTGGCGGACAACGGTTATTGATCCACGAATGAGCACGAATGTTCACTAATGGAATGGCTAATTCGGGAGGTATGGTGCGGGGTTGACGCGAGTAACTGTGACAATCAGAAACCCTGCAGAACGGAATCGCGCCTGGGAGGGCCTGTTCCTGGTTGATACGGGAGCAACGGATTGCCTTGTGCCCAGGAAGCACCTGGAATCCATCGGTCTGGTCCCTGAGACGCAACGTGTTTACGAGCTGGCTGACGGCAGCGAGGTACGCCCGGACGTTACCATTGGCAGGGTTGAATTCATGGGCGAAATTGTAGGCGCAACGCTAATTATGGGGAATGATGACGCGGAGCCTCTGCTAGGGGTAACTGCGCTGGAATCCGTGGGGATTGAAGTGGATCCAGTCAATCAGACCCTGAAGCGAATGCCCGCCGTGCCTCTGAAGGGCGGGTTCAATCCCGCGGGACCGTCGGAATTGACTCAGTAGACGTCTCTGGGGTACAGAATCCCTTTGTGGCCCCAAATTTTTTGAGTTAGCTGGTGAACTGACTTGGCAAGAACCGATAACGGCGAAGTTACCACCGTAACCTTCACGCCCGTGGGGTGGGTGGAGAGCGAGTTTGCCGGGTACGCTCCCTCGGATGAGATGCGGAAGCGGCCTTCCCGGATAGTTTTGCGCCCCGAAATGGCCCCGGGGTTGATGGGGCTGGAAGAGGAATCGCACATCCTGGTGCTGTTCAACCTGCACCGGGCCACGGAGTATGAGTTGCAGTTGCACCCCGGCCACAACCCGGCGAATCCCATCCGGGGCGTCTTTGCCACCCGCAGCCAGTACCGCCCCAACGCCATCGCCGCCACCGTGGCGGAGATTGTGTCGGTGGAGGATAATGTAATCAACGTCACGGGGCTGGACGCGCAGGACGGGTCTCCCGTGTTGGACATCAAACCCCACCGCCCGGGTTTTGACCAGGCAGGACAGAGCGGTTAGGCGCGGCATTTCCGCGGCAATTCGGTTCGCCAGGTGTTGGCGACAGTAGCAATCTCACTGGGGGTATCCTCAGATTCAGTGTGCCGTTCCTGCGCTGGGTGGATTCTCAGCCCAGCCAGCCGAGGTTCCCGCCCTTGCGGGAACGAGGAAATGGGGAGTGGACGGAGGCTCTGACCTTGAATTTGACGGCAGTCCCCAATGCAAACCGTCAAAACCTGGCAATTCCCATTGACAACAGTATAGACTTTGGCACAGGGCAGGCATTATCATCCGTTAAATGTGAAGAAGTAAGGTTATGAAACATGGGGTAGAGGTAAAGGAGGCCAACGACCTCCTGGACAAGGTTTCCCGTTATTTGCCCGGCGACGCGGTGGATCAGATTGAGCAGGCCTTTCTGTACGCTGAAGAGTGCCACAACGGGCAGATGCGCAAGTCCGGTGAACCGTACATAATTCACCCTTTGCAGGCGGCCTCTTTTCTTGCCGACCTGAACCTGGACTGCCACACCATCTGCGCTGCCCTCCTGCACGATGTTATGGAGGACTGCGGCGTTACCTATGACGACATCAGCCGCACCTTTGACCCCGAGGTCGCCAAGATGGTTGACGGGGTCACCAAGCTGACCCGCATGGACTACCGCCAGCCCGGGTCGGACGTCGCCACCATGTACTCCGCCGACGATCCGGACCGGCTGTATGCGGAAAGCCTCCGCAAGATGCTGGTGGCCATGGCCGAGGACATCCGGGTGGTGCTGATCAAGCTGGCGGACCGCCTGCACAACATGAAAACCCTGGACGCGCTGCCCCCTGCCAAGCGCAAGTCCATAGCCCAGGAAACGCTGGACATCTACTCGCCGCTGGCCCATCGCCTGGGCATCTGGGAGATCAAGTGGCAGCTGGACGACCTGGCCTTCCGGCATTTGAACGAGGACCGGTACCGGGAAATTTCCCGTATGCTGGCCGCCCGCCGCGCTGAACGGGAGGAGTACGTCGAGCAACTATGCCAGGGACTTCGGGAGACGCTGGGTTCGGCCGATCTGCAGGCCGAGGTGTACGGTCGGCCCAAGGGCATCTACAGCATCCACAACAAGATGCAGAAGTACGCCGCCCAGGGCAAGGAACTGCGGGACATCCTTGACCTGTACGCCCTGCGGGTTGTTGTAGAGTCGGAAAGCGACTGCTACCGGGCCCTGGGTCTGGTCCACCAGGTGTGGAGCCCCATTCCCGGCCAGTTCGACGACTACATTGCCACTCCCAAGGAAAACATGTACCAGGCCCTCCATACCACCGTCATCTGCCAGGGCGGGCAGCCCCTGGAGGTGCAGATAAAGACTACCGACATGCACCAGGTGGCCGAGTACGGTGTGGCCGCCCACTGGCGTTACAAGGAAGGGCGGGCCAGGGACCTGAAGTTCGAGGAGAAGATGACCTGGCTGCGCCAGTTGCTGGAATGGCAGCGGGAAGCAGCCGAAACGGAAGACTTCATCGAGTCGGTCAAACAGGACATCTTCCGCGACCAGGTGTTCGTCTATACCCCCAAGGGCGATATAGTGGAACTGGCCGCCGGCTCCACCCCGGTGGATTTCGCCTACAAGATTCACACCGAATTGGGGCACCACTGCATGGGAGGCAAGGTCAACGGCCGTCTCATAAGCCTGGATACCCCCCTGCAGAACGGCGACACCGTCGAGATAATGACCACCAAGTCCAACCGGGGTCCCAGCCCCGACTGGCTCAACCCCAACCTGGGCTACGTCAAGTCCGCCAGCGCCCGCCAGAAGGTGCGGCAGTGGTTCAACCACCAGGCACGGGGCAGCAACATCGAGCGGGGCAGGGACAAACTCCGCAAGGAAATACGTCGACTGAACCTGGACCTGGACGAAAAGGAACTGCTGGGCCTGGTCCGGTTCGAGGCCATGGATGACTTCCTGGTCAACCTGGGTTCCGGAAACTTCACCGAGGGGCAGTTGTCTCACCGGCTTTCCCAGGCGGTTCGCCCGGAACCGGAGCTACCCCAGCCCAAGCTCAATATGCCCCTGTCCAGCCCCAGTTCCGGTATTTCGGTCCTGGGCGTGGGCGACCTCCTTACCCGCATGGCCCGCTGCTGCAATCCCATCCCAGGCGACCAGATTTCCGGTTTTGTCACCCGGGCCCGGGGCGTTACCGTTCACAAGCGGGACTGCAAGAGCCTCCTCAACGAGGACGAGCCCGAGCGCATTGTTCCCGTTTCCTGGGGCGAGGCCAGGGAGCTATATCCCGTGCGGGTGTGCATCGAGGCCTACGACCGGGTGGGCCTGCTGCGCGACGTCACCGTCCGCGTTTCCGAGGAACGGGTCAATATCGCCTCGGTGGTTACCCAGGAACGCACGGACGGCACGGTAATTATGGAGCTGACCCTCCACACCACCGGCCTGGAGCAGCTGGGCAAGCTGTTCGCCAAGCTGGAAGGGGTAAAGAGCGTAACCTCCGTAACCCGCGCCAACGGCTCGGTGCCCGCCAGGGTGTAAGTCTGATAGCCACATTTCGCGAAAGGGCCCGGCCGCCCGGCCGGGCCCTTCTTGTTCCCTGCCGATTTTATCAGCCCTCGACCGTCATCCTGGTCAAGCCCCGAATTACCCCCTCGGCCTCTTCGCAGATTTCCCGCACCACCTCCGCCGCGGGGCGGATGGCGCGCACCCGGCCCGCTCCCTGTCCCATGTAAACCGACGCCACTTCCGGGTCCTGGCGGGCGCGGGCGGCGGCCGCGTCGGTGGCCAGTTCCTCCCGGTGGGCCATCACCTCGGCGTCCCGGCCGTCCCACTCCCGCACCAGGCGGTTGCGGTACACCCGCCCGGCAATCCCCTCCGGCCACGGCGTATCGCCCAAAAGGTCGTACAGGCGCGTGAAGGTGGTATCCTGCCCGTCGGACAATACAATCCGTTCCTTGAAGGCCGCCGGGACCTCCACCGCCTCGGTGGTGGCCAGCATCGCCGTGCCCAGGGACGCTCCCTCCGCGCCGGCCGCCAGAACGGTGGCCAGGGCCCGCCCCCCGGTAATGCCGCCCGCCGCCAGCACCGGCACCCCGGGGTACCGCTCCACCAAATCCACCAGCAGGGGCAGCAGGTTCATGCTTCCCGTGTGTCCCCCCGCCTCATTCCCCTGGGCCAGCAGCACGTCGGCCCCCGCCGTCACCGCCAGGTCCGCCAGCTCCACCGACTGTACCTGGCAGATGGTAACCGCGCCGGCTTCCCTCGCCCGCTCCAGCCACGGCCTCGGGTCTGTGAAGGAGAAGACCATCGCCGGGACCCCTTCCTCCAGCGCCATCTCAAAGTTCGCGGGGTCGGGTTCGATTAGCTGGGTAATGAATCCCACGCCGAAGGGTCGGTCCGTCTGCGACCGCACCAGCGCAATCTGCTCCCGCATCCACTCCGCCCCCCAGCCGTTGCTGCCCCCGAAGGTCCCCAGGCCCCCGGCCTTGCACACTGCCGCCGCCAGTTGGCCGCCGCTGTGGTTGCTCATGGGCGCCGACATTACCGGGCGGGTCAGCCCCAGCAGTTGGGTGAATCGGGTCTTCAGCATGTTCACGTCCTTTTACAATGTTGCGATGTCAGGTTGAATGGTTTACCGCCCCTGCTTGCCCGGCGCTCCCGCATCCCCGGAAACCGGCTGCCGCCCCATGGCCGGTCCTGCAATCCGGCCTGCAATCCGGCCCGCCGGTCCTGCCCACCGGCCCGGTATGCGCTGGTGGAAAGGCCGCCCAAGGGTTTATAATAGGGAGACTGTACCACCTTATCCGCCAGCGGGTGTAGCTCAGTGGTAGAGCTCTAGCCTTCCAAGCTAGCTACGTGGGTTCGATTCCCATCACCCGCTCCAAATCTCCCCCGTTGCCGGTATGCCACCGCCCCCTGGATGTGGCGGCGGCCCTTTCCCCCAATCTTCCAGCCCCCATCCCGTCGCCCGTAAGCGCCAGGACCGGCCCCGGCCCCGGTCCTGGCCTTTGCCGTGGGTGGCCGGGGGGACCCTGCGGACGTGGACATACTTGCCCCTGGCATCCCCTTCCCGCCCCTTCCCGGCCCTTGGCGCCCAAACCCCCCAAAACCCGCATGGCCCTTTCTTGACATCCATCCGCCCCCAATGTTTAATCTATTGGTGTATTTTTGCGCCCCAATCCCATGGCGGGCGCCCGCAACGGCAGTCTGGTAGTTGGGTGGTGCTGTGATGCCAGGACTCATCATCAATTCTCACCGCTTGGACCCCTCGGTTAGCCCCCGACATCCCCCGCCGGGACAGTGGCCGGTTGGCAGTTCACAGTTACAGGTGGGCGCTCCCTTCCCCCGGTACGGCAAAAACCCCTTCCCCCGCGACGGGGCGGAACGTCCGCCTGGGGCGGAAAGGTTGGGATGGGGGTGACGCCCCCTTCGTGGCCCTTGGCGCCCCTTCGTGGATAAACCGGCAATCCCTGTAACACTGGCGTAATACAGGTGTGGTTAGATTAACTGCACCCCATATTAAAGGAGAGGTTTTTATGGCAAAAGGGGCCTTGCATCAAAAATAGCTTCTGATGAAAAAGTCGGTGCAGGTGATGCAAAAATCGTTGGTGTGAGAACAGTGTGGCGTGCCCCCCCAAGCCAAGCGAACCTTTTCTAGACAGTGGGAACAAAGGACTATATTTTTAGGAGGATATCCATGGCGAAACATTTAACCCCTATCGTAGGCCTGGCCGTGGTTGTGGCCCTGGCTCTCGCCGCCGTCTTCGGCAGTATGAGCCTGGCGAACCCGGCGATGGCGCAGGACGCGGTCCCCGACGTTGAGGGACTTAGGGTTACCCACGTGAGTCCCAATAGCGTCAGCCTAGAGTGGGATTTCATAGACACCTATGGCGTTACCGATTACCGGGCTACTTGGACTAAGGCTGGCCCGGGCGGCAACACTCTTCAGGGCGAGGAAATGCAGTCAACTGCAACTGACAGTGACGTGTTCTATATCTCGTCAGCGGGATCTGCCACTACAAAAGTGATGGCTGTCGTCACTCCTGCGACGGAAACTAATTTGCCCTTTGCCGTAGGGGATACTTACACCATCTATGTGCAGGCGAGGAAGGGCAGTAACGCTGGCACCTACGCGTCTGTTATGGCCACACCGCTGAATGCACCAGATACGGGTGCAATTACAATTACCAGCGCTACGGTAAGTGATGCAAAGCCTGGTGAGGTCACGCTCACTTGGACTCGCACAAATCCAGCTGTCGATCCCGATAATCTGTCGAACTGGCAGTACCGACTGGTGCCAGGCACTGTTAACCAGACTGCCGGTGCTGACACCCCTAACAATGCGACTGACGATACGTTTGGCTGGGCGGGTGACACTCCCGCTCCCGGTCCCGATGACTGGATGGACTTCGCAAGCGTAAGCGTCGCCGTTGGTCCTGATAACACTGCGGATACGGCGGATGATGTGCATACGGGAACAATAACTGGCCTGGAAAACAAGGAATACCGGTTTGAGGTGCGGGCCAGGAACGGTGCTGCGTTTAACGCAACCCTCACTCTTACTGCGTTCCCGGCCGGTACCGCAGCGGTACTAACTGACGGTACCGCGACCACCACAGCTCCCCCGGTTGCGGTAATGCCCGCTGCGGCCCCGCCCATGCCCATCATGAATCTAACGGTTAAGCCGGGCGTTCGGGAAGTAACGCTCACTTGGGATGCTGTCGCAGATAATGTCGTCTCCTACCAGTATCGTTATAGGCAGGCCGGCGGTACTTACGCCAAGCCTAATAATGACGAGGGTTGGATGACCGTCAACAGGTCTGCTGATTTCGATGCAGCGGAACTGGAGACTTGGCAGACCGGCAATGTGGTCATTGATGGCCTGATGGCCGGTGTCATGTACACCTTCCAGGTGAGGTTAGTTGGCGACAACGGGTTGATGAGCGAGCGGGCAACCGATACCGCTACCCCGATGTCTCCCGTGGTTGACTGCTACGGCCTGCCTAAGTTTGAGCAGGACAGCAACAACCCCGGTGACAGCACCAGCTACACCGTAACTTTCTGTCTTGGCACAACGCCGGACGCAATGACCAGAATGCCCTTCAACCTGGGCGGGCATTTGGTTAATACCCGCGAAAGGGACCTGGTCATCGAGTTCCACGAGGACTACGGTGTCCCCTCCACCATCTCACCCATCTCGGTGGCCATTACCACCGATGTGAGGGACGACCGTCCTGGCGACGAGACCTACACGCCGGAAGACGTTTACGTTGATGGTGAGAAGGTCAGGCTCTCCCTGGGCGACCTGGATGAAAGGGACCAGAGTTCCGAGTACGTTTTTGACGGCAGCGAGAGAATCTCTGTTCACTTCCGCCAGTCGGCGGGCATCACCACGCCCACCGAAGCCGGGAGCTATGAACTTGTTGGCATCGAGTTCGGCAGCAACTCTGTCGAATATAACGATGGCACCAAGGCCCGCTTGCCGAACATGAAGCAGCCCATCTACCGCAAGGTCTCTCTGAGCGAAGAGGACGGCGGATTGGACACGACGGTAGAGGCCAAGGGCAGCGGCTTCAAGAACGGGACCAGCCTTACCGTGTTCCGTGACGAGGCCATCATTGTCGAGTGGGATCGTGACGGCAATGACGACACCGACCGTGTTATGGTGGAGGCTACTGCCAGCGACGTAAAGGCCTACAACGATGCTGTCAAGGCTGCCCTTGCTATGGAAGACGGCAAGTTCACCGACGTGGGCAACGTGCCTTACATTTACGTGGACGACGAAGACATGCCCCTGACCACCGCGACAATGACGGTGAACAACAAGGTAGGAACGTACGCCACTGCCCCCAACGGCACGCAGCAGTCCAACGAAGACACGCTGTGCGTAGCTAGGAGCATTGGCGGCGACGACATAGGCAAGTGCGAATTCAAGGTAACCCACCCCACCTTCACCGGTGGCGTCAACTACGTCAACGCCAGGGACGGTCGCAGCCAGCACGGTCGCAGGGCGGACACCTTCGTGTTGGAAGCGTCCATCATTGCTACTCCGACCACTGCCAGCCCCGGAGAGCGGATTCTGGTGCAGGTCGTGGACTTCCCGCCCAACAGCAGCATCAGCGAAGTGCAACTGGCCCGGAACACTTTGCGTCCGGTCATTTTCACCGGCGGCGCGGTTGACGGCGCCGGCGCCGGCACTTTGTCCTTCATTGTTCCCAACTGGCCCAGCGCCGGCACCCAGGAACTGAAGGTATTCGGTGCGGATGATGTGGATGCGTCCGTTAACGTAACCATAGGCGGACCCCAGATAATGGTCACCCCTGGCACCG
>CAZPMU010000048.1:0-19378 GCA_964587795.1 uncultured Dehalococcoidia bacterium | reverse complement strand
CAGGGGATTTGGCGTTGGCCGGGATTCCTTCTCCTGATGGCTGTTGAGCGGCAGGCGTCGTAAGGGAAAGGGGCTGCCAGCCAGGTGAGCAACCAGGAAACGGACAGCGCCGGGGAATGGTTCCCCGGCGCTGCTCGCTTGACCTCACGGTTCCCTGTGGGGCGCCATGGCTGGCCCGGCTGCTACCTCTAGGAATTACCCGCCGCTGTAATGGAAACTTCAGCGCTCCAGGTTACGTTGTCGCAGTCGGTGTTGTCGCAGGACCCTACCTGGAAGGTGTAAGTGTCGCCCCCGGTCAATTCGCCGTCGGGCGTGAAATAGTAGCTATTCGGAGCCACGTAGTCGCCTCTTCCGTCCGCGCCCCACATCTGCGGGAAGTTCATGGATTCCAGGGTTACGGTAGTCCAGTCTGACATGGGGTCGTCGTCCTTGTACCGCACCTGGTAAGCGGGAATGTCGCGGACGGGCCTCCAGGAGATGATGACTTTCGATCCGGCTCCGGCAGCGCTGCCGTAGTAGGCGTGGTGCCTGACGTTCCGCGGGGCCGGCGGGTTGGAGTAGGTGAGCTTGCTGCTGACGACCCCGATCTTTGAAGAAGTGGTCAGGGTAGCGGTGGCCTCGGCCGGAGTGCTGTCGGGAACAACAATGGGGCTCGAGTAACAGCCCGTCCGGTCATGCTTGTCGTTAATGGGATATAGCCGGTACTGGTACTTATTGGCATCGTCGGCCGTATCGTAGGCAGCAACGAACCGATCTGCGAAGCGGGTCCAGAGGCTCAGCGGCCAGAACACGCACTGGTCCACGCCGTCGGCGCCCAGGTATTCCCGGGTAAGGACATAGCCCGTGGTTGCGCCGTTATCGTCGGGCAGGTCCCAGGACAGTCTGACCCGGCCGTGGGCCGCACTATCCACGGTGAACCCGGTGGGAGTGTCCAGGTCGGCCACCTCAGTATCGGCCGGGTCGGAAATGGAAACGGGCCCCACCTCGGCGGCGCTGCTGAAGACATAGACCGCCCCTTCGGTGGGGTGAATGTCGCGAACGTAACCGAATTGAGCAGTTTCGTCGCAGGTGGCTTCGTCGATGTAATAGATCTCCCGCTCGTTAATGGAGGATACCCGGAAGTACCAGTCATCCCCCGCCTCCAGCTTTCCGCCTTTAAGGGTGCTGACCTTGATGGAGCTTCCATCCGTGTATTCACCGGCAACGACACACTGCCACTCGCCGGAATCGGTCTTGCGTTTGTCCAAAACGTAGCCGTCATCGTCGGTGTTGTAGTCCCACTGGAGGACCACGGAGAATCCGTCTGCGTTGTTACCGCTTTGCCACGCCACCTCCAGGTTGGTGGGCGCGGTTGGCGGATCCCTTTCCTCCTGGGCCTGGACGCTCCAGGGCGTGTACAGGGCGGTGGCAATCAGGGCCATCAGCGTCAGGGTAATTCCGGCTAGTCTTAACAAGTTGCCAAAGGGCTTCACTTCCCTTCCTCCTTCTCTCGCAATCTCCGAGATTTATTGATTGCCCTCGTTTTGGATCCTCGGTGGGATACGGCGCAGTTCCGGCTTACACCGGGTTGTGAGGTCAATTCCAGTATAGATGAAGGATTATGAGAAGCGTTAGCGGATAACTAGGTATTTATACTTGCAAGGCGATATACACCGTAAGCCGATGGTCTGGATTCAACCGGATGGGCCAAGGAAGGGAAGGAGGGGAATCTCGCTCGGTCCGCCCATTAGTTCCCGGATATTCCAGGCAAAGGCGGAGCACAGAGAGCCTAGTTATGAGTTTTGCGTGAACCCTTGCGGCTTCCTTTATTACGGTGGATGAAGGGCATATAATTCCCCCATGCCCGAATTCTTCAATGTCCTTCCTCCTCAACGGGCGCTACAGGCCCTGCTGGAAACAATGTCGCCACCCGCCCCGGGAACCGAAGAAGTGGCGTCAGGCGAAGCGCTGGGCCGAATCACCGCACACGACCTCTGCGCGGCAGAAGAACTGCCCGCATTTCCCCGCGCAACGGTGGACGGGTATTCCCTGCGAGCCGCAGATACCTTTGGGGCGTCGGAGGGGCTGCCGGCTTACTTTACGGTGGTGGGCGAAGTGCCCATGGGCCGCCCCGCGGAGGTTTCCCTGTGCCCGGGGGAGACGGCCGGGGCTTACACCGGGGGTATGCTGGCCCACAATGCCGACGCGGTGGTGATGGTGGAACATACCCAGCAGGTGGATGCCAACACCATAGAGGTGGTACGGCCCGTGGCGCCGGGCGAGAACGTGGTGCAGCCGGGGGAGGACGTACGCCGGGGCGAGACCATACTGCCCCGGGGCCACCTGCTGCGGCCCCAGGACCTGGGCGGCCTGACCGCTTTGGGCATCACCACCATCCGGGTGACGCGACGGCCGCGGGTGGCCATACTGTCCATGGGGGACGAGGTGGTGGCCCCTGGGGCCAGGCCGGCGCCAGGACAGATACGGGACGTTAACAGCTACACGGTTGCCGCCCAGGTTAGCCGTTCCGGCGGGGAACCGGTGGCGTTGGGCATAGTGGGCGACGATTACGAGGCGCAATTGACGGCGGCGAGAAAGGGGCTGGAGTGCGCGGACGTCCTGGTCATGTCGGCTGGCAGTTCGGTCAGCAGTCGTGACCTGACGGCCGACATTATCAATGCCCTGGGTGAGCCGGGGGCGCTGGTCCACGGCCTGTCCATCCGCCCCGGCAAGCCGGCCATACTGGGGCAGGTGGCAGGCAAGCCGGCCTTCGGGCTGCCGGGCAATCCGGTCTCGGCCATGATCGTCTTTGACCTGGTGGTGCGGCCCGTCCTGTACCGCCTGGCCGGCTGCGCCCGTCCGCCCGAACCTTCAATTTCCCGGGCCGAACTGACCCATGACATAGCCTCGGCCCCGGGCCGGGAGGACTATGTGCCGGTACGGCTGTTGTGCTACGGCAGCGGAAATGGCGAGTTGAAGGCGGAACCGGTTTTCGGCAAATCCAACCTGATTTTCACGCTCATCCGCGCCGACGGCCTGGTGCAGGTGCCGCTGGACAAGGCGGGGTTGTATGCCGGAGAAACGGTGCCGGTGCGGCTGTTTTGAACGGGAATCAAACATGGATGTACAGGATGAACAGGATTGCGTTATCTCCGGGCAAGGAATCCTTGCATCTATATTTGTCATCCTGTAAATCCTGTGCATCCACGTTAAGCGAAGAAAAGGTGGAAATATGACTGCGGACCTGCCCCCGGCCATCATATTTGACATGGACGACACCATTCTCTCCGACGACAAAGCGGCGGAGAAGTGCTGGCGGCAGGTGTGCCAGGAATTTGCTGATCAAATAAGCGGCCTGAACGTCGGCGCCGATGCACTGCTGACCGAAATAAGACAGGTGCGCCGCTGGTATTGGGACGACCCGGCACGGAGCCACCGGGGCGGGCTGGACCTAGTCGTAGCCCGGCGCGAGATCCTCACGTTGGCGTTCGACAATCTGGACGTCCGGGCGCCCGAGTTGGCGCAGGAAATAGTTGACGTGTACCTGAAGCTCAAGTCCAATATGGTTCAGCCCTTCCCCGGGGCACTGGATACTTTAGTATCACTTGGCCGGAGCGGAGTGAAACTGGGCCTGATCAGCAACGGCAATGCGGCGGAGCAGCGGGCCAAGGTACGGCGCGCCGGTTTGGAACCATTGTTTGAATCTATTCTGATCGGCGGAGAATTTGGAGTCGCCAAGCCCGATCCCCGTGTCTTTCTCCACACTCTGGATAAGCTGGACGTTGGGGGGGCGGATACCTGGATGGTGGGCGACAACCTGATTAATGACGTAGGTGGCGCCCAGGCGGTGGGAATCTACGGAATATGGGTTGACTGGCGAGGCGTCGGGCTGCCTGAAGACAGCACGGTAAAACCCGACCACATTATTCGCTCAATAGTGGAACTGTTAAATTGAGGCTATTGGGAACTGGACAAGCATGACCGAGCAGCTACCCCCGGCCATAATCTTCGACATGGACGACACCATTCTCTCCGACGACAAAGCGGCGGAGAAGTGCTGGCGGCAGGTGTGCAACGATATGTGGCATCGGATTCAGTCCGGTACGCCGGAGGAGTTCCTTGCCGATATAACGGCAATACGCCGCTGGTACTGGGCGGACCCGGAGCGAATCCGGCGGAGCAGCCTGAACCTGGCGCTGGCCCGCAGGGAACTGCTGGCCATGGCCTTTGAGAAACACGGTATTGACGATGACGAGCTTCTGGAAGAGATGTCGGCGGTCTACCAGGGACTCAAGGCGGCCACAATTGAAGTCATACCCGGCGCGCTGGATACGCTGCGGTCTCTACGGGACCGGGGGGTACGGTTGGGCCTGATAACCAACGGCGATGCGGCCGGTCAGCGGGCGAAGGTCCAGAAGGCCGGGCTGGAACCGCTATTCGATTCCACCCTGGTGGCCGGTGAGTTTGGAGTGGCCAAGCCGGACCCACGGGTTTTCAACCACACGCTCGACTGCCTGCAAGTCAGTTCCAGCGAAGCCTGGATGGTGGGCGACAACCTGTATGCCGACATTGGCGGCGCCCAGGGAGTGGGGATACCGGGAGTCTGGGTGGACTGGCGGGGCAACGGCCTGCCGGACAACACGCCGGTAATCCCCTACCGCATCATACAATCCATAGTTGAGCTGCATCCGGCAAACACGGAGTGACCGTCGTGGCCCAGTCCCACCATTCCCAGCGACGCTACTACCTTTCCGATATCCCGCTGGAAGAGGCACGGGACAGGTTTTACTCTGCCCTGCGGGAGGCGGACGCCCTGGCGCCAATGCCGGCCGAGATGGCGGCCCTGGCCAATGCCAGGGGGCGAATTACGGCGGGCCCCATCTGGGCCGTTACCTCCTCTCCCCACTACGATGCCGCCGCCATGGATGGAATCGCCGTTCGCGCTGCCGATACTACAGGCGCCACGGAGACTTCGCCCGTTACCCTGGCGGTGGACGGGCCGGAAGCGCGGGCGGTGTGGGTGGATACGGGCGACCCCATGCCCCGGGGTTTCGACGCCGTCATCATGATTGAACAACTGCACCTGGTGGGCGACGACCATGTCAGCATCATGGCGTCGGTGGCTCCGTGGCAGCACGTCCGGCCGTTGGGCGAGGACATAGTAGCAACTGAGCTGGTTCTTCCCGAAAACCACCGGCTGACCCCGGCGGACCTGGGGGCGTGCGCCGCCGCCGGACTGCGGGAGATTCCGGTGCGCCGACGTCCTTCGGTGGCCATCATCCCCACGGGGAACGAACTGGTTCCGGTGGGGGCGGACCTGGAGCCGGGCGACGTAGTGGAGTTCAATTCGCTGATGCTGTCGGGGTTGCTGGAGGAATGGGGCGCCGCGCCGACGGTGCTGGAGCCGGCTCCCGACGTTTTCATGGCCATACGGGACGCGGCCCTGGGGGCGCTGGAAGAGCACGACCTGGTGATTATCAACGCCGGTTCTTCGGCCGGGTCTGAGGACTACACCGCACTGGTGGTGGAGGAGCTGGGGCAGTTGCTGGTGCATGGCATTGCCGTGCGTCCCGGCCATCCGGTGGCGCTGGGAATGGCAAGAGGCAAACCGCTGGTGGGGCTGCCCGGTTACCCCGTTTCGGCGGTGCTGACTGCGGAGTTGCTGCTGAAACCGTTAATCGCAGGGTGGCTGGGGCAGGCGGATACGAGCCAGCGTCCCACGGTGCGGGCCCACATCACCCGCAAGGTGGTGTCGCCGTCGGGGGAGGACGAATTCCTGCGGGTGAAGCTGGGAAGGGTGGGCGAGAAGATGGTGGCCACGCCGGTGCAGCGGGGCGCGGGAGTTATTATGTCCCTGGTGCGGGCCGACGGGCTGGTAAAGGTACCCCGCTTTTCCGAAGGCATGGACGTGGGGACGGAAGTTGCCGTGGAGTTGCTGCGGCCCCTGCCCGAGGTGGAAAACACCATCGTGGCCATAGGCAGCCACGACCTGACCCTGGACCTGATGTCCAGCTTTCTGCGCCGGGTACCGGGCGGGGTCAACCTGTCATCGTCCCACATTGGCTCCCTGGGCGGCCTTATTGCCCTGCGCCGAAGGGAGGCTCACCTGGCCGGTTCGCACCTGCTGGATGAGGTTACGGGAGAGTACAACCTTTCCTACATTGAGCGGTTTCTGCCAGGGATGCCGGTGGTGTTGATTAACCTGGTGGGACGAGTGCAGGGGCTGATAGTGAGGCCCGGGAACCCCCGGGAGATCAACTCACTGCCGGACCTGCTGCGCTCCGACGTAACCTTCGTGAATCGACAGCGGGGATCGGGCACGCGGGTGCTGCTGGACTACAAGCTCAAGGAAATGGGAGCATTGCCGGAGCAGGTGTATGGTTACGAGCGGGAGGAATACAGCCACCTGGCTGTGGCGGCGGCGGTGAACGGCGGGGCCGCCGATGTGGGCCTGGGCATCCTCAGCGCGGCACGGGCTTTGGACCTGGACTTCGTACCGCTGCTGAACGAGCAGTTTGACCTGGTGATTCCCCGCGCACACTACGAAAGCGACCTGCTGCAACCGCTGCTGGCCCTGCTGGATAACGAAGAGTTCCGGCAGGGAGTGGACAACCTGGGAGGATATGACGTAAGCGGGATGGGTAAGGTGCGGGCGGAGATTGAGTAGGCGGTCTAGCCGATGCCGTGATAAGATTTGTTCCGATTGCAGAAGAGACGACAGGTGCGTCATGCTAAAAAAACTTACCGTTACGTTGGATCAGGAATCTTACCGGCGGCTGTGCATCCTTGTGGGTACCAGCAACGAGGAGGCATGTATCCGCTACATTGAGAAGTGGGCGAAAAATGCCGGCGCCAACTGCTATGCGCCCGGGGAACTTGATGCAATTTTCCATGCGGAGGGCCAAGAGGCTGCATTCCAGGCCAGGATGTACGCTCGAAATAACCAGAATTTTACAGAAGAAAGCTTGGAGGCCGAATATCAGTCCTGGCTCTCTGAATTGATCAGAGAGTCAGAAGAAGGTTTACGGCAGGAGGAAGAGTTCTTGACCAGGCTGGAAGCTGACTACCGGGCTGAATACGAGGACCCCAAAATGGAGGAGGAATTCAGAAATTGGCTGCTCGGAGGCTGGTTGTTAACTCCGGACGCTGGGCTACAAAGGCAAGCCGAGTCGTGGGCCAGGTCAATGGTCGAGAACAGCCAGCCAGTTAAGGCGGAGGATGCCGTCATTGAATCGCGGTGAGGTATGGTGGGTGAATTTTGGCCAGTCTGTAGGAAACGAAGTGACCAAGACACGGCCCGCCCTTGTCGTCAGCAACGAGGGGGCCAATCTACGAATGGGGCGGGCGTTAGTGGTTCCTTTAACTACAAGCATCCACACCGTCCACAGAACGGAAACCCTCGTACAGTTCAACGGCGGAACCAGCAAGGCAATGATTGACCAAATGAGAGTAGCTGATAACGGGAGGTTCGGCAGGTTCGTAGAATCTCTTTCGGAAATTGAAACAACGCAGGTGGTTGAGAAAATAAAGGAATATCCGGATATCGCCTGAAATGGCTGTGCTACAATCTGAAGGGGACTCTTGTGTGCAGTCCCTTTCTATATTTCAGGAGGCCCCACAATGCAGAGCAGCGAAATTCGCTTGACCGAGCTTTCCCACTGCGCCGGTTGAGCGGCCAAGATAAGCCTGGAGGACCTGGTACAGGTCCTGAGCCAATTCCCGCAACTCTCCCATCCCGACCTGCTGGTGGGGACCGAGACAGGCGATGACGCCGCCGTCTACCGCATCAATGATGACACGGCCCTGATAATGACGGTGGACTTTTTCCCGCCCATAACCGACGACGCCTTCGAGTTCGGGTCCATAGCCGCGGCCAATGCCCTGAGCGACGTTTACGCCATGGGGGGCAAGCCCCTGGTGGCCCTCAATATCTGCGGTTTTCCCTCGGCCCTGGACAAGGCCATTTTGGGGGAGATTCTGCGGGGGGGCTACGCCAAGACCGCTGAGGCTGACTGCCTTATTGTGGGCGGCCATACCGTAGATGACCCGGAACCCAAGTACGGGCTTTCGGTGGTGGGCATAGTGGAGCCGGGCAAGCAGATCACAAACGCCGGCGCCAGGGCGGGCGATTCTCTGATACTCAGCAAGCCACTGGGCACCGGGATCATTACCACCGCCTGCAAGCAGGGACGGGTTGAGCCGGATATTCTCCAGGGGGCGGTGGACACCATGGCCACCCTGAACCGGGGGGCGTCCGAGGCTATGACCAGGGTGGGGGTCCATTCCTGCACCGACATCACCGGCTTCGGCCTGATGGGCCACCTCAAGTCCATGGTCAAGGGCAGTGGCGTCTGCGCTGAAATTAACCTGGGCAGCGTGCCAACCCTGCCCGGGACCTGGGAGTTACTGGAGCAGGGGATAGCCCCGGGTGGCACGGGCCGCAACCGGGACAGCGTGGCCGACACGGTGCGCTGGCACCCGGACCTTACCGACAACGATCAACTGCTGCTGTGTGACGCGCAGACCTCCGGCGGCCTGCTGATGGCCGTGTCCGGCGACAAGGAAGAGCAGCTGCTGGCGGAATTGACGACCCACGGCACTCCCTGCGCCAGCGTGGTGGGCCGCATTACCGATGGGCCGGCAGGTACGATAGTTGCCAACCCGTAGAGGGGGCGTGGCCCTGCGGTCATGGAAACGGCTGCGGGGCTGCTTCCCCGCCGGGTTTCCGCGGGATTCCCTTCCCGCGATTACTGACCTGAACGATTCTACGGGGAGGCAGGCTGGAATCGCCGGGAAATCCGCATTTGTGGCGGATCCCCTTATGGCGTATCCCCGGTAACCGTTCAAATTTGATGGGGATTCCGTTGTCGAAACCGTGATTCCGGCTTACGACGTTGAAACGACCAAGGGAAGCAGTGGGGCGCTATTGACCCGGGGCAGTTACCCTCCCTGGGAAGATCTTGGCAAGATAGGTTCCTTTTGACACATTCCGTTCGGTTTTGAAAACGGCTACCGTTGGCTATGCCAACGCAGGGGCATTGTTTTCGTAAAGCCACTGTTCCCGGCCTGAACGCTGCGACCCCAGACGCACGGGAATCGGCCCACTGCCCCGGCCAGTTGTAGCAGGGCCGACCTGGTTGAAGGAGGTGAGCTGTTGAACGGATTTCCCGCGAACAAGCTAGCCGGTCTGGCGTTAATCCTGGGTCCCTGCCTGATGTTGGCAGCCATCGTGGCGACCCCTGGCGGAATGATTGTAGCCTCGGCCCGGGCGGGCGAGATTATCGCCATTGTCCAGGCAATGAACGATTATCCAACGCTGGGACACTTGAGCGCTAACCTGGGCATTGTCGGGGTAGTACTGGCCGTGTGGGGCTTCTGGTACATATTGCGGTGTCAGGACAATCGGAGTACGAGCGGAGTCCTGATCCAGTGGGGGGCCCTGATCCTCATTCTTGCCCTGGCCGGCCTTGCTATTGGCAGGGGCATGACCAACCTGGTGGTGCACATTCTGACCGCGCCGGCCGTAACCCAGATTCCGCAGGAGCAACTGTTCACCAGCGTGGGAACCATAGAAGCGGTGCGGGGTGGCTTCAGGGTTACCTCGGCGCTGGTCCTGTTTGCAGGATCACTGGCCCTGGCAGTGGGACTGGCTTCCAGGTTTGCCGGCGGTATTCAGAAGCCGCTGGCAATAGCGGCTATAATCCTGTCCGCAGTAGCCATAGTTTCCTTCTTCGCGGCCCAGCATGGGGGAAGCCCCGCAGTCTTTTATCGTATCGTCGGCGTCATCGGTATTCCCATGATGCTGTGGTACCTGGCATTGGGATTCGGAATTTACCGGGACAACCCGGCCTTTACAAATTCGGACGAAGAGGCGTAAACCAGCGTCTTGAGAAAGCTCCGTATACTCCTGATGGCAGGCCTGAATCTGTCCGGTGGCTGACCGCATGGGTGAGAGCGGTTGCATCTCCGTTTGACACCCAAATGGCGGGTGACTAATATGGGCGTCAGTCCTTCCCGCATAACCCGGGAATTGAACAGGTGGTTGAATAAATTGGAACCTCAGTTTGGCTTGAAACGTCCCGACCAGGTTAAAGAGCCGGCAGTTGAATCCTGCATAAGCGACAGGGATTGGCCTCAGAGTAGTCTGATCTGGCCTGCCGACTCGGAATGGGTTTCCCCTTCTTCATCAACTACAGCTTGCCTCGGACTAAATAAGAACTCTCCAGTAGGTTCATGTTTTCTGTATCGCTCTCTCGCCAAGTCCCGGTTAAGGACCGCGTAACAATAAACGCATCCATGTGGGCATGTGTCATACTCTCCGATGTCCTTGGAAAGATGGCAGCCACAATCCGGACGGTTTCCCTTTACCTTCGCACCAATAGTGTAGCCTGCTATTGCCGAAAGCCTTTCTGCGTCGATGCACCTGGCCGGGGAAACTCCCTTTACCAAGTACTTATCCTGCGAGCACATGCGCAATTGCATACCGAAAGACGCTGCAATTTCTGCCAAGTTGGATGTAAGGTCCAATTTCGTTGTTTCTGGCGGGTCTTCCCATACGAAGCCAAACTCTTCTGCCGCCCAGTTCATATTCGTCAATGTCTTTCTGTACATCTGCGCGTATGAAATAACGACCTCATCCGTGCTACCTTCCAATCGCCTTGCTAAACGGCTGAAATTCTCACGATGGAAATCAATCGTAGTTTCCGAACTAAAAAGTATGGGGTCGTATCGCCACACCATAGTTTTTTGACCGTAGGTGCCCGCGATCTTCTTCATATGCTCAATTGACCGGTCTGCATTTACTACCGAGTACTCCAAAGTCCGTGGGTAAGCATTTAAGGAGTATTGAACAATAAAAGGAAATCCTCGTGCCTGTACTTCTTCCAGCTTGTCAATGAACGGACCAACATTCTTAGTCCAGAACACAAAGCCATCAACATCTTCCTTAGTCAAGCTGACGGTATATGCTCTGCGGTTGTAAGGGTTTACCATCTTGCAATAGCCAGCTTGCAAACGATTCTGGAACCATTCTCCGTAGAATGTCGGGATATCAGTCTTGTAGCTTGCAGAAATGATCATGCTACACCTTTGTACCAGTTACCCAAAAGGCGTTGCTGGGCCTGCTGAGCGGACCTACCCTTTTAAACAGACTGCCCAAATCCCTTTCTTCCTCGCAATCGTCTTCTAAGTAACCAGGAATTTGGAGGAATGGAGAAAGCTTCAGACCTGACATGTGGGCCAATTGTCTGACAGGCCTCTTCCATATGTCGGCATTTGCTGCACGATCCACGAATATGAACCTCGTCCCGGAACTGGCACTCTGTATGATGTCTGTCATAAATCTGTTAAACACTGCAAGTGCTTGGCCGGAAAACAGGTGTGAAAGCAGATAAGAAATAATGTATATGTCATAATTTCCATCTGTCTTTACACGTGCCAAATGTTCGATGTTTTGGACATCCACCTCAGCAAAATGACCTTTTACTGTAATTGGCACTCTGTGGGAATTTTTCGAATAATTATTAGCAATTGCACGATTGATTTGATCAGTCAGTATGAACCAATTCTCGCCCCAATTCAAAAATTTATCCGTCACTAAGGCAAATAATTCCAAGGGGATTGAAGAATTCCGCTCAATCCACTTCGCAAGCCCTAAAATTTCAGACCCGGGGCCACCACCGATGCAACAAACGTTTAATCGCTTTTGAATGTCAATCTGCGTATTAATCCATTGTTGAAGATCTTTGTCTGAGTCAAGAACGCTCTCAAGCGCCAATGCATTTGCTGGAGCGGCCCAGTACAAGTAGGCTTGCCTGAATCTGGGGTTATCAAAGGGGATACTTGGTACTTCGTTGCTAAAGTACTCATCTCGAATTGCAATTACGCTTTCTTCCACCTCCTCGGAAATTTCCTGGAGATCAACCTTTGTAGTCTCTCTTTCAGTTTGGATGGACTTGTCGATTGCGTTGCCTATAATTCTAAAACAGTGCAAGCCGTATTCAGAATGAGCCATCAATTAGCACCTTGGTAATAAATAAGGAAAGGTCACAAATCACAGTTGTGGGGGTGTGCTTTCAGTTTACACTCTTCCCACCTGTATGAATATCCACAATTGTCAGGTATGCGCAATTAATAAGGCTCTCAATGTCAATTACTACACATTTTAATGAAACCCTGTAAAATTCTTGAGTGTGCCTCAAGGCATTGTTTCAGTTTGGATCCCCTCGCCTGGAAATCAATTGGGGCGGGCTTCAGTGTTTTGGGGCGTTAAATATGTCATATCTCCGTGGCAGATAGCTCAGACAAGAATTCTCGAGACCTTCCTTCTCCGTTTGACACCCAAATGGCGGGTGACTAATATGGGCGTCAGTCCTTCCCGCATAACCCGGGAATTGAACAGGTGGTTGAATAAATTGGAACCTCAGTTTGGCTTGAAACGTCCCGACCAGGTTAAAGAGGCCCCCGACCAGGGTGAGCGGGTGCCGCCCGGCCAGTTCCTCAGCAAGCGCTTTCCGGTATTGACCTACGGATCGAGGCCGGAAGTTGACATAAGCCTGTGGACCTTCCGGGTGTTTGGCGTTGTTGACCAGGAGATTAGCCTGAGCTGGAAGCAGTTCACGGAACTGGACTGGGTGACATTGACCGCGGACTTCCACTGCGTTACCCAGTGGAGCGCGCTGGACCAGTCTTGGGAAGGCGTTCGCGTGGCGACGGTACTGGATTTGGCCGGAGTGAGGCCCCAGGCCAAGTTCGTTATGGCCCACTGCTTTGGGGGGTACACCACCAATTTGCCCCTGGATATGGCGCTGGAAGAGGGGTTTTTGGCCCACCGGCACAATGGCGCCGAACTGGGCAAGGACCATGGCTGGCCCCTCCGGCTTATCGTTCCCAGCCGTTACGCGTGGAAGAGCGCCAAATGGGTGAACGGGCTGGAACTTATGACCGAGGATTCACCGGGTTTCTGGGAACAGCGGGGGTATAACAACAATGCCGACCCCTGGAAGGAGGAGCGGTTCTGGCCGGAACTGACACGTTAGCGCCGGAACCCCGCGGGTTACCGATAAGAATTTACCGTCCCGGTTTCAGAGACCGGGGCGGTTTTCCTTTTGCGGGCCTGATTACGGTCAACCTGCGATTGCAATGTGGTCTTGCATAGCGAGGCGTCTGGCAGGCAACGGCAAATTGGTATTGGCAAATTCATAGTGGTACATTATCTTCATTACATTCCTCATTGCCTCCGGGTGGCCCATGGGCACGTGGGCTCAACCGGATTCGGCATGCTATTCCAAAACTCTGGAGAAATTTGACATGGCAAGTGCGGAAGGGAACCAGGTCCCCCAGCTTGGCGGCGAGGCCAGCAACAACTCTGTTTTTCGCCGGCTGGAACGCCACGTTCAGGGGAAAACCGTTGGCGGGCTTATGGAATTGTTCCCCCTGCTGGTTACCATCCTGGTTATTGGGGTGATAATTGGCTACGCCGACAGTTTCGTTCACCCGCTGATCAGATTTCTCCCCTGGGAAATGCCTTTTGTCGGCAAAGCTACGTTCACCGGCGTCGGGCTGATTGTCCTGGCCCTGCTTTTCTACCTGACCGGAATGGTAATCTCTTCCCGCGTCGGAAAGGCGATCTTTAACATCACCGGCAAGATACTGAGCAGGACCCCGTTGGTGGGAAGCATATACGGCTTGACCCAGACTGTGGCGGCAGTAATGTCGTCCCAGTACCGGTTCAGCCGCGTGGTCTTCCTGGAGTGGCCGAGGGAGGGGATGATAGCCCTGGGATTTGTTACGGGCCGGATTGTTTCTTCGGCAACCGGGGAATCTCTGGTCGTGATCTATATACCAACGGTGCCCAATCCTACGTCCGGTAATATGGCCATTGTGGTGGAGGACGATGTATTCGAGACTGACCTTTCGGTGGAAGATGCGATGAAGATGGTCTTTTCGGGGGGCATAGTTCTGCCCGACTCCCTGGCCTTCGCCCGGCTCCCGCGAGAACCCGGCCAGCACGAGTTCCTGGGCCGGTTCGACTCCGTGGGAAATTAGAGGGATTTTGCCCGGCGAAGCGGCCATTTAGCCGATGGGCAGTGATTCTCCTGAACTGCCTGCGGATACCAAAGGAGGCGTCAGGGCTGGGGAGTGGTCCGGCGATTTCACCAATTACGAACTCGCCCCGTTTCCGTCTAAACAAACGCAACCCATTAGCCTGACCGCAGGGTGTTCATGCCCGGGAGGCCATCCGGAAAAGCGCAGGGGCTGCCATCCCCAAGGATGGCAGCCCCTCTTTTGACGTCGCTGACTTTCCGTCTTTCCGGGCCGGCAGCGCCGGACGGTTAAGCCGCCTTGCGCTGGATGGTTTCGGCTACGGGCATGGCAGTTGCTGCGACCCCAGCCTGTGGCAGGGTATCGGGCAGGTCCTTGCTAAACCCGCACTGGAGGCAGTTCACGTAGCGTCCGTACATATCGGAAGCCAGGGCCAAAGTCCCCTGGCACTTGGGGCATCCCTTGAGTTTCAGCATCGCGATTCACCTCCTTGTGGCTGCGACGGATTTGCCATCAACCGGTTCATAGGAAATAATACAATGGAATAATAAAGGTTGACACGGTTAATGTCAAGTCTTATTATTAATTCAGCATTTAGTTCCTGTTTTCACAAGAGCCAGTCCCGGGAGGGAAAGGGAATGTACCAGCGATTTCGGATATGGGTCGATTCGGACCTGGCGGAGCAACTCAATCAGCGGCCGTTCGACGTGCCGCCTTCACCGCCGGAGACCGCTAACCTGGAAAAGGCTGACGCACCGCAGATGCCGGACACGCAGAGAAACGGGCACGAGAACGGCCGGGGCGAGGCGTTTGAGGCCGGCATGGAAGGCGTCTATATCATCAGCGTGGCTGCGCGCATCCTGGATATGCACCCGCAGACGCTGCGGAAGTACGAACGGCTGGGCCTGATAAACCCGGGCCGCACCGTGGGGATGCTGCGGCTGTATTCGCGGGAGGACATTCGCAAGGTATTCCTGATCCGGCACTTGATGGAAGACCTGGGCCTGAACCTGGCCGGGGTGGAATTTGCCCTGAACCTGGTGGAGAACCTGCAGGGGTTCAAGCAGTATCTCAAGACAGTATCGGAAGGGACGGAGGTGGAACCGGTGATTGAGCCGGCTATGGCCCAGCTTTTCCGAAACCTGAATTTGCCGGCGGAGGACAGCCAGGGCTAGAGTTTCTTCGGATTATTCCAGTCATCAAAGAGGGACCCTTATGACAAACGGTTTCAACAACGGCGAAATGCCCGACCCGGTTCCCGAAGAGGGGCAGCCGGAAACGGGCGCCCCGCAGGAAGTCATAGTGGATTTCGACTCCCTGCCCGTAGAAGAGCAGGTGGCAATGCTGCGGCGGGATTTGGACGATGCCAGAGAGGAACTGGGCCAGACGCGGGAGCAGGTACAGCGGAGCCAGGCGGAACTGGTTAATTTCCGGCGGCGGACCGAAGAGGAGCAGGTCGCTGTGCGCCAGGACGCCAACCGGCGCCTGATCATCAACCTGCTGCCAGTGGTGGACGAGCTGGAGTTGGCCATCAACCACCTGGGCGACGGTGAAGCCGGTGATTCCTGGGTGGAGGGAGTGAAGCTGATTCATCGCAAGGCTTACGGCGTTTTGGAGGCTGAGGGCCTCACCAGGATAGAAGCGGTGGGTACGGAATTCGACCCGCTGCAGCACGAGGCGGTAGGAATAGTTGATACGGAGGAGCAGCCTTCGGGTTACGTGGTGGAAGCCCTTCGCAATGGCTACAGACTGCGCGACCGGGTCATCCAGGCGGCCCAGGTGGTGGTTGCCAGGTAAGCCCGCAATGGCCGCACTATTACACTGAACTGACATTACCATTCATTCTTAAAAGCATCGAAAAGAAGCGGAGGAGCAGAAAATATGGCGAAGGTTCTGGGAATTGACCTGGGAACAACCAACTCGGTAGCTGCGGTTATCGATGCGGGAGAGCCCGTGGTGGTGGAGAATGCTGAGGGGGGACGACTTACCCCTTCGGTGGTGGCGGTGAATCCCCGCAGTGACGAAAGATATATCGGGCAGGTTGCCAAGCGGCAATCGGTCACCAACCCGGAGAATACAATTTTCTCCGTCAAGCGGCTGATGGGCCGGAAGTTTTCAGACCAGGAAGTGCAGAGCGCCGTGGGCAAGCTGCCCTACAAGGTGGTGCAGGCCGGAAACGGGGACGCCCACGTGGAGATGGCGGGAGAGTCCTACGCGCCCCCGCAGATTTCGTCCTTTGTCCTGCAGAAGATCCGGCAGGACGCCGAGGCCAAGCTGGGAGAGAAGATCAACCAGGCGGTGATTACCGTACCGGCCTACTTCAACGACGCCCAGCGCCAGGCCACCAAGGACGCGGGAACCATAGCCGGGCTGGACGTGCTGCGCATCATTAACGAGCCGACCGCGTCGTCCCTGGCCTATGGACTGGACAAGACCAACGAGGATGCCACCATAGCCGTTTTCGATTTGGGCGGCGGGACTTTTGACATTACCATACTGCAGATGGGCGAGGGCGTGTTCGAGGTTAAGTCCACCAACGGGGACACTTACCTGGGCGGTGACGACTTCGACCAGCAGATACTGGACTGGCTGATCCAGGAGTTCCGCCAGGAGACGGGGATTGACCTGTCCAGCGACCGGATGGCCCTGCAGCGTTTGCGGGATGCGGCGGAACGGGCCAAGATTGAGCTTTCCAGCACCCTGGAAACGGAAATTAACCTGCCATTCATTACGGCCGATGCCAGCGGTCCCCAGCACCTGGTCAAGGCCCTGAGCCGGGCCCGGCTGGAGCAACTGGTGGGCGGCCTGATAGACAAGACAGAAACCCCTTGCCACCAGGCCCTGACCGACGCCGGATTGTCGGCCAGCGGCATTGACGAAGTGATCCTGGTGGGCGGAATGACCCGTATGCCGGCGGTCCAGGAAAAGGTCAAGGGCATTTTTGGCAAGGAGCCCAGCCGGTCGGTGAACCCCGACGAGGCGGTTGCCCTGGGGGCGGCCATTCAGGCCGGCGTGCTGGGGGGCGAGGTGGGCGACATAGTGCTGCTGGACGTTTCCCCCTTGACCCTGGGACTGGAGACCCTGGGCAGTGTGTTGACCACATTGATCCCCAGGAACACGACCATTCCCACCAAGAAGACGGAGACCTTCACCACCGCGGCCGACGGACAGACCAGCGTGGACATTCACGTGCTGCAGGGTGAGCGGCCGATGGCGGCCGACAACAAGTCCATCGGGCGGTTCATACTGGACGGCCTGCTGCCGGCGCCCAGGGGGGTACCCCAGGTGGACGTTACCTTTGATATCGACGCCAACGGTATCCTGAGCGTGTCGGCCCAGGACAAGGGCACCGGCAAGGAACAGCGCATAGTCATCCAGCCCAGTTCCGGCATATCCAAGGACGAGATTGACCAGATGGTGGACGCTGCCAGGGCCCACGAGGAAGAGGACCAGCGGCGCCGGGCGGAGGTGGAGACCAGGAACCAGGCGGACTCGCTGGTGTACAGCACCGAGAAGCTGCTGCAGGACAACGCGGACAAGGTACCGGAGGACCTGAAGGGCGAAGTGGAAGGGAAGATAGCCACCCTGAAGGCGGCAATTGCCGCCAACAATGTGGCCGAGATGCAGACGGCAATGACCGACCTGAACAACTCGCTGCAGCAACTGGGGCAGGCGGTGTATGGGCAGCAGAGCGCCGGCGCTCCGCCGACCGACCCCGGAATGGGCGGCGACGACGGCGGGGACACGGTGGAAGGTGAGTTCAGGGAAGTATAAGAACTGTTAAAGAAATGCTACGCCGAAATGGCGATTCTGTTATAATGGAGAGGTATAGTAATAGGGTCGCCGGTTCGGCCACATCTTCCGAGTTACAGGTGGGGGTACAACAAATGACTGGACCAGAGAGCGCAGAGCAGGAAGTAATAAACAGCGAGAGCACATACCTGGAGATTGGTGGTGTTCAGCAGGCCGTGACGCCGCTTCAGTACCATTACCTTACCCTGCTGGAGCGTCTGACCGCTCTCAAGAATACCTACCAGACCGACCCGGGCTACGAGGCCTGGATGATGCAGGCTATCAAGAAGTCCGTCTACAGCGCCTTCTGCGATTGCATCGAGTCCAATGTGGGCGACGCGGCCAGGGAAATTCTGGGCCGGGAGCACCAGGTTAACTAGACCTTTACGCCATTGCGAATCAGTGACGGGCCAGCCTGTTCAGGCTGGCCCGTTTTCCTTTTGTTGACAATCCATCCTGACCGGATTGGCATTCAATAGTAGGGCCCGAAAGCTATCTCTGGCCTTGAAATTGTCCGCTATAGGGATTGTCAGGTGGGACACCAGTTCGTTCCAGCACCAACTGTGCGATAGGCATGTTCTTTTCCAGTTCGATGGAAAAGGGGTCTACATTGTAAATTTCCAAATATAGCTGGCCCTGCCACCCAGCCAGGAGCGTAGGAGCAGTTACGTGGAGGGCCAGACCCAAACGAGCCAATGAACGGCGGCCCTCAATTCGTCCCGCAATGTCTGGTGCAAACCTGATGAACTCCAGGGTTTTGCCAATGATGAGACGGTCCGGTTCCAAGGCGTAGGGCTTGCCAACTTCAATGGTTTCCGGCGATGACAGTTGTTGTATCAATTGCCGTATGCTTCTGCCAGCCTGGGTCGGGTTAATCTTTATGCCCCCGGTGGGCGCTTGGGGATACACCAGGAGTTCCGAGTCAAGGAGGAGATCGACCGAGGAACTGCCTATGCGGTCGCTATCCCTGGGAATCTCAGGTTCAAATTGCAGTCGTCCCTGCTCAATGGCTGCCCTTATCTCCGGTCGGAAAAAATCATGCCCTGTTATCCGGTTGAGGAACTAACGGCGATTTTTTCCAGGTCCTCTTTCGAAGCATAGAACCTGGTTTGGCCGAAATTTGTGGGCGGAAAAGACACCAGTATTTGCCCGCCCGATTCGCCTATCAGCGCCGCCTTAGCCGTCTTTCCGCTGGTGTCTATCCAGGAGAGGGGAACAAAAGCAGACTGCTGCCTGTCACCTATTTGAAACCATACCTCAGCTTCCTGGGGAGTAGGGAATGGGTCGTTCTCGATGGCAATGTAAGTGAGGTCCACCAGTATCGAGTTGGAGAAATGCCTTAAGCCAGACTGGGTTATCAGTTCCTTTATGCTCTCGTTGAAAGCCATTTAGCACCCAGCACTATATAAACAATGGCAATGTTATATCAGAAATCCATTCTTACATTAGATGATAGTTTGTTAAATAGACCATACATTAACGGGGCGTGTGGCTGAACCCCCCAACTGTCAGGGCAATCGCGTTTTAATCTTCGCTGCTTACTTAAGGCGGAAAGCAATGTCGC
>CAZPMU010000047.1:0-20248 GCA_964587795.1 uncultured Dehalococcoidia bacterium | reverse complement strand
TGGGGCGTCCGCGCCCGGCCGGGCAGGAAGGGCCTGACCATGCGCGATCTCAACGTCGGCATTTATGGTGAGGTCCCCGAGTCCAGCTCCGACATGAGCCGCCGGCCCCGGGGCGCCTTTCCCATTTCCGGCATACCTCGGACCGACCTTTACTCCCTGAGTTCCAAAGTTGACCTGTGGGCCGACAATGCCGTGGACCTTTACGAGGAGGCCATCCAGCGACGGTGGATGGGCCACCTGGAAATAGCCTGGGAGGAAATAACGCCCCAACCTTACGAGTACGAGTTGGCCATGCGCCAGCTTTGCACCGAACTGGCCCAGCAGGCCTCCATTGAGACCGACCTGATAGGCCAGTGGCTTCACAAGATGAACTACGCCTACCACGAGGTCAAAACCTTCCTGGCCTCGGAGATTTTCGACACGGGCCGTCATTACACCATTTTCCGCAACCGCGCGCTCCACAACGACGGCAGCCTGGGGCTGGAGAGCGCCGGCCAGTTCAACCGGCGCATGGTAGAGACCCGCCCCGGCTGGACGGAAGTTGCCATGTTCCTGTACCTGGTGCGGGGCCCCCTGACCCTGATGCTCTACCGGGTTGGAGAGGCCTACGCCCGCAACCGGGCCGACAAGTTCCTGTTCCGGAAGTGCCTGGAAGACAAGGCTCGCCACATGGCCTACGGCATGGCCCACGTGAAATACGCCGTGGAAAACCGGCCCGAGGGTTTCGGCATCGGCCTGGGCAACCTTATGCGAGGTGTGGAACGGGACCTGGTGCGAGACCTGAAAGACCCGGTGCTGTGGGAGGCCCTGGCCATCATCATCGGGGGCAGCGTGTCCGGTATTTCGCAGGGCATGGCTGTGGTGGAAGGCATTAAACGGCGGTACATTGAAGACTACCTGCGGCGGATGCAGTGGGTTGGCGTCAACAAGACCGAGGCCAACCTGTCTACGGACCTGGCAGACTTTCTGCGCCGCGAAGAAACAGCGACCGAGGCGGTTTAACCGTGCCCATTTACGAATACCGGTGCGAAAGCTGCGGCGGGGTCAACAGCGTGTACCTGCGCACCTTAACCGCCGCTGATCCAACGGAATGCCGGCTGTGCGGCGGCGGCTCCCTCCGCCGGATTATATCGAGGGTCGCCTACCTGAAGTCGGAGGCCGACAAGCTGGAGCAGCTGGACCCCAGGTACTACAAGATGGTGGACCAGGCCATCGCCAATGCGCCGGCCAATTCCGACCCGGATTATCACATGGACCGTATGGTGCCCTTCAGCGCCGCCAGGGAGAAGGGCGAACCCTATTTCAAAGAGTAGCCGCAGGCTTTTGCGGTGCAGGCATTTCCTTCCAGCGCGCCAGGAGACGTTGCATGAGCGAACATGGAAACCCCGCCCTGAAGTTCCCCTCGGTGGAGTGGTTCCAGGCCCTGCGGGAACTGGTCAATGGCGACGAGGAGTTCCGGCGGCTTGGCAGCGTTGACGCCGTCATGGGCGTTAAGGCAGGAGAGCAGGTGTTTGTGATCACTTTCGAGGCATTCGAGTGCACCGAGGTCAGGGAAGGCACCGAGTACGACCTGATTGACGCCGACTTCTACCTGGAAATGACGATGGAACAATGGCGGGAACTGGTGGTCAACACCAGGGAAAACAACGGCGCCGACCTGAGCCATACCCTGAATACCCTGGACCTGATGATTGAAGGGGGCATCTCAAACAACGCCACCGGCGACCAGCTTCGGGCAGACATATTCTTCCGGGTCAATCAGAGTCTCCAGCACTTCTTTGACAGCTCCGCCAGGCTGGAAACCGTGTTCGAGTGATGAGTCTGCGCCCCCGTATTCCCGCCATCATAGGCCCGAAGAAGCCTTCTTCAGCTTTTTTCTCCATTTTTCGCCCCGCATCCCATTGCCGGTAAACCTCCCCAGTTTCGGGCATCAGCCCCGGGTGCGGATGCTCGGGCGGGCAGGTTGGGCCGGCCAGTTTCGGACTTTTACCAGCCAACTGGCAGTTATCAGCGTTTTCCTGTACATTAAGTCGGCAAACCGTAAAACAACTTGGCCCAATTCGTAATCGAGCCTGGCTCTCCATAAAGCGATGGAAAGCAAGGTTTAATTGAAGCTTAATTGGCAATTAATTGGCAATTGTTGCGGAGGTGGTATATGTATCAATGCGTCAAATTGCCTTTCGAGAATAAGGGGGAACCCATTGAAGGAAGCAATACAAGACTACCGGGCAGTATTTATCAGTGATACACACCTGGGCTTCAAGGGGGCACAGGCGGACTACCTGGCCCATTTCCTGGAGAACCACCACAGCGATCACCTTTACCTGGTGGGAGATATAGTTGATGGGTGGCGCATGCACCGCAAAGTATACTGGCCCAAAATGCACACCCTGGTGATTCAGAAGCTGCTGGCCAAGTCTAACAACGGCACCAACGTACACTATATCGTGGGCAACCACGACGAGATGTTCCGCGGCTGGCTGGACCTGGGTTTTAACCTGGGCAACATCCGGCTTTCCAACGAGTCCGAATACTACGGCGTGGACGGCCTGCGCTACCTGGTAATTCACGGCGATCTGTTCGACAATCTGATGCGCAGCCACAAGGGACGCAAGGTAATGTTCCTGGGCACCCGCATGTACGACCTGCTGCTTTCGGTGGACAATACCGCCAACCAGGTGCTATCTTTGTTCAACATTCCCCGGCAGAGTATCGCAGGGTTTGCCAAGAAGCAGACCAAGTCGGCCCTCGGGTACATCCTCAAGTTCGAGGGGCTCCTTTCCGAGCATGCCCGCTCCAACCAGTATGACGGAGTCATCTGCGGCCACATACATACGCCGGAAATCAAGAACATTGGGGAAACCAGGTACATGAACTGCGGAGATTGGGTGGAAAACTGCAGCGCGCTGGTGGAACACCACGACGGCACCTGGGAGCTCCTGAAGTGGCGCACCAGTGGCTGACCCTCCGAGACTGGCGCTGGTAACTGATGCCTGGCTGCCCCAGATAAACGGTGTCGTCACCACCATGACCAAGGTGGTTGATCTGCTGGTCGAGGACGGGCTGGACGTTTCCGTGGTGGAACCCTCCCTGTTCCGGACGGTAAAGATGCCCCGGTACCAGGAAATCCGGCTTACCGTATCTCCGGTGAAGGCTTACCGCACCCTCTCCGCCCTGGACCCCGACTACGTCCACATCGTAACCGAAGGACCGCTGGGCACCATTGCCCGGTTCTGGTGTCGCCGCCGCGGCATTCGCTTTACCTCCAGCTACCACACCCGTTTCCCCGAGTACGTCAAGGACATCTACGGCCTGCCCTCCGGGCCGGTTACCGCCTATATGCGCTGGTTCCACGGCGGCGCCGAGTTTACCCTGGCTCCCACCGCCAGCGTCAAGGAGGACCTGGACAAGTCCGGCTTCCGGAACGTGCTGGTCTGGAGCAGGGGTGTAGATACCGCTCTTTTCAATCCCTCCCGCCGCGTAAAGGGCCTGCTTGGCCAGCGGCAGCCAGGCGAGTCTTTCCTGGTGTACGTGGGGCGCGTCAGCAAGGAGAAGAGCATCGAGGACTTTTGCCGGCTGGCAGAACTGCCTGGGTATCGCTGCACGGTGGTGGGAGACGGACCCCAGCGCAAGGAACTGGAAGAGCGGTACGGAGACAGGATTGATTTCGTGGGTTTCAAGCGGGGCGTTGAACTGGCCCAGTATTATGCCTCGGCCGACGTGATGGTCTTTCCCAGCCGCACCGATACCTTCGGCAATGTTATAACCGAAAGTATGGCCTCCGGCACCCCGGTGGCCGCATACCCGGTGATAGGCCCCAAGGACGTGATATCTGAGGGAGTCTCCGGCGCCCTTGACGAAAACTTGCGGGAGGCGGTTGAACGGGCCCTTGCCTGCGACCGACAACAGGTGAGGCGGTACGCGGAGGGGTTCTCCTGGTCCGCCTGTACGGAACTGTTCAAGGAGACCCTGACGCCTAAGGACGGCCACGCCAGACGCTAGAGGCTGTTGCCAGGTTGTAGGTGGAAGTCTCCAGGGGTCCGTTTCGTAGGGTCCGTTTCATAGTACCCCAGAAGGCGGGAACCACCATCCGCTTCCGGCCCAGGCAATACTGCCTCCGGCGGATGCCGAAACAGGACAGCCACGGCGCCCTAGACGCCACCCCCTGATGGCCCTGCCTCTCCCCTTTCCAATCTGAAGGACCGATACCCCGCTCACCCCCTGCTTGTCAAAAGGCCTCCTGTCGGTGGTACGGCAGGCTCACCATGAGCGGACTTCCAACCAGTCCACCAAACCAGGTGTTCCTGGCTGCCGGATAATTATCGCCTGAGGATGTTGATGTAGGCCTCTTCCAGCGTGGGGTCTCGGGAAACCAGGTTTTCGATATTCTCCGGGCCGACCGTTTCCGCGATTTTCGCTCTCAGATCGGCGCCGTGAGTGACTGAAACAGTCAACTTCTGAAAGGGTCCCTCGTCCAGCGACTCGACCCGTTCCACGGAATCAAGCTCCATAATCTCGGCCGTCAGTTCCCCCCTTGGACGGTTTACGGTCACCTCGATAATCCCAATTTGGCTGAACCGGCGCTTGATCTCGCCGGGAGTCCCCACGGCCGCCAGTTCCCCCCGGTCAATAATGGCGATGGTATCGCACAGCATGTCCGCTTCGGCCATGTAGTGGGTGGTCAGGAGGATGGTCTTTCCCTCGCTGGCCAGTTCCGGAACGTAGTTCCTCAGTTCCTGGGCGCCGATGGGGTCGATGCCAATGGTTGGTTCATCCATGAACAGAACGGGCGGGTCGGTAAGCAGGCCCCTGGCTATATGCAGGCGCTGCTTCATACCCCTGGAGTAGTTTTCCACCGCCGTTTTTGCGTGCTCGGTAAGGCCCACCCGGTCTAACAGTTGCCCGGTACGGCGCCTGGCCTCCCTGGGGTTGATGTGGTTCAGGGCCGCAAAAAACCTCATGTTCTGTTCGCCGGTAATACGGCCGTACAGCCCCCTTTCCCCGCCCAGGATGAAACCGGTGTTGCGGCGCACCTGCCTGGCCTGGGTCTCCACGTCATAGCCCAAAACCCGGGCCGTCCCCGAAGTGGGTGTAAGCAGGGTGGAGAGAATGCGGACCGTGGTGGTCTTCCCCGCGCCGTTGGGCCCCAGAAGGCCGAATATTGACCCTTTTGGAATTTCGAGATTGAGGTCTTGGAGAGCAACGAAGTCCCGGCGCCTGCCCATAACACTGCGGGAGGAATAGGTGCGGGAAAGGTTCGCGCATTCGACGGCTATTGAGCCCGATGTGGCCATGTATTCGCTCCAGGTGTCGGCAGTTAAGGCAGCGACGGGTACCGAGCCGGTCAAAGGCCTGGCTAAAGAATGGAGGTTTCGTAAGCTCCCCTGCGCCTGGCGTCCGCCTCGACAAACCGGAAAAGCAGGTACCCCAGAAGCCCGTAGCAGATACCCACCGCCAGCTCCCACAACAGGTGACCACCCACGGCAACGGGACCGGCGCCCCGGAAAGCCTCGCGAAAAGCGGCCACCCCATGGGTCAGGGGCAGGATGTCGCCCAGGTAGTTGAGGTGAAACGGCAGTTCATTCGTGGGCGCCACCACGCCGGTGAAGAGGATCAGCACGCCCGATGCCGCTGCGCTGATGACCAGCCAGTCCCGTACCACTATGGCTAATACCCCGACACACAGGGCGAAGGCGGTGCAGGAGAAGCCAATCAGCAGGATGGAAATAACCAGGGTAATCCAGTCAACGCCGGAGAAGTCCAGCCCAATGAACAGCCAGGCGAATAACAGGCTGGTCGCCACCGTTAACATGCCGTTGGGAAAGTGCATTGTGCCCCGGCTCCAGTAGGTAAGCCACCTGCTTCCCGAACTGCCGAGGACGTAGGCCAGGGTTCCGATAACCCGTTCGTAGTAGTTGCACTGGGTTATGCCCCAGATGAGGATGAAGGGAGTGGAGTAGGCTGCCATACCCTTGATGTAATAGTCGGAATCCAGGGGGCTGTTGGCGAACCTGCCGGTCAGCATCAGCATGGTGATGTATAGAATGGGTACCAGGAATACGTTGCCCGTGTAAGCCGGCCAGTTGAGCCAGAAGAAGAGGGCGCGGTAGGCAAGGTAGGATTGCACGAAGAAGTTGGTCACAAGAACTCCTAGAACGCCCTCATGTTCCCTTCAACGCGAACCCTGTGTTCAACCTTTACCAGGAGAAAATAGGCCAGGGCCAGGTAAGCCAGTGAAATGGCCAGGGCTATGGCAAGGTCCTGGGCCCCCTGCAGCGTGTTCCCATCGGATTCCAGGGCATTGATCACGGCGTCCATGGCCCAGGCCGCCGGCAGCATCCGGGCCAGGAACTCTATGCCCGGGGCCAGGAAGGCCACCGGGTAGAAGAACCCTCCCAGGACCACGCCCAGGGGCCTGATTACGTTGAAGAATCCCTCGCGACCCCGCACCAGCAGGAACAGGGGCGCGAATATGATGGAAACCGATAACACGCTGAATGCCCCAACCAGAATGCTGAAAACCAATAGCAGGGGTTCGGCCACCTGGATGAACCGCCCGGAAATCCACACGATCATCAGGGCTGGAACCACCCCCGACAGGATGCCCAGCACGCTGATGGCCAGGGCCCTGGCGAAAACCACCAGCGCCAGTGGGGTGCGGGTGGTAGCGATGTAGTCATAAGTGCCGACCAGAATGTCTCCGGTGATTGACCATCCCAGGCGGATTGAAACCCGGTTCCAGATGGACATCAATATGACGCCCACGACCAAATAATCTATTGGAACGGAGCTGGAACCCTGGCTGGCGATCCACGCCAGGACCACTGCCAGTGGTATGTTGACCACCAGGAAGAACAGGACCTCGCCCAACTGCATGTCGTACTTGATCTGTTCAACCAGGGCGCTGGCGAATGCGTACAGGTAGCCCATAATCAGGAGTTTCCCGTCCGTTGAGGTTCGGCCAAAATTCCAGGCTATTGACTATGGCCCGCTCTGCCATAGCAGGGCGCCAGGGTTGTGCCGTTGCAGCCGGAAGCGCGTAGCTCTCTCCCCAGCAGGTTCAGTCTCCCACAATAAACGGCGGGGAGCTTCATTCTGAAAAGAGCTTCCCGCCGCCTGTGCCATCCCGTATTCGCGAACACTCTATTTCAGGAGCAACGTTTCATTCCAATGCCGTCGCACTACACGGACACGTACACTCCCAGCGGCAACGGCCCTGCGGCGCCGCCGTTGACCATTTTCTGAACCGGTCTGCTGCGTCTGTAACATATTCAGTGGCCCATCTAAAGAGTGCGGGTAAGGCTAACACCGGCAAAAAACGGATGTCAACTTTTCGCGGCATTGATACCTGGAAACCAACGCATACCGGACCATGATTAATCCGGCTGACCCCGCGGACGCTTCAAGGCCGCCTTTCACCACATTCCGTGCGTCGCCGCCAGGGGTTGAAATACCGCCGGACGGGTTCCTTACCTGGTCAGTTCTTCCCGCAGGCGCCGAATCACAATTTCAGTTTCTTCCTCGGTGAGGTTAAGCGGGTCGACGGCCAGCTCCTGGGGGCCGCCAATGGTCTGGAAGTATATCTGGGGACGGCCATTTTCAAGAGCGGCGGCCACGGCATCCCGTGACGGCCCGCGCCATTCCTCGGTAAAGCGAATAACCGCCTGGGGTATCAGGTAGCTTACGGCGTCGTGCTCAATGGTCACCCGCAGGCCGGGCAACTCCACCAGCGCATCGACGACCGGCTGGACCATGGCCCGGTAAGCTTCCATCTCCGCGGCTTCGTCCTCTTCCACAAAGGCGGCCAGGGAAGCCACCAGCCCGATGACCTCCTCCTTAGCCACTTTCATGCCGCGCCCCAGGAACTGGGCGGGGCTGGCCTGGTCGGCGGCGGCCTCGATAAGGTCGGCCCGGCCGACCAGTATTCCGGTTCCCTGGGGGCCCCGAATGCCCTTGCCGCCGCTGTAGACCACCATGTCGGCCCCGGCCCGCAGGTAGCGGTACAGGTTGGCCCGGGGCGGCAGCATGGACGCGGCATCCACTATGACCGGCACATCGTGGGCATGGGCTATCTCGCAGACGCTCTCAAGGGGAAGAACCCGGTTGCTGGTGAAGGGTGCGAACAGGTAGGCTACGGCGGCGGTGCGCTCGTTGATGGCTCCCTCCAGCTGCCAGGGGTGAGTGAACAGGTAGTCGCCGAACTCCACCAGGCGCGCCCCCGCGGCCCGGTAGGCCTGGTCGTAGGGAAAGCGGTGCATGGTGTGGATGGCTATTTCGTTCTTCAGGCCGTCGGTGTCGGGAAGCTGGCGCATCTTCACCGGGTCGTTGCCCGCGATAACCGCCGCCGCCTGCAAGAGCAGCCCGCCGGCGGAACCGCTGCAGACAAACCCGGCCTCGGCCCCGATGAGCCGGGCCACTTCCTTCCCCGCAGCGCGGTTCAGGTCGTCTATATTCACCATCACCCGGGCCGCCTGGGACATCAGTTCGAGGGTCTCCGGGCGAGTCCGCGAACCGCCCAGCCGGGTTATGGAACCGGCCGCGTTGATGATGGGCCCTATCCCCAACCGATCGTAGACCGATCCGGCGTCCCACCCATTGCTGGTATCTGCCACGGCTTCCTCCTGTCCACCTAATTACGGCCTGGCAGGCCCTTGGTCATGGGCCATTATAACAACATCACCCTGGCTGGTAACGTATGGTAATCTTTCAATACAACGGAATACCACGGGTAAAGCAAAGGACCATCCAGCAGGCGGGACAACATGCGGGCCGCGACCGGATTGGGGCCTTTCAGACAAGGGGACCGGATTCAGGAAATCCATTCGGACGGCCCCGGCATACCAACAAGGAACGGATGAATGAGTACACCTGCTGAGATTGAGGGGCGGGTTCGGGCGGCGCTGGACGAACTGGGCATCGTGGGTTGGGAATGGATCGAGATTGACCCGCAGTACGGCGACACCGCGGACTTCTGCCAGCAGTATGGATATGACCTTCCCCACTCCGCCAACACGATTATTGTGGCCAGCAAGCGGGGTCCGGCGGCCTATTGCGCGGGCATAGTGCGGGCCTGCGACCGGCTAAATGTAAACAGGCGGGTGCGCGGGCTGATGGGAGTGTCCCGCGCGTCCTTTGCCACGGCGGAAGAGACTCAGGAAGTAACGGGGATGATGATCGGCGGGGTTACCGCGCTGGCGCTGCCGGAGGGATTGTCAATCTACGCCGACGCCCGCCTGCTGGAGATGGACTACGTCATTCTTGGAGCGGGCAGCCGCTCCGGCAAGCTCAAGATGGCGCCCCGGGAATTGGAGAAACTGCCGGGCCTGGAGTTTATAGAGGGGTTGTCGATTTCCGCCCAGTGATGGCGGCAGGTTGGGGACAGGCGCAGCCCTGGGCGGCTCACTCGCTTCAGAACACTATGCGGCTCGACTTTCGCCCGGGCCGCGTCCGGTCCAGGCCGGCAGGCCCGCCCTCGGGCCCGGGCTCCTGTCCGCCGGCTCTCCCAGAAATTAACGGTGACGTGGATCGGGTGGGGGCCAGGAGCCAGCCCCTTCCGGCCGTGGGAAAGTTCACTCCTGCTCCTCTTCTCGTTTTTTCATGTCTTCGGGAGGTTCCTCATCCGACCAGTGGCTGAATGTCGCCAAGGTCATTCCCCCGGCTCTGCGACTGCGCCAGACCGGGTGCCTTCTCTGCCTTTCGAGCCTTTCCTTTTTCTTGTCAGCCATATAATTACCACCTCAATCTAGTTTTGTCTTCCAGGGTGTGTATCGCCGCCAGGGAAGGAATAGACCAAGCCCTGCAGGGGAACGCTACCTGCCCATTGGAAAGCTGCCAGCGGCCGCCAAATGGGGAGCCAGCACGGCTTCATCATCCACCTTCGTTGTCCCGCTGAAGATGACCTGCTCCAGGTTGGCTCCATCCAGGCAAGCGTCGCGCAGGTCGGCAGCGGTTAAATCGGCTCCCTTCAGGTTCGCCCCGGTGAGATCCGCATTCCGCAGGTCGGCCCCCCGCAGATCTGCCCATTGCAGGTCCGCTCCCGCCAGGACCGGCAGGTCCTCTTCTTCGGACAGTCTTGCCCACACCTCGCGGGGCGACAGCGGCCATTTCTCGGGACCGAGCGGGTCCCGTCCGGCGCCCGCCTGCCGCAGCAGCAGGATAACGTGAGCACGGTTACCACCCATCTCCCTGGCCCAGGCGTCGGCGCCGTCAAGATAAACGCCGGTTTCGACCCCCAGCGCGTGAGCCATCCGGGCGCCGACGCAGCACCTGCCGTCTTCACGCCATTGCCCCACGGATTGGGTGATTCCCGGCGCGGTGACGGCCTGGTAAACCTTTCTGATGGCTGCCGGTACTTTATTCATCGCATATCCTCCTTTGCCTCGAGTCTGGAGTGCAGGACCTACCTTATCCCGACAGGCCTGCCGCCTCCTTCCGGCATATTCTGCAGCGCAGGTCGGCCACGCCCTGCTCCAGGTCCTCCACGATTACGCGGATGGCGATTCCACAAACCTGGCACTCTTTGAGGGTTTTGGGAAGCATACGTTCACGGGTCACGTCGTTGCCGTGCTTATCGAGGATTCTGGAGAATGGCATATCCCGAAAGCGGTCGTAGCGAGGATGGCTGTAGTCGGGCAGTTGTTCGTTCATTGGAAAGGCCCTCCCTGGCAATAGGATAGGGGCGCCCCGTGGGTAAATGCCTTACCCCGGTGGCAACAGCGTAGTGGAAAGAGGGGTTGCAGTGCTATGCGGTATATTCAGTATAATCTATGTCAGTTATTAATATTATACATTATAAATAATGAGGTTGCAAGCTCTGGCGAGGGTTGTGACTGCTCAGCAGCAGGGGCAACAGCCTCTCTCGCGGACTCGTCATACGCCTCGGCCGGTATCCAGAATGCTCGTCTTTCAATATGCGGCAGGGGCGCTTTGTAATTCTGGATTTTCGCCGGAAAGACGGGGCCGGGAGCCAGCCGGTCCCTCCGGACTTTGAACAGCTACCGGCAGTTCGGCAGCGCTACAGCCTCGGCGGCTTTGCAGGTGGATAAGGAAGCATATCCAGCCGGTAATTCTACGAAACTACAAAATCTCTACTTTTCTGCGATGGGACTTGTACCAGGTCACTGGAATGAGACCCAGGCAGACAAAGGGCAGGCTCCGCTACGGTTCCGGCCGAAATCGAAGGAGTTCACGAATCTCTTGGGGAGTACTGCCCTTGAAGTGTCCGAATCCGGCCGGCCCCGCCCTTCTCCACAGCTTATGTTTGAGACCTGCCGAGTTTCGACCTCACCAGCAGCTATGGGAAAAACCCGGCCATGGTATGGAGCACTGACGTGGTGGCGTTCACAGGACCGGGTACGGCTGGAGGTGTCGGCTTACAACCCAGAGCCTGTGGAAAGAGTCAGGTTGCCCGTGTGGCCGTCGGCGCCCTGGAGTACATTTGAGGCATAGCCCGCAAGTGACGGGAGCCCCGATGCGGTGGGTGTTTCGGCGGCGGGTCACAGACCAACGAAAAGGCCCGTCTGCTGGGTAAAATTCGCCCGGGTTGCCCCGGACGCCGCCAAAATTGACTGCTACGGCCGCTTCCGCCAGGATTCGGCCCTGGGCATCGACCGGGGCTTTCCCTTCCCGCTGGAAGACATCGCCGGCGCCAGGGTGGCGCTGGCGGCCGGACTCAAAGTGGCGGAGACCATGCCCCGGTTTAATGCGGCGCCTCGAGGCCCAGCGTGCCAACGGCGGAGACCCTGTGGCGCCCTACCTCCAGGGAGGCCTGTCCCCTTGGTCAGCCTTTTGGTCGCCGGATACGGGGGTCCAGCATATCCCGCAGGCCGTCGCCCAGCAGGTTGAACCCCAGCACCGCAATGAAGATGGCCGCCCCCGGCAGGAGCAGCAGGCGGGGCGCGGTCTGCAGGTGCGGGCGGGCGTCGTTCAGCATGGCGCCCCACTCCGGCGTGGGCGGCTGCGCGCCAAGGCCCAGGAAGCTAAGGCCGGCGATTCCCAGGATGATCCAGCCGACATCCAGGGAGGCGATAACGATGATTGGCCCGAGAATGTTGGGGGCAATGTGCCGGAAGATGATACGCAGGTTTCCTGCCCCAACGGCCCGCGCTGCCGTCACGTACTCCGTCCTGCGCGCTCCCAGGGTAATCCCGCGTATGATGCGGGCGTGCCCCACCCACCACACCGCGCCGGCTGCCAGCAGCACGTTGAATAGACCCGGGCCCAAAGCTCCGGCCACGGCCAGCGCCAGGATCAGCGAAGGGAAGGCAAGAAGCACGTCCACCACACCCATCAATGCCGTGTCGGTCCAGCCGCCGTTGAAACCGGACACAATGCCCACCGACAGCGCGATGGTCATGCTGAGGGCCAGGGTGGCGGCGGCGGCCACCAGGGTCATACGCGCCCCGTGGACTATGCGGCTGAAGGTATCTCGGCCCAGGTGGTCGGTGCCCAGGGGAGTTTCCAGGGATGGCGGGAGCAGCCGGTTAGACAGGCTGATCTGGGTTGGGTCAGACAGGGGAAGCCAGGGCGCCACCAGTCCCGCAAGCAGGAGGGACATCACCAGGAACAGCCCCAGGGCAGTTCCCGGCTCCCGCAACAGTCCGGTCCACTGCCGCCGTCTCCGGGAATTGCCTTGGACGAAGGTCAAGGGAAGCCGCTCCCCGACCGCTTCGGTATTGCCAGCCATTAGTCGTTATACCTCATCTCGTTCGTAGCCCAGGCGCGGGTCCGCGATGCGCAGGGCGATGTCGGCGGCCAGATTGACCAGCAAAACCACCACAGCGATATAAGTTACGAAGCCCTGGACCACGGGGTAGTCCCGGGTAATGGCCGCGCCCACCATCAACTGACCCAGGCCGGGCCAGGTGAAGATGGTCTCCACGATTACGGCGCCGCTGAGCAGGTAGCCCAGGTTAACCCCCGTGGCGCCGATGGCCGGCAGCAACGCGTTGCGGAGAGCGTGGGTGAAGGCGACGGGCCGTTCGGCCAGGCCCTTGGCCCGCGCCGTGCGGATGTAGTCCTGCCCCAGGGTTTCCAGCATGCTGGCGCGTATCAGCCGCATCAACTGGGCCATGGGCCCAAGAGATAGCGCGATGGCCGGAAGCACGACCTGGGCCGGCGACCCGTAGCCCAGGGTTGGCAGCCAGGACAGCTTCACCGCGAACAGGATGATAAGTCCGAAGGCCAGCGCGTAGGATGGAGCCGCCGCGCCCACCAGCGCGACCAGGCGGGCGACGACATCCACGGCGCTGCCCCGTCGCTGAGCGGACACAATGCCCATGGGGACGGCGACCAGCAGCGCCAGCGCCAGGGCCACCGCGGTGAGCAGGGCCGTCGGGACGGTGCGACGCCACAATTGGGCCGCCACCGGCTGCTCCGTCACGTAGGAAACCCCCATGTCTCCCGACAGCGCTCGGAGCATCCAGCGGGCGTATTGCGCCGGCAGTGAAGCATCCAGGCCCAGCTCGGCGCGCATGGCTGCCACTGCGGCCGCGCTGGGCATCTGCCCGGGGTTGCGATGGCGCAGGACCATCTCGGCGGGGTCACCCGGCGCCACATTCAGCAGCGCGAAGCTGACGGCCGAAATCCCGAGGAGCATCAATGGCAGTGTGAATAAGCGTCGGAGCAGGTATGTTCCCATGCCGGGAATCCTCTAGCAGCCTCGGTCACACCTGTCCTTCATCACTCTTCCAGTCCAACGCGATGGTTGAAGAAATACAAGCTGGATGGGTGGGGCTCAAAATCGGTGACTCGGTCATTGACGCCATACACCAGATTCAAGTGCGCCACCGGCAGGAATGCGGTTTCTTCGGTGATTACCGCCAGAGCATCGCAGGCGATCTGCTTTCGACCCTCCAGGTCGGATATCGAGACGGAGGGGGCGACTATTTCCGCGAGACGGGTGTTGTCGTAGTGGCCGTAATTGTTGGCCCCGGTGCCACCGGCGTCGGCCCGCAACCCGGCGAACTTGGCGATGTTAAACACCGGGTCTCCCCCGCCTTGCACGACACCGCTGTACCAGCCAAAAAGGTCCCATGCCGGCTCTTTAACTACCGACCATTCGGTGATATGGACTTCGGCCTTGATGCCCACGTCGGCCAGCATCGCCTGGGCGGCCTCGGCCATGATGGGCAGCTGGAACCGCTCAGGATAACCACCGATAACAATTTCCAGCGGCTGGCCATCCCTGTCCAGGACTCCGTCTCCGTCGCTGTCTTCGTAACCGGCCTCTGCCAGCAAATGGCGGGCTTCGTCAGGATCGTAGCCCGGAGCGCTCACCCCGGGACAGGAAGCCAGGACTTCCGGGAGCAGCAGTTCAGCGAAGGAGCCGGAACCGGTTGGGGCTATCAGGCCCGATATACCCTCCCGGTCAATGGCGTGGGCCACCGCCCGGCGGACCAGTGGATCGGCCAGCGTTCTCCGCTCGAAATTGACCCACCACAGCACCATAGAGGTGCCGAGGGGGGAGGCCTCGGTATGCGTACCCGGGTTGTCGTTGACGGCCCGGGCGCCGTCCGGTGATACGTTGATGGCGACGTCAATATCTCCGGCCTGCAGGGCCAATTCCCGGCTGTTGGTGTCGGGAATGGCGACGTGATTGATGCCGGCCAGGGGCGGCGTTCCACCCCAATAGTCGTCGTTGGCTATGCTGTCAAGCTTTTCCAGCTGAATGTACTCAGTGGGAATGTACGGGCCGGTAAGGGCGCCTGCGGCTATGAAGTTACCCTCGCCGGCGGCGTCCACCGCCGCCGCGTCGGTGATGGCCAGCGACGGCGTAATCAACAGGCCCGGCAGGGTGGGTTGCGGCATCGTCGTTGTAACGATGATGGTCTGAGCATCCTCAACCGTTATTGTGTCAACGGACAATATTTCTGCCGACGCCGGCGACAGTCGGACAGCCCTCTCCAGGGAGGCCTTTACCGCCTGCGCGTCCATCGTGTTCCCGTTGTGGAACTTGACCCCCTCCCGGATTCCTATCTTCCAGGTCAAGGGGTCCACCTGGGTGGCCTCCGTCGCCAGCCAGGGCTCGGGGGTCAGGGTGGTTCCTGACAGCCGGAACAAGTTCTCCGACATTCCCGATTGGTTGGCGACCCAGCCGCTCTCTACCGGGTCCAGTGGACTGTCCAGCCAGATGACTCCGGCTTTCAGGATGGGACGTTCTTCCTCATCAGCCGAGGCCGAGGCCGCTGGCGGCGCGGGCTCGGCGGTGGGGGGCGCCGGTTTTTCCAATGCTACGGGCGCTGGCGCCGGTTGCTGCGGGACTGAGGTAGCCGCCTGGGGCGCGGGCGCCTGGGTGGCTGGGGGTGGCGGGGCGTCTTCCGTGGTGCTGGCCGCTGGTCCGCAGGCCACGGCTAGCGCCAGCAACAGGGCCAACGCGCCCGCCCATACATACTTGATACTACGTTCTCTTAGGTCTTGCAAAACTACACTCCTGATGGGTTTTGAAGGATGAGTGCATACCTGTGCGCTATTGGCAACAGGTGTGGCTGTTCGATGGACGGGCGGATTGTCAGCCGCCATACTCGTCGGGGCCCAGGTCAGGGCGAGGGCGCCTGATGCGGCCTTTTGCTTGCCCTATCTGCCGAACCGTCACGCCACCCTGGGCGTCGAGGGCGGCAATCGCGCCCCCGTCGGGACGCCAGTACAACTGGGCCACTGCGTCCCCCAGGTCCTCGGCGCCTATCGGGCCGCCCTTGCCATCTCTCTGTACCGACCACACAACCACGGCGCCATCGCGCCCTCCCGATGCCAGGCGCATCGCACCGGGCGCGAAGGCAAGGGTTGTGATGGGTTGAAAATGAAACTGCAGAACGCCGGGCTTCGTACCTTCCGGACCCTTCCTCCGGAAGCTCCAGACCGTCACCGCGGGCCCGCCGCCGGTGGCCAAAAGCGTGTTGGTATCGTCAAAGGCCAGGGCCGACGGCTTGCCAGGATATCCGAACATCTCGGAGTCCTGCCCCGTGGAGCGACGCCAGAAATGCACGGAGTTGTCCTGGCTGCCGCAAACTACGATGCCCCCGTCCGAGCTCAGTACCATCGATACCAGGGACCCTTGCCACTCCAGCTTCTGGCGAAGCTCGCCGGTGGCCGCCTCGAAGAAGGACACCCGGCCGTAACAGGCCGTTGCCAGTTCCCCTGCGCCCGACCAGGCAATGGAGCTGACAGTGCTGGGGTGATCATCCGACCGCCAGACCTCCGTGCCTTCCGCATCAAACGCGTAAACACGCCGCGAGCAGGATGCCGCCAGCCTCTGGCCGTCTTGCGACCATGCTACGTTTTCCACCCAGTCGCCTCCGAGGTCTATAGCCCGGCTTACCCGACCTTCGGCGGCGTTCCAGATCAGTACTCTTCCATCCTGGCCTGCCGTTGCGAACGCGCCGCCGCCTGGCTGGACTGACATCGCAAGAACGCCACCTTCATGAATCCCGCGCTGCGCCCAGCCGGGCGCGCCGGATTCGCCGTCGAAGGCGTAGACTCCACCTTCGGCGTCGCCGACTACCAGCGCCTCACCGGCCAGGCACCACCCCCCGGCGATAGCATAGTCGCCAACCGCCGCAGACCAGCCCTGCTGTAGAACGCCCAATGGGCTGCCGGCACTTAGATCAGACATGCTTCAAACCCCTCCCGCATACTCTGCCCATCGAGGTTGCGCCCGATGAAGACGAGCTGATTACGGCGGGGATCGTCGCCCCACTCCCGGTCCGGCTGGCCGTCAAAGAGCATGTGGACCCCCTGGAAAACGAAACGCCTGGACTCTCCGGCAACACTGATGAAACCCTTCATTCGGAAGATGTCCACCCCGCGCTCCCGGAGAAGCTGGCCAAGCCAGGCGTTGAGCTTTTGAGGATCGGCGTCGCCATCTATCTCGATAGAGATGGATCCCACCGTATCGTCGTGCTCGTGCTGGGCAACCCAGGTTCGATCGGCTTCGACGGGAACCGCCGCTCCCTTTATGCGTTGTTTCTCTGTCTCCGTCTCTTCGCAGTCAGGCTCTGGGCAAAAGTTGCCCCCCAGGTTGAAAGCCGCTCCATCCGCGTTCCTCAACTGGAGATCGAATTCCTCCGGGAGGTGCTGGGCGTAGAGGCCAACCCGCAGCGGCGTATCCACTTCAAAGAAGAACGACTTGCGTCCCGATGAATCCAGCCGGAGGCTCACGTGCTCTCCCACCGGAAACTCTTCCCCGGGCTGAATGGGCTTGGCAGGTTCGGCGTATTGCCGCACGCACCACTCCGCGCTCTCCCGCAGGGCAGCGTCATCCGTGCCCTGATTGGGGACTACGACCAGCGACATCGCCGGATCGGGTCCATCGGCGAGGCTCAGTTCGTAACGGCCAATATCCAGTGAATAGACTCCCGTCCACTCGAAGGGATACTCCGGCTCCAGGAAGGTGGGCCGACGCTCCAACACCTGGTCCAGGTCGAAGGCGGCGAGGTCGAGTACAGTGTCTACCGGTACGTTCGCCATCTCGCTGCGCACGACTCTCGCCATTCGGTTCATGCCCCGGAGCCGTGCTTCGAGGTTGTCCAGGGTTTCGCCGTTGACGAGGTCTGTCTTGTTAAGAACAAGGACATCCGCGAATGCGATTTGCTCCGTGCTTTCGTCGCTGCGTCCCAGCTGCTGATCGATGTGGGCCGCATCTACCAGCGTGACTATCCCGTCAAGCGCGTACTCAGCCCGTAGCTCGTCGTCCATGAAGAACGTTTGCGCTACCGGCCCGGGGTCGGCAAGTCCAGTGGTTTCCACCAGCACATAGTCGAACTTGTCGCGGCGCTTGTTGAGGTTGTTGAGCACCCGAATCAGGTCTCCCCGCACCGTGCAGCAGATGCAGCCGTTGGACATTTCGAAGACCTCCTCGTCAGCGTTGATGACGAGGGCCTGGTCGATGCCGACTTCCCCGAATTCGTTCTCGATCACGGCAATGCGCTTGCCGTGTTCCTCCGTCAAAATTCGGTTAAGCAGGGTCGTCTTGCCGGAACCGAGAAAGCCGGTGAGGATGGTAACTGGCACTCTTTGCTGCGTGGTCATACAGAATCCTCCTTTAGTTTGTGTTCGACTGAATTGGCGCTTTCAGGTTGTGAACCGCTCCGGAGCAGTAATAGACAGGTAGCTTTAACTGCTTGATGTATACCGCCGAGGCTGCCGACCTGGGGGAAATAAGACTACATAAAACTTTGCCAGCCCTCCTTGACAGGGGGCGCTCTCCCTCCCTGCCAATGGAAAGCAACCCGGCCATTGCATTGAACTGGGTGGTATTACCGGCCCTGTCGGGCCCGGCGATTGTCATCAAGGTACCTGCGCTCGCATCCAATGAAACCCCTCTCAGGGCCATGTACCCGTCCGGTTCCACGCTGTTGTCTCAGGATATTGTTGAGTAAGGTCGTGTTGACGGAACCAATGAACCTGGTGGGGGTGGTAACCGGCGCTTTGTGCGGCGTGTTCATATAGGGTCCTTCTCTAGAACGAAATGATATGGGCTATCACTTATGAATGACAAACGTCTGGTTACTACGGTCTACCAGGAATCATATTATTGAGATACCGTACCAATCCGTTAAAATACACCGCCGGCGTGCGCATTGTCAACCAGGGAAAGTAGCTGGTATTCCCAAGGTGTGATGGTGTCAAATCAGCCTGTGGCGGAGGCAGACACGGGCAATGGGGCAGGTCAGCGTGGTGATGCTATTCCTGTAGTCCCGGGAGCGTCGGCGCCGGCTGTTCAATAAACCCTTAAGATGAAGGACAGAATTTGCGAGCTATTACCAGATGTGGACGGGGGCGTTTAGCTGACCAGGACTGATATGAGGACAAGGGCGGGCAAAAAGGCTGCTGTGTGGCCCAATTCATGGCAACAGTTCGCCGGCTGCCACTTGCCCACCGGTGAATGCGGGACGGCGGCGGAGTGGTCTGCGAATAAACCTTCGTTCCCTCAGAAAGGCAGGAGCAACCCCGGGCCCTGTCCGCCGCAGCCCAGGGGAAGGAACCCAAAACATAGGCTAAGTACACGGCGAAGGAGCGGTCCCTGAACAGGGGGCGCGCGATCCCACATCGGGGGATCAGAAAAATGCTAACCTGGAACGACAGCCCCTAAAGGAGCCCGCAAATCTGAGCCACGGTCGCCGGCCTGCGGAAGTTGGACCGGGGCGGAAAGTGCTCCAATCTCATTGAGATACTGTCCTGGCCGAGACCCGTATCGCTGCATCGTGCGCCAGGGGCCGGAGTCAACCCTGCCAGGCCGATTTATTCCCGCTATACCCTTTTCGGCAAAACGGGGGAGCCTTCGGGCGGCCGCATATCCACGCCGAGCAAGGTGCAACTGATGAACGAATAGTAACCCATCAGCGCTCCCAGGACGATGGTATTAGCCTCGCCAAAGTGCCTCAGGGCCGCATCAAAAGTCTCCTGGGAGACCTGGTGGTTGTCCATCAATTCCCGTCCGTAGCGGACGATTATCGCCTCTTCCTCGGTGAGACCCTCCAGGCTGCCCCCCGTGGCGATTATCTCCACCGCCTCGGGCCGGGCGCCCGCCCGCAACGCCGCGGCGGAATGGGAGGCCCAAACATAGTCGCAGTCCCAGTGGCGGGCGGCGGTAATTATCGCCAGTTCAGTGTCATGATCGGACAGGTTGCCGCCGAAGCGCAGGGAGTCGCTGAGGGCCGTAGAACAACGGGCAACTTCCGGCGCATACATCATCATCGAATGAGGTCCGTTGATAGCGTTCCTGGACTCTATGATGGCATCGAAGGCTGTTAGAGCGTCTCCGTTCACCTGCTCCCGCTTGGTTATAGGCGTCAGTCTTGGCATGAATATCTCTCCTGCTGAAAGGCCAGGCTTTTAACGAGTATGGCGACCGGTGCAAATCTCTACACTGTCGCCTCAGGTACTTGCCCCCAATTCTAGCACAGGCAACGACCAGACAGACGCCGTCCCGGGAATCGCCCGCAAAGCCGGCCGTCAGGTCGATAATCCCAGAGAGCCAGGAGGCTACCCTGTTCTTACCGTGTACCGATTCATGGCGAAACCCCTTCCAACGAGGATTCCGCCACCGGCGCATCAACCGGCCGCGCAACCAAGGCAGGCCCCCCCTCGGGCAAGGCCCGGAAGACTTTCGTCCACCACCGGTTGCCCCTGACGCCGAGGCAGCAAATGGATTTGCTAACCCAGGGCGGATTTGTGGATGCCGATGTCAGCGTCCTGCTTCGGGTTGCCCGGCACAGGCAAAACCCACTCCCTGTGCGCCTGGGCCATCGGC
>CAZPMU010000046.1:17204-20953 GCA_964587795.1 uncultured Dehalococcoidia bacterium | reverse complement strand
CGACGAAAGCCGGCTCTGGCGTCCTGTCTGGCCCCCTGAATCTGAACAGTTACTCCTCCCCACCATCCGTTGACTCCCCCCAACCCCCCATATATACTGCCCGGCATAGCTAGCCAGGCCATTTGGACTGGTTTTCAGGCAACCCCCAGGGGACTGAAAAACTGACACGGACGGGAGGCGTGAAGTGAAAGTTCCGATAAAGTTAACCGTTAATGGTAGAAGTCACGAGTCGGAAGTGGAAGCGCGGACGCTCCTGGTGCATTACCTCAGGGACGACCTGGGGCTTACCGGCACCAAGATCGGCTGCGACACCAGTCAGTGCGGCGCCTGCGTCGTCCGCATGAACGGGTCCACCGTCAAGTCCTGCACCTGTCTGGCCGTCCAGGCCGATGGGGGTGAGATAACCACCATCGAGGGCCTGGCCCAGGACGGTAACCTCCATCCTGTGCAGGAAGCCTTCTGGGACAACCACGGTCTCCAGTGCGGGTACTGCACCGCCGGAATGATCATGACGGTCACCGAGTTGCTGGAGCGCAACCCCAACCCCAGCGCCGAAGAGGTGCGGGCCGGGTTGGAAGGCAACATCTGCCGCTGCACCGGCTATCACAACATTGTCAAGGCAGCCCTGGCGGCCGCCGAAGCCATCTCAAACGCCCAGTAGGGGCGGACCTGCGTGTCCGCCCAGGGAGAGGTTAACGACTATGACCACTCGTATTTTCGGGTCCGGCATTCGCCGCCGGGAAGACCCCCGGCTGATTACCGGCCAAGCCTCTTACACCGATGACATCAAGCTGGCCGGCCTGGTCCACGCCGCCATACTGCGCAGCCCCCACGGCCACGCCCGCATCAACAGCATCGACACCTCCGCCGCGGCGGAGGCCCCCGGCGTCATCGCCGTCTATACCGGCGCCGACACCGAGGGTGTCCTGAATCCCATGCCCTGCGCCTGGGTCATACCCGACTCCGACGTAAAGGCCGTGGCCTATCCGCCCATCGCCAAGGACGTTGTCCGGTACGTGGGCGACGCCGTGGCCGTGGTGGTGGCCGAAGACCGCTACCAGGCCGAGGACGCCCTGGAACTGATTAACGTGGACTACGAACCCTTGCCCACCGTAATTAACCCCGAAGCGGCCCTGCAGGATGGCGCGCCCCAACTGCACGAGGACGCCCCCAACAACCAGGCTTTCCACTGGGTGGCGGCCGGTGGCGATACCGACGACGCCTTCGCCAACGCTGAAGTGATCGTGCGCGATACCATCATCCAGCAGAAGCTGATTCCCAACGCCATGGAACCCCGTTCCGCCATCGCCAGCTACGTGCCCGCCATGGGCGAGCTGACCATCTGGAACACCACCCAGAATCCCCACATCGCCCGCTTCGTTACCTGCCTGGTGACGGGCATACCCGAGCACAAGATACGGGTCATCGCCCCGGAGGTGGGCGGCGGCTTCGGCGCCAAGATTGCCGTCTACGCCTGGGAAATGGTTACCGCCTTCTGCGCCATGAAGCTGGGCCGGCCGGTGAAGTGGACCGAGACCCGCTCCGAAAACTATGTCGCCACCACCCACGGCCGCGACCACGTCGAGTACGTGGAGATGGCCGCCAACAGCGACGGCCGTGTCACCGGCGTCCGCAGCGTGGTTTACGCCGGCATGGGCGCCTATCTTTCCACGGCGGCCCCGGGCATTCCCACTATTTTGCACGGCTTGATGTATTCGGGTCCCTACGACATCGCCAACATCAAGGCCGACATCTACGGTTGTTTCACCAACTCCACGCCGGTGGAGGCCTATCGCGGCGCCGGTCGTCCCGAGGCCACTTTCCTCCTGGAAAGGCTGATGGACCTGGTAGCGGCCGAGGTGGGCAAGGACCCGGTGGAAGTCCGCCGGATGAACCTGATTCCCAAGTTCGAAAACGGCCACGACGTGGCCATCGGCCTGACCTACGACAGCGGCGACTACGAGGGCGTCCTGAACGTGGCCCTGGAGCACGTCAACTACGACCAGCTGCGCCACGACCAGGCTCACGGCCGAGAACATGGCCGTCTCACCGGCATCGGCGTCAGCTGCTACTGCGAAATCTGCGGCCTTGGGCCCTCACAGGTGGCCGGGGCTGTCGGCTTCGGCGGCGGCCTGTGGGAGAGCGCCACGGTGCGCTTCTACGCCACCGGCAAGGTCAACGTCTTCATCGGCACCTCCCCCCACGGCCAGGGCGAGGAAACCACCTTCGCCCAGATACTCTCCGACGAGCTGGGCGTTCCCGTGGACGACGTGGAAGTTATCCACGGCGACACCGACACCACGCCTATGGGTTGGGGCACCTACGGCAGCCGCACCACCGTGGTCGGCGGCGGCGCGCTGGCCCTCAGCGCCCGCAAAATCAAGGACAAGGCCATTACCCTGGCCGCCCACCTGCTGGAGGCCGCCGAGGCGGACATCGAGTACGAGGACGGCAACTTTTTCGTTCGCGGGGCTCCCGACAACGGCAAGTCCATCCAGGAAATAGCCCTGATGGCCAACGTGGCCTGGAATATGCCCGAGGGCATGGAGCCGGGGCTGGAAGCGACGACCTTCTACGATCCCCCCAACTTCTCCTATCCCTTCGGCGCCCACGTGGCGGTGGTCAACATCGACCCGGATAACGGCCACATTGTCCTGGAACGCTACGTGGCGGTGGACGACTGCGGCCCCCAGATCAACCCCATGATCGTCGAGGGCCAGGTCCACGGCGGCGTGGTCCAGGGCGCCGGCCAGGCCCTGTGGGAAGGCGCCGTCTACGACGACAACGGGCAGCTGCTGACCGGCTCCATGCTGGACTACGCCCTGCCCCGGGCCCACCTGGTGCCCAACATCGAGACTCTTTCCACGGTTACGCCGTCGCCCCACAACCCCCTGGGCGTCAAGGGCATCGGCGAGACCGGCACCATCGCCTCGACCGTGACCATCTACAACGCCGTCATCGACGCGCTGCGCCCCCTCGGCGTAACCCGGCTGGAAATGCCTCTGACCCCCGAGCGGGTCTGGAGGGCCATCCAGGAAGCCGGCGGACATCATGGGCACGGACATGGCCATGGGCACGATCACGGGCATGGTCATGACCACGGCCACGGACATTAGAACGTAGGGGCGCCCCTTGTGGGCGCCCACCCACGGACATTCGTAGGGGCAGACCTGGGTGTCTGCCCTGGTCGGGGAGGAACTGCAAAATGTACACGCCTGAATTTCGCTACCACAAGGCCGGCTCGGTGGCCGAAGCTATCGAGATGCTCAGCCACCACGAAGATGCCAGGCTGCTGGCCGGCGGACACAGCCTGCTGCCCCTGATGCGGCTGCGGCTGGCCCGTCCCGCCAACCTGATTGACATTGGCGGGCTGGACGACCTCAAGGGAATTACCGTCCACGACGACCATATCCAAATCGGCGCGCTGACGACCCACGGCGAGATTGCCCGTTCCCACGACGTGCGGCACGCCAACCCCCTGGTGGCCGAGGTGGCCGGGGGCATCGGCGACCCGCAAGTGCGGAACCGGGGCACCATCGGTGGCAACCTCGCCCACGCCGACCCCGCCTCCGACTGGGGCACCATCATCACGGTGATGGAGGGCAGCGTGGAGGTGCAGGGCCCCAACGGTTCCCGCACCATCGCCATCGCCGACTTCTTCCAGGGAGCCTTTGCCACCGCAGTGGCGGACGACGAAATCGTCACCGGCATCAGGGTTCCCACCCTGGTCCGGCACGGCCACGGCCACG
>CAZPMU010000046.1:0-17104 GCA_964587795.1 uncultured Dehalococcoidia bacterium | reverse complement strand
GGCCACGATCATGGTCATGGTCACGAACACGGCCATGATCACGGCGCCGAGAGCATCAATGGCGAGGTTGGCGAGTACGCCAAAATGTCCCACCCCGCGTCCTTCTACCCCGTAATCGGCGGCGCCGTGGTCATAAACGCCGAGGGCGGCCGGTGCGTCTCGGCCCGGGTGGCCGTGGGTGGCTTCGTACCCACCCCCAGGCGCGCCCCCTCGGTGGAGGCAGCCCTGGCCGGCCAGGAACTGACCGCCGCCAATCTCGAATCGGCTGCCAACCAGCTGTCCAACGACCTGGGCGATGAAATCATCGGCGACGTGTTCGCCTCAGCGGACTACCGGCGGGCCATTGCCCCGGTAGAGGTGAAGCACGCTATGCTCCACGCCATAGGCCTGGCTCACCACTAGGCGGCGGGGACAACAGCCAGGGTGAAACCACGGGGCGGGCCAAAAACCCGCCCCGAACTGCCTTATGCCACTCTCCGGCTCCGGAGCGGGAACCCCATCCGGAAGGCAAGGGAGGTACCATGCCCGAAGCTCCAGACCTGGAGGTAATCAAGGACTACCTGAACCATCGCCTCCAGGGGGCCGAAATTGAAACGGCGCGGGTACTGCGCCCCACCGTGTTGCGTCCCCTGGCGGGGGATTTTGCTGAAGACCTGCCCGGCAGAAGCCTGGTACGGTTTCGGCGGGAGGGCAAGTTCCTGCTGTGCCAGATCTCCGGAGACCGGTGGCTGGCCATCAATCCCATGCTGACTGGAGCGGTGCAGTACTGCGAACCCAAAGGGCGGGTCTACAAGCGCACTTGCTTTGCGCTGGGGCTGAATAACGGGATGGAGTTGCGGTACCTGGACGACCGGCAGATGGGCATGGTCTACTACGTGGACTCGGAGCAGCTTGACGGCATATACCGCCTGGAGAAGCAGGGCGTTGACGTGCTGGCAGACCGGTCGTTCGACGACTTTAGGGAGGGTATCAAGAAGTTCCGCGGCGAGGTTAAGGGGGTGCTGACCCGTGGAAGCCTCGTTTCAGGCATTGGCAACGCCTACTCGGACGAGATATTGTTTGCTGCTGGCATTTCGCCCTTCCGCAAGGTGGGAACGCTCAAGGAGGAGGAACTGGAGCGCTTGCACCGGCAGTCCCGCATTGTGGTGGAGGATGCCATAGACGTGCTGCGGGAGCGGATGGGAGACAACATCCACGTCAAGATTCGCGACTTCCTGAAGGTACACGGCAAGGGTGGGGAACCCTGCCCCGTCTGCGGCGGCAACATCTCCCAGCTAAACGCCAACCAGCGCCTCACCAACTTCTGCCGCCGCTGCCAGCCGGGAATGCTGATAAGGAACTGATCAGGTCAACCCACGAATAGACACGAACAACCACGAATGTCTGCTATCCAATAGCAATCATTAGTGAACATTCGTGTCCATTCGTGGACCAAATCAGCTCTACCCCCCGGCCACCGCCGGTACTATGCTGATCTCGTCGCCGGACGAAGCGGAGGTGTCCAGCCCGTCCAGAAAGCGGACGTCTTCGCCGTTGAGGTAGATGTTTACGAAGTAGCGCAGTTCCCCGTTCTCGTCAATAAGCCGCTCCTTGACGCCAGGGTAGGACGCTTCCAGGTTTTCGATCATTGTGGACAGGTTAGACTCTTCCAACTCTACCTTGTCCTGGCCATTGGTCATGCGGCGCAGGGGAGTGGGGATACGAACCGTAACAGGCATTTCAGGGGTTCCTCCAAGTCAGTTAAGAGTTAGGAATCGCGATCGGTCGCTGGGGTGCCAACAATATGCTCCCTTTAATCAGCGGCTTCCGACTCCAGTTCGGCCAAAGGTTCCAGAACGTCCAGCATTGTTTCAATTTCGGCCAGGTTATCTTCAATCGTTGAAGAAGCAAGAAGGCGCTTACGGGTATAGAAGAAAGTATCCAGGGTGTTGGCAGAATTGGAGAAGCCCCGCATTCGATTATCCCCAGCCACTTCCTGGCAACGGCGCATAACCTGAAAAAACTGTCCGTGCTGGGTGTAGGGCCAACCGTGCGCTTCCGCCACCGCTTTTGCCATCCAGGCGCCGGCGTCCCAACCCTTTTCCGATGCCTGGTGCAATTCGTCGCTTCTCAGATACACCCAACTGCGGGCCATAAAATCCCTGGCCTGCCGCCGGTAGTCTTCAACCGCTTCCAGTTGTTCGTCTTCGAAGGGCTCCATGGCAGAAAGCTCAGTCAACCGGTCTCACCCTATCCCTGCAGCACGTCGCCGCTGACCAGGTCAACCCGTACGCCGGTGGAACTTACCCATTGCAGGCCGCGCTCTATCTCCTCTTTTTCGCCGTCAACTTCCAGTACCACCCAGCCCAGCGAATCGCCTACATCGGCCCGGCGGATGTTGGTTACCAGGTGAAAGTCGCGCCCCAACCTGTATATTATTGGCTCCTTAACCAGGTCTCCATCGAAAGTAAACTTCACCCTCTGCCTGCCCATCTCGCCCTTCTCTCCAGTTAAGAGTTACGAATTGGAATCTACGATGAATACCTTCCGGTAATTCATCGACGGTTAGTCAACCCCAAAAGGAAATTGATGCCGGCTAACTGCCGGTACGGGCAGCGCTACCCTGAAGGGCCTCCTCGAAGGAACTCATGGAAGGCCGGATGAACAGTGGGTTGACCACCTCCTCCACCGCCTCCTGGGTCTTCAAGCCGTTGCCGGTAATGTAGGCAACGGTCAGTTCATCGGCCCCGATGGCCCCGCTTTCCGCCAGGTACTTCAGGGTGGAGATGGTCACGCCACCGGCGGTCTCGGTGAAGATGCCTTCGGTCTCGGCCAAAAGCTTGATGCCCTCCACCACCTGGGGTTCGGGCACAGCGTACGCCGAACCGTCGGACTCCTTGATTACCCGCAGGGCGTAGATGCCGTCGGCGGGATTTCCGATGGCCAGGGACTTGGCAATACTGTCGGGGCGGACCGGCCGGATCTGGGACTGGCCGCCGACCCAGGCGTTAACGATGGGCGAGCAACCCTCGGCCTGGGCCATGTGCATCCTGGTGGTGATGGCCGGATGGTGGACCGTGTTCTGGTCGGGGCCGAAGGTCATGGCGTCCACGCCGTCCAGCAGGCCCAGGCAGGCCAGTTCGTTGAACCCCTTCCATATCTTGGTGAACATGGCGCCGGATGCGGAGGGAATTACCACGTGGTCTGGTATGCGCCAGTCAAGCTGCTCCGCTACCTCGTAACCCAGGGTCTTGCTGCCCTCGGCGTAGTAGGGGCGCATGTTGATGTTGACAAAGGCCCAGGGGTAATTGTCGCCCACCTCGCTGCAGAGGCGGTTGACCTCGTCGTAAGTGCCCTCGACGGCCACCATGGTGGGACCATAGACGGCGGCGCCGATAACCTTGCCCCGCTCCAGGTCGGAGGGGATGAACACCACCGACTGCATACCGGCCCGGGCGGCGTGGGCGGCCACGCTGCAGGCCAGGTTGCCGGTGGAGGCGCAGGCTATAGTCTCGAACCCGAATTCCCGCGCCTTGGTTGCGGCCACGGAAACCACCCTGTCCTTGAAGGAGAAGGAGGGATTTACGCTGTCGTTCTTGATATAGAGGTTCTTCAGGCCCAGCCGCTCGCCCAGATTGCGGGCCTTCAGGAGCGGCGTGAAACCGGACAAAATATCCACCGGGTCTTCGCCGCTGGCGGGAAGCAGGTCCTGATAGCGCCAGATGCTGAGAGGCCCGGCCGCAATGCGATCATGGCTGACCACCTCGGAAATGGTGGCGTAGTCGTACACCACCTCCAGCGGCCCGAAACAGAAGTCACAGACATTGAGGGCCTCGCCCGGGTATTCCCGGCCGCATTCACGGCACCTCAATCCACTTACGAAAGCCAATTCAGCGTTACCTCCTGTTTCGGTTGGCCCATCCGGGAGACGGGACAATTATAACGCAAACGACACAAAAATACTGTCTGCCAGGAGCACCGGACAGACAGGGTGATACTAGCAAAGGCCCTATGGGATGTCAAATTGGGCCTGACTGTCGGGCGCCTGCCGTAGCCCCAATAGCGAGGGATGGGCGCAGATTCATCCTCTTGGGGAAACAAACGGGCGCCTGCAGGTTGCGGTTGACGCGTACATGACTTTATGGTGGGGGGGTTATGCGGGTCGGCAAGGGAGGGTGTCGGGGAACCAGGGTGGGACCGGGAGAGGCACGCCCCTACCCCCTGGGAGGGGATACCTGTTATAATGGCGGAACATGGCTGGCGGGCGTAACTCAGTGGTAGAGTGTTTGCTTCCCAAGCAAAAAGTCGTGGGTTCGAATCCCATCGCCCGCTCCAGGATATAGCCATTTCAAGCATGAGTCTTCCCGAGTTTTGGGAACTGTTAGAAAGTAGTCTGTAGAAATTCCGCAAGGGAAGCCCCTGGTTTGGTGGAGTAGAAGTGAATCAACTTCAAGCCATCAAACGGGGGGCTTTATTGTTGTGGGGCGGAGGGATGCGCGGAAACAAGCTCAACCGGCAGCGGATCTGTTGGAAAGGTTGATCTGGCCACCGGAAGAGCGGTTGGATGACCAACTGCCCTGAGCGTGGTGTGTGCCCTCTTCCCGGCCCTGGCCGCCATGGTACGGCTGCGCCACAACTGCTCGGCGCTGCTGTTGACTCTGTCGGGCGCCCACATTCCTTCCCGAAATAAAGCTCCGGCAGGCGCCAACAGGTCAACCTCAAGCGGCCTTTGGCTGGCCTGTTCCCCAGCCTTCTCCATTTATGCAGAGAAGTTTGAAGAACATACCGCTGGCCCTCGTTAACTGGCCCGCATAACCCTCTTCCCGGGTAACGCCCAGAGATGTCACCTTCGCCCAGCGTACCATGCTTCCCATGCAACGCCTTACGCAGGCGCCTGCGCTTCCCCTGTTTCCTGCCTGGCCTCTCCCTTGCTCCATCCCGTGGACAGTCCAATCACGAACCAGCCCAGGGCAAGCATACCCGCGGCGAATATGGTATCGCCGATGGACCTGAGCCACCGCACCACTTCCAGCCACGGCGTCTGGAGAAACTCGGCGGACCGGGCATACCACATGCCGTGCTCCACGCTGGCCCAGGTCTGGGCCAAACCCACCGGCAACAAGCTGAGCAAGACCATCAACCCAAGCCCGATGTTGATGGACCAGAAGGCAAAGGATAGAGTCCCGGTACGCCATTGGGACCTTACCGTCAGGAGGCGAAGACTGAGCAGGGTCAGGCCCAGGCCCAGGTTGCCGTAGACGCCAAACAGGGCGGCGTGGGCATGGACTGCGGTGGTGTTCAGGCCCTGCATGTAATAGAGGGCGATGGGCGGGTTAATCAGGAAGCCGAATAGGCCCGCGCCCACCAGGTTCCAGAAGGCCGACGCGATGAAGAAATAGACCGGCCATTTGTAGTGATGAATCCAGGAGGTACGGCGAGTCATTGACAGGTTCTCGTGAGCCTCAAAGCCGATCATAACCAGCGGCATTAACTCCAGGGCGCTGAAGGTCCCGCCGATGACCAGGATAACCGGAGAGGTGCCGGTGAAGTAGAGATGGTGGAACATTCCCAGCACGCCCCCGCTCAGGTACAGGATGGTGGTGAATAGAATGGCCATCACTGCCGACTGTACTCTCACCAGGCCCAGCCGCACGAAAATCAACGAGATAACCGCCGTGGCAAACACCTCGAAGAAGCCCTCCACCCACAGGTGGACCACCCACCACCGCCAGTATTCGGCAATAGCCAGGTTGGTGTGCTGGCCCGGAATCAGCCCCGGGGAATAGAAAAAGGCAATGGCTCCTATGGACAGCATGAATATGGTCAGGAACTGTCGTCGACGGCTATCTCCCCTGGCGGCCAGCCAGGCCGGAACCAGGGGACGCAGCATCAGCGCCAGCCACAGGAGCAGGCCCACCAGCAAGAGGGCCTGCCAGAAACGGCCCAGATCCAGGTATTCATAACCCTGGTGCCCGAACCAGAAGTTGACCTTGTCCCCCAGCACCTGGTGGATGGCAAAGGCCTGGCCTGCCATGGACCCGACTACAACAATCACCAGGGCCACCAGCAGCAGGTTGACTCCCCACCTCTGGAACCTGGGCTCGTATCCCGCTATCAGCGGCACCAGGCACAGGCCGGTGGCCAGCCAGGAGGTGGCAATCCACAGCATTCCCAGCTGCACGTGCCAGGTCCGGGACAGGGAGTAGGGCACCCATTCCGAGAGGGGGAAACCGTAGAATTCGTTACCCTCAACGCCATAATGGGCCGTTACGATGCCGGTGATGATCTGCGACACCGCCAGGGCTCCCACTACCCAGAAATACTTGTGCGTGGCCTTCATTGAAGGGGTGGGTTCCATTTCCAGCATGGGGTCTGTGGGCGTTGCCGCCGGCTGGCTTCGCCACGTGTCCCTGCTGGCGGCGAAGAACCAGGCCAACCCGCCTATCCCGCCCAGCAGCAGGACGAAGCTGATTACGGAAACCACCACCATGATGGGCGTGGGACTGTTCCCCACCAACTCGTCGGGCGGCCAGTTATGGGTGTAGGTGATGTCTCGGCCGGGCCGCTCGGTGACGCAGGCCCAGGTTGCCCAGAAAAGAAAGGCGGTGAATGCCTCCCGCCGTTCCGAGTCAGGTATGACCGACCGGGGCATGGCGTAGCTTTCCCTCAGGTGGTCCAGGTTGGGGTCGTCGCCGAAGAGCGCCATGTAATGTTCCTGGACCGCCCCGATGGCCTCCGCCCGCAGGGGTGATATGGTGATGATCCCCGTGGCCGGGTCGTAAGTGTTGGTACGCAGCTCGGCCTGCAGCCTGGACTTGATGGCGGCAGCGTGTTCCGGGTCCAAAGAGTCGAAATTTGTGCCGTGGTCCTGCTGCGCCCAGCGCTCCACCAGCCATACGGCTTCCCGGTGCAGCCAGTCCGCCGTCCAGTCGGGGGCGGTATATGCGCCATGCCCCCAGATCGAGCCCAGTTCATGGCCGCCAATGGACCTCCAGACATCCTGGCCCCGGTACACATCATCGACGGTGAAGACCTGGTCGCCGTCCCAGGTCACAACCCCTTCCGGAAGGGGCGGCGCCATCTGGTACACCTCGCCGCCGAAATAGAGCAGGGCGGCAAAGGAACCCACGACCAGTACGATGAGGCTGACCCACAGGGCAACCAGCCCCCGGCCTAAACGGCGTTGTGAGTCCTGTTCGTCATAAGCGGGTGATTCGGTGGTGGCATGCTCCATTACGTATGTGCTCCTGGCTCTCGAACGGATTCTCTTGAGGCTAGGGAGATGTCGTCAAATGCGCGATGTCATTACTGAGTACGCGCCTGCCGGAGTCGGATTAACTCAGCCTGTCGAGGTTCCCGCCTTTCCGCCGGTGGCGGACGTGCCGGCTCGGGAACGACGAAACCGTACGCTGGAAGACTCCGACCCTCACTTTGACACCAGCCCCCAACGTGTACCCGTAGTGTAACCGATAGGCGGCCATGATGACCTGCAGATGTGCCAGGGCGCCTGGAACCGCCAGCTTGAAATTCAGGCTTGTCCCTCACCGGCGCCGCGGTCTCCCAATTCCGGGGGCAATACCTGCCGGACGGCGGTTGCCAGTTCCTGGTCTGCATTCCGGGCGGCGTTGGCGATACCTTCGGCTACGGCGGCGGCCGCTTCCGACTCGGTGAGTCCCAAATCGGAAGCGGCTTCCCTTGCCGCCTCCACCGCAGCCGCGGCGGCTTCCGCGGGGTCTCGCCCGGCTTCAATGGCGCCCAGTAAAGCGCCCTGTCCAACCCCCCGCAGCAATTCCTCCGGTACTGCCCGGAGTCCGCCAAGGGTCTGCAATGTTCCCAACACCGCTCCACGGGTAACCCGTTCCACCCCGCCTGCAACGTCTTCGGCAGCGTGCAAGGCCCCCCTGGTCGCGTGCAGTCCCAGTTCCCAACTCTTCTCTCCGGCATCTTCTACGGTATCAATGGTCTGCTCCAGGGCCTCACGCACCCGATGGGCCACGTCCGATACTGCCGACTGACCCCGTCCGGCCGAGGATACCGCAGCCTGGCTGGCAGCAGCCAGTTGATATGCGGTAACGCCAATGGCGACATCCGCCCCGGGAATGCGCCTGATGTACCCGTATGACAGGTTGGACACTACGGAAAGTCCCGGCACGGAGGAAACGGCCCTGGCCATCGGCCCCGCCGAGGCCATGAGTTCCGACAGCGCCACGTCGCGGGGCAGTTCGCCCTCTTCTCTCAGGGCCACCAGCAGATTCATGGACAGCAGGCCCAGCAGAAATGCCAGGCCAAAGAGGAAGTCAAACCCGGCCAGCGACAGCGCCGGAAGAGCCACCGTGCCCGCAGGCGAGGTCCAGTGCAGGTTCAGACCCAGGGACCGCACCGAGAAAAAGTCCGCCAACAGCCCCCCGGCAATGGGTCCTATCCCGGACCCCAGGCTGGTAGCAATTCCCGCCATGCCGGAGTAGGGAATTGTCCTCCCCTCCGGGGCTACCTTCAGGGCCAGGGTGTTGACGGTAAGGGTCACACCCGCGGCGGCTATCCCGCCCAGGAGATGCAGGACCACCAGGAGCGGCAAGGTGAGCAGATGTCGGTCGGGATGAGTGGTGAACACCCATCCCAGAATCACCAGCAGGTACAGCGAAGCGGACAGGGAGAGGACGGTCTTGTTTCCCACATGGTCGGCAAAAGGCCCCCAGACCCGTACGAACAGCACGTTTGAGGCCTGGCCCAGCACCGTCAGCCCGATGACTATGGGCAGGGACAGTCCAATGACCTTCAGCATATAAACGGCGAAGAAGGGAATGGCGAAGTTTGACGTGAGGCTCCAGAAGAACAGGAACCGTATCAACTGGGAATAGTTGGGGTCACGGAGGGGTTCGAGGAGCATTCTTGCCGGCGAACCCTCCAGGCGGGTTGCCGGCGGCATCAGGGGTTCCACTGCCCTGGCAGCCAGCAAGGGTCCCAGCAGGCCAACGCTGAGAACTCCCGCGATCAGCAGGAACGAGAAGGCGAATATCTCGTCGCCGGGGGGTGAAACACTCTCCCACCAGGGTACGAAGAAGCTCCCTGCCAGGCCTGCCACCGCCATCGCTCCGGTGACCATCGCCATCCGGCGCCCGAAGTAACCGGCCAGGGTGCCTGGAGGAATCAGGTCGCGCATCCAGCTGGTGGAGGTGGTAACCCAAACGGGGGCAAAGAGTCCGCGAACGGCCAGGAATACAATCACCAGCAAAACCGCGGGTTGGCCCGGGGTTTCCAGGAAGAAGGGGACGGCTCCAATGGGAAGCCACATGAACTGCATTCCCACGAAGGCCGGCAGTCCGATGGCCTTTCGCACCCGGAATCGTTCCACCAGCAAAATGGCGGGCACCCGCATCACCTGGGAGATAAAGGGGAGCGCGGCCAGTACGCCCACCTGCAGGTTGTTGGCGCCCAGGGCCAGCGCGTAGGCTGCCATGATGCCGCCGCTGCCCAGGCTGAACATGGCCCCGGAGGCGAGGCCTTCCCAGACCATGAGGCGCAGACCCTGCTGAGCCTGGCGTTCCGTGATCGTAGGTTGTGGCCGCAAAAAATTCAGCATTCCGAGCTTCACCAATTCCTCGGGCAGGAACTGTTGCCGGTCCGACGACCGGATAAATCCAGCAGGATACGGGCGTCGTCGTCCCATACGTTGTCCGGGTCCAGCATAAGACAGGCGTGGGTTAAATGCCGTGCTGACCGGTGAGACTGCAGGCAAGTATGCTGCATCAGACCGGCAACACAAAACTCTCCGCCATAGCGGACCAACCAGTTCATATCATCCTCCCAATACACGCTTCACTTTTCCCGCCGGGATTGGGCCTCATTTCACCTCTGCCTTCCGCCCCCTGCCATCCGGTTCGATTCTCCGGCCGGGGGTCTGTGCGACCGTGCCTCCGCTACACCAGGAAACTGATGGCGGCGGTGGCTATACCGAGAAACAGGAGGAAGCCGCACACATCGGTGAAGGTGGTAACCACAACTGCAGAAGCCACCGCCGGGTCAACCCCGATTCTTCTCAGGAAGAGGGGAACGCCGGCCCCGGCCAGGCCCGCAATCACCATGTTTCCCACCATGGCCAGTCCCAGAACCAGGCCGATGCCCCAATTGCCGGTCCACACCAGGCCGATGATGCCGACCAGCGCCCCCAGCCAAACCCCGTGCAGCAGACCCAGCAGGGCTTCCCGCCCCAGAAGCCAGAAGGCGCTGACCCCCACAAATTCCCCCAGGGCCATGGACCTGACTATCATGGTGAGGGTCTGGGTGCCTCCAATTCCGCCCTGCCCGGCCACTACCGGCAGGAAGGCGGCCAGGATTACAACCTGGGCCAGGGTGGACTCAAAGAGGCTGATGGTGCCCGCCGCCAGGAAGGTGGTGGCCAGGTTGACGGTCAGCCAGGGCAGGCGGGTGCGCACCGTGGAGACCAGGGACCCCTCCCTGGAGTCTCCCGTTACGCCCCCTACTCTCAGCATCTGCCGGGTGTCTTCCTCCACCACGGCGCTGAGCAGGAACTCTTGCGGTATGACTCCCGCCAGTTTTCCATCCCGGACCACGGGCAGTTGGGCCAGGCTGTAGTGCCTCCTCAGCCGCGCGCATTCGGAGGCCGGCGTATTCTCTTCAACCGTCGCCGGCACCGGAACCACCATCTCGCGGACCGGTCTTTGTTCCAGCACCAGGGCCAGGTCCACTATGCTCAGCTGCCCTGCCAGGCGGTCCTCGCTGTCAACCACGTAAACCCGGTTAAACTCGTGGCGGGTCTCGCCTATGTCGCGCAGGCTGGCCAGGGCCTCGGAGACCGTCGCATCCAGCCTAACCTTGGGGAATTCGGGCACCATGAGGGCGCTGGCCGTACCCGGCTCGAACTCCAGGGCATCGCCCTCTTCAACGGGCTGTTCCAGAGAACCCGCCATCTCCCTGGCCTGGGGCAGCCTGATCCGCAGCAGCGCCCCCATGGCATTTCTCGGATTGGCCTGCGCCAACACCCCGGCAAGCAGTTGGGACCCCAGGCGGGTGGCCACCCTCCCGGCCTGGAGGGGGTTCATCTGCCGCAGCATCCACGTTACCGCGTCAGGGTCCATCAAACGTATAAAGGAGTCCCTGCTGTTTCGGGGCAAGGAAGCGATAATGGAGCCCATATCGGCCGGATGGAGGCTCATCAGCCGTTCCCAGGCCGACTCGTGGTCGCCGGCCTTGATCAGGCCCTTCACCTCGCTGGCAATTTCCGAGGCCTCGCGGGGCGTGATTATCTGGGGCTGTTCAATTGTGGTGGAATCCATTTTTCTGCTAAGCCTCTCTGCCGTGGTCTGATTGGCGGCCCGCCGCGTCCAGGGGGGACCGGGGCCGCAACTCCCCGGCAGCCCTCGTCAGCCCGGCCCCGTAAAGAAAGATAATGCCAGCCATAAAGGCCCACATGAGGAGCAGGACCGACGAGGCCACTGATCCGTAGACCATGGACCGCTGGGCCGCGAAGCCCGACAGCCAGATGAACAGGTGCTTGCCCACCTCGAAGAGGATTAACGCCAGCATTCCGCCGAAGGCTGCGTCCTTCCACTCAACGTGAACGTGGGAGAGGTTGTGGTAGGCAACGGTGAACACCAGCCCGGTGACGAGGGCCGGCAGTATGGCCGACACCGCACCTGTCAGCACCTGCAGGAGCGCTGGCAGCCCACCCATGGACGGGATCCCACCTCCCTCCATTCCCAGGGATATCTGTACGAATACGCTCACTCCGATGGACAGGAGGAGGGCAATCCCCAGGACGCCCGTGAAGACCGCTTCCGCCACCCGGCCTCTAAACGTGGTCAGGCTCTCGGATTCAAACACCCGGTTGATCGCCCGGTTCGCGGCCATGAACAGCCCGTTGCCGGAGAAGACCAGCGCCGCCAGGGCCAGCGCACCAAAGGTCGCGGAGTTGTTGAGAATGTTCCCCACTGAATCATGGAAAAGGCCCGAGGACGCGGGGAAGTAGTAGGCAACCAGGTCCTCCAGCACCGCCCGGATTGTATCCGTCTCGGCAATCAGCGAGAACACAAAGATGGACAGCGCCACCAGGGGAAAGAAGGAGAGCAACGTGAAATATGCCAGCGACGCCGCCAGGTCGCTGGCGCCGGCCTTCAGGAGCAGGCGAAATGCCCGCACCATTGCGGCGGCCCGCCAGGCAGTTCTTGCCTTGGGCAGCTTCCGGGAAAGGGTCTCCGCCACCGACAGGAACTGCCGCTGCACCTCGGGCGAAGGGTGTTCCCTCTGCTGGGAGACCCTCCGGACAACCTCTTCCCTGACCCTGTCTCCCAAGTCCCGGTCAACCCGGTAGGCGGCGGTTACGGCGGCCTCGGCGGCGACCGCCACCAGAACTGACGTTTCCTCCTCGCCCGCCGAGGACTTATGGGCTTCTGAAATAATCGTATCAACTATTTCGCCGGCGAGCAGCGAGACCCTTTGCGGCTCCGGTCCCTCCGCCTCCGCGACCCGGTCTACAAGGAGGGCGGCGGCGGCGCGCACGGCGGCCGCCAGGTCCCCGCCAGCGGCCGCGATTCCGGACAACACACCGCCCATTCCCGCCTTTACCGCGTCCCCAAGGTCGCCACCCGCTTCGATTACAGCGTCAATGGCCGCGTCAACGGCTACTATCGCGGCTTCGGTTGAGTCCATTCCCGCTGCCGTAGCGCCCACGATGGCTCCTTCCACCGCTTCCTTGCTTACCGTGGCCAGTTCCTCGACCTTACCTCCACTGGCGCTGATTGCCCCCAGGACAATTTCCCTGACTGCCGGAGCCGTTACGTTAACAACCTGCTCGGCTCCTTCAATTACCCCGATTACCGCATCCCTGACGAAGCCGGTAGTTTCACCGCCGATTTCCGCGGCGGCCCTTACCGTTCCTTCCACCGTTGCCCTGGCCATGTTGCCCGCGCCCCGGCCCAGGGAAAGACTGCCCCTGGCGGCCATCCGGGCCGCGGCGCGCACGTCCGAACCGGTCAGCTCACGGGCTTCTCTCAGCCGCTCCAGCAGGAAGGGCCGCAGCCGTCTGGCGACCGCATGTGACGGCTGGTTGCGGTTGTCCACGATTTGTCTCTCCTTACTGCGCCAGGACCCTTCAGTCGCTCCTTTTCACGGATGCAGAAGGGTACACATTATCAGACCCGTGGCGCGGGCCTTATAAAAGTCATTCAATAAAGTGAAATGGAAGGGGGTCCGGGATTCCAGGGCCAGCGTTGCCGGTTCCTGGCCAGCGATTGCGGAAACCGGAATAGACAGGGGCAAGTTCCCCATTTATCCCGGTTTCCGCCTTCACGTCTTTGTCCTTCAGTCACTCTCCTCCGGTAGAGAACCGGAAGAGCAACCAACTTTCTGGACTGCCTGGGTCTTCCTCAGTCAAACTGAAGAGTCAGTTTCCCAGAATTGGTCTGCAATTGGTACTTATGGGCGCCGGAACCGTACCGTAAGGCAGTCAGGAACTGGCAGTGTTCTGGTTCTGGTTGGGGTTGGCCAGGTCGGGACGGACCACAACCCTCACGCCCTGGATGGTCCCGGTGGCGGCGTTCCTCACCGCATCGCCGGCGGCGTCGCTGATGTCGTAGGCGGCTTCAATGGCGCCCGTGGCCACCGCCGCCGCTGCCTGCTCAGCGTCAACGCCCACGTTCCTGGCCGCGTCAATAGACCCCCGTACCGCGGACACGGCCACTTCGGCCAGGTCTTCCCCGGTATCGGCGGCGCTGCGGATGAGCTGTCTCGACGTATCCCTCGCAGCGGTCATGACATCCCCCCCGGCGGTGGCTACCGCGATCACAACTCCGGAAACCGTGCCCTGGGCCGCGGCGGTAAGGGCGCCGCCAATTTCCCTGGTCCCGTCAATGGCGCCCCGGGTTACCTGGACTACCGACTCTTCGGCAGCGATGCCGACGGAGGCCCCGCCACGCAGGGCTCCCTCAACGGCGTGCTGCGCGGCAGTACCCAGTTCCGCTCCCGCGTCGCTGGAACCGCGAATGGCGCCGACAACCACGTCGTGGAGCATGGTGGTGGTAGCCGTCGCCACCTGGCCCGTGCCTTCGATGACGCCGATTACCGAGTCCCTGATCAGCGACCCGGCTTCTCCGCCAACCCTGCCCGTGGCCTGCAGTGCCCCCACTATCGCGTCCTGGGCCAGGCTTCCCGCCTCGCCTCCTATGGACCGCGCCGACCGCAGGGCATTCACGGTCGCTTCCCTGACGGCATCCAGTGCGGCTTCGGTCACCTGGCCGGTGCCGCGCAGCGTGCCGGTCAACGCGTCCCTTACCCCAGTCCCAACTCTGCCTACTATTGACATCTTCCATCCTCCGCTAATCCAGGTGTCATGCCATTGTCCTCAACCGGACTGCCATGCTGCGACAATTTTAGCAGTTAAGACAGCATTACTTAAGCCTCCAGGGGCCCGGTTTCCTGCCTTTAGGACTATCCACCTAATGGGACGCCCTGACGCCCGAGCTAGATGGCTTCCCTCAGGAAAATGCTGTTGGGCGTCGTGTGGTCGACGCCGTCGCTGGTGCGGACAATCGTTGCCATCAGCCCTATCGAACGTATCTGAGCGCGTTCGGAGCGGAAGTTGACCATCTGACCCTCAACGTAATGCTCCTCAACGTATCGCGCCGCCAGCAGGTTCTCAAGCAGCCCACGCCCCCCAATAATCAGACCGCTTACCACCAGGCCCAGGGCGGCGGTCAAACAAACGGCAACCAGCGCTATTTACCAGCGAGCCAACCTCCGCAAAGTCATGCTGGGCGAGGCGGTAACCCCGGCCAACGCTCCCAGTTGGGCCATGCGCCGGCCACCGCTGGACGAATCCAGCCCCACTCGGTTGCAGACCGTTCCTACCGCCCGGTCCAGCAACCATGCCAGCAGCAGGGCCAGCAACAGGGCCAGCAAGAGGAGCAGTTCCGGCGGCGTAATCAGCTTTTGTTGTACGAAGCCAGCGCGTTGCCGACTGGAGCTACGCTGCACCCCTATCCCCTTTCGACTTTGGCGGTTGGGCACACCCGGGGATGCGGTCTAATCCCTGCCGAAGTGCCGCTCCTCTGGGCCCCCTGTCGACGCAACATCTCCCCACCGCCAAACCGTGGGAACTCTGCGGCTATCCCCCGAACATCACCAGCCAAGGGTTGTTTCAATAGTGACGTCCGGGCCGGATATGTCCATGTGAAGACCGCATTCTTATGTGCCCTTTCCGGGCGGAGAAGCCTTTCGAACTGCGAGAATCTCTGTCGTAAAGTCCGGAGCCATGACCGGAAAGCAACCTGTCTTCCGTCTGACCCGCAGCCGCATGGCCAGCGCGATACCGGAAACAACCCCTGTCGGCGCCTTTCCACCAGCCCCTTCAATCCTGCCTCTGGCCAACCGGATGGTGCGACAAACTGTATCCTGGCGCACTGTCCCGAGGAAACAATACCCATACACAATTGAGTTTAGACAAGGTGTACAAGCTATTGATTTTGCCTGGTATAACCCTTATCATTCTCTAGGCTTAGTGTATAGAAAAGAACATACTAATAAAGGGTATCGTACAGACGGGTAACCGGGCGATACTCAGGTTGTCTGGAAATGGTTGCGGTCGCCAATCAATCCGGAGAATGCAGTTGATAGCCAGCATAAGAGAAGGAACCGTGGCGTCAGACCAGGCCCGGGAATGCATTACGGCGCCCGAGTCAAGCTTGAAGCGGGAAGGGTGCATGCTGGAATGCCTGGAGATAAGCAAGAATTTCGGCGACGTGGTTGCCCTGTCCGGGTTTTCGATACGCTTGGCCCAGGGCAGAATTCTGGCCCTGCTGGGGCCCAGCGGTTGCGGCAAGACCACGGCGCTGCGTCTCATTAGCGGTTTTACCAGTCCCGACAGCGGGTCTATAGCAATTGCATCCCGCCCCGTGTACGACAATGGGACCAACGTGCCGCCGGAAAAGCGTCGAGTCGGCATGGTCTTCCAGGAAGGGGCTCTCTTCCCCCACCTCAGCGTAGAACAGAACATTACCTTCGGCCTCCCCCGCGACGCCCAGAGGTCGTCCCGGGTGGCCGAAGTGGTGCAAATGACGGGGCTGGAAGGTATGACCCAGCGCATGCCCTACGAACTGTCCGGTGGTCAGCAACAGCGAGTGGCCCTGGCCCGGGCACTGGCGCCTCGTCCTGAACTGCTTCTGCTGGACGAACCCTTTTCCAACCTGGACCCGGCTCTGCGCGAACAGGTGCGCCGGGATGTAATGACCATCCTGCGGGCGAACGCCATCACCGCCATATTTGTAACCCACGACCAGGAAGAGGCTATGTACGTGGGCGACACCATAGCCGTGATGAAAGGCGGCCGCATTGAGCAGCAGGGGACCCCGGAAGAGATTTTTCACCACCCACGTACCAAGTTTGTGGCCGAGTTTATCGGTATGGTGGACTTTGTACCGGGGAGCCGGAAAGAGGGACGTATCGAAACTCCCATCGGCTTCACTGAATGGACCGATGGGGCGCCAATGGACGGCGCACTGGAGGCTATGGTGCGGCCTGACTGCGTGGAATGCACTCCGTCGGAAGAAGGCAACGGCACAATACTGGAACGGGAGTTCCGGGGCGCCTTTTACCTGTACTGGATTGCCCTGGACGACGGGGGCACGGTGCGCTGCCAGCTGCCCCACATAGATGAGTATGAGGTGGGGTCCCGGGTTGCAGTCCGCGTCCGCTCCGGCCATTCGCTGCGGCCCTTCCTGGACGGGGTTGCCCTGGGCGTATAACCAGGTCCCCTGTTCCTCTGGCCAGTCTATCCAGACGGGTCAAACGGGACGGAATCCGGAACTTCGGCGGCAGGAAACGGCCCACCTGAAGCCGTCAGTGAAATTGCTTCCTGCAGACCATCGTTCTTGAAAATAAGCGCGCCAAATTGGAATCGTCATTCCTGTTCAAGGCCGGAATCCGGAAAGCTTGCCAAGGGTCAACTACTGGGCGCTGGAACGAGCCGGAATTCCGGCTCTCGCCGGATTGGCGGTTAATCTCCGACCGCGTTCCACTTTCCTTCTGTAAACACCGAGGCCAAGGTGAGATTTACATTTACATAGTGGCCTGCAATGCCCCTGCTTACAGAATTCACCCATAGGTCTGTCTTTCT
>CAZPMU010000045.1:7646-21602 GCA_964587795.1 uncultured Dehalococcoidia bacterium | reverse complement strand
CGGATTCACGTAGGAGGTTATCAATCTGTCCTTGCTGAACCATGGTGTTGCTCCTATCGATTCTACAGATCATTTATCCACGAATTCGCACGAATCACCACGAATGGAGCATAGCGACATATAAATTATTCGTGCGAATTCGTGGATGGAAGAGAGACTTCAAGATAGATTGGTGCGCTTCAAATAACGGTTCATTCGTTGTGCATCGCTCCACCTCTTCGGGTCTAACTCACCCTATTCTAACCCCGCCCCCTTATAGGGACAATGTTTGCGACGCTCGTCAAATCGGCCGTATTTGTCCCATGTTTGGCACTACCCTATAATGTACCTGTTTTATCCAGGGATAGGTTGGGATTCAGATGGGAACTTTCTTCGTAGATGTGGAGATAGGCGACCCGCAGGGGGCCGAATACATTGCTATTAATGCGCTAGTCGATACTGGCTCCACCCATACCTCGCTGCCGGAAGGTTTGCTGCGCCAGTTGGGAGTGCACCCCAGGGCGGAAAGGCTACTGTGGCTGGCCAATGGCGAAAGAGAACGGCGTCCAGTGGGCCAAACGATGATGCGCTGGGAAGACGAGGAGTTCATGGTCCCGGTAATTTTCGGCTCGGACGGTGCCCCGGCTTTGTTGGGGGCAACCTCTCTGCAAGCCTTTGCCCTGGTGGTTGACTCCGAGATGGAGCGATTGATTCGGGCGGAGGCCCAGCCTTGGTAGCTGGAGCAGCCTGTCACAAGTTCGGACAAGGTACAGGAAAAGGGTATTGGCATGCCACTAGATGACCTTGTTCAAGTAATCGAAACCCTCCAGCAGCGCATTTGTGACCACGGCGACTCCCTGCGCCAGAACGAAATACGCACCCGGGTGGCGCTGATAGACCCGCTGCTGACTGCGCTGGGCTGGGATGTTTCGGACCCGGGGGTGGTGACGGCGGAGTATAGGAATGACTCTGGCTGGGCAGATTATGCATTGCTGGCGTTGGGAAACAGACCTGCAGCCATAGTTGTGGCCAAACGATTGGGTTCGTTTGTTGAGAACCACCTGGACCAAATGGTCGGATATTGCATTGCCCAAGGTGTGGCCTATGCGGCGGTAACTGATGGCAATGACTGGCAACTTTAACGCACATTTGAGCCGGTGCCACTTAAAGAGAAGCGGGTGTTGAACCTACGCATTTCGGGTACGCCACCGCATGAATGTGCATTGCAGTTTCTCTTGTTGTGGCGACCCAATTTGGCTACTGGCAAGGCGATAAATGCCAACGAGCCCCTTATCGAGCCTCTATCTGAATCCGCGCCAATTGTTGACCGCCCATATCCCAAGGTGGAAGAATCAATCGTTGCTGAACGAGTGCTTGAAATGCAATCTATCCAAAGGATAGAGAGTGAAGGATGGATTAGTTTAATGGATTTCCGGCCGAAGTCTGGTGACCAGCCCCCCGACTCAGTGCGTTTCCATTCTGGGGAGGAGAGGCCAATAAGGCGGCATAAGCAGCTCCTCATAGAAGTTGCAGAATTTCTCATAAGGATGGAATTGCTAACTGAGGATAGAATGCCGATCGGGAAGGGCCGTGTAAAGTATTTGGTGAATTCAGTCCAAGAACACATTGATGGCTCGAACTTTAGGGATCAGCACTTGTTGTCCAACGGCCTCCACTTAGAAACCAAGGACCCCGCTCCTCAAACGACGAATTCCGCTCGGTTTCTTCTTGAACACCTTGGAGTCGACCCCGGTTCAATTATGGTGAGGCTTGCCTGATTTAGACACCCACCCGTGCTATCATGTCCTTGTGGTTGTTAGCTTCGGGAACCGGGGCGAACTGGAGTGTGTACTAATGGGAACTTTCAGTGTTGACGTGGAGATAGGCGACCCGGATGGGAGAGACTTCGTGGTGGTCAACGCCTTAGTTGACACGGGCGCCAGTTATACGGCCTTACCGGAAAGTTTGCTGCATCGGTTGGGAGTCAAGCCCAGAGTCAACCGTCGGTTTCGTCTGGCCGACGGTCGCGCCGTAAGGTTGCCGCTTGGGGCGACGGTTATGCGTTTTATGGGCGAGGAATGGCCCGTACCAGTTATCTTTGCTCCCGATGATACCAATCCCTTGCTGGGTGCCACGGCCCTGGAGGCATTCAGCCTGGTGGTGGACCCTAACGAAGGCAGGCTTGTTCCGTCCGATGCCTTACTGCTGTAGGGTGTTGGGTATATTGGTCTGTTTATCTCCTTTCTTCCTGTTTGATTGGAGAGTACTTTATGGAAAAGAGAAAAGGCCACGTCCCGACCCCTCCCCGCTCGCTCCGGTTCCCTACCTGGTGCAAACCGTTTGCACCACACTGCTGCGCCCTTGAACGTTCGCAGATGAACCGCTGGAACCGGCAGGCCAATAAGCGTTTCTACCTTACATTCGTCGACGATTAATTCAGGCTCACCGGAAAAGGATTCAGTTATGAAAGTCTACTACTTCAGCGAATTTCCATACCATGAATACCCTGATGAGGAGGGGGAGAAGTTTCCCTCTCTGCGGCTGACCTTTCCCAATACCTATTTTGAGCCTGACACCGCCACCGACCTGTTCAAGCGGTATTTTGACGAGTGCATATATGTGGACGAGATGGGGTATGACGGGATTATGGTTAACGAGCACCACAACACGCCGTCGTGCATGAACGCTTCGTGCAACCTGGCGGCGGCGGTGCTGGCCCGTACTACCCAGAGTGCAAAGATTCTTCTGCTGGGCAACATTCTGCCCATCCACGACAATCCCGTTCGCCTGGCGGAAGAGATCGCCATGATAGACGTGATCTCCGGCGGACGCGTGATTTCCGGAATGGTGCGTGGGACCGGGGTAGAGACTTTGGCCACCAACGGCAATCCCGTCTTTAATCGGGAACGCTTCGAGGAGTGCCACGACCTGGTTATCAAGACATGGACTGAGCCGGGTCCCTTCCGCTGGGAGGGGAAACACTACAACTTCCGGGTGGTGAACCCGTGGATGGTGCCGGTCCAAAAGCCCCATCCGCCCGTGTGGGTGCCGGGGACGGCCAGTCCGGAGACGGCCCAGTGGGCGGCGTCTCACGGTTATACCTACGTGGCTTTCCTGACTCCCCTGGACGTTACCGAGGACCTGTTCCAGATTTACCGGGGCACCGCCGCGGAAGTTGGCTACGAACCAACCCCCGACAACTTCGGCTACCTGCTGTGCTGCTACGTGGCCGACACCCAGGAGGAGGCCGACGAGCAGGCCCGCCACTTCATCTGGCGCATGGGCACCACTACCCGCGGCCCCCGGGAATACATGAACCCGGTGGGCTACCGGTCCCAGCAGGGTGAGCAGGTGGCCGCGCGCCGCGCCGTCCGACCCCTGATCCAGCAGACCTACGAAGAACTGAACGAGAACTACCACATCGTGGCAGGTACTCCCGACACCGTGCTGGAAAAGATCCGCTACCTGTACGATCGGCTGGGAATGGACCACCTGATCTTTTACGGGCAGGAGTCGAAGATGTCCCACGACGCCACTATGAAGAATATTGGCCTGTTCGGGAAAGAGGTATTGCCGGAGATACAGAAATGGTAGGGTGAGTAGAGGTCCTGGCTGAAGATGTAAGAGGCCCGGGAATTGTTCCCGGGCCTCTTACATCTTCATGTCATTGCGTGCGGGTTGGGTGGTGACTCCCCGTCGTCACCCGCGCGGTTCCCTGTGGGCGTAAATGCTGTTGTTAGGCCCGGCAGAATAGACCACCCCATCCACGACCGTGTAACCGCGAACATCCGAAAAGCCGCCCTTCTCAAAGGACCACACGGGTATGCCACTATCCCGGGCGGCGGCGATCAGTGTACCCGAATCCGATTCACCGAGCAGCAAACCGTCGGTCACGGTGAGTGATTGAATGACCTGACCTCCCGTGGCCTCACGCCAGATTTCCTGGCCGGTTGCCGCATCCAGGGCGAAGACGGAACCGCCATCGCCGGTAGCCCCGTACAGGACGTTCTCGCGCACAACGAGTGGGGTGCTGGCTGCCCCGGCGCCATAACTCCAAAGCTCCTCGCCGGTTGCCGCATCCAGGGCGTAAATGTTACTGGCGGGGTACAGATAGTAGATGCCTTCAACCACCAGGGCGGGAAAATCCCTGGCGGGGAACTCTTCGGTGTTGACTTCCCAAATGACTTCGCCGGTTGATTCGTCCAGGGCGTAGGCCCGGTTGGCGACGGTCAGGTACACCACCCCGTCCAGGGCAGTGGGAGAGGACTCGACGTAACCGCCCACCTCAACCTGCCAGAGTGTCTGTCCGGTGGCGGCGTCGAGGGCGTAGAACTTTCCATACTCGGCGCCTTGAGCGTAAACCCTGTCGCCAATGGGTGTTGGCGAGTGTTTGGCGCCGATGGGGAAGGGGTGGTCGGCAACCCAGGCAACCTGGCCGGTGGCAGCGTCCACCGCGTGGACCCTGCGGTCGCCCTGGGCGGGCGCGGCGAAAAAGACCCGGCCGCCGCTGACGGCGGGGGTGTACTGGACCCAATCGCCGGTGTTGTGTTTCCAGAGTTCAGCGCCGGTGGCGGCGTCCAGGGCGTAAACGTGGTTGTCGTTGGAGCCGAAGAAGACCCTGCCATCGGCGACGTTTGGCGTGGAACGTATGACATCGCCCGTGGCGTGGCTCCAGAGCAGGTTGCCGGTGTCGGCGGCCAGCGCATAGAGGCTGCGGTCATCGGAACCGGCATACACAACGCCGTCAACCACGGCTGGGGCGGTGAGTACCCAGCCTCCCGTGGTGAAGGTCCAAAGGAGGGAATCGCCCTGAAGCCCTCCGGACGGAGGGCCTGCGCCTTCGGGAGGTACCGGCGGCCCGCCTTCCTGGGCCAGTTCGGGGATGCAGCCTACCAGGCCCAGGCCAAATGAGAGCAACAGCATGGCGTCTTCCGGCGCTGGCTCGGCGGTGGAAGCGGCGGCCAGTTCCGACGGCCTGAATTGGCCCAGCAGGGTGCGAATACAACTTTCCTGTTCCCCGGACAATCCGCCCATCTGGGCCGTCATGTCGGCCAGGAACAACTCGCGGGCGGTGTCGTCGGAAACGCAGTCGAGAAGGACGACCGATTCCTGCTCCATGCCCTCCAGTCCGAAAGGACGTTCCCGCATCAGGGCCAGGCGTTCCTCGCCCGTCTTATCCAGAATGCAGGACTGTTCGGTTGCGGAGAGGGAGTTGTACACGTCGCCCCAGGTGGCGCCGGGGGGGACGTGGAAGGTATCCGCTTGCGAGGTTTCCGGCATTGAGGCAGGGGTGACCTGCCCTGGGCTGTCGGGGGTGGAGGGCTTTTCCTCCGGCGGAGAAACGGGCTGCCGGTCAGGGGAGGGCACTATGACCAGGGCAGTAGCCGTGGGCGCCAGGACCGGCTTCGGCGCAGGCTCGGGCGGCGGGCTGACGTTGGCGGGCGCGATGGTCTGGTCCGATGCCTGGGGCGTCACGGGCGCAGACTGGGGGCTGGCGATGACGGGGCTGACAGATGCGTCCTGCGCGGCGGGCTCGGGTTCAGAGCCGGAACTACAACCGGCCAGGGCGGAAAGGGCCAGCATGGCTGCCAGCGTTAAACAAAAGACACATAAACTCCTGGCGGAAAAAGGCGAAAAGAGGGCCATCGTCGTCCCCACCTCCTGCAGTAAGCTCACTACCCTCCTTTCCACCTTATCACAACTTATTCGCTCTCACTATGTTGTGGGGAGACGGTTTGGCTGCGATTGCTTTAATTGACAGGGTCGGGGTACGGGTTTAGGCTTCGTTTCCGAGTTGGTACGCAGGGTGAGACGCTCATACAGGTAAATTTTTCAGGAAATAGCAGCCAAGCAGCCACCCCCTGCGATGCGGACACGAGAAATGAGGGAAGAAGGAAAGGCAGAAATTCCATGACAACCACCACTAACAAGAAGATTGCCGTGGTTGGCACCGGCGGCACTGGGAGCGTAATCGGCGGGATGCTTACGGTTGCCGGGCACGACGTTGTGATGATTGACCAGTGGGGCGCGCACGTGGACGCGATGAAGGCCAACGGGCTTCACATGTCCATCGCCGGTGAGGAGTTCACTTCACCGGTACGGGCCCTGCACCTTTACGAGGTATGCACGCTGGGTGACAGTTTCGATATTGTCTTCCTGGCCTGCAAGTCCTACGACACGCTCTGGCTGACCCAGCTGATTCTGCCATACCTGAAGGACGACGGGGTGCTGGTTTCGGCGCAGAACAGCCTGAACGACGAGTGGATTGCCCCGATGGTGGGACCAACCCGGGATGTTGGGTGCGTTCTGACCATGTCATCTGAGGTATTCGAGCCGGGGCGGCTTAAGCGCAATACGGCGATGGACCGGACCACCTTTGTGCTGGGAGAGCTGCACGGTCGAATCACGCCCCGTCTCGAGGAACTTCAGTCCATCCTGAGCGCGGCGGGCAAGACGGAGCTGACCACCAACCTGTGGGGTACGCGCTGGTCCAAGCTGGTGTTCAACAGCATAGTAGCCCCGGTGTGCGCCCTGGCGGGAGTGGGACCTGCTCACCTGACAGAGGCGCCCGAACGGATACGGGTATGCCTGGAGCTGGGGCGAGAGACCCTGCTGGTGGGACGGGCCCAGGGCTACAGCATGGAGCCGGTGTTCGGCCTCTCCATGGAAGAGGCTGCGGCGTCGCCAGAGGCGCTGGTGGACAACCTGGTCAGGGCGTCGCAGGCTGAGGGCAGGGAGGCCCGTTCCTTCTTCCACCAGGATATTCTGAAGGGCCGGAAGACGGAGGTGGACTACATTAATGGCCTGGTGGGGCGCAAGGGCAGGGAGAGCGGGGTGCCTACGCCCATGAACGATGCCGCCGTTGAGATGGTCAAGCGGTTGGAAAGGGGGGAGATGGGGCCGGACCCGGTGAATATTGGGAAAATGGAACGGCTGGCGCAGGGTATGGAGTAATGGCTAACAATGCCAGCAGGGTCGGCAGCACTGTTGAACGAGGGGATGCCAACGACGCTGTCACGAAAACAGGGCAATCGCGTCTTAATTTCGGTGGCCACTCAATCAGGGGGGCAATGTCGGCCTGAACTTGCCGAAGGGCCTGGAGTCCTTCCCCCAAAGTACGGTTGCGGGCGCGAAAGTTGGCTTGCAGTCAGGATTCCAGATTCTTCACTCCGTTCAGAATGACAGTCTCGGCGCTTCAGGGTGGCGATCTTATAAGACGCGATTGCCCTGGTCACGAACAGCCCGAGCCAGCAATTATTCGGAGTTCGCTGAGTGGCTGGCGGCCACGGATGATTTGACTCAGTTCAGCAACCATACGTAAGACATACACAAGAGACGGTACGCACTTTCGTTTACCGGCGAAGGTGAAAGACCCTCACAGGGCCAATCCCTTGAACCAAGGGATTGGCCCTGTGAATTTTTCCCTGATGATACTTTACATCTCAAGTCATGATGATATAATAATTATGAATCAATAAGTTCTCCATCATAAGTTAACACAATACCCAAGGTACAAGGGCTAACCTGTTGGAGGGAGCGATGTCAATGGAGTGGGCCATAACCAAAGAAGACCTTTCGGACGCCGCCACAAGTAGCGTGAAGCGATTCATAGGACGGATGGAGCGGGAGCTGAGGAACGGCGGCACTCCTATAGAGGGTTTCCAGTTCCTGAATTCGCCCTTGGAAATGCTGCGGTTCAGCCGGGAAATCGAGGAGGAAATACTGAAAAATCCCGAAGGCGCCGACCTCTATGTTGGCTTTCAAAACGCCGAAAAACTGGCGGGCGAGCGTCGGAGGTACCAGCAAATTCTGGCGGCGAAGGTTCGAATGGTGGGATTCGGGGAAGGTGACCCGCCGGACTTCCTGGCAGGCACAACGGCCGAATGGGTGTCCCTTCCCAGGGACCGCAACCTGCTGGTGAACCAGTGGTTCCTGGTGTCCTCAACTCCCGTGCCGATCGCCTTCGTCGGGTGGGAGACTTCCCCGGAGGACCGATTCGGCGTGGGGGGCCTGTCCCACGCGGGGAAGAGTTTTGAAGGATTCGTGACATCGGACCCACGAGTCATTACCGGCCTGGTGGAGTACCTGGACCATATACGCGAAGGAGCGAACAATCCGGAGGACGGCGTTACGGAGCAGACGTGCGAGCTGCCGCCGGATCTGATGAAAGAGGCAGAGGATGATTCGGTGCCGGTGATGATGGGCCGGGATCACTCCGCCCTGAGGTTGGACATCCCAATCCAACGCATCCTGGCCGTAACCGATCTGCACGGGTCCTCAGAGTTCAACCGGCTAAGGGGATGGGCAGCCGAACTGGCTATCGCCAATGCCAGCCAACTGGTCCTGTTCGAGATGTCAGCCGCGTCCTACCTGGTAAACCCCTATCCCGAGGACAACCGGAGGCAGTGGCAGCGAGTTCTGACGTGGAGGGAGTTGCTTCCCATGGGACGCGCTCCCCTGGCCCGACAACTGGCACGAATCCAGGCGCGGGGAATAGAAGGTCGCGCCATCCTACCGACCACCCACGGGTTCAAGCACCTGGCGCAATGGGCGGAGTGGGAGTCCATTGACTTGATCCTGCTGCCCGTTTCCCTGGTAAGGCCGGGGCTGCTGTCCCGGTTACGGGGCTACAGCCTGGATAATTTGCTGGAACACACCGACCGGCGGGTGATGATAGTGGCGTCCAACGGGACGATGTGCCCCGCAAACTTCGGAGAAGACTCATTCCAGCTTACCCCCGAAGTTGAAATGGCCGGTGAACTGGTGGCCTAGCCCGGGGCGAGAGCCCCACGAACATGGGGGACAAACCGGCACACGCCCTCGGTGCCGGGGCGTCCCCCACCTCTTTTTCTCCCCGGCCATGGGCCGGGCTTTTTTGTTGGGAATTGGGGAGTAAGTAGAGTACGACGTGGGGCAGAAGCAAACTTGCCCTGGGTTTCTCGAGAAATCGTCGCAAAAGGCTGCAGCGCCGGTCCAGGCTTGCAGCCAGCGATAAACCCCGCTATTCAAGCCCAATTGCTGCGTGCGGGTTGCTTGCAGATAGGCCAATCGACTCCGGGGTTCCGGTCTGGCAATGGGAGCCAGAGTGCCTCTCCTCCGGCGATGAGTTCTTCAACCCGATGCTTGTTCCTTACGCTGGCCACTGCGGCGTGGCATTGTTCCCGGGTAACCAATGTTATGAAGGCGGCATTCCGGATGGCCCTGGTGGTGTCCCGCGTAGAGGCGGCGCAGGAGATCTCGGGGGCGATATAAGCCCGATTGCCGTTGTGATCAACGACCCTCATCTTCAAGTCAGCGGGCATAAAGCTAAGCCTTTCGCACCCTGTCTGGCGGTTGCCGGCCATGCGGCGTAACTGATCCCGATCCAGCCGGATTTCAATGCCGGCCTGAACCGGACGAAGGGCCTGAAATCCCTCCTGAGAACTCGGTGGCGGGTCCGAAAGTTGGCTTGTGGGAGGGAGTTCAGATTCTTCACTCCGTTCAGAATGACAACTCTTGCAGTTCTGAACGACAAGTGGCTAAAGCGCGATTGCCCTGGCTCGGGGATGTATCCGCAAACCTACGAAACAACCCTTGTGATACAATTTCCAAGCTTATGTCTTCGCACGGAAATCCGGCTTCCACGAGGGCCGACCGTCTTGCAATGCTGGTCCCGGGACAGTTTCTGCCGCCCGAGGCATTGCTGCGCGCATTGTCGCGGGTGGCGCCGGAGTTGCCCGATTCCACCTTGGAAGGGGCGGCTTCCCTTTACCTGGCGCCCAGGGACCTGGGTCATTGGCCCGATTCCAGAGACCCGGGGTTGCGGGAGTGGTACCGGTTCGCAGCTTCTGCAATTGAAGGGCCCGGGGGTGATGCGCTACTGAAGTCGGATACTGGGCTGGCGGTATTCAGGGCGGGAAATCGGGGCCTGGCTGTAATCCCACCCTTTCCGGTAGGGGAGTCCCTGGTAAACGGTGAGTGGGATGAACAGCCCCTCCTGGGCCTGCTGACCAGCAACTACACCGTGGGCGTGGTGTTGCTGCGGCTGGGCCGGTACCTGGTGGCCGTGTTCCAGGGAACGGACCCGGTGGTAACCAAGACGGATACCCGCTACGTGAAGGGCAAACACCATGCCGGAGGCACGTCTCAGCTGCGGTTCAAGCGCATTCGCGAGGGGCAGATGCGGAAGCTGTTCGACGAGGCCTGCGGGGTGCTGTCGGACCGGTTCCAACCCCACGAGCGGGAGATGGACTACATCCTGCTGGGGGGCGAACGGCTGACGTTGAGCGGTTTCCTGAAGGTATGCCCCTATTTGCAGCGACGCCAGGATAAAATCCTGGACCGAAGGCTGAACATCCGAGACCCCAAGCACGACACGCTGGAAACGGTGGCCGGCCTGTTGCGGCAGAGCCGGGTGTGGGCCATTGTTCCTTAAGCCTGGAAATTCCAACATGGACGGACAGGATATACAGGATTGTGTTTGCTCTTCACCATTATCCTGTGAGTACTGTCTATCTATGTGAATTAAACTGGTGAGAGTTGATTAGCAATTCTGATAGCTTGAGCTCTTCAATACTGGGCGGGTTTGAGCGGGCCATGGTACTGCTGGAGTTCGACCAGATACGGCAGCGGCTGGCGGGATACGCCCGTACCGTCCTGGGGCAGGAGCGAGCCCTGGAATTGGCTCCGGTGGGCGACGCGCTGGAAATCGGAACCCGGCTGCAGGAGACGGACGAGGCGAGGCAGTTCCTGGATAACGGGGGCGGGCTGGAATTTGGCCCGGGCGCGGACCTGCGGGAATACGTGCAGCGGGCCATGCTGGGGGGAACCCTGCGGGGATCGGAACTGTACGAAGTCCAGCAGCTTGCTGCCGCCGCGGGGTTCAACCGCAAGGCGCTGGCCCATCGGGACGACTTGCCGCTGCTGGCGGGCATGGCCGGTAATATTCCCGACCTGGGCGGGCTGGAGGATTCCATCAGGAGAGCCATCAGTCCTGCGGGGGAGATTCTGGACGACGCCAGTACCGAGTTAAGGCAACTGCGCCGTGAGTCCCGATCCGCTTACCAGCAATTGAACGAGGTCATGCAGCGGAGCCTGCGTCGCTACCAGCAGCGGGCAGTGGTGCAGGAACCCATCATCACCCAGCGCAACGGGCGACTGGTCCTGCTCATCAAGGCCGAGAACAAGTCCCAGATACCGGGCATAGTCCACGATGTATCTGACAGCGGGGCCACAGTATTCATCGAACCCCTTCCGGCCATCGAGACGGGCAACCGCTGGCGGGAAAACCGCCTGGCAGAGGAGCGAGAGGAGGAGCGGGTGCTGCGGGCGCTGGCCGCCCGGGTGGGGGACGGGGGAGATGACCTGCTGCTGGCCCTGGACCTGCTGGCCCGGCTGGATTTGGCCATGGCCAAGGGCAGGTACTCCGTTGACCGCCGTGCCGTGGCCCCGGTGGTTGACTCCTCAACTGCCCGATTGCGAATAACGGCGGCACGCCATCCCCTGCTGACGGAGCGGGTGGTGCCCACCAGCGTTCAGCTGGGCGGCGACAACGGGGTAATGGTCATCACCGGCCCCAATGCGGGAGGCAAGACGGTGGCGCTGAAGACAGTGGGACTGCTGGCGATGATGGCCCACGCCGGGCTGCACGTCCCCGCCGAGGCCGCCGAGTTCACCCTGCTGGACGGCATCTACGCCGACATTGGCGACCAGCAGAGCATTGAGCAGTCCCTGTCCACCTTCAGCTCCCATATCCAGAACCTGCGGACCATCCTGGCCCAGGTGACGGCCCGCTCCCTGGTACTGATTGACGAACTGGGCACCAGCACCGACCCGGAAGAAGGGGCAGCCCTGGCCCAGGCCATCCTGGGGCACCTGCGGCAGCGGGGAGTTATGACCATCGCCACCACCCACCACAGGGGAGTGGCCCGGTATGTGCAGGAACAGCCGGGGATGGTCAACGCCAGCGTGGACCTGGAGCCGGGTTCTCTTGAACCGACGTACCGGATAACCCTGGGTCTGCCGGGACGCAGCTATGCCCTGACCATTGCCGACCGGATGGGGCTGGCGCCGGAGATACTGGAGGAGGCCCGCTCCTTTATAGCGCCGTCCCAACTGGCCACCGACGACCTGGTGAAGGAATTGCAGGAGGAGCGGGCGGTGGTGGCCCAGTTGAGACAGGAGTCGGAAGAATTGCTGGCCCAGGCCCGGTCTCAGCAGGCGGAGACGGAGGCCCGGCTGGCCACGGTGGAGTCGGCGCGCCTGGAACTGGTGGAAGAGGCCCGACAGGACCTGCAGCGACGGATTGGGGGGCTGGTGGCCCAGTTGAACCAGGCGGAACGGGCGGCGGAACACGCTGAAGCGGAGCAGGCGGCCCGCCGGTTGATGCGGCCATCCCCGGGAGCGCCGCCCCGGAACACCGGTGGCGGACAAACGGCGGAGCGGTTCAGGGCTTACCAGGAGGACCTGGCCCAGCTGCAGAAGGAACTGACGGCGCCCCAGTGGGAGCCGATAGAAGTGGAGCGCACGCCCTGGCAGGAGGAATTGCAGAGCGGCGACCGGGTCTATATTCGGGGCATTCCCCGGCCGGTGGAGGTAATCTCGCCGCAGGATGCCGACGAGCATATTGAGGTACTGCTGGGCACCATGAGAGCGAGGATTCCCGTGTACCAGCTGGAGAGGCCTGCCGAGGCGGGGCTGGACGCGGGCGCCTCTGAAAGTACGGCTGCTACATACGCGGTGTCGGGCAATGGGGGACCGACGGCGCCTGCCGGCATTGATCCCAACAACCCGGGGGTGCGGTTCCGCCACAACCGGGACGCCGGGGTCTATTACCGTCGCCCGTCGCCGCGGCAGGTGAAGACTGACCTGGACCTGCGGGGACAACGGGTGGACGAGGCGCTGGACAAGGTGGAAACGCTGCTGAACGAAGCGGCCCTGAGCGGCGTGCCGGAAATCCGCATCATCCACGGCCGGGGGACCGGCGCCCTGCGCAGCGCTGTGAGGGAGTACCTGCGGGGACACCCCCTTACCGCGTCGGCAGGGCCGGAGGAAGAGGGCGGGAATGACGGGGTGACCGTGGTGGAACTGAAGTAGAGGTGCATTCGTGGCAGAAGAACCGCAACTGACACCCATGGAACGCAAGGCCCGGGCCCTGGTCAGGCTGGAGGAGGGCCGAAGGGCGCTGCGGGAGGCGCTGGAGGGGATTGACGCCGAGGACGCTTTCCTTGGGTCGCGCTGGTCCGTGTGGGAAGTGCTGCAGCACCTGGACGCTGAGAATTTCGTCGATGCCCTGGAGAAGATTTCCATTGGGGAGATGGAGATGCTGCCGCCCTTTACCAGCCGGGAGGAGAGGCTGCGCCAGGACATTGAACACCTGGATGCTACGTATGACCGGCTTAAACTGGTGATTGAAGGGCTTACCGAGGAGCAACTGGCCAAGCCGGTAACGCCGCCCAATCCCCATAACTCCTTCCCCGGATTGACGATGCTGGAACTGGTGGAGCGGTCTTCCGGTCATGCCGGTACCCACGCCCGCCAGGTGGAACTGACCCGCAAGTACGTGGCCGAGTTCAACGCCCGGGAGAAGGCGGTAACGGTGCTGACGCTGGGAAATGGCGACATGGATGCGGTGCCCCTGCGGGTGAAGGAACTGATCGCCTTTGCCGACTTTGCGGCAGGGGATGCGGCGGCCCTGGACGTGGCGCGCCCGTGGGTGCGGGGCCTGGAAGCGGTAATCCGCCCCGACAACCTGGAAGAGGTGGTTTCACGCATGGGACGGGAGTCCCGCGCGGGGCTTTGGACTGTGATCTGCGTTATGGGCGACAGCCCGGAGGACGATCATCCCGAGCTTATGGCCCTGGCACGACGGCACTGCGACAAGGTGGTGGTGGTTTAGGGAACGCTGCTTTCGCGAGCGGGGTCACCCCCTATCCTTACCTTCTCCCGTCAAGGGGGAAGGGACAACGTACAGGGAATGCCCACTTTCGGGAGCGGGGT